>CAYXYY010000030.1:0-133102 GCA_964469495.1 uncultured Planctomycetia bacterium | reverse complement strand
AATTACGAGGTGGAGAAGGCCTTTATCAACGCAGTGGCAAAGGCATATATTTATGGTGATGATAGCCATACCATTGGAGAGTATGATGCGCAGGCCTATCTTAAGGAAGGCGATATAGAGGGTTTTATGGAGTGGTTAAAGAGGATATATGCCAATGTGCCGTATGATATCACAGACAGAATAAGGGATAAAGAGCAGTATTATCAGACAACAGCGTATTTGATTTTCCACCTTTTGGGATTAAGGACAGGGGCAGAGGTGAGGACAAACAGGGGCAGGATAGATATAGTAGTGGAGTTAGAGAATAAGGTATACATCATAGAGATGAAGATAGGGGACAATGCCCAAGATGCCCTAGATCAGATAAAGGAAAAGGGCTATGCGGATAGATATAAAGGCTCTGGCCGGGAAGTGATTTTACTTGGAATAGGATTTGATATAGAAAGCAGGAATATAAGCGATTATTTAGTTGAACCCGCCAGCTAACACATCTGTATCTGATTGGCAAACGGAATGACTTTTCTTGTAAATTTTCGCTCTGTAAAAACAAAGAGAACAAATACGTTTTTTTGCTAAAACCACGAAGAAATTTTTAGGCATTGTTGTGACCCAATATGCCATGTCTATAATTTCGTAATATCCAGTCTATGTGATATAATTAGGTTTACGATTTGATGCAGACGGTTTTATTTTTTGTATTATGGAGGTTTAAATGTTTAATTTTATACTGAATAAGATAATAGGCACCTATAATGAACGTCAGTTAAAAAAGGCAAGAAAGGTTGTTGAACAGGTTAATGCCTTGGAACCTGAGATTCGGGAATTGTCTGATGAGGAACTGAAATCTAAGACAGAACATTTCAGGAACTTTGTTAAGGATTTTGTGGCAAAGCACGCAGATGCCAATGATGAGCAATCTGTTTTTAAGGCAGAGCAAAAGGCATTGCGTGAAATCCTGCCTGAAGCCTTTGCTGTTGTCAGGGAAGTCAGCCGAAGGCTTTTAAATATGAGACACTTTGATGTTCAAATTATAGGTGGCCTTGTTTTGCATGAAGGTAAGATAGCAGAGATGGCAACAGGTGAAGGTAAAACGCTTGTCGCGACCCTTCCTGCTTACCTGAATGCCATTATGGGAAGAGGGGTTCATATTGTTACGGTTAATGATTATCTCGCTCGGCGCGATGCGGAATGGATGGGCCCTATTTATGAGTTTTTGGGCCTTTCCGTTGGTATTTTGCAGCATGACTTGCCGCCATGGGACAGGGAAAAGGTCTATGATTGCGATATAGTTTATGGGACGAACAACGAATTCGGGTTTGATTATTTGCGGGATAACATGGTTGTGCGCAGGGAAAATATGGTTCAAAGGGAGCTTCATTATGCCATTGTAGATGAGGTGGATAGCATATTGATAGACGAAGCAAGAACACCGCTTATTATTTCCGGCCCTGCAGAAGAATCAACGGAACTGTATTATAAAATCAACAAAATTATTCCTTATTTGCGCAGGGGAGAAAGAAATGAGGAGACAAAGGAAGAAACCGGCGATTATATTGTAGACGAAAAATCCAGGGCTGCTTATTTAACAGAGCAAGGAGAGGCAGCGGCGGCAAAGCTTTTGGGTGTGGATAATCTTCATGAGATAGATACGATGGAATTGAAGCATCATATTAATCAGGCCTTGAAGGCCCACTTCCTTTTCAAACGAGACGTTGATTATGTAATAAAAGACGGCAAGGTGATTATCGTAGACGAGTTTACCGGAAGGCTTATGCCGGGCAGGCGCTGGTCTGACGGGCTTCATCAGGCGGTTGAGGCAAAGGAAGGCGTGCAGATAGAACGGGAAAACCAGACATTGGCGACGATTACCTTGCAAAACTATTTCAGGTTGTATAAGAAGCTTGCCGGTATGACGGGAACAGCTGCCACAGAGGCGGCGGAATTTAACAAAATATACGATTTAGACGTGGTCGTTATTCCGACAAATAAACCTTTGAGGCGCGAAAATTATCCAGATGTTATTTTTAAAACGCAAAAGGAAAAGTACAATGCTATTGTTGAGGAAATTATAGATATGCATTCAAAAGGCCGGCCTGTGTTGGTTGGCACAACGTCAATTGAAAAGTCGGAGTATTTGAGCAACTTGTTAAAACTAAAGGGTATCCCTCACGAGGTCTTAAATGCCAAATATCATGAGAGAGAGGCGCACATCGTTGCGCAGGCAGGGCGTTATAAGGCCATAACTATTGCTACTAATATGGCAGGCCGTGGCACGGATATCCTGCTTGGTGGAAATCCAGAATTTTTGTTGCAGTCCTATGCAGAGACAGTGGACTCGGATATGCCAGAGGACGAAAAACAACGACTGATTGATGCTATGAGAGAGGAGTTTTTTGATAGGGCAAAAGAGGAACAGGCAAAGGTCAAGGAACTTGGCGGTTTGCACGTTATTGGCGCAGAGAGAAATGAATCCAGGCGAATAGATAATCAGTTGAGAGGCCGTTCAGGAAGGCAGGGAGATCCCGGGTCGTCCCGTTTTTATGTTGCTTTGGACGACGATTTGATGCGTTTGTTTGGGTCTGATAGATTGGGCCCTATGATGGAAAAACTGGGCCTGCAGGAAGGAGAGAGACTGGAACATCCGATGATAAGCAAATCAATAGAGCTTGCGCAAAAACGGGTTGAGGGCCATCATTTCGAGATTAGAAAAAACCTGTTGGAACTGGACAACGTCATGAATAAACAGCGCGAAGTGGTTTACGCTATGCGCAGAAATGTCCTGTTTGCAGATATTCAGGAACTCAAAGATATGATTATGGACTTGGCAGATGAGATTATTTATTCGTCTGTTGAGGTTTATTTGCCCGCAGGTGTTCATTCAGATGAGTGGGACCTGTCTGGATTGGTATCAATGATGAAGCGGGTCTTTTCTGTAAATATTTCAGAGGATGCGTTTGCAGGCAAAGACAAAAATGAGATTGCAGATTTGTGTTTTGACAAGGCGCAGGAAGAGTTGGAGAAAAAGTTTGATTCGGTTGAAGACAAAGAGGCCTTGGCTGAGTTTATGAAAATGGCTGTTTTACAGGTCATAGACAAATCTTGGAAAGAACATCTGCATTCAATGGACCTCCTGAAGGAAAGCATAGATTTGCGTCGTTATGGTAATATGGATCCTATAATAGAATATAAGCAGGAGGCATTTACTATGTTTTCTGCAACTATGGACAGCATGAAAAGTGAGATAGTTGCCCGTATATTTAATGTAAAGATAGACGTTCAAAGAAAAGTGCGTTCTGTCTTTGATGCCCAGAAGGCAAAAACGTCCGGCCCGTCGGATACGGCACTTAATGACAAGGGTTATGTATCCAAACCCGGAGAAAAGATACCAAGAAATGCGCCGTGCCCCTGTGGAAGCGGGAAAAAATATAAGAAGTGTTGTGGCAGATAAAGGAGGGTGTTATGAAGTTTGCCGTAATATTGTTTTTGTTGTTGGCCATTGCCGGCAGTAGAGCATTCGCCGCAAAGGGTAAAATTTTAATGATTATCGCGCCGAAGGATTTTCGCGATGAAGAGCTTTTAGTCCCGAAATCCGAATTTGAAAAGGCTGGATATGAAGTCGTCGTAGCCTCAAAGGTAAGAGATAAGTGCGTTGGGATGCTGGGGGCTGAGGTCGTTCCCGATATTACGATTGCAGAGGTGAATATAGATGATTACGTGGCCGTTGTTTTGGTTGGAGGCAGCGGGTCAACCGTTTACTTTGAAGATGAAGAGGTTCGCTCTCTGGTTCAAAAGGCGTATGATAGCGGAAAGATAACTTCAGCTATTTGTCTTGCACCGGTTATTCTGGCCAATGCCGGCCTGCTTGATGGCAAAGAAGCAACTGTATGGAAGGGCGCATCACAACAAATACAGGAAAAAGGGGCAAGGTATACGGGAGCTCCTGTGTCGGAAGACGGGAATTTGATTACCGGTTCCGGGCCTTCTGCTGCAAGGGATTTTGCTATGCAGGTGTTGTCTCAGATAGAGAGGAAGACGAATGAGTGATAAGGATGAGTTAAGGGATTTATTGTTGAACGTCGTTGAAAAAGGAGAGGTTATCCTGTCTTCCGGCAAGAAGAGTGATTTTTATATTGATGCGCGAAAGATTACTTTAGACGGCAGGGCCGCAGGGATTATTGGTGATTTAGTCGTGGAAAAGATGAAGGAATTGGGGGTTCATGTTGTTGCGGGGCTCTCTTTAGGGGCTGATCCTATTGTTGGAAGCGCTGCTGCCGTGTCGCGCGGCAAGAACTGGCCTGTTAAAGGCCTTTTGGTCAGAAAAGAGCCTAAATCCCATGGCAAACGCATGCAGATAGAAGGGCCGGATGTTAAGGATGGCGAGCAGGTTCTGGTTGTTGACGATGTTGCAACGAGTGGAGGTTCTATTATAAAGGCATCAAATGTCCTCAGGGATGAGGGTTTTGTCGTACAGAATGCCTTGGTTGTCGTAAACAGGCAGGAAGGCGCCGACGATGCCTTGAAAGAGATAGGTCTTGATTTGTTTTCCTTATTTACGAAGGAAGAATTATTATAATGAAAGCTGGTATAGTTGCGATCATAGGCAGGTGTAATGTTGGAAAATCAACCCTTCTTAATGCCGTTATTGGCCAAAAGGTCTCTATTGTTTCCGATGTGCCGCAGACGACCCGCAATAGGATTAAGGGTGTGTATTCAGGAGAACAAGGCCAGATCGTGTTTTTGGATACTCCCGGTATAAATTTATTAAGGGGGCTTTTGTCCAGACAATTTTCCAGCGCGGCAGTTGCCAGTTTGAATGACGCTGACGTCGTATTGTATGTGGTTGATCTGCAAGATAAGATTGGCAAGGAAGAGCGTTTTATTATAGATACACTTTCTCAAGTAAGTGTTCCAATTGTCGTTGCCATGAATAAAAAAGATTTAGGAAAAGGATACGTTGATTCCTATGTCAGGGAGTTAAGCGCTATCGCTAAATTTTTTGTGCCGGTTTCTGCTATTAGAAATGAGGGTGTTGATGAATTGTTGTCGTCGCTTTTCGAATTGCTTCCTGAGGTTGAAAGGCCTCTTGTTCCGCAAAATATGAAGAGTGATTTGCCCCTTGAGTTGTTTGTTGCGGAAGTAATTCGCGAGAAATTTTTATGGCATTTAAAAGATGAAATACCACATGGCTTGGCCGTGGTTGTGGAACAAATGGAGGAAAGAGAAGGCCTATTGTACATAAAGGCCCTTATTTTGGTTGCAAAAGAGACGCACAAACAGGTTGTTATCGGGAAACAGGGCCGTTTGATAAAAGAGGCTGGTAAGCTGGCGCGCAAGGAGTTGAAGTCCTTTTTGGGCAAAAAGATATTTTTAGACTTGTGGGTTTCTGTCAAAAATTGGGCAAAGGAGCCCTCTATTATGGAAAGGCTTGGGTATGCGGGAACTTGATTTGTGCAAGCATTTTGGGAAGTGTGGCGGCTGCGCTTTGCAAGACGTGCCTTATAGTCAGCAATTACAATTAAAAAGAGAACTTATTTTAAAGCAGGCAAAAAAAAGAGGGGTTAATCTGCCCCCTTTTTCTTTAAGGCCGTCTCCCAGAGAGTTCTATTATCGCAATAAAATAGAAATGAGTTTTTTCCCTTTAGATGGAGGAAATATAGCGTTGGGTTTTCATCCGAGGGGGAATAATAGAGAAATTATAGATTTAGAGGAATGCAGATTATACGACGAGTTTTTGGAAACCTTTTTGCCGAAAATGAAGGAATTTGCCCAAGGCACAGGCCTGCCGGCATATGATAAGTATAAGCATACGGGGTTTTTCCGTTATGTGGTTTTAAGAAAAAATAGGGCAGGCGATATGTTGTTGGCCTTGGTTGTCTCTTCTCAAGGAGAATTAGATACGGATAGTTTTATTAGATTTGCAAGTGAATTTGAGGAAATAAAAGGCGTTTTTTTGATAATACACGACGGATTAGGAGATGCCGTTGGTTTTGGACAGGTAAGACACCTTTCAGGAATAACAGAGATAGAGGAGATAGTAGAAAGCGTGAGGTTTTTGATAGGGTTAAAAACCTTTTTTCAGGTAAACCCATACGCCGTTGATATTCTGTATTCTATTGCCGTGGATTTCGTCAAAGAACACATTTCATCGGGCAAGATTTTGGATCTATACAGCGGTTCAGGAGGTATAGGTCTTGTGCTTGCAAAACAGGGATATACTGTTTTAGGAGTTGAGTTAAACGAACAGGCATGCAGAGATGCGCAGTTAAATGCAGAGATGAACGGTATAAAGAGTTATTCTATTGTTCAGGGAAACGTAAGGGCTGTGCTTGGTGTGAAAAAAGATTGGATAGATAAGTTTGATTTGGTTCTTGTTGATCCTCCCAGAAGCGGGCTTGTCCCAAAGGTAAGAGACAGGATTGAGCGTCTAAATACAAAATATCTCTTGTATGTATCGTGCAATCCGATTACATTTATGGAAGATGTAAATGTTTTTTCTCGAACGTATGAGATAATCGCTTTCGAATCGGTTGATATGTTCCCCCATACGCCTCATATAGAGACTGTGGCGCTTTTGGAGAGGAGGTAATATGTGGCTGGTATTGTATTTTGTTCTCTTATCGGCGATTATATGCTTTTCAGGTGTTAAGCTTACTAAAACTGTTGACAAACTCTCGGACGAAACAGGTATAGGCAGGGGTTTTTTAGGAGTGTTTTTGTTGGCATTGATAACGTCTTCTCCTGAATTATTTGCGACGACAACAGCGGCTGTGATTGGCAATACTGATTTGTCTTTGGGGAATATTTTGGGCTCAAATGTCTTTAATTTGACAATGCTCTTCTGGGCGGATGTGTTTTTATTAGGTTCTGTTTTAACAAAAGATGTTTCGATTAAATCCATTGCCAGCGGACTGGGCAGTTTGCTTATGTTAGGTTTGCTTGGATTAGGCATGGTCTTGGCAGCGATGAATATATACATGCCTGTCTTGGGCATGCCCCTTATTGATTGGGTGCTTTTAGGTACGTACATATTTTTGCTCTATTATACGTGGAAAAAAGAGGATGATAATTCTGCGGGAGAGAACCAAAAACAGGACGGAGACGTGCGCCTTTTGTGGATTAAAGTCGCCGTATATTCAGCCGCTATTATTATAGCGGGCATTCTTATCTCTATTGTATGCGATAAGATTTCCCATCTGCAAGTTGGCGGCGTTGAATTAGGAGGGACTTTAGCTGGCAGTGTTTTGCTTGGAATGGCAACGTCCTTGCCAGAGATGAGTGTTACTATTTCAGCTGTGCGGTTGGGCGCAATTGATATGGCTGTTGGCAACGTCTTTGGCAGCAATATGTTCAATGAGATTATCGTGTTTTTCGCAGATCTTTTTGGCAAGGCCTCTATTTTATCCGCAAGCTTAGTTCAGGTTTTTAGTGTATGTACGATAGTGGCCATGAGCGCCGTATTCTTGATATTTGCAGTAAATAAGTCCCCAAGAAAGTTTTTTTCTATTGGATTGTCCAGTTTGATTATAGGGTCTATGTATATAGGGTGGCTTTTTGTCTTGTATTTTGTAAGATAGGCCGCATGAATTTTATTCTTGGCAGTGATTGCTTTTGGGTTTAATATATCTTGCTTTAATACGTATAGTTGGTTTAAAAAATCAGGAGGTTGGTATGTCTTTACATGAGCAAGTGGAGAAGGTTATCGAAGAACAGATAAGGCCGGCATTGAGAATGGACGGCGGGGATATAGAATTAATAGAGATAGAAGACGGCGGTATTGTTAAAGTAAGGTTGTTGGGCGCATGCGGGTCGTGTCCTTTTTCAACAATGACGTTGAAAATGGGAGTGGAAGATTCTCTTAAAAGGGTATTGCCTGAGATAAAGGAGGTCGTAGCTGTTTAATCGGATTAGGGAAGACATAAGGACCGTTTTTCGCGACGATCCAGCTGCTCGCAGTCTTTTGGAAATCCTGTTGTGTTATCCCGGGCTTCATGCTATATGGATGCACAGGATTGCGCATTTTTTTTGGAACGCGCGTTTGAGATTGTTGGCAAGATTTATTTCGCATATAAACAGGTTTTTAACAGGTATAGAGATTCATCCGGGCGCGCAAATCGGGCGGCGTGTATTCATTGACCATGGTATGGGAGTTGTCATAGGCGAAACTGCGGTTGTTGGAGACGATGTCTTGATCTATCAAGGTGTTGTTCTTGGTGGTACCAGCAAGGAAAAAACCAAGCGCCATCCGACGATTGAAGAGCATGTGGTTATAGGAGCAGGCGCCGTTGTTTTGGGCAATATTACCGTTGGGTCAAAGGCGAAAATAGGATCTGGTTCAGTTGTTATCAAAGATGTCCCTGCCGGAGCTACTGTTGTGGGCGTTCCCGGGCGAATTGTTCAAGACGCAAAAAGCGCAAAGAGGCAGTTGGAGATAGATTTGGAACACGGCCGTCTTCCTGACCCTGTTGCAGAGAGTTTAAAGGTTATTATGCGCGAACAACACTTGCTTGAAGAGAGGATAAAGGATCTTGAATCGCGCCTCTATAAAACAGAGTAAAAAGGTTTTGGTCGGGATTAGTTCCGGCATTGATTCCACTTATGCCCTTATCAAATTGAAAGAACATGGATATTCTCCTGTTGCCCTCTTCCTTAATACAGGATTTAATGAAAGCGCTATATCCGATGCGCATAAAATATGTGATAGGTTGGGGGTTGAGTTGAATGTGGTTGATGTAAAAAAGGAATTTGAAGACAGCGTAATTGAGAAGACAAAGAATTTTTATTTAAACGGCAAAACGCCCAATCCATGTACTTTCTGCAATCCTGACGTGAAATTTCGATTTTTGTTTAAAAAGGCCGACTCATTGGGTGTTCATCTTATTGCAACGGGACACTATGCTACCGTCAAAAAAACAGATAACGGCTATTTCCTTTGTCAGGCACAGGATCTAAAAAAGGATCAGAGTTATTTTTTATATGAATTGCTTAACATGGATTTGGAGAGGATTATTTTTCCTTTGGCAGATGTCTTGAAAACAGATGTCTTAAAGAAACTAAAGGATTATTTCCCGGAATTTCGTCGCAAAGAGAGTCAGGATTTGTGCTTTGTTAAGAGAAATTACAGAAAAACATTGTTTAAAAACAGAAACAACACAGGCCCGATATATAATCACAAAGGCGAAGAGATAGGAAAACACAACGGCCTGTGGAATTATACAATAGGCCAGAGAGAAGGGATTTCTGTGAAAGCAAAAGGGCCATGGTATGTATATCGCATAGATAGGGATAAAAACGCCATCTTTGTCGGCCCCAGGGATTTTGCCATGAAAAAAGAAGTGCGGTTCGAATTGAAAACACCGCCCGAACTTATAGAATCTAACACGGGCGTTGTGTTTAAGGCGAAAATTAGATATAATCAAGGGAAACTCGATGTAGAGCATTTAAGCGCTTGCAATGGCTCTGTAGCTGAGGTATCTTTTAAGTCAAAGGCCTTTGCCCCTGCTCCGGGCCAAGCCATTGTTTTGTATGCTGAAAATCGGGTAATAGGCGGAGGTATTTTGCTATAATGTTAAAAGAAAAGATATCAAAATTAAAAAAACAAAAAAACGCCATAATTTTGGCTCATAATTATCAGTTGCCTGAGATTCAGGATATAGCCGATGTTATAGGTGATTCATTGGAATTAAGCAGAATTGCGGCAAACTCTGGCGCTGATGTTATTGTGTTTTGCGGTGTGCGTTTTATGGCGGAAACAGCAAAGATCTTGTCTCCTAAATCCAAAGTCTTGATTCCGGAAAAAGATGCAGGATGTTTTCTCGCCGATACGATAACGGAATCGGATCTGGAGACGTTGAGGAATCAACATCCAAATGCTGTGTTTGTTGCCTACGTGAACAGTTATGCGGCTGTCAAGGCGAACGTGGACGTGTGTTGCACGTCTGCAAACGCTGTGAATGTGGTAAGCTCGATTCCTGAAGATAGGGAGGTTGTTTTTATCCCGGATAGAAATCTGGCAAGGTATGTTATTAAGGAAACAGGCCGCAATAATATTTTTACTTGGGGAAGCGGATATTGCGATGTCCATGAAAACATAAAAACAGAAGATATTATCGGTATGAAAAAATTATATCCCAATGCCAAAGTGATAGCCCATCCTGAATGCAGAGAAGACGTTTTGGATATAGCTGATTATGTCGGGTCAACCTCCGGTATGATTAGGATTGCAAGGCAGGAGGATGTGGATGAATTTATTATAGCCACGGAAAAGGAGATGGTTTACAGGCTTTCTAACGAGATGCCTTCAAAGAAGTTTTATCCTGTTTCTCAAGATGCTGTCTGTTCTACGATGAAACTTACGACACTTGACTCTGTAATAAGGGCGCTGGGAGAGGAGATTTACGAGGTTGTTTTAAGTGAAGAGATAATCTCAAAATCGCAGGATGCGTTAAATAAAATGATTTCTATAGGAGCGGCCAAATGAATATACGTCAGGAACGGTTAGATACAAAATTGATTTTTTACATAGAAGGGGAATTAGTTGCAAAACAAAAGGTCTCTTTTATTGCTATTGTAATGGATAGTATAGAATCGGAAGAAGGCATAAAAGAGGTGGTTTTTGAAACGGGCAAAATCTCTTACATAGACAGTTCGGGATTAGGCGCATTGTTGGATATAAAGGATAAAATATCCCAAAAAGGGATTGAATTAATCCTCGTCAATATCCCAGAGTATATGGAGAAGCTTTTGAATATAACACATCTTGACAATACTTTTAAGACATATGCAAATATGGACCAGTTGTTGGGAAGCGTGGAAGAAGAAATTCAACAAGGCCGTCTTGAGATTCCAAGTGATTTGGATCAGGTTCAGCATGTTAGCCGCCGCTTAATATCGGTTTTGCAGAGGTATCGCCTGCCGGAAAGTTTATTGATGGATATGCGATTGGCAATAGAGGAGGCTGTTATTAACTGCATGCGGCATGGAAATGAGTTCTCTCCGGACAAAGAGGTCCTGATAGAATATTCCGCAGATAAAAACGGCATAGAGATACGCATGGTGGATGAGGGCGACGGATTTGATTACGAGAACACCGAAGGCAAGGGATTAAAGCTTATAAGGCATATAATGGACGAAGTAAAATTTGACCGTGGCGGCGCAGAAATTGTAATGATTAAAAAGTTCTAATCTGTCTTTTATATAGAGGGAGATATGTTTTACAAATTACGCGCCCTTTTTTTGACGGTTTCTTTGGCCTTGTTTTTCGTTATATTTTTCGGCAGTAAATCCGGCGAGCTTTTTTTCTACGACAAACTGTTATTTTTGCGCGCAAGGCTCAATCCCATAGATACGCATAACCTGCCTATAATGTTTGTGTGTATAGACGATTCAACGCTAAAAGATATTACGGAGTGGCCTATACCGCGCAAATATTATGCAGTTATTCTATCTGCGTTGAAAGAGTTTCAAGCAGATAGGGTGATTTTTGACATACTATTTTTAGCACCTTCGCAATATGACGAGGAATTTGCTGTGGCGATGAACGATTTTGGGAAGGTTTATCTGCCAACGGCCGCGTCTTTTAAGGACGAGTCAACTCTTTCCCAAGGGTCAATACAAGGGGTTTTATCGGCAAGCGCTTATAAAAAGGGAGTGATTTTTATTAAACCGGATATAGATGGAAAAAGAAGACGAATTCCCATTGTCAAGGTCTTGGGCAACAAAAAAAGGATATACAATATTGCGTTTTTGGCCAGCATGGATATGCTGAATATAAAATTATCGCAGTTGCGATTGAAAGACGGGGAGGAATTGTCATATTTTGTTGATAGAGGAATGGGTGATATTGACGAGGTGCACATCCCTTTGGATAAGGAAAATCAGTTGTTATTGGACTATCCTGGAAAGTGGGAGGAATCTTTTAACAAGATCCCTTTTTCAGCTTTGATTAAGTTGTACCTAAGAAAGAAAAACAACAAACCTTTAACAAAAGAAGAACAAAAGATGATAAATAAAATAAAAGGCTCATGTTGTATTATAGGAGTGACGGCTTTGGGCACGCCTGATCTGGCTGCAACGCCATTGGAATCCAGATGCCCTATGGTTATGACGCACGGCGTTCTTATTTCTTCCATATTAAAAGGGCGTTTTCTCAATACTATGCCGCTTTATATTTCCTTGATTTTCTTTTTTATTATGTCTTTGCCTGCCTTGTTGATTCGCAGCAGCATGAAAAAGATGTGGTTGTCATGGGGCGCCACAGCGCTTTTTTCGGCGTTTATTATAGTTTTTTTATTTGCGCTTAATGGTGTTTATGTAAAGGCGTTTTCTTCATTAACCGCATCTATTGTTTTTACTATGTTGTCTAGCGCGCATATCTATATCGTAAGTTTGAGGGAGAAGCAAAAAATAGAATACGAAATGAACCTTGCCGCTGAGATACAGAAAAAGATGTTGCCTGAGCTGTTGCCTTCAACACATTCTATTGAGTCTTATGTGTTTTTTAGGCCGGCTATTTTTGTGGCAGGCGATTTTTATGATGCATGGCAGTCTAATGATAGTCTTGTTGTTTTTTTAGGCGATGTGTCGGGAAAGGGCGCCAGCGCCGCATTATATGTTTCAAGCATTATTACAGCAGAAAGGGTTTTAAGGCCCCATTATGAATCCGAACATCCTGAAAAATTGATTACGGAATTGAATCGTTTTCTTTCAAAGAACAAGATAAGCGGATTATACGCCACAGCGTGTTTAGTAGAGATAAAAGAGGACGGACCCTGCCGTATAGTTGACTGCGGGCATACTGGGATATGGATTTATAGAAGGCAACAGGACCTTATTGAAGAGGTTAAAGGCAATACGCACAAGCCATTGGGTATAGATAAGTGGGAAAAATATAGCGCCTATGAATTCGTGTTAAATAAGGGAGATGTTGCCTTATTGTTTACGGATGGATTTCTTGAAGCAAGGGCTGGCGAAGACTTTGTCTCGGAAGAAGAATTGAAAGAGTGGATTATCTCCAACATAGACATATCTGATTGCGCTATCGGAGATTTTATGGATTCTTTTTATGAATATGCTTCGCAGAGTGATGATATTACGTTATTTATTATAAGGAAAAAATAATCTAAATAATCCCGCAATTGTGCATATCTTCAAGTATTTCTTTTAGTAATTCGCAGGCATAATAACTGCTTACTCCGTATTCCAGCATTATTACAACGCTGTATTGGGGTTTGCTTGCAGGGAAATACCCTGTAAACCATGCGTGCGCGGGTTTGCCTTTTACCGACTGCGCTGTTCCTGTCTTCCCTGCAACGGAGATAAAGGTAAGGTCTAACACGTGCGCTGTTCCGTCTTCTAGTGATACGGCCATTTCAAGCCCCTTTTTGATTTTTTGTATGTCCTTTTTCCCCAATCCGAGATTTCTTGTGAAAACGCTGTTGGCCTTTGCCTGCCCTGTAAATTCGACTATATACGGCCTGACCCACACTCCGTTATTGGCAATTGCATTCATTGCGCACAGGACCTGTATGGGAGTTGCCAATAGATATCCTTGGCCAATGGAGAGGTTTAGTGTGTCGCCGTCATACCAGTTTTGATGAAATTTCTTGCGTTTATATTGCGGACTGGGGAGAAGGCCTGCATTTTCTCCGGGTAGGTCTATTTCTGTTTTTTCTCCAAATCCAAATACTTTTGCATATGGCAGAAGACCCCTTGCGCCTAATCTAAGTCCGAGCTCATAGAAAAACACGTTGCAGGAATGAGCTAGTGCCAAGACAACGTTCTGTGGTCCGTGATGGTGCGCACAGCCAAATCTGGTGCCTCCGTATTCTATGAAACCATGACAGGTAAAATTTGTGTTATAGTCTATTGCCCCGATATCTAATCCTGCTGCCGCTGTTACAATCTTGAATGTCGAGCCGGGAGGATATGCTGAAGAAATTGCCCTGTTTAAGAGCGGCGCATATGGGTTGGAGATAATGATTGGTATTTTGTTTGATTTTGATTTATTCGTAAATATGTTATTGTCGTATGATGGGCTGCTGCACAGGGCGCGTATTGCTCCGGAGTGTGTCTCCATAATTATAATACTGCCTCTGTGGCCTTTAATGTGTGTATAGGCAATCTGTTGGAGTTTTTGATTTAAGGTGGTTATGATTGTTGTCCCATTTTTAGGAGGCGTCCTGCTTATAGTTTTTACAGGTCGCCCCATGTTGTCGACGATGATCTGCACGGCCCCCGGTTTCCCGTGCAGATATGGTTCGTATTTCTCTTCTATACCTTGATATCCGATGATATCCCTTTGTTTATAGCCATATTCTTTTAGTTTTTTTAATTTGTTTGCGTCAATTTGCCTGACGTATCCCAAGACGTGGGCAAAAACCGCTCCATAAGGATATTGTCTTACAGGGCGGGGCTGGACGTATACTTGAGGACAGAATATCCTGTTTTCTTCCAACGTTATAGCGGTTTTTCTGTTGATGTCGTGAGCAACCATCACGGGAATGAACGCGGCAAAGAAGTTTCTCTTATAGACTGCGCGCAATTCCTTTTCGGGTTGTTTCAGGATCTTAGACAGGAATGCAAAGATGTATTTTTTATTACGCGCAGTAGGATCGATTACGACGTCATAACATATTCTGCTATCTGCCAAAGGACGTCCAAAGGAGTCTAATATCTTTCCCCGCATAGCAGGCAAAGGCAGAAGACGAATGTAATTTTTTTTGCTTAATATGCGATAGTGCGGGTATTTAATAACCTGTAAATAAAATAGCCCGCTTATAAGCAGGAAGAATAGCAGACCTATAATTGTCTTTATGTGATCGTGTTTGTCCATTATATTAAAAGCGCGCCCAGAGGGATTCGAACCCCCAACACCTGGCTCCGTAGGCCAGAGCTCTATCCAATTGAGCTATGGGCGCACGCGTCCATTAGAATTTATAAGTTTACTATGAATATCTCCAAAATCAAAGTTTTTTGTTAAAAAATAATAGGGGGATCTTGTATAATATAGAGACAATCAAAGGAGGTAATATGAATCCGGGTGTAAAAGAGAACTTTGAAAACGTGCGCAAAAATCTGGAAACTATCAAGAATATCGTCCTTGTTATGAGCGGCAAGGGCGGAGTTGGAAAGACTTCCGTATCGGTTAATGCGGTTATAGGCCTTGCCAAAAGGGGATATAAGGTTGGGCTTTTGGATACGGACCTGCATGGGCCAAATGTCTTGGCTATGTTAGGCGCAGAAGGAGAACTCACGGCGGATACCGATAAGAGGGTAAACCCTTTGATAGGCGCAGATGGAGTAAAAGTCATCAGTTTGGCTGCTAATGTGCCAAAAGGAGATGCGGTTATATGGAGAGGGCCGATAAAGATAGGCGTTATCTTGCAGTTTTTGAAGGACGTGAATTGGGGGGATTTGGACTATCTTTTGATAGATTCTCCCCCGGGGACAGGAGACGAGCCGTTGACTGTAATGCAGTTTGCAAAGGATAAGATGAAAGGCTGTATAATAGTTTCAACACCGCAAAAGGTTGCGCTTTTAGACACAGAGAGGAGCGTTTCTTTTGCAAAGAAAATGGGAATACCTATATTGGGGCTGGTTGAAAATATGTCGTATATGTTATGCCCGCACTGCGGTAAAGAAATAGAGATGTTTGCAAGAGACGAGGCCTATTGGCAGGAACTTAAGGCAAAGACCATAGCCAGAATACCTTTTGTCCCAGAGGCATCAGCAGGGGCAGACAAGGGCAAGAATATCTGGGATATAGGGAATAAGGCCTTGATTGATGAATACAATAAGATATTAGACGCGCTACAATGAGCAATAAAAACGCATTCATCATCCTTGGCACAGATACAGGAGTCGGGAAGACTATTTTAACGGCAGGCCTATTGCGCGCCTATGTGCGCAACGGGTTTATTGCCTTTCCGCAGAAGTGGGTATCTACTGGCGACAGATTTGGTTTTTCAGAGGATGTTTCTTTTGCATTAGACGTTGCAGGCATAGGCGAGGATATCTTGTTGAAAAGAACAGATATGAACCCTTATAGTTTTGTTATGCCGGCCTCTCCCCATTTTGTCGCCGGGTTGACGAATAGGCGGATATCTAAAGCGATTATAAAACAGGCATTTGACTTTGCCTCTTCTGCGTCTGAGAGGTTAATCGTGGAAGGAGTGGGCGGCGCGCTGGTGCCGTTTTCAAAGAAGTTATTGTTGATAGATTTGGTGAAAGAATTTAAACTCCCCGTTGTTTTGGTTGTCCGTAATATTGTGGGGGCTATTAACCACAGCCTTTTGACTATAGAGGCATTGCACCGTAGGAGGATTAAACTGATAGGATTGGTGTTTAATGAGGCCTTTGACTGCCCTGCCAATGTGCGAAAGGACAACATAGAAACCATATGCAGAATAGGAAAGACGTCTAATCTTGGGTTAATGCCGTTTATGGATGATGTTAAAGACTATGATAATATCTTTGACTCTCTATTAGAGCAGATAGAACACAGGGTGTAATACTATATAAACCGAATTTTTTCGTTGGATTTTTCCAGATGGCCTATAATATATGCCTTTACTTTAAATTCCTTTCGAATGTCCGTTATAGCCGATTGCGCATCTTTTTTGTTGACCACCATAGTCATTCCTATGCCCATATTGAATGTTGAGAACATCTGTTTTTCAGATATCCTTGCGCGGGCCTTGAGTTCTAAAAATTCTTCTGGAACAGGCCATGAACTCTTATCTATGACCATGCCTATCTTTTCTGGGAGGCCTTTGACCGCTTTAAGGGGAAATCCGCCTCCTGTGATGTGCGCAATCTGTTTTATGTCAAATCGCTTTATAAGGCGGATAACGATATCCGTGTATATTCTCGTGGGCATTAAAAATACCTCGCAGTGTTTTTTTATATAAGATGAGGGGAAGGCCTTTCTTATCAAAGAGAATCCATTGCTGTGAAATCCTGATGAGGCTATGCCGATGACGACGTCGCTTGTCTTGATTTTTTTCGTCTTGGGCAAAATATCCTTTTTATCAACTACGCCTGTGGCAAACCCTGACAAGTCGTATTCTCCGGGCTTGTAAAAGTCTGGCATCTCAGCCGTTTCTCCGCCTATTAATGGGCATTGGGCCAAAGCGCAGCCCTTTAATATTCCGTTCATTACCTTTTTAAGAACCCCCAATTTAAGTTTTCCTGTTGCTATATAGTCTAAAAAGAATAATGGTTTTGCCCCGGTGCAGAGCAGGTCGTTTACATTCATAGCGACCAAATCTATCCCAACGGTGTCGTGTTTGTTGCACATAAACGCAATTTTCAGTTTTGTCCCGACACCGTCTGCTGAAGATACGATTATCGGGCGGGTATATTTTTTGCAGCTTATCTCAAGCCCTGCTCCGAATGAAGTATTGATACCTCCGGATTTCTTTATGAAGTCAACAAAGGCCTCGCCTTTTTGAACGTCGACACCGGCCTTTTTATAAGTCAGCCCCATAATATCTCCTTTATTTTTTGCTCTATATCCAAGAGCATTTGTTTTGCTTTTACGCCTTTGGAAAAACCGCCTATATCCTTTTTAGAGACTATTCTATGGCATGGTACAAAAATAGGGAAGGGATTTTTGTTAAGCGCGTTTCCCACTGCGCGAGCGCTCTTCGGTTTTCCTATGGCCTTTGCCAGTTCGCTGTAAGTCATTGTCTTTCCTATAGGGATTCCCATGGCCTTTTTTAATACCGCCTTTTCAAACTCTGTAAGATTTACGTCTTGGGAAGCGTTTAGAATATGCTCCAGAAATCTTTCCAGGTCATCCATAATTTCTCCTTAAAACTCTGATTTTGAACTTCACCGCGGGAGATGCTGTGCCACAGCGCTCCCGGCACGATGGCGTATGACATTAGCGTTCCCGGCAGTTGTATGCAGGATTGATTTTTGCAGTAAGCTAGTTCCACCGGCATGTTAAAAATATATTCCGCTGTTTCTAAAAATCCGTCAAGAGAGGTAATCCCGCCTGTTATAAATATCTTGGCGTTATCAAGAGAATAATTCCAAGTAAATATGTCGTTTTTTATGCTCATACATATATTGCGTATGCCCTCACTTACTATTTGGCACAAACGTCCCATATCTACGCTGTATTTCTTGTGGTTTTGCGTAAAGCATATAGATTCTGTACTGGATAATTTTTTTAGGATATCGGCGTCAACGTATTTGTTTTGTATATATTCCGCCGCGGAAAACGGCATCCCGAACTCCTTCATAACGAGGGACGTAATGTCTTTGCTGCCGTAAGGATAAACGAGGAGTTTTTGTATAATTCCCTGATAAAAGAACACGACAGTTGTGTTTTGGCTGCCAATGTCAATGAATATTGCGCCGTTGTGTTTCTGACGGCTGTTTATTGATTGAGAACTGACGAGGATTTCCCGTGCGATAAATCCCGACGGCTTGCATTTTGCCCGTTTTATACAGGACTTGATGAAGTTTATCTGTTCGTTATCGCATATGGCCAGAAAGTTTTCCAACACAACGTTGGTTCCGTATAGTTTTTTGTCTTTGGGCAGGCCAGGGTATTTTACGCCGTCTATGTCAATGCCTTTGACTATATTGCAGATGAAAGTCTTGTTTTCGCCCGTGCCTCTGCGTATAGAGTTTAACCTCAAATCATTGATAACCTGTTCCGAAATTCTGGACTTTTTTTTGAATACGTTGACCTCTTTTATATAAATAAAGGATATATCTGGCGCGCCTAAAGATACCAATACCGATTTGGTTTTGTGTTTTTGTTTCAGATTCAATAAAAGCTTTACGATTTCTGCTTGCATGTCCTCCTGATAAGAGTCTTTCATGGGGTCGATTTTTACTAATTCGACTTGAGGAATCCCTGATTCAGGAATAAATCCACCTATAATCCGAGTCTTGTCTATGTCTAGAAAAAGGCATTGTTTAGGCATATCGATCACAGGCTTGTGGTTATTGTCCCGTCATCTAAAAATAATAGATAGCTTCCTTTTTTTGCCTGTTTTGCGCTTTCCAAATAAGAATCCAACATCATCTTTTTGAAAAGAGCCAGCTTGTTTTTATAATCCTTTGTCCTCATTTTCCAAACGCTTTTGTTCTTTAAATACAGCCTTAACTCATAAGGTTCTCTGGCATCTATGTAAGAAAAGTCTATTACATTGATGAGTTTTGTCTCTTCAAGCGCCTTTATAAGATCTATTGCAAGAAACAGGCCTTCTTCTTTTATGAATTTGCCAGGAGCCACGGCCTTTTCATCGTTGATAATAACCCTTAATATCTTGGCCCTAGGAAGTGTTTGAGTGGAAGGCAGGACCATACCCATTTCGTCAACAGGATAGATTGCCCGGCCTTTTTTGATTACCAAAACAGGGATCCTTTGAGTTATGGTTATATCTATCTCGTTAGGCAGTTTTTTTATTATGGAAATCTCTTTGGCATATGGATATTTTCCCCTCAAAGACAGGTAAAGTTCTTTTAGATTAATGCTAAATATGTTTTGCCCATGCAGAGAAAAGATGTATGACTTTGGTATATCTGCGCCTATCGTTTCTATCTTTTGCACCTCAAAGAACGGATTTTTAAATATAAACCACCTAAAAGCGGAAAAGATTAAAAAAATCAGGCCTATAACAAGCGCTGCTGCAAATGCCCATATCATTAATTGTTTTTTTGTTATTTTCGGTTTATTTCTTGGCATATATTATTCCTTTGCGTTTTGTATTATCGTTTTACACAGTTCGGCAAAGCCGATGCCATCTGCCTTTGCAGCCATGGGCAGAAGGCTGAGTTCTGTCATACCGGGTATGGTATTGACTTCCAAGAGAACCGCTTTGCTTCCGGATAGTATTATATCAACTCTGCCAAAGCCTCTGCAACCTATACAATCAAATGCCTGTTTCGCCAGATCTTTTACAAGAGAAGCCTGCCCCTGACTGATATTGGCAGGGACTATATATTCGGTTTTCCCTTTGGTATACTTTGCGTCAAGGTCAAAATAAGCAGACTCCACAGGCCTTATCTCAATAGGAGTTAACGGCTGGCCATTGAGGATGCCGACAGTTATTTCCTTCCCCTTGATAAAATCCTCTATTAATACCCTATCTGAGAATTTGAAAGCGTTTTCAATAGCATCAACAAGGCTGTTTAAATTATCTGCGATAGATATACCAAAACTTGATCCTGATGAAGAAGGTTTTACAACCGCAGGGAGTTTGATTTGATTAAGAGCGGCCTTTTGTCCTTTAGTCAGGCAAATGCCGTGCGCTATTGGAAGCCCATTTTCTTGAAATGCCTTTCTTGACAGGCATTTATCCATAGCGATTTTACTTGCCAACGGGCCCGACCCTGTATAAGCAATGCCCTTTTCTTGGAGATATCCCTGAATTTGTCCGTCCTCGCCGAATTTCCCGTGCAAAGCGATAAAATAAACGTCCGCCTGAGGAAGATTCTTGTCTATCCATTCAACTTCTCCTTTAACATCCAAGGCATTTGCCTCCATACCAAGGGTCATTAGGGCATCTAAAACAGCCGTGCCGGATTTTATGGAAATATCTCGTTCCTCAGAAACCCCGCCCATTAACACACATACTTTCATTATCCAACCACCTTAATTTCAAGTTCCAATTCTATGCCTGTTTTTTTTAGAACACTATTTTTTATCAGTTCTATGAGCTCTATTATATCCTGAGCGGAGGCATTTTCTACATTTAAAATAAAATTGGCATGTATATTAGACACCATCGCCCCGCCTATCCTTGTACCCTTGAGCCCGCATTCGTCTATGAGCTTGCCAGCAGGAGGGCATTGAACAGGGTTTTTAAAGATGCAGCCGGTGTTTGGAAAAGGTTCGATCGCAGGACGCTGCGGGATGTCGTCTCTAAACGGAGTAAATGCCGCAAGGCCTATTTCAACCCCAGTTATTATACCGGATATATCAGTTTGCCTGTATTTGTAAGATACCTGTTCTTTGGGGATTTTTTGCTTCTGGTTGTTTGAGAAAATGTATACGTTTTTTGCGGCATCCATCATAGAGAAGCGCTTTCCCCGTATGTTTACGCCAGCATTGCCAAAACACGCGCCGCCCATAGTGCCCGGCAGGCCGGTGAAGACGTTTAATCCCGGTTCTAAATGTTGATAGGTGTTGATAATAGAAGACAACCTTACTCCCGCGCCTGCCTCTATAACAGAATCTTTAGACAATCTGTGTTTAGAAAATTCACCGGACAACTTTAGAATGCAGAGATTCAATTTACCGTCTTTAAAAAGCACGTTAGTGCCTTCGCCAATGATGTATAACGGCAGGCCCTGCATAGAGGCAAAATCCCTTATAGCCGCCAATTCGTCTATATTGTGCGCTATTGCCATATACCTGGCCCTGCCGCCGGTTCTAAAGCTTGAAAGCCCTTTTACAGGCACGTCTTCTTGTATGACAATCCTCTGAAACATAGGATTATTTTAACACTTTGTCAGGCCAAAATGGAATTTTTGTTCTC
Source organism: uncultured Planctomycetia bacterium (assembly GCA_964469495.1). Lineage (GTDB taxonomy): Bacteria > Omnitrophota > Gorgyraeia > S143-82 > S143-82 > CAYXYY01. The sequence continues at coordinate 111,602 of CAYXYY010000030.1, read as the reverse complement.
ACAGCGCATAAAACTTTAAAAATAAAAATAAAAAGTTGACATTTAAGCGGCTATTGATTATATTTCCCATAGATGGCAAGGATGGGACAGAAAAAGGAAGGAATGTTTAAGTTGGGTTTTTGATAGCAATAAACGTCCCCCACGAGAGGCAAGCTCTCCGCCACCTAGGGTTTGCCTCTCAGCCCTCCTTTTGCTGACATTTATCCCTGTTATTTGAGATATTTAGGAGTATCGTACCAAATTTTGTGGTATAATACCTCTAATAAGGAGGGCGTGATGAAGTCTTTCAGGTGTAAGGTATGTGGTTATATATACGATCCGCAGGTGGGCGATCCTGACAATGGCGTTGATCCCATGACCCCGTTTGAGGATCTTGCTGACGATTGGATTTGCCCTATATGCGGTGTTGGCAAAGATGAGTTCGAAGAGGTCTGATAAGTGTTAAAAAGGTTTCCATTGATTTTGTTTTCTTCATTCCTCTTTTTCGGGCAGTGTTTTGCCCTGCCGTCTCCTTCTTCTATAACAGTTGCGTCGGGTTTTATGGAGGAAGACAATTTGAAAAACAGGGGAGACAGTTATCAGATTACACCGCTGTTTATCGCATTGGGGTATGAGATCCGTCCGCAGGCAGAACAATTAGAAGCAGGAATTTTGGAATTTCAGATAGAGTTTTTTGCAAATCCTGTTATTGCGCCGGATAATAATGTTGAGTTCGGAGTGAGTTTTATGTTTATGATGGGCTTCCCTGTTACTGAAAGGTTTATTCCATATTTCAAGATAGGCACCGGACCCGGATATACGACACAGCATACGAAAGAACAGGCAACGCAGTGGAATTTTTTCAGCACAGGCGCTTTGGGACTGCGCTGGGTCTTGGATGATAAAAAGTCTATTAATTTGGAATTTCGCGTTAGGCATTTTTCAAATGCAGGTATTCAAAAGCCAAATGATGGGATAGATACCGAAGGTTATGTCTTAGGATTTACTTACAAGTATTGAAGTCAATATGCCTATAACAATTTCCCCAGATACCGTATCCAATGATTTTTCTTTTGTGTCTCCCGGCATGAAATTGCGTGAAATTTTGATAAAGTTGAATTTGTTGGAGGATGAGGTGATAGTGATAGACGAGAAGAATAATAAATTGCTGCTGTTAAATGCGGTGTATCAGGATGATAGCGAGTGGAAAATACTCATCGTTCTATCAAGAGGTTGATCAAATGCGGTGTAAATTATGTAAGAAGAACGAGGCGGAAATATTTCTAAAGTCATATGGGCTGCGGTTGTGCCGTGAGGATTTTATCTCATTTGTGAAAAGACGTGTCATTCGCGCTGTTGAAAAGTTTCGCATGTTTTCTTCGGAAGAAAAAATCTTGGTTGCGGTTTCGGGCGGGAAAGATTCCCTTGCGTTGCTGCACATCTTAAAGGACTTGGGTTTTTCTGTTTGTGGTTATTTTTTGGATTTGGGAATAGAGCCGATGTCTCTATCTGCAAGGAATATGATTGAACGTTTTTCCAAGAGGTTCGACGTCCCTGTTATTATGGACTTCTTATCAGACGTCTTTGGCGCAAGTCTGCCTGAAATAAGCAGGAAGATGAATCGGCCTGCCTGTTCTTATTGCGGGACTTTAAAGAGATATTTTTTTAATCAAAGAGGCAGGGAGTTTGACGTTGTTGCAACAGGGCATACGTTAAATGACGAGGCGGCAAGTCTGTTTGCTAATAACTTGAGGTGGGATGTCTCTTATATGAGCAGGCAGTATCCCGTTTTGCCTGCGGAACTCAATTTTGCAAAAAAGGTGAAGCCTTTGATATACGTATCGGAAAAAGAGACAGCGGCATATTGTTTTTTTAAGGGAATAGAATATTATGAGGAAGGCTGTCCTTACGCCAAAGGCGCAAGCAGTATTTTTCTTAAGCGCAAGTTAATGGAGATAGATGAGAAAAGGCCGGGTAGTATGTACAGATATCTAAAGGGGTTTTTGGATAAAAAACGAAGAGAAGGCTTTATGATGGAGACAGATTCCATTTTGCAGCCATGCCAGAGGTGTGGTTATCCCACGACGGCCGGCCTTTGTTCTGTTTGCAGGATGAAAGACAGGGTTTTGTTTGATGGTTAAAATTTCATTGTCTTGCTGGCCGGTAAAATATAAAATTGTATAAATGTGCGGTATGGAGTTTTAAATGTAAGGAGGATAGATATGAAGGAATATGAAATTATAGTAATTGGAGGAGGCCCTTCAGGCATAACCCTTGCCAAGAATTTGGGAAAGAAAAAGGCTATCGCGATTATTCGCCCGGAAGATTATTCAATGATATACTGCGCAATGCCTTACGTTATAGAAGGGATTTTGCCTATAGAAAAGACGTTTAAAAAAGATGAGCTTGTAACAGGTTCCGGCGCAGACTTGATAAGGGATGAAGTCGTAAAAGTGGATTTTGAGGCAAAGAAACTGTTTTTAAAATCAGGCCGGGAGCTGGTTTATAAAACGCTTATAATTGCAACAGGCGGAACCCCTATCCTGCCGCCTATTGATGGTGTTGATTTGCCCGGAGTATTTACTTTTAAGACACAAAAGGATTTGTCGGATATATTGACTTATGTTAAAGAAAAGGGGGTTAGGAATGGTGTTGTCATAGGGGCCGGGGCAATAGGAATAGAACTTGTTCAGGCCTTCAACGAAACAGGTTTGGATGCGTACCTGATAGATATGGCGGATCACATATTGCCTAATTTAGTGGATGCCGATTTCGCCGCTCCAGCGCAGGATGCTATAAAGGCCAAGGGTATTATTTCGCGCTTGAACTCGAAGGTCAGCGCGCTTAAAGGCGGTGATTTTGTCAATGAAATCGTTTTGGATTCATCTGAAAAAATATCCCTGAAGGACGGTTCTGTTGTTGTTTTTTCCGTGGGCGTCAAGGCGAATGTGGATTTGTTCAGGGACACAGTGCTTGAAATTGGCCCGCAAGGCATAGTGGTGGACGAAAAGATGCGCACCAATATTCCGGATGTTTATGCGGTTGGCGACTGTGCGCAGTTTAAGAGCGCAATAACAGGCCAATTAATGCCCGGTAAACTTGCCACAAATGCCGTTCCTATGGCAAGGATGCTTGCAAAAAACCTGCTTGGAGATGACCGTTCGTATAAGGGATTTTTTAACGGCGCTGCCACAAAGGTGGAAGACTTTTTTGTTGGAGGAACCGGATTGACAGAGGGTTTTTTGCAAAAAGAAAATATCCCGTATATAAAGGGAGAGGCAGAATTGACGACCATCTTTCCTGTTATGCCCGGCGCTAAAAAGATAAAGATGAAATTGCTGGCGGAGAAAGGAACGTTAAGGATATTAGGAGGCCAGGTTATCAGCGGCATGCCGGTGACGGATAAAGTGGACATTATTACTATGGCAATTGAATATGGGGTAAACGCAAAGGAGTTGGCGGCGTTTAGTTATTCCGCCCAGCCGTATCAGTCATTTTTCCCGGCAAACAATCTATTGGTTGCCTGCTCAGAGGCTATACTATCACAGCAAGATTAGAAATTATGTTTTTGCAATCCGGTATATTAAAGCAGGTAGGCAATACGCCTTTGGTGCGGTTAAGTAATGCGCTTGCAGGTCAGGACAACGGCGTATTATATGCAAAGCTGGAGTTTTTTAATCCTCTTGGCAGTATAAAGGAGCGCATAGCCTTAAAGATGATAGAGGATTTGGAGAGGCAGGGCAGTTTGGAAAAGGATACGGTTATTGTTGAGGCGACGAGCGGCAATACCGGGATAGGCATAGCTTTTGTCTGCGCAGTCAAAGGCTACCGTTGTAAGATTGTCATGCCCGAAAACATGTCTGTTGAACGCAGAAAGGTCTTGGAATATTTGGGCGCTGAGCTGGTTCTAACTAGCTCAGATGAGGGGATGGAAGGCGCGGTGAAAACAGCGAGGAAACTGGCGCTGGATGATAATTGTGTTGAGTTGAAACAATTCGAGAACCCTGCGAATCCAATGGCGCATTTTACGACGACAGGCCCTGAATTATGGGAGCAGATGAAAGGCGATATAGATGCTGTTGTCTGCGCAATAGGAACAGGAGGCACGATCAGCGGTATAGGCAAGTTTTTGAAGGCAAGGGATAAACGTATAAAGATTACAGGTGTATTGCCACGGTCTTTTCCCCATAAGATACAGGGCATAGGCGCGGGATTTACTCCTAGGACATTGGATATGTCGGTTGTTGACGAGGTGTTATACGTTAAGGATGAGCAGGCGTTTGAGTATATGGGATTGTTGTCAAGAGCAGAGGGTATTTTTGCGGGGATATCCAGCGGCGCTGTTATGTGGGCGATGTGTGAGTTGTCCAAGAGAAGCGAATTTAAGGGCAGAAATATAGTCGGAATATTTGCCGATGGAGGTTTCAAGTATATATCAACAACAAGGCATTGATTGTAGGATATACAAAATTGTATGGTTTATCTGATCATCTGTTATAATATTTTATATGAGACGTAGAAATTTTATTTTTTATTATGTTATTGCCTTCGTGTTTTTTCTGTGTTCTGCTGCTTTTGCGGCAAAAACGCAATTAATCATAATAGCTGATATCCATAATAATCCTTACGTGCAGAAGGCCATATATGAGAGATTAGATGCTATCAATAAGGCCAAAGAAATAGATGGTATATTTTTGGAAGGCGGTTTTGGAAAGAGTGATTTTTCTTTTTTAAGGACAGAGAAACAAGCCAAGCGCCTTTTGGATTTGGGACTTTTATCAGGCGCAGAGTTTTTTGCATACAAAAATCATGTCAAAGCCATAGGCATAGAAAATCCGGGCGTTTACCTTAAGGCTTTGGGTGCGTATATTTCTCTTGTAAAAGAATCGGCCTCTTATAATGCCTTATTCGGAATGTTTTCCTCAACGGTATTGCTGGATAAAATTTTATTTGATGCAATGCGGTTGAGACTTTCGTATCAACGCTGGAAGGCGTTGCGATCTATAGATAATTTAGATTATCTGCCCGGGATAAAACCTGTGGTTGATTTTTATGACAGCGCTGACGAGAGGACTCTTGCCTTTGCGAAAACCATTCTCAATGAGATTCAGGATTACCCCGGACTTTATGTTGCTGTTATCGGCGGTTATCATTTTGAGAAATTGGAAAAGGAATTGAAAGGCCATGTTGATGTCAGGTTCGTATATCCCTTAGGCAGAAACGTGCCGGACTTCAGTGTTATAAAACCGATAATAAATTATCGCCATACGAATTCTGTTTATATGCCTGTCCTGCCATTGTTGTCCCTTGCCCCGGGTAAGACGTATGTCAAAACGGTTGATTACCTGACGAATTTTAGTTTGCGGGCAAAGGCATTTTGTATGCCGATCGTTGTTAGGGATAAATGGATTGCATCTTTACGCGAGAGAGTGAATATTCCCAAATCAGTTTGGGATTTTATTAAGAGTTATGGGCCGGGGATGTGGGATATTAAGGCGAGGAAAATGAGATTGTTTTTTGAGATAGCGCCGCTTAATAGAGATGCCGTCAGGGAGATGTGGAATAGTTTGGCTGATGCGTTTTCCCTTTATTTTAACATGCAAGAACCTATATCAGGCAGACAGATAGAGGCAATGGTCAGATTCCATGAAGGTTTGCATGCCGCTATTTCAAGAGATGAGAGGGTTAAGCCTATTTTAAGGGAATTTAAGAAACGATTAGGTGCCCAAGAAGATAAATTCGGCTCTCTTTTTGAGGCATTTTATCTGGCCTATGGCCGCATGCCAAAGGACAGGGCCATAGAGGAGATGTTGATTTTATATTGCCAGTGGCAGTATTTCTTTTCTTTGGGCGGGAATTTCTTAGAAGCCTATACGGATCTTGGAGAGGATAAGGAGTTATTATCCATTTTTCAACGCAGTTATGCGCAGGTTTTACGTATCCTTGCGCCTGTCGAAATGGTGGAACTTTCTAAAACTCGTTTGGATATTGCGTCGCAGGTTTTGTCTTTTTTGGTAAAAATCAAAGCAATAAAAGACTTTCCTGTCGATTCAAGCATTGACTGGCTGATAAAAGGTTCTGCCAAGCCCCTGTTAGCGGCCATACCGAATTTTAAAGACGTGCCGTTATATGTTGCATCAATAGAATCAAGAAGAACCCTTTTTCAGGATAACAGATTTAATATGGCAAAGGATATCAAGGAATCAGAAGAGATTTCTATTCTTGCAAAAGGATCGTTTGGATCGGCTGCCGCACTTATGGCAGGCGCTATTTTGTGTAAGGAGCTTGACAAAAAGGTCTCTATTGCGCTTATTTCCGACGGATTATTTTACGTAGACGAAGATATTTTACAGCACCTGATCTCTGTAAGCGATGCTGTTATTCCTGAGATGGATATAAGGGGTTCTATTGAAAAAAATAGGCTTGTTTTGACAGAAGGTGTTGATGCTTTCATGTCCCATAAGGGTCTCCATATTGTCGTTGGGTTGCGGGGGATAGACTCTCGATTGTTTGAATCAAACAAAGATTCTGTTTACTATGTCGTATCATTGGCAAATTCTATCTCTACTGATATGGCCAGATTCTTAAGGTCCAAATCTGTTCTTAATGAACGATTAGACGATATATCAGATGGTTTGATAATGATGCGTTTGCCCAACAAACGGCCTGTGCGGCCTGATATGAAACAAATCGTTGCTTTAAATAGCGATTTTGATTTTGACTTGGCGTATAAGGATATAGATTATCTTAGAACGATGGAACAGAGGTATTTTAATGATCTGGAGATAGAAGCGGAGGCCATTTATCAGGCGAAAAGGCTTGTTAATTTATGGCGTAAGATGCCACAGGGCGGAATCGTTTTGTCTGATGCGCCTCAATGGTCTGCGGTTCAGAGGATCTTGGCATTGAAAAACATACGGATTATTCCGGCAGGAGAGCTGAATTCAGAAATGCTGAAATCCATAAGGCGTGGCGGTATTTTTGTTCCCGGAGGAAGGGCTGTTAAATGGCTTCCGCTTTTGATAAAATGTTTAGGTTTTAGAAGCGGCATATCTGTCTACTGGATGATGCAAGATATCAAAATCCCCTTTATCTCCTCTAATTCACAGGTGTTTTATCCGGATGCGATAACATCTGTATTATTAGACGCATTTTCGTTTCATAAGGCCATGTTTGTTATTGCGAATGAGAACACGCTCGTAAAACCAAAAGATATGCCTTTAAATTCAGGATCTAATAAGATGTTTAATGGAGAATTTAAACAGGTTCGCTTTTCAAGCGCAGGCAAAAGGTATTTCCCGTATAAACAGAAGATTTTGCCATTTGACATGCCTGTGGCAGAAAGGGATGTGTTGTCGGGACAAAGCCGTTTGGTCTATAAGGACGTGGTAAAGGCCTTGTTTAAGAGGGCTTCCTTGATGGAAAATTGTGAGTTTTTGGACTCATCTTATCCGGAAATAACGTCTCGCATTATTAAGGCAGATAAATATACTGCGTTTGTTCCGGCCTCGACTTATTATTCTTTTGTGGCAGAGGATGAAGGGCACGTAAGTTTCCTTGCCCGTATGGCGGATTTGTCTATGCATTTGAAAAATATAGGCATAGAGATGGACGATTTTGTGATTGAGTATCTTTCTCTAAAGGAAGGCACTCTGCTGTACTCTATCGCAATCCCGGACGCAGTAGACTTAACCACTGAAGAAATAGAAGAGATGAATTCGAAATTAAAAAGCGAAGGATTGTTTGTAAAAGCAGACCTCCTTCCTTTTGCTTTTAAGCGTTCTCTTGAGAAAATAGTATGTGTTGCTCCTCTCGCTGTTGAATACAGGGTGAGGTTTAATATGGGAGACGTCTTTTTAGAAGAGCTTTTACGAGAAAGAGGAGGGGTTTTACCTTCTTCTCTTCGGTTAAAAAAAGAGTTTTGGGATCTTGCCAATGAGTTGACAGGGAATGCCGCGATAGTTGACGTGAAGGTCACAATGCCTCTCAACGTGATGGAGTATAAAAGAAAGAAGAAGAAAGAATTATGCGCAGCAATGTCAAAGGCCTTTAGTGGAGATCTGGATTATTTTGAAGGAATGAGCAAAAAACAGCTTTTGGCAGTTTTGTTCACCAAATTGCCTGTCGTTGTGCAGATATCAGATGATAGAGGGAATAAATTGGCAGAGCATAGATGCTATCTCTCTATAAAAGATGGCAAAGTGAGATTGCATAAAGGGCCTCTTCGCGTGGAAAGATAGTGCTATGGCTTCTCATAATAAAGTGTGCAAGGTTTTGGTTGATGCGCCTGTGAATAAGTTGTTCGATTATAAAACAGGCGGCCATGAGGTTGTAATTGGCAGCCGCGTAAGGGTGCCCTTTGGCCGCAAGATGGCCTTGGCAGTTGTGGTTAAAACTATGGCTGATTCGCACCTGCCAAGCGCTAAAGTGCGCGGCATCATTGATGTTCTGGATTCACGGCCGTGGTTTTCAAACGTGTGTTTGGATTTTCTTATGGAGTCGGCGGAGGCCTTTATGGCAGGCCATGGCGAAATGGTGATTGGGGCATTGCCAAGGGCACTAAAGTCAGTCGCCAAAAGAGATTTTCCCTCTTTACCCCATTTAAAACTCGCATCACAAGGGGAGTTTATAATCCACAAATCCGGATTGTCTGATTTTCGCGCCCATTATTTAAGTCAGATGCAAGGACATCATGGCCCAGTTTTAGTAATAGTTGAAAGTCTGCGCAAGGCAGAAGAACTCTGCGCGGCCTTTAATCAACGAGGACTTGGGGATGTTTTTCTCTATCATAATAACGTTGTTTATAAGCAGTTAGATAAGATGATAAATTCCCTTTCCAGGGAAAGGTGTGTAGTTATAGGCACAAGGCATCTTGCCCTTTTCCCGATATTAAGAAATGAACTGATTTTTGTTGAGAACGGGTGGCTGGACGTTTACAGACAGGAGGTATTCCCAAGATATAATGTCCGCGACCTGCTCCTTATAAGGGCGAAACATGGAGGCGGGCGTTATTTCCTGCATGAGGAGGTCCGTAATAATGTGGAGGTCGTTGCGATAGATGCCATGACGCATAAGGCCTTTCCCTATTTTGTTGAGGAAGAGATAAAAAAGGATGTGGCAAATGGCCTTTCTTGGGGAGTTTTTGCCATAGGAAAGTCGTTTGCTAAACGTATTGTTTGTCATTCCTGTAAAAGGACTCTGGTCTGTGATGTTTGCTCAAGGCCGTTTGTGTTGAAAAAGATAGGAAAGAAGGATGTCTTGTTTTGTAAATCGTGCGATAAGGCTATAGAGTGGGACTATAAGTGCACGTACTGCCGTGCAATAGCTATAACGTTGAAGGGCTGGGGCAGTCAAAAGCTCCTTAATTTTATAAAGAGCAGATTATCCGGGCTGCCTGTTTATGAGGCTTTATCTGACGATGACAAAGCGCAAAAAGGCGTATACTTTTTTGAGCATTGGCAGAATATCACGCATAGATTTGATAATGTGTTATTGATAGGGCTTGATGCGGTGTTAAACTTGGATGTATTCTACGCAAAGGATTTGGCCATAGGTTTTATTAATTCTGCTTCCAACCGGGCAAAAAAGAAGTTATACGTGCATACCGGGCTTGTGGAGATAACAAATGACGATGTGTTGGAAAAGGAATGCCTTTTGAAGAAGCGTTTTCATTTGCCTCCTTTTGGAGAAATGGTAAGGTTGATTTTTAAGGCATCTTCTTTGGGCAGGGCACTGAAAAAGGCAGGATTGTTTTGCAACAAGATCGAAGAAAGGGGGTTGTCCAAGACAATATATATGCCTGTTTACGTCCCGAAACAGGAGAGAAAAAGGAGAAAGCATTATTGCGAGTGTCTCCTGTTGTTGGATAGCGCGCAAGCCAATCATAGGGATGATATTTATGAGATTTGTCTAAAGATGCGCGGCACTAAAGACGCTGTAATGGTGCCGGAGGTCTATAAAGAACCTTTACTGAGTTGTTAGGATTTTAGAATGGCATATACGTTTATAATCAAGACATTTGGGTGTAAAGTCAATCAATACGAGGGACAATTAATCAGAGAGGGCATTATCTCTATGGGGCTTAAGGAGATAGATGAGGGCTTTGCCGATGTGTGCATTGTAAACGGGTGCGCTGTGACAAACAGATCTTATAAAAAAGCAGGCAAGGCCCTGCGCGCGATGCGAGAGAATTGCAGATTTCTGATTCTTACTGGATGCAGCGCTTCTGCTTTTAAAGACGCGCCAAAAGATTGGGATTTTGATTATCTTGTGGAGCAGAGGGAAAAAGATTCTATATTTAACATTGTTGCGCGGTTTTTGGAACTCGCGCCTTCATCTGTTCCTTTTATTAGTTTTCTAAAAGGACATCACAGGGCATTTGTCAAGGTTCAAGATGGGTGCGATATGATGTGTTCATATTGTTATATCCCGTACTTAAGAGGAGCAGACATTCGTATTAGAGACAAAGGAGAGATAAAAAGGGAGTTGGCTGCCTTATTCAATAGCGGTTATAAGGAGATTGTTTTTACTGGAATATCATTGGGGAGATGCCCATTTCTCCACGAGTTAATATATATTGGGCAGGAGATAGGTTTTCCAAGAATAAGGTTGAGTTCCATAGAGGCAAGGGATATTACGCCGGAATTATTAAGGGCTATGAAGGAATGTGCTGCGGCATGCCGGCATTTGCACGTGCCTATACAAAGTGGCAGTAATACTGTTTTGGCTCGCATGAACAGGCCGTATACAAAAGAAAAATACGAAGGAATAATCTCCATGTGCAGAAATCTGCTGCCTGACATTGCTATCAGTACGGATGTGATGGTTGGTTTCCCGGGGGAGACGGAAGAAGAGTTCAATAAAACGCTGGAGTTTTTGGGATGTATACGGCCTATGCGTTTGCATGTATTCCCTTTTAGCCCCAGGCCTAGAACTGCCGCTGAGCAGCAGAACGAAGATTTGGGAGTTGCCGCTCTTGTTAAGAAGAATCGCGCAAATATCCTGATTAAACGGTCGAAGGAATGGGCCAAAGAGTTTATGGCTGCCTTTATCGAAACAGAACAGGATATCATTATTGAAGAAAGGTCTTCTGAAGTTGTTTACGGTTTAAACCCGTATTATGTAAAAATCAAGGTCAGTGGCTGCAGGAAAGCCATAGGAGAGTTTTGTTCAGTTAAAGTAGCAGATCTTGATAAAAATGGCAGATTGTATCTTATTGGCAAGGCCTTATAGGTTTTAGGTAAGGCCTGTTTTTGCCGGAGCGCATAGAATTTTATTTGTGAGTTTGGGTCTTTTAAGGTATACTATTGTCTAACTTTAAGGGGACGGATATATGCTTCCTTCGTTAAAAATAAAAGATTTTGTATTGCGTGTGCCGATTATACAGGGCGGTATGGGCGCTGGCGTGTCTATGGCGCCTTTGGCTGGCGCTGTTGCCAAAGAAGGCGGGATGGGTGTTTTATCCAGTGTTGCGTTGGACATCTTAACCAGCCGGCGTGTTGGTAAACAGCTTGATACTCAGCAGGCTACTAGGCGCGAAATAGAGGATGCAAAGGCATTAGCGAATGGCGGTGTTATTGGCATTAATATAATGGTTGCCTTGTTTCGCGATTATGCAGATGCGGTGAAAGGCGCGCTGGATGCCAAGGTTGATGCCATTATTTCAGGCGCTGGCCTGCCTGTCCATTTGCCAGAAATAGTCTCGTCTTATAAATCAAAGGCCAAGACGGCTTTGATCCCTATTGTCTCTTCTGGAAGGGCATTGGACATTATTTGCAAGAGGTGGAAGAGATTCGGGTTCTTGCCGGATGCCGTTATTGTTGAAGGCCCTTTAGCTGGAGGGCATTTGGGATGGAAAGACCTTAAAGACATAGAAAAGGAAGAGAATAAACTGGAAAATTTGTTGACAGATGTTTTAGAAACAACCAAAAATTATGGGAATATACCTGTTATAGCCGCAGGAGGTATATATACACACGAAGACATCGTAAGGATATTAAAAATGGGCGCTTCGGGTGTTCAAATGGGAACGCGTTTTCTGGCTACGGAAGAAAGCAGTGCGACGGATGAGTTTAAACAAGCAGTTGTTAATTGCACCAAGGAGGATATAATCGTTGCCTATAGGCCTGGTTCGCCGTGTGGAATGTTATTTAGGCTTATTAAACAGTCGCCTATGTATCAGGATGCATTGCAACAGAAACGGCCTTGTTTGTGTAATTTGGGTTATGTTAAGTTTAAAAACTATTGTCCTGCAATGGATAACAACAAAGATTACTTTTGTATATGTAATGGCTTGATTACCTCTACTTCGTATTTTGACGGCTCTGATGAAAAACCCTTGTTTACAGTTGGTTCTAATGCTTATAGAGTGGATAAAATTCTATCTGTTAAGGGATTAATGAAAGAACTTGTCCATGGCAAAGCTTTTAATTGAGCTGTTAGCAGTTATTTTAATTATTGCGCTACTGGTTTACATCTTTGTGTGTTTATGGTTGTTTTTTCGGCAGGATGAATTGCTTTTTCAGCCGGGTAAATGGCAGCCAAATTCGCCCTGTCCAAGGGATATGGGCCTGGATTTTAAAGAGGGATTTTTGCGATCAGGCGGAGAAGATATCTGTTTCTGGTACTTGGAAAACCCAAATGCGCAGATGACTGTGCTTCTTCTGCACGGCAATGCAGGGAATTTGAGCGATAGGATAGATCTTTTAAATGCCCTTTATGACTTTGGCCTTAGTATTTTTGTGATTGACTATCGTGGATACGGCAAGAGTACTGGAATCCCGACAGAAGAAGGATTGTATCAAGATGCCAGGTCTGCCTATGATTATATGATTAACGCGCTGAATATCAATCCTGAGCAAATAGTTATCTATGGCAGATCTCTGGGAGGCGCTGTGGCCATAGATTTGGTTTGGTCTATGGCGATTAATAAAGGGAAATTGATAATGGATGCCTCTTTTACGTCTCTTGGTGATATCTCCAAAAGACTTTATCCTTTTTTACCGGTTGGATTATTACTTAAATATAAGTTCGATTCGATACACAAGATTAAAAATATAATGATTCCTGTCCTATTTGTATATAGTAAGGAAGATGAACTAATACCTCTGTCTATGGGGCAGGATTTATTTGAGCATTGTCCTTCTTCAATGAAAGACATGGTTATATTGAAACACGGATTGCACAATGATGTGTTTTTTGAGGATAAGGATTCTTTTTTTGCCGCCTTAAGAAATTTTCTTAATTGATTTGCCCAAACAAGCTATGTGTGATACATTATTTTATGGATAGGGGCGCTTATAACATGAGACGTGAAAAAATAGCCAATACAGAGTTTGTCTTTAAGCAATTGTCGTGGGAAGAGGTAATCAATGATGCTGCGCAATTGCGGTTTCGTGTTTATTGCCTTGAAAGGGGATTTATTGCAGAAAAAGATTATCCTGATGGCCGTGAACTGGACGAATACGACGAGCAGAGTGTGCACTTTGGGATATATATAGAGAATGAACTGGTAGGTTATACCCGATTGGTCCTAAATAAAGAAAAGGGCCTGCCCATATTTAAATACGCGCCATTTGTAAAAGATAAGATGAGGGGGGTTGAAGCCTCCGATGTAGCGGAGATATCAAGACTTGTTATTAGCAAAACCTTTCGTCGCAGGAAAGGAGATGGCGCTTATTATGACGCTGCTGCCTACGTTGACAATACGCGCGCGCCTTTTCGCAGAATAAGGCCGATGGTTTTTGGTCTGTACAGGGCCATATATACGTATTGCAAAAAGAACCATATTAAGTGGTGGTTGGTTTTGATGGAACCAAGTCTTTGGAAACTGCTGTCAAAAACGCATATTGTCTTTGAACGAATAGGAGATGAAGTGCAGTGTATGGGTATCGTGCATCCTTATAGAATAAAATTAGACGATGTTGAAAAGGAGATGGCGTTTTACCATCCGCATTATTTTGATTATTTTACACAAGATTTGGATGAGAATTTAAGGCCGAAGATCTGATGTTTGGAAAATCCATTGAACAGATATTGGAGTCGAATTTATCTAAATCTCCGACGGAGGAATCATTATTTCGCAGGTTTACATACGCCTATAATAATTCGTCGGGTTATCGGAGGTTTTTGGAATCCAAAGGCATCTCTATTAACAGAATCTTGCAGCATAAAGATTTTTTTGCAATACCTATTTTGCGTAAAACAGACGTGTTTCCCAATTTTCGTCAATGGATAGTCCCCGGATATAAGTCCTTTGTTTTTATGCCAAGCTCCGGGACAAGTGGCGTGTTTTCCTTTGGCGTGTTTGATAAAAAGGAAATGGCAAAGGCCCCTGTGCTGATTGACTGGATTTTGGATAGGTATTTTTCAGTAAGGGGAAAAAAGACGTTGATTTTGAATCTGTTGCCTATGGGAATTAACGTGGATAGCCAAATTTGCAGTACGCTTTCCGTGGGTATAAGAAAGGACTGCGCGATAGAGGCCTTGCGCAACGCTGCGCAATTATTTCATCAGGTTATCGTGCTGGGAGATGCGTTATTTGTTAAGTCTGTTTTGGAAGACGATGCCGTTGGAGAATATACAAGGCAATTGGATCTGAAACTGATTGTCGGAGGAGAATTCCTTTCCGAGGGCCTTAGGAGATATTTTCTTGAACGATTGTCTGTAAATGATATGTTTTCCTCGTTTGGAACAGCGGAATTGGGGCTAAATATTATGCATGAAACCCCTTTTAGCAGGTTTATAAGGGATGCTATGGGGAAAATACCTGGATTGTTAAAGGCCTTTTCAATAGGGGATGACTTGGATTTCTTTCCCATGGTATTCCAGTATTATCCCAATTTATATTTTTTAGAGTCTATCGGGAATGAATTGGTTATAACCCCTATGGGAAAACGTCCGCTGCCGTTAATAAGATACGCCATAGGTGATAAATGTGTTGTCTTTTCTGCGAAGGAAGTGGAAAATACACTAAAGGATTTTGGCATTCATCACGAGTTCTCAGGCAATAGACTGCCGTTTGTGTTCTTTTGGGGAAGGGATTGCCAAATAGAGGTCAATGTAAACAAAAGGGTTTCAATAGCAAGGGTGAGAGAGGCCTTATTTAATAATACAGGCCTTGCGCAGGTCATCACCGGAAGGTTTTTTGTCGAACGCGAAGGCGATGGGATAAAGGTGCACATCCAGACTAGAAAAGACTGTTACATAGACGATGGACAGGTTGCTGCGGTTATTGCGCAATTTTGCGGTGTTTCAACGCAAGTGGTTCATTATGAATCTGATGCATATCCTTTTCTCGATGATTTTGAGCGAAAGAGTAAACACTGTTGATTTTTTGCTGTTTGCTGGTAAAATAAGGAGTTCTTAGCCGAAGTGGCGGAACTGGCAGACGCGTCGGTCTCAAAAACCGATGGGGGTAACCTCGTGTGGGTTCGAGTCCCACCTTCGGCATAAAATTTTTTAAAAATATGTCTATATCGAGATCTATAATCAAGAAGATTGCCGCGTTTCTTTCCGTATTGCTGGTTTTCCCGTTCGTCAACAGAAAGGTTTTGTATAAAAACTTGAGGATTGCCTTTCCGGACAAGGAATATGGATTTTACAACAAAATAATTTTTAGTGCTGTGCGGCATTTTTGTGCGGTGTTTTGGGACGTACTATTGGGTATAGAGTCAAGTCATATATCTGCCCTTATTCAAGATGCTGCGAATTCTTCAATGGATGTGAATCAGAACTATATTATTGCCACTGCCCATATAGGTAATTGGGAGGCTGCAAATCTATCCGCAGGAAGGTTTTTCAAAAGATATGGAGTAATAGTCAATGAGAGAAAAAGCCCTGTGTTGTTCTTTATTTACCAACAACGCGCTATGACTGGTGCAGAAATATACAAGGCAGGTGATCCTGCCGGTTTAAGGGCCCTTGTTCGAGAAATGCAAAGAGGGTTAACCGCAGCCGTTGTCTTTGACCATACAGGCAGAGATGGAGTCTTTGCCCAGTTTTTTTCAAGGCCTGCTCCGATTCCCAAGGGGCTGTTGTGGCTCTGTAAAAAGACAAAGACCGATTTAGTGCCGTGTTTTTGTATTAGGGAAAGGGGAAAATATCGTCTGCATGTTTACGATAAGATTTCCTATGAGGAAGGAGAAAAAGAGATCGCCAAGAAATTAAACGAGGTTCTAGAGGAAGAGGTAAACAGCTATCCAGAACAATATCTGTGGAGTTATAAGCGTTGGAAGTATTCTAATCAAAGGGATGTATTAGTCTTAAGCGATGGGAAAAAGGGGCATGAGAAGCAGTCTTTTGCATTATTAGAATATATAAAGCGCGCCTATCCGGATAAGGACATTCAAATAAATCAGATTGTCTTGAGAAATATTAGCTGGACGATAAAGGTAATTGGATTTTTGCCGATAAGATTTGGTGAGTATATTCTGAAAAGAAACGGGTTAGAGCCGATTTTAAGGCAAAATGCGGATTTGGTCGTATCAACAGGGTCATCTTTGTCGGGATTAAATGTATTCTTGAAAAGGTATAATCAGGCAAAATCGTGTGTCGTAATGAGCCCGGGTATGTTTTCGCCATTTATAGATGCAGTGCTTGCCATGCGGCACGATAGAGGCAGGGGAAGGAATTGTTATTTAATAGACGGGGCTTTGTGTTTCTTTGATGAGGATAAGGCAGGCCAATTTGCGAAGGAGTTTAAATTAAAAAAAGACGAAGACAATGTTTGCGTGCTAATAGGCGGCAATACAAAAGGATATGATATCCACTTTGCCGGGATAGAAGATATGTTAAATACGCTTTCGAATAGCAACAAACGGGTATTAATTACAACGTCGCGCAGGACCCCTGCCGATGTTGAATTATTGATAGACAAGCGCGATTTTCAATACAAGGTTATTGCCAATAGATATAATCCAGAAGGTATATTAGATGCCTTTTTTTATGTCTCTAGAAAGGCCATTATCACACCTGACAGCATTTCCATGATATCAGAGGCAATTAACGCGGGGCTTGATGTCGGGGTCTGGGCGCCTTTTCTGCCAAACAGGCCGAAGTTTAAAAGATTCCTTTTACAGCAGGTTTCATTAGGGAAAGTGTGTCTTCTGAAAACCTCAGGTGATTTAAAGGCCTTTTTACACAAACCCATAGCTTCCGAGGCAGATAGAAGCCAATCCTCAGGTATAACAGCCTTTCTTAGAAGTAAAGCTTTGTTATAATATATCCTTGTTTTATTGATCGGAAAGCCTCTGATGTGTTTTTTGCTTTTTCAGGGGCAGGACAGATCGGCACAAATGGACTTATTGGTCAGAGCAAGGCCGTTATGCGCGAGGTCCTGTCTGATTTAAAAGACGTGGTTAATGAGACAAAACAGACACTGTCTGATATGAATGTTGTTCTGGATGATATGGAGAGGGTTTAAAAGGGCATTTTATCATTAATAGATGCTATAATGAGAAATAGAACGGATTTTTTCAGGGAACCGAACCACTGTTATTTTTTAGTAAGCGCTGTTTTGCCCTTGGAAAAGATAGCAGGACATATAATTGAGATGACAGCAAAATAACAAATGTTTTGTTTGGAATGTTAGATTGTGCTAACTTTTTGAAATTTTATAGTAAGTTTTATCGGCGGGAAAATTAGATTTTTGCGAAAAAACTTGACATGAAAGATTATGTAGCATAATATCAGGCAAAAGCAGAGGGATTAATAATGAGCAATCAAGAAAAGATTAAATCCATAGCAAAGAGGTGGGAAGGCAAGAGGGGCAATCTCATAATGGTTCTTCATGAGCTTCAAGATGAATATGGGTATATCCCCAGGGATGCCGCTTTGGCGTTGTCTGAGGTTATGGACATACCTTTGGCAAGGATATATGAGGTAATCAGTTTTTATCACCTCTTTAACTTGAATCCTCCGGGGAAACACAAGATTTCTGTGTGCATGGGGACGGCTTGTTATTTGAAGGGCGCGCCGTTATTGATAGAGGAGCTTAAAAAGCTTTTGGGTGTTGATGAAGGCGGGACAACGGAAGACGGGCTTTTCCAATTGGAGGTTGTTAGGTGCCTTGGGTGTTGTGGCCTGGCTCCTGTGATTATGGTGGACGATAAGGTTTTCGGGAAGGTGCGTCCCGAAGAGGTTTCTGGTGTGTTGTCACAGTATATGGAGTCTCAAAGGAAGTGATTTATGTCGAGTAAAGGATACGTTCGCATAGGAATGAGCACTTGCGGTTTGGCAGCTGGCGCGCAGGATGTGTATGATGTTTTGAAGGAAGAAATCTTAAAACGCGATTTGGCCGTTGAGGTGAAGAAGACTGGTTGTTTGGGAATGTGTTTTGCGGAACCTTTGGTTGAGGTGAACATAGCCGGTTTACCACGGGTTGTTTATGGCAAAGTGGATAAAGATATTGCCTTGAAGATAGTTGAAAATCATTTGTGCGCGCATAATGTATTTAACGACCATATATTTTTAATAATGGAGTAATGATGGGTATAACTCAAAAAATCATCTTTGTTAGGGATACGGATTCTCAAGAGAGCGCCAGGACCAGAGATCTTGCTATCCTGTTTGCAAAGGCCCTTCGCTCGGAGATTGTTCATAACCGCGTGCAGGTAATCAGGGTGGCAGATATAGGTTTGTATAATAAAGGCTGGATTGTGAGAATTTGGCCGCAAAATATTATGTATGCCGGATTTTCTGAAGAGAATATTCCAGAGATTGTAGAAAAGAGCATCAAAGGCGATGAAAGAATAGATTCCCTTGCAGTTGAAATGCCGAATCTTCAAAAGAGGATTGTTTTACGCAATTGCGGGTTGATTGATCCTGAAAATATAGAGGAATATATTGCAAGTGGCGGATATGAGGGCGCGAAAAAAGCGCTTTCAGTGTCTAATGACGATGTTATAGAGCAGGTAAAGGCGAGCGGGCTTAGAGGCCGAGGGGGTGGAGGGTTTCCCACTTGGATGAAGTGGAATTTTGCAAGGAATACTCAGGCAGATGAGAAGTTTATTATATGTAATGCCGACGAAGGCGATCCCGGCGCGTATATGGACAGGAGTATTTTAGAGGGAGATCCTCATTCTGTTATAGAAGGGATGATTATTGCCGGGTATGCTCTCGGAGCATCAAGGGGATTCTTCTATATAAGGGCGGAATATCCTCTTGCGATTGAAAGGGTTGAAAAGGCGATAGCCGATGCCAAGTCAAAAGGGTTTTTGGGAGAGAATATTTTCGGCACGGGTTTTTCCTTTGAATTGGAGATAAGATTGGGCGCAGGTGCATTTGTTTGCGGGGAGGAGACGGCATTGATTGCATCTATTGAAGGCAAGAGAGGCACGCCAAGTCCGCGTCCCCCATATCCTTCTATAAAGGGATTGTGGGGCAAACCAACAGTTATTAATAATGTTGAGACATTGGCTAATGTCTCTTATATATTTGAAAAAGGAGCAGAGGCCTTTTCTTCTATTGGTACGGAGACTTCCAAGGGGACTAAGGTGTTTGCGCTGACAGGAAAGATAAACAATTCAGGCCTTATAGAGGTGCCAATGGGCATTACCTTGCGTCAGATTGTTTTTGATATAGGCGGAGGGGTATTAAATAATATGCCGATAAAGGCCGTGCAGACGGGAGGCCCTTCAGGAGGTGTTATTCCTGAAAGGCTTTTGGATACCCCTGTTGATTATGAGAACTTGCAAAAGCTGGGTTCTATTATGGGATCTGGCGGTATGATTGTGATGAGTGAAGAGGATTGTATGGTTGATATCTCCAAGTTTTATTTGAAATTTTGTGTGGATGAGTCCTGTGGCAAGTGCGCTCCGTGCAGGATCGGCGGGTTTCAGATGTTGAACGTGCTAACTAAGATATCTGAGGGAAAGGGAGACCTGAATGATTTGGATAAACTTCGCAAGATAGCCTTTGCTATGCAGAAGGCCTCTCTTTGTGGATTGGGGCAAACTGCCCCTAATCCTGTTTTATCAACACTCAAGTACTTTGAGGAAGAATATAAGGAACACGTCGTGGAAAAAACCTGTAAAGTTGGGAAATGTCAGGGCCTGCTCAGGTTCTTTATCGTTAGCGAGAAGTGTGTTAAGTGTGGGGCTTGTTTCAGGGTTTGTCCTGTCGGCGCGATTACAGGAGACAGGGAAAAAGGTTATGTTATACAACAAGAGAAATGTATAAAGTGCGGGCAGTGTTATGAGGTCTGTAAGTTTGGCGCAATAGAGAAGAGGTAATTATGGCAAAGGCGTTTATCAATGGTATAGAAGTAATTGTTGGAGAAGGTACGAGTATTTTGGACGCTGCCAAGTCTGCGCAGATAAATATCCCAACGTTATGCAAACATCCTGATTTGCCTGCTTCTGCTGCGTGTGGTTTGTGTATTGTGAAAATAAAGGGCTCCAATAAGATGTTGCGGGCATGCGCAACTCCTATAGAGGACGGTATGGATATTATTACTCATGATCCTGAGATTGTGGAAGTCCGCCGGACTGTTTTGGAATTGATATTGTCTAACCATCCGAATGATTGTTTGAAGTGTGGCAGAAACAACAACTGTGAATTGCAGTCTTTGAGCGCTGACTTTGCCATAAGGGAAAACCCTTTTGAGAATTTTTTGCGCGCTATTCCTGAAGATACGACCACGCCGAGTATTGAATTGCATCCTGAAAAGTGTATCCTTTGTGGCAGGTGTATTGAGGTATGCCAAGAGATGCAGGATGTCTGGGCGTTGTCTTTTATAGGCAGAGGTATTAATACGCGCATCTCTCCTGCGGGAGAAATCGGATTAAATGATTCTCCTTGTGTTAAGTGTGGACAATGTTCTGCGCATTGTCCGACAGGCGCTATTTTTGAGAAAGATCAGACCAGAGAGGTTTGGGCTGCTTTGCAGGATGAATCTAAACATTGTGTCGTGCAGATTGCCCCTGCTGTCAGGGTTGCCTTGGGAGAGCTTTTTGGGTATCCAGTGGGGACCAATTTAACGGGTAAAATCTATGCAATGCTTAGAAGGCTTGGTTTTGAGGCGGTGTTTGATACCAATTTTGGCGCAGACGTGACTATTATGGAAGAGGCCTCTGAATTTGTTGCAAGATTTAAAGACGGCAAAGGGCCATTGCCTCTGATTACGACGTGTTGCCCTTCATGGGTTGATTTTATGGAGAAGTTTCATTCAGATATGATAGAACATTTTTCTTCCGCCAAATCCCCGCACGAGATGTTGGGCGCCTTGGCAAAGACGTATTATGCGCAAAAGGCGGGAATTGAAAAGGAGAATATGTTTGTTGTCTCTATTATGCCGTGCACTTCCAAGAAGTTTGAAACGAGCCGTTCAAAATCTATGTATAGTTCAGGTGTTCAGGATGTGGACGTTGCATTAACTACGAGGGAATTGGCGAGAATGATTAAGCAGGCAGGGATTGATTTTAACAATTTGGATGAAGAGGACCCGGACCACATCTTGGGAGACTATTCCGGCGCAGGCACGATATTTGGCGCAACGGGTGGCGTGATGGAGGCTGCACTGCGCACTGCTTATCACTTTATTACAGGCGAGGAATTAGACCGTGTTGAGTTCACGACCGTTAGAGGTTTGACCGGCGTGAAGGAAACGATTGTGCACATAAACGGGATAGATGTGAAGATTGCCGTTGCTCATGGTTTAAGCAATGTTGAACAGGTAATAGAACGGGTTAGAAAGGCAAAGGCTGAAGGCAAGGAATTGCCCTATCATTTTATAGAAGTGATGGCCTGTCCCGGCGGATGTATCGGCGGTGGAGGACAGCCTTATGGGATTAATGACGAGATTAGGCAGAAACGCGCGCAGGGCCTTTATTCAGAGGATGAACACCTTTCAGTCAGATGTTCTCACAAGAATTCGTATGTCCAAAAATTGTACGAAGAATTTTTAGATGCTCCATTAAGCGAAAAATCGCACAGCCTTCTTCATACAGAATACACAGCAAGGCCACTGTATAGAAGATAAGAAAAATAAAATTTATTTTTTATTTTGGAGAAAAGATTCTCGACGATAAATTAAGAAATGTTTTTGTTTGTTTATTAATCTTTTTTATTTTTGTTCTTTTATTTTCTTGACGATGTGTTAATTATTGTGTTATCTTTAATTATGTGAGTGGGGTTTTTGTTTCAACCAATTTACGAGGGGGTGGATATGGCAGTAGCTAAAAGAACAACTAAAAAGGCTGCTCCAAAGAAAAAGGTGGCAAAGAAAGCAACAGCTAAGAAAGTTGCCAAAAAGACAGTGAAGAAAGCAGCTGCGAAAAAAACAACCAAGAAGAAAGTTGCTAAGAAGACAACGGCTAAGAAAACTGTCAAAAAGGCTGTGAAGAAGACAGCTAAGAAAACCACCAAGAAGAAAGTCGCCAAAAAGACAGTGAAGAAAGCAGCTGCGAAAAAAACAACAAAGAAAAAAGTTGCTAAGAAGACAACAGCTAAGAAAACCGTCAAAAAAGCTGTAAAGAAGACAGCTAAGAAGGCTGTTAAAAAGACGGCTAAAAAGAAAAAATAGTCTAATTTTTCGAGTTGTTTATAAGGGGGCAGAGTTTAATCTGCCCTCTTTTTTTATAGACATAGAATCAGCAAGATATTTGTTAAAAGGCCTGCCTGTATGGTATAATCTCTTTGTGAAAATTATTATGAGTGTCTTTTAAAATAAATGTGTGTTATTGATAAAATTATTACGCGCGGCGCAGGGTATCAGAAAACAAGTTCTATTGGAGGTGTTTTATGTTGTTTTTGCTCAGTATTATTAGTCCTATAACGTCTATTATTATAGGTGTTCTCATTTTGATTTATCCGCATTTGTTAAATTATCTGGTGGCAGCTTATTTGATCTTAACAGGCATATTTGCTTTATTAGTCAGAAATGTCGTGTATTGGTAAGCGTTTGTTAAAGCGCGGAGCGATGACTTTGGTGGAGATGCTGATAGCTGTCAGCATATTCGGGTTTATTATAGCAAGCGCGTATCTGCTTTTCCGTGGATTCAATAAGATGTTTCACAGGGGCGAGATAGAGTCGTCTTATCGTCAGGACGTGAGAATATTATCTGAAATTTTTGCAAGGGATATCTCTTCTATGTGTTGCGGGGCGCAGGGAAATGATTCTGCTTTTGGATTTTTTTCTTATATCAAAAAGGGCAGAAAAAATGCCTTATGTGAGATTCATTATCGTTTGAATAACGGTATATTGGAAAGGGCTGTGGAGTCTCCTGCCGATGACAATTTGGCGACAATAAATGGAGAATTTGAGCCATTGATTAAAGGTGTTTCAACCGCCGCGTTTTTTTATAAGACCGACCATTGGCAGAGGTCTATAAGTTCTTTGCCGTCGGTTGTTAAGTTAGATGTGGAGTGGTCTTTTTCCGGACGCAAGTATAGCCGGGCTTTTATTGAAAACGTTATGTTAAACCGAAGGCAGGAATGATATGAAAAAAATAAAGAGAAAGCTCCCATTGGTAATTGTTGTGGTTTTTGTGCTGGCTATCTTTTGGGCGCGGACGCAGTATTATCCGCCCATTATCATGTATCATTCTATTAGCAATGGAGAAAAAGGGCTGTTATCCGTGTCCGAGACGTCTTTTAGACGGCAAATGGATTTTATAAAAAGACACCATTATAAGGTTTTGAGCTTAACAGAATTATGTGCTTATTTAAAGAATGGTAAAATGCCAAGGCGCAGTGTTGTGATTACCAGTGATGATGGATATAAGGACAACGTAAAAATGGGAAGGATCTTGAGTGAATATAATTTCCCCGCAACTATATTTATTATAACCGGAAAGATAGGCAATGACGGGTTTATGAATGAAAAGGATTTGGTGTTTTTGGACAGCAATACGCCTGTTGATATTGGGGCACATACAGAGAATCACGCTTATTTGCCTGAATGTGAAAGTCCGGATTATGAAATCAGGCAGTCTAAAAGGAGGTTAGAGTCTGTTTTAGGCCATCGGATATCGGCATTTTCTTATCCTGAAGGCAGATATACCCGTGATATTCAGTCTTTGGTAAAAAAGGCCGGTTTTGATGTTGCTGTTACGACTAACCGGGGATATTCTAAATCTGTGGATTGTTATGCATTGAGGCGTATTAAGATAAAGGATTCTGATAAAGGGATTGTGTTATGGGCTAAACTAAGCGGTTATTATGATTTGTTTAGGAAATTAAAGGATCCCGGTTAATTAGCCTTTATTTTTGTTTACTATCCGGACGTTTTGATGTTATTATTTAGTCTCTTATTGGGTTGTTTGTTGTCAGTCAAGTTTTGGAGGCAGTATGATTGATCGCTATAGTCGGCCGGAGATGGCCAAGATATGGAGTAAGGAAAACAAATTTGCCTTGATGTTAAAGGTGGAGCTGTTGACTTTAGAGGCGCAGAGTAAGTTGATGGGGATTGTTCCCGCAGATGCAGTAGCAAAGATTAAGGAATTTGCAAGGTTTGACGTTGACGAGATAGACCGCATAGAAGAAAAAACAAATCACGATATCGTTGCCTTTATTACAAATGTAACGTCGTATCTTGGCAGTTATGCGCAGTATTTTCACAAAGGGCTTACTTCTAATGACTTGCTTGACACCTCTTTTGGCCTGCAGATTTCACAGGCAACGGATATCATCTTAAAACAATTGAATGAATTGAAAGATTTAGTCAAAGAAAAGGCCATTAGATATAAGGACGTGTTGTGTATGGGGCGGACTCACGGTGTTCATGCAGAGCCTATTACAGTTGGTTTGAAGTTTGCATTGTTTTTCGACGAGCTTTCAAGGGCATATGAACGCATAGAGAACGCGCGCAGGCAGGTTGCTGTTGGAAAACTTTCAGGCGCAGTTGGTAATTTTGTGCACAACGGCCCGGAGATAGAGGAGTATGTGTGTGGTGCATTGGGGCTTAAGCCTGCGATGATTGCTACGCAGGTGGTGCCTCGCGACAGGCACGCAGAGTATATCTCAAGCCTTGCTGTTTTAGGCGCTTGTTTAGAAAGGTTTGCAACAGAGATAAGGCACCTTCAAAGGACCGAAGTCTTGGAATGGGAAGAGCCGTTTAAAAAGGGACAAAAAGGTTCTTCTGCTATGCCTCATAAGCGTAATCCTATTTTGTGTGAACGCATTACAGGGATGGCTCGGCTTATGCGTTCAAACGTGATTGCTGCTATGGAGAATATTGCCTTGTGGCACGAGAGGGATATAAGCCATTCGTCTGTTGAACGCGTAATCTTTCCGGACACGACTATATTGGCTGATTATATGCTTGAAAAGATGAAATTTATTGTGAAGGATTTGACTATTTACGAGGAGAATATACAAGAGAATATAAACAAGAGTTTTAACTTGATATATTCACAGTCTTTGTTGGGCGCTCTTATGGATAAAGGTGTTGAAAGAATGGTTGCATATGATATGGTTCAGAGAAACGCTATGCAAGCATGGAAGGAAAAGAAGGATTTTAAGGGACTGGTTTTGTCTGATAAGGATATATTGAACCTGCTTTCAAAAAAGGAAATAGAATCCATTTTTTCTCCCGATAGGTTTACGAAAAATGTTTCACAGATATATAAGAGAATAGGGCTATTGTAAACAATGAAGTACAGGATAGAGATTCTCAAGAAGCCGGATTTTAAACCAAGCGAAGATTTCTCTCTGATTCAGGAAATTAATTTTATTGGTTTAAACGAGCCTAAAGAGGTGAAGTCTGCCCGGGTGGTGTATATGGATTGTGATTTGTCTAAGCATGAGGTTGAGGCCTTTGCAAGAGATGTCTTGGCAGATCCTGTTTCAGAGGAGTTTTTTGTATTAGAGCCCGGACAGTCTTCTTTTGGAATGGATGGCTGTGTTGAAATAACCTTTTTGCCGGGCGTAATGGATAGTCAGGCAATGACTATTGCCCGAGCGCTGAGAGAAGAGTTTAAGATTGAGCCGGATTTTGTCGGGACAGGCAGAAGGTTTTTCTTTGCTGATATGGACAGAAAAAGTCTTTCCATTTGCGCGGAAAAACTGCTTTTCAATCCATTGATAGAGACTGTTTATTATGAGCAATGCGCGGATATCTTTGGTTTTGAATCCCCTGTTTATGAGTTTGAAAAGATCGTTGTTCCTTTGTTGGATATGAACGACGATGAACTTAAAGAAACAAGCTCCAAGATGATGTTGTCTCTGAGTCTTGAAGAGATGCGTTCTATAAAGGCCTATTTTGAAAAGCAGGGCAGAAATCCGACGGATGTGGAATTGGAAACACTTGCCCAGACTTGGTCAGAACACTGTGTCCATAAGACATTTAAGGCGCATATCCGTTATAAAGAAATGGATGAGGAAAACAAGACCATCAAGGAAGAGGATATAAAGTCATTGTTTAAGTCCTATATAATGAAGTCCACGAATGATTTGAATAAAGCTTGGTGTTTGTCTGTGTTTAAGGACAATGCGGGTGTGATAGAATTTGATGATGATAATGGAGTGTGTTTTAAGGTTGAAACGCACAATCATCCTTCGGCTTTGGAGCCTTTCGGCGGAGCCAATACCGGATTAGGCGGTGTTATTAGGGACGTATTGGGTTGCGGGCTTGGGGCTATGCCGGTTGCCAATACGGATGTGTTTTGTTTTGCCCCGCCTGATTTGGAAGAGGTTCCCAAAAATGTTATCGCTCCCAAAAGGATAATAAAAGGCGTTGTCTCCGGAGTGAAAGATTACGGCAACAAGATGGGCATACCAACGGTAAATGGGGCTGTTGTGTTTGACAGGGAATTTGTTGCCAACCCGTTGGTGTTTTGCGGCACGGCCGGTATTATGCCCAAAACAGCGGTTGAAAAACACGTCTTGCCGGGAGATATTATTGTGGTTGTCGGAGGCAGGACCGGGAGAGACGGCATACACGGGGCTACATTTTCTTCTGCTGATCTGGGGCATGAGACGCATACGATGTGCGCTTCTGCCGTGCAGATAGGCAATCCTATAGAAGAAAAGAAGGTTATGGATGTGTTGATGCATATTCGCGATAAGGGATGGTACAGGGCGATTACCGACTGCGGTGCAGGGGGGCTTTCTTCTGCAGTGGGTGAAATGGGCGCGGAGACAGGAGCTGTTGTTGAGCTGGAAAAGGTGCCTTTAAAATATTCAGGGCTTTCTTATACTGAGATATGGATATCGGAATCTCAAGAGAGAATGGTCTTGGCCGTAAAACCGAAACACTTAGACGAATTGATTAAGGCCTTTGAGGAGCAGGATGTGGAGTCTGCGGTTATAGGCCGGTTTACGAATGACAGAAAGCTGGTCTTGTTTTACAACGGTAATGAAGTCCTTAATCTGGATATGAATTTTCTGCATAATGGCGCGCCTATTCCTTCAAGAGAGGCTGTTTGGGTGTGGAAAAAGCAGGATTTTCCGAATGTATCTTTGGATGGCAAGGAATCCTATGAAAAGACGTTGTTGAACTTATTGAGTTCGTATAACATAACCTCAAAGGAGTGGATCATTCGCCAGTATGATCATGAGGTTCAGGGGGGCAGTGTGTTAAAGCCTTTGGCTGGAAAGACTCATAACGGGCCCTCGGATTCAGCTGTTGTAAGGCCTATTCTTTCGTCTAAAAAGGGTATAGCTATTTCTTGCGGGATTAATCCGCGTTATGGAAAGATTGATCCGTATGTTATGGCGGGTTTATGCATCAATGAGGCGATTCGCCAGTTGGTGGCTGTTGGAGCCAGGCCCGATAGGATTGCCTTGTTGGATAATTTTTGTTGGGGCAATCCAGAGAGGCCTGATAGATTAGGAGGCCTTGTTAGAGCGGCAAAGGGATGTTATGACTTTGCAGTTGCTTATGGCGCGCCATTTATATCCGGAAAGGACAGCTTGTATAATGAATATGTAGTTGACAACAGTCAGGGGCCGTTGCCTATACCCGGGACGTTGTTGATATCTTCCATTGGCTTGGTGGAGGATATATCTAACGTTGTGGGCAGTTCATTTGTCAAAGAAGGGTCTTTGTTGTATCATATAGGCCTTGTCGGAGAAGAGTTAGGCGGGTCTGAATTCTTAGCCCTTTATAATGTATTGGGCAATTTCCTTCCCGGCTTAAATCCAAAGCAGGATATGCAGTTGTTTAATGCATTACATCAGGCGATGAGACAAGGTATTGTCCTATCGTGCCACGATATATCAGATGGGGGTTTGGCCGTTGCATTGGCTGAGATGAGCATAGGCTCCGGAATAGGGGTTGAAGTCTTTACTTCCAACGTTGCTTTTGACGGCAGGAAAACATTGGAAGCTATATTATTTGCAGAACACCCTGGGCGATTTATTGTTGAGGTCAGCCCGGAAAATCAACAGAGGTTTGAGGCCATATTTGAGGACATCCCTGTTGAGTTTATTGGTAAGACGTTAAAAGGCAATTTCAAAATGATAGGCCTAGAAGGAGATGTCTGTATTAATCTCCCACTAGATGTTTTAAGCGAAAGATTCAATAACTCTCTAAGACAGGGATTATAAGAAAATCACATATCCCAATTCATGTGATACGTATAAGACAAGGTTTTGGGCCCTCGTTTGATTTTAACAATTACCTTCGGTTCGTTCTTAATGACCTCGTATAGTTCCAGAAATTTAGAAAGGCTGTCTATCTTTTTGTTGTTTACCTCCATTATAATATCGCCTTCGCGTATCCAGCTCATCTTGCTAAGTTTTCTATCAATAGAATCCACTTGTAATCCGATTAATTGGCCATTTTCTATATAAGGAGAAACAGAAACAGCCTGCAACAGGGAATTAAGATCCGGATAGTTTTTAGAAAATGCAATACGGTTTATGACCTGTTCCTTTTTATTTATAGGAATAAAGGCCTTTTTTTCTGGTTCAGGCGGAAGCTCAACGACCTTTCTTTCTCCGTTTTTCTCAAATACCACACGGCCGCGGGAAATAGATTTTATTGTCCAGCTGTTAATCTCTGAGCCTTGAGAAAAGATGTTTTGTTTGTTGTTTTCTATGTCGTAAAGCACAGCAAAAGAACTTTGTGAGCCGTTATTCCCCACGAGAGTTCCCAAAACAATAAATCTAAATTGTTGTGTGTTTGGCTCTTGGGCAAAGACGCTGATAACCAAACCACAAATGGCAGTTATAATTAATAAAATACGCCCCTTCATAACACCTGTATTAAAACATATATCCTATTATATGTCAAATATTTTTCCTGATTTGTATGGGAAAATTGTATTTGCATAAGCCTGTTCTTTGTGTTAAAATCACACTCTTTAAATGGGAAGTTGTGTGTATTTGAGACGTAAGGTAAAGGAGTTTTTATGCGCATAAAGACAGCTGTTACAAAAAGGGCGCGGCATAATAAATGGCGCAAAATGGCCAAAGGTTATTGGGGGGCTAGAAAACGCCATTACCGCAGGGTGCATGAAACGGTGATGCGTGCGCTTGCCTATGCATACAGGGATAGGCGCGCCAAGAAGAGGACTATGCGCGGGCTTTGGATTGTGCGTATTAGCGCCGCTTGTAAGGCATTGGGGACTTCTTATAGCAAGTTTTTGGGTGCGTTAAAAAAGAAGAATATAGGTATAGACAGAAAGATTCTGGCTGACCTTGCAGTGCGCCATCCTGACGATTTTGCCCAGCTGGTTGAATTGGCAAATCAAGAATAATAATGTCTTGGAAAGAGGAACTCTCAAAGGTAATTGAGGAATTTGAACGCGCTACAAAGGCGCAGAGTTCCCTTTCTGCAAAGGATGTTGAATCCATACGTATTAGGTTTTTAGGCAAAAAGGGGCTTTTAAAGCCCCTTTACTCTTTAATGAAAGGCCTGCCGGATGATGAGAAACGCCAGCTTGGCAGGCAGTTAAACGAAGTAAAGGCCAAGATAGAAGCTTTTATAAAAAACGCGCGATTATCTTCTCCGTCCGGAGAATCTATTGACTTTGACTTGTCTTTGCCGTCTGAGATAAGGCCTGCCCCGGGCAGGGCTCATATCCTTTCCCAAGTCCAAAATAGGATTGTAAGCATTTTCACGTCAATGGGTTTTGCCCTTTTCACAGGCCCGGAGATAGAAAGGGAATACAATAATTTTTCAGGCCTTAACATAGATATATCGCATCCTTCAAGAGATGACTTTGATACCTTTTATATAAAGACGGAATTTCCGAATGACGAGCTTGGCAGGTATTTGTTGAGGAGTCATACCTCCCCTATGCAGGTCAGGATTATGAAAGAATTTGCCCCGCCGTTGGCGGCGATTGTCCCGGGCAGGGTGTATAGGCCGGATGCTGTTGATGCATCTCATTCATTTATGTTTCATCAGGTTGAGGGGTTTTATGTGGATGATGACGTTCGCTTCGGCCAATTAAAAGGCGTGTTGCTGGAATTTAGCAGGAGATTCTTTGAAAAAGAGGTGGACATAAGGTTTAGGCCGCATTATTTTCCGTTTACAGAACCGTCTGCTGAAGTGGACATCTCTTGCCTTTTGTGTGATGGCGCGGGGTGCTCGGCTTGTAAACAGAGCGGGTGGATTGAGGTCTTGGGATGCGGTATGATTCATCCCAATGTCTTGAATGCGTTAGGCAAGGATTATCAGGGCAAGAAGGGTTTTGCCTTTGGTATGGGAGTGGAACGTCTGTGTATGCTTAAATATGGCATACCGGATATCAGATTGTTTTATAACAATGAAATGGATTTTCTAAAACAGTTTTGATAAGGGATTATGAATATATCGTATAATTGGCTAAAAGAGTTGTCAGGTTCAAAGATGCCTTATGAGCAAATGGCTCGGGCATTGACGTTTGCCGGATTGGAAGTGGTATCTATTGAACAATCTGCCGCAGACGTTATCTTTGAGGCTGAGATTACGAGCAACCGTAGTGATTGGCTGAGCATGTTGGGCGTTGCCCGGGAGATATGCGCAATAGAACGCCGTCCCGCGCCTGATGTAAAGGCATTGATAAAAGACGCTCCGCAAATAGAAAGTGGCTGCGATATATCCGTTGATATAGAGGATTCCTGCGCGGAATATTATCTTGCAATAGAGATAGAAGGCATTAAGGTTGGCCCGTCTCCGGACTGGCTTGTTGAGAGGCTTCAATCAAGCGGGCTTAGGCCTATTAACAACATCGTGGATATCACGAATTATTGTATGCTTTTGTTCGGACAGCCGCTTCATGCCTTTGACAGGGAAAAGATATCCGGACGAAAGATTGTTGTCAGGCGCGCTGGTGATGGCGAGAAGATAGTCTCGTTGGACGGAGAGGAAAGGATGCTGGCCTCATCGGATATCGTGATAGCGGATGAGAAAAAGGCGATTGCCATAGCCGGTGTTATCGGCGGGGCAAACTCTGAAGTCGGAGAGGATACTGTAAATGTTGTCTTGGAAAGCGCAAGGTTTCCCAGAATAGACATTCGCAAGACGCGCCAGCGTTTGGCGGTTAATACAGACGCATCTTATAGGTTTGAGAGGGGTATTGATCCAAGAGCAGTGGATATGGCGGGATTGTACGCGGCGTATTTGATGAGTAAACTTGCAGGCGGAAAGATAAAAGGCAGGGTGTCTTGCGGGGAGATTGCCATAGAAAAACGCGTTGTTGAATTGACGGGAAAGGATATACGGGACATAAGCGCGATAGATATCCCTGAAAAAGAGGTATCGCAGATATTGCAAGGCCTGGGTTTTGCCGTAAAGTCGCAAAACGGGTCTTTTGTGATAGATGTGCCTAGTTTCCGTTTGGATATAGCCATAAAAGAGGACATCATAGAGGAGGTCTTGCGTATATACGGGTATGATAACGTGCCTGTTGAGTTTCCAAAGATAGGCGCAAACAGCATCCGTGGGATTTCTGACAAGCACACGGAATTTCTATCGCAGGTTCATAGCGCTATGCAGGCCGTAGGCGCGTATGAGGCAATTACGTTTTCCTTGATTTCGGAAAAGGAAAAACAGGCATTTTATCAGGAAAAACCCCTATTAGAGGTAGAAAATACCATTAGCAACGAATATAGATTTTTGAGGCTTGGGCCTGTGCCGGGCTTGTTATCGTCGGCCGGCAGGAATATCAAGAGAGGGCATAGCGATGTGTTTTTATACGAGATATCCCAATCGTTATCTCCTGATTTTAAGGATTCGGAAAAGTTAAGGTTAGGCCTATGCGCTACGGGAAAGAAGAAACAAGATGCCTATAAAAAGATCAGGTTTGCCATAGATGTCTTGTCTCAAGATATTCTAAAAATGCCTGTGGAGATAGGCAAAAACAGGCCGGACGGCAAGATAGAAATTTCCGGGTTTGGAGCAATAGGTTTTGCAGATGATGCGATGAAAAAGGCCTTTGGAATCAAGGCCGAGGCCGCGTTTTTGTGCCTAAAACTTGATTCGGTATTTGAACAGTGGAAAAAACAAGTCAGCCGAAAATATGCGCCGGCCAATTTATTTCCCGCAGTTGAATTCGACGTGAGTATGTGGGTAGATATAGCGAAGGCGTCTTATCAGCAGATAGTTGACATTATAGAAAAGAACGCCGGTGAATATCTTGAAAAGATAGAACTGGTGGATGTATATAGCAAGACAAAGGACAAAACGAGCTATGCCTTTAGGCTGTTTTTCAGGGCAAAAGACAGGACCCTGACTGCGGAGGAGGCTGGCGATGGATTTCAATCGGTTTTAAGCGCCTTGTCAAAGACCGATGGTTTGCAGGTAAGGGCGCAATAAGGAGGAATTTATGAGGCTGAAACGAACACATACCACAGAGCAGTTGGCAGATGTTGAGATAGGTTCAGAAGTGGTTGTTTGCGGGTGGATTCACCGCAGGCGCGACCATGGCAAGATTACGTTTTTTGACCTGCGCGACAGGTGGGGGTTGCTTCAGGTGGTAGTGGTGCCAAAGGAATGTGAAAACAGCGAATTGGCAAAGCAGTGCAGGGGAGAGTACGTGGTTGCAATCAAAGGTATTATAAACCAAAGGCCAAAAGGCACGGAGAACCCGAAGCTTATCACAGGCAAGATAGAGATGCTTGCCAAAGACATAGAGATCTTAAATGAGGCTCATGATCTGCCGTTTGAAGTAGATGGCGACACAGAACCCGGGGAGGACGTGCGCCTGCGCTTCAGGTATATAGACCTTAGGCAGGAGCGTTTAAAGAGGAATATGATAATAAAGCACAAGGTGATGCAATCTGTCAGAAGGGCGCTTTCGGATATGGGATATCTGGAACTGGAGACCCCGTTTTTGACGAAATCCACTCCTGAGGGGGCAAGGGACTATCTTGTGCCTTCAAGGGTCAATCCCGGCAAGTTTTATGCCCTGCCACAATCGCCACAGTTGTTTAAACAGCTCTTTATGGTTTCGGGGATAGACAGGTATTTTCAGATAGCAAGGTGTTTTCGCGACGAGGACCTCAGGGCTGACAGACAGCCTGAGTTTACTCAGATAGATATAGAGGCATCTTTTGTTGATCAGGAAGACATATTCGCGATGTCAGAGGCAGTAATCAGCGCTGTATTCAAAGATGCCTTGGGCATAGAGATCAAGACACCATTTAAGAGGCTATCGTACAAAGAGGCTATGGAAAAATACAAAACAGACAAACCCGATATAAGGAAAGAGACGGGTGAGGATTTTGCTTTTTTGTGGGTAGTTGACTTTCCGTTATTTAAGTATAATGAGGAAGAAAAAAGGTGGGACAGCGAACACCATCCGTTTACAGCGCCAAATCCCGAGGATATTAAACTCCTAGATGGAGAGGATTTAAGCGCTGTCAGGTCATTGTCGTATGATTTGGTTTTGAACGGAAATGAGTTGGGCAGCGGATCTGTTAGAATTCATAACCCACAGCTTCAAGAAAAGATATTTTCCATACTGCAATTGACCAAAGAGGAGATAGAACAGAAATTTGGGTTTTTGATCCGGGCATTTCACTATGGCGCCCCTCCACATGCAGGAATAGCCTTTGGCCTGGACAGGCTTGTCGCTATTATGTGCGGCGAAGACAGCATAAGGGACGTGATAGCCTTTCCCAAGACGCAAAAAGCGCAGTGCCTCTTGACCGGCGCTCCGTCTCAAGTCTCTGACAGGCAGACAAAAGACCTGTGCATTAAGCTGGATTTGTGATTTCAAGAAAAGTTCTTACCTCCTAACTTTTTTTGCGACAAATTTTTGTTTATATGATAGAATAACATCATAGTTAATGTCGGAAATATGGGAGGCGTTTATGTGGAGGAGAATAATTTCGTTTGCTTTTGGCCATCCGAGGCTGGTTTTGGGGACAGTTTTTTTGATGGCTGTCGGTTCCTTGTTATTCTATCCGAAAGTCAAGGTTGATACTGACCCTGAAAACATGCTTCGCAAGGATGAGTTTGTGCGTGTGTTTCATCATAAGGTGAAAAAAGAATTTGCCCTGTATGACTTTATTGTATTGGGAGTCGTAAATAACGAGAATGAAAACGGCGTGTTTAATGTGGAGACGCTGAATAAGGTGTACGATATCACGGAAGAGATTAAGAAGATAGACGGGGTTATATCAAGAGAAATAATAGCGCCGAGCATGAAAGACAACATCAGGCAGGGCGGTATAGGCACGGTTGTATTTGAATGGCTTATGCACGATAAGATAACAACTCAGGCTCAGGCAGATAGTATTCGCAATGAGATTATGGATAACCCTATGTTTTATGGGACAATGGTCTCGGAAGACGGAAAGGCCTTGTGTATATATGTGCCGATCAAGGCAAAAAACCTAAGTTATAAAGTTTCAAAGGCAATCCAAAAGATTATTTCTAAATACAAAGGCAATGAGCGCTATTATATAACAGGGCTTCCTGTTGCAGAAGATACCTTTGGCGTTGAGATGTTTAAGCAGATGGCGATATCGGCTCCTTTGGCGGCCGTGATTATATTCTTGTTGATGTTGTATTTCTTCAAGAGCCTTCAATTAATCGTCGCGCCCCTTATAATGGCGATAATCACAGTAATCATAACAATGGGGCTTTTGATATTGTTTGGATATCCAGTCCACATAATGACTTCTATGATACCGATATTTTTGATGCCCATATCCGTTCTGAATTCCATACATATATTGAGCGAATTTTTTGATAAGTATAAACACTTCAATGACAAGAAAAAGACGCTTATGCACATAATGGAGGAGTTGTTTACGCCTATGTTATATACCTCTTTAACGTCTGCGGTAGGCTTTTTCTCTTTGTCCTTTTCTCCTATCCCTCCTGTTCAGACCTTTGGCGTATTTGTTGCATTGGGAATAATGATTTCGTGGGCGCTTACTATGACGTTTATACCTGCCTATATTGCAACGCTTACAGACCACTCCATTTCAAAGTTTGCCGTTAATAAGGGCGAGGCAAAGACCGTATTAGGCCATTTTCTTGCCTTAACAGGCAGGATTGCTATGCATCATGCGAAGTTGATTATTCTGATGTTCGTTATTTTGACAGGCATCTCCATATACGGGATTATGAGGATAAACGTAAACGACAATCCCGTAAAGTGGTTTGACAAGAAACACCCGATTCGTATAGCCGATACGGTTTTGAACCAGCACTTTGGCGGTACATATACCGCATATTTGGTGTTGACAGCAAAGGACAGGGATAAGGAGGTGTTCAAGGAACCGCAGATGTTGCGTTATATAGAAGGCCTGCAAAATTATTGGAAGGGAAAAGGAGACGTTGGGAAGTCCACGTCTATTGTTGATGTTGTGAAAAAGATATATTATGAATTGTTAGGCGGAGACAAAAAGTATTATGTTATACCTAAAACCAAGCCAGCTGTTGCGCAGTGCCTGATTTCTTATGAAAGCTCCCATAAACCGGATGACTTATGGCATTTAGTCAGCCCTATGTATGACAAGGCGGTTATATGGGTTCAGTTAAAGAGCGGTGATAATCAGGATATGGAGAGGGTTATAAAACAGGCTAATGAGTATATTTCAAAGAATAAGCCTCCTTTTGCAATAGAATACAACTGGGCGGGACTGACTTATATAAATGTAGCTTGGCAAAACAAAATGGTTGTTGGTATGCTCAAGAACTTTTTGGGTTCATACATCATAGTTTTGTTTATGATGTTATTTTTATTCAAGTCGGTGTTAAGGGCTGTTGTCTCTATGATACCATTGACCATAACTATCCTATTCATATACGGCTTGTTAGGGCTCATTGGCAAGGATTATGATATGCCTGTTGCCGTACTTTCTGCACTGACGTTAGGCCTGTCAATAGACTTTGCCATACACTTTATCCAGCGTTCTTTTTATATCTTTGAGGAGAAAAAGGCCTGGCATCTAACGGCAATAGAGATGTTCGGGTCTCCTGCAAAGGCCATTTTTAGAAACGCAGTGGTTATTGCGGTTGGTTTTCTGCCGCTGCTTTTTGCGCCCCTTGTGCCGTACAGGACAGTCGGATTCTTTATGTTTGCGATAATGGCATGTTCAGCTGTGATTACTTTGCTGCTTTTGCCTGCGATAATAACATTGATACCTGACAGGATGTTTGACAAGAACACAAAAGATGCTGTTTGTAAATTTACAAACTGTGTTATAATAGACCTAGTTGTGGCGGGGAGCGTGCTGTATGTTGTTCGCGGGTATGTCCTAAACTCATGGGGGAAATCGTTCTTTGTGTCATTGGTGGTTTTTGTGGTAGGCTTCGCTTTTTGCCCTGTAATAAAGGGGCTTGGTTTTTGCTCTGATGAAAGGGGGGAGAGATGAGAAAACCTGTTTTATTAGGGGCCTTGTTTGTGGCCGGGGGGATTGCCTCTGTTGCCTGCGCAATGGATGCCACAGAGGTAATGAAGAAGTCTAACATCCAGAATTATTACAGCGGCAACGACGGCAGGGCAAAGGTTGAAATGTCTATTACTGATTCTCAGGGACGGCAAAGGAAAAGAATTTTCGATATTTTACGCAAGAATTTGGAGAAAGGCGGGGAGCAGAGATTTTATGTATATTTCAAAGAACCAACGGATGTTGAGGGAATGGTGTATATGGTTTGGAAACATCCGGGCAAGGACGATGACAGGTGGCTTTATATGCCTGCATTGGATTTGGTTAAAAGGATAGCCGCAAGCGACAAACGTTCCAGTTTTGTGGGGTCCGACTTTGTGTATGAGGACGTCTCTGGCCGTTCTCCTGATGAGGACACGCACGAGATTCAGGATGAGGATGAGGATTTTTATATAATAAAGAGCACGCCGAAGGATCCCAAGAACGTGGAGTTTTCTTATTTTGTTTCTTATATCAGCAAAGAGAACTTTCTGCCGATGAAGATAGAATACTATAACAAAGAAGAGGTATTGTCCCGTATTATAGAGACAATGGACGTGAAAGAGATTCAGGGGCATCCCACGATTGTGGATTATCGCGCCAAAAACTTGGAGACAGGGAGCGAGACCTTGATGGACTTTACAGAGGTAAAGTACGACATCGGTCTGCCTGATGATATCTTTACAGAGAGATATCTTAGAAGGCCTCCGAGAAAATGGTTGGATTGAATAAAAAAGTTAAATAAATCCATGATGGTAAAAAAACAATTATTTGTCATTGTCGTTTTATCTTTGTGCGTAGGATTGTTTTCCAAGGCGTATGCCTTTAGGCTTGGCAAAAACGGGCCAAGGGTATATGGGTTTATAGAGACTGACTTTGGGGTAAAGTTTGACCACGACGAAGACACAAAGCACACTCATTACAATCTGGCAGAACAGAAACTCCAGTTAAAGACAAGGCTCTTTCCGGAGAATCCTGCCTTTTTATACGACTGGAACGCAGAGCTTAACATAAAGGCAGAGCTTACATTAGACGAGTATTTTGACACGACTTTGGACAAGACCTTTAGGGAGTTTTCCTTGTCTGTTTCGCCTGCGTCTTTTATGGACGTGAAACTTGGAAAACAGATATTTACTTGGGGAACCGGCGATTATCTGTTTATCAATGACCTGTTCCCAAAGGACTATGTCTCTTTCTTTATCGGCAGGAACGATGAATACCTGAAAAAGCCGTCTTACGGCACAAAGGCCTCTATTTATTTGAAAAACTCGAATATAGACTTGGTCTATTTGCCGTTTGTGGAGTCTAATACAGTGCCTAATGGCACGAGGCTGTCTTTTTACGACGTATTTCAGCAGGGGATAGTTGGCGCGTCTTCTTCGTTTTCTGTTCACAGGCCTGACAGGACGCTTGGCAATGCGGAATACGCCGCGCGCTGGTACGGCAATGTTTCGGGTTATGAATGGGCGTTTTACTTTTACGATGGCTTTTATAAGAGCCCGAGGGGTTTTTATGACGAGATGAACAAGGTCGTGTTCTATCCAAGACTGTCGGTTTACGGCGCATCGTTGAGAGGGGCTATTTTCAGGGGAATCGGCAGTGTTGAATTCGGTTATTATGATTCGCGCAAGGACAGGAGCGGAACCAATAGGCTTATCCCGAATGACCGCGTAAAGTTTTTGGTTGGTTATGAAAAGGACCTTGGACATGACTTTAGTATAGGTGTTCAGCACCTGTTTGAGCAAATGCTGAATTACAACAACTATTATGATGCGCGTATGCCGTGGGACATTATTTATGACAGGTATTACCACCTTAGCACATTGCGTCTAACAAAACTATTTAAAAACCAGACAGTGCGTACGGGCTTGTTTGTGTTTTATAGCGAAACAGACAGGGATACCTATTGGAGGCCGTATGTGAGCTGGGACGTCACGGATAACTTCAACGTTACGGTTGGCGCAAATCTAATCTGGGGAAAGCGCGACACATCGGAGTTTGGCCAGATGGAACAAGATAAAAACGTATACTTGCGTATGAGGTGGAGTTTTTAATCCGTTTTGTTGGAAAGATTGTCTTTTAAAGGGGCATCTTAGGATGCCCCTTTTTTGTATCATATTGAGATGTAAGGGGTTTTGATTGTAAGGGAATTTTTGCAAAATGAGCAAAAAATAGGTTTTTGTATTAAAGAAAAAGAGAAAACAGGCGATAATTTATATGAAGGCTCAGACAGCAGTTTCCTTGGAAGGGAGGTGAGGGAGAAAAAAGGGCGCTGGACTGGGGAAGGAAAGTTGACAAGGACGTTGACTTTTAATGGGGTGAAAAAAGCAAGGAGGCTAAAATGGGCGTAAGGATTAATCACAATATCGCTGCGTTAAACGCGTGGTGGAACTTGACAAAGACGGATAGTTCCATCAGAAAATCTCTTGAAAAGCTCTCTTCTGGTTATCGTATCAACCGCGCTGGCGATGACCCAGCCGGATTGGTTATTTCAGAAAAATTGAGGGCAAATATTACTGGTTTGGATCAGGCAATAAAGAACTCAGAAGACGCGGTTTCTATGGTCCAGACTGCTGAAGGTGCATTGACAGAGATGCACACACTTTTAAACTCTATTCGTTCATTGGCATTGCATTCGGCTAACGAAGGTGCTAATGACAGCGCAACTATTGCGGCCGACCAGGCGCAGGTTGACTCTTCTGTTGATTCTATTGACAGAATTGCCAACACAACAAAGTACGCAGGAAAATACCTGCTTAACGGCGCTTCTGGAAACACCGCAACTGTCAACAACAGCAACAGGATTGCAAGTGTTTCCGTAGGAAACTACGCCAGCACAGGCACTGTTTCATACCGCATTTCCCGTGAAGCAAGTTATGCACAGGTTAGCGGCGGCGTAACGATGACAGGCGCGAGCACAGGTGTAGCCGCGAACGTTACGAGTATCACAGTCAATGGTATCCAGATTACATTGAGCAATGGCAACACTATAGCACAGGTGGTGAGCGCTATCAATCACCATTCCTCTTTGTCCGGGGTGGTAAGCGCATGGGTTTCTACTGCTACAAGTGGGTATCGTTTGATGATAGCCACAAAGTCATATGGCCGTTCTGCATCTCTGGTTATTAGTGGTGATGCAGATGTTGTAAGTGGCACACAAGCAGATGTTGGACAGGACATCGGCGGACTTATACACGGATATTCTGCATCCGGCAGTGGATTAGAGCTTATAGCATTGTCAGGGACGTTTAAGAATATGGGTATTACCATAAATGCCAGCTATAACAGCTCTTCCACTTCTTCTTTGACAAACGACTTGAGCGTTACTGCCGGGCTTTTGAGGTTTGTATTGGGCGCTAACGGCGATAGCAATGAGATAGCGACTATCTCTATCTCTTCTATGCGCGCCAATAAATTAGGCACATCAACAGCTGGTTCTAACGGCCTTTTGGCAATCAAGTCAGGCGGGACATATGACCTGGATTCAAACGCGGCAACGGCAATAGACATTATCGACGAGGCCATAGATGATGTTTCTGACCAGAGGTCTGCCCTTGGCGCGTTCCAGAAGAATACACTGGAAAGCACGATTGCAAACCTTGGCGTGACCCGCGAGAACATACAGTCATCCGAGTCGCGTATCCGCGACGTTGATATGGCGTCAGAGATGGTGGAGTTCACGAGGTTGCAGATCTTGATGCAGGCAGGCACTGCTATGCTTGCTCAGGCAAACGTTGCCCCTCAGTCAATACTCCAGTTGCTTGGTTAAGGATGGTAAAAGGGGAGGGCTTGCCCTCCCCTTTTTTCTCAGAAAGCTAAATAATTTTAAAAACGAAACTATAACAATAACAAGGAGTTGGAAATGGATATAAAAGGCCTAGGCCCTGTAGAACCGAATGCATCGGAAGTGAAGAATCTGCAGGATGAGGCTGTGACGGAGTCGGTTAAACAGGCCTTTTCAGCACCCAAGGATGAGTCTAATGGCCAGGCAGGCGCTATTCAATCAATGAGCAAGGAAGAGGTCCTGTCTCTTGCCCAAGAGGCAGTGGATAATCTGAATGATATGATGAAGGACTTTAGCAAGGATTTAAAATTTCATCTCTTTGTCGATGGCACGGATTTTGCATATGTAGAGGTGATAAACCCTGAAACCAACGAGGTCGTTAAAGAGATTCCGCCTGAGGAGATGGTGGAAGCTATGATAAAGATACACGATGCAGTTGGTATGATTTTGGATAAGTATATATAATTTTGTTATTAGGTTGGATAAATTTTATCTATAAAGGGGTTGTTTTATGCCTGGAACCAATAGTGTCTCGGGATTAGTCTCGGGGTTAGATACGCAAAATATTGTGGATCAGCTCATAGAACTGGAGAGTTATCCGTTAAAACTCTTGCAGGCAAAGAAAGAGCTGGAAGAACAGAAAAAAGAGGCGTGGCGCACGATAAATATAAAATTGTTGGATTTTAAACTGAAGTCGTATGCCTTATCCCGGCCTGCCCTTTATAAATCTTATTCCGTCAGCTCGACCAATGAATCGGTTGCAACTGCAAGCGCCTATACAACGGCAATTCCGGGCAATTATAGTTTGACTGTAAAATCCCTTGCCAAAGCGCATCAGGTTATAAGCCAAGGTATCATAGATAAAGACAGCGCGATTGGCAGTGGGACCCTTACTATAAAGTTTGGAGGGGGATATCTTAACAAGGATACCTCTGTTGAGTTTATCAATTCACAGGCAGGGATTTCAAGGGGTTCTATTAGGATAATTGACAAAGACGGCGGGTCGGCTGTTATTGACCTGTCTATGGCAACGACAATAGACGATGTAATAAATGCCATAAACAATAATTCAGATATAGAGGTGTCTATTGCTGTTTCTGGCGATAAGTTTATTTTGACCGATACATCCGGCGGGACAGGATCCTTGATTGTGCAGGAAGTCGGAGAATCTACGACTGCGCAGTCTTTGGGGATTTTGGGTTCCACAACAGGCGCGACTATTACAGGATCAGACATAAACAATATAGCCTCGGGAACGGATTTAAGGCTTTTAAACGAGAAAACAGGTATAAGGACTTATGCATCAGGAGACGACATCAGGATAATTGCAAAAGACGGCACGACTATTGACGTTAACTTAAGCAGCGCAACGACTTTGGGCGATGTAATAGATGCAATTAACAATGATTCTGCAAATGGAGGCAAGATAACGGCCTCTATCGCATCGGATGGCAACAGGTTGCTTATCACAGATAATACAAGCGGAACAGGGACTTTAACTATCTCTAGCATAAACAATAGTTATAGCGCAGAGGATTTGGGTATCGCAGGGACTTCATCCGGAACATATATTACAGGTAAGGCATTGATTGCAGGATTAAACGACGTATTGCTTTCCAGATTTAACGGAGGCAGCGGAGTTGCTGCCGGTTCAATCGTAATAACTGACAGCGCAGGCGCGGTTGCCACTATAGACCTGTCTTCCGCTGAGACCTTGCAGGACGTATTGGATGCGATAAACAGCGCTTCAGTATCCGTTACGGCCTCTATTAACAGCGCAAAGGATGGTATTAAGCTGGTTGACAGCGCAGGCGGGACAGGCACGATGAGTATTGCCGAAGGCGGAAGCACAACTGCGTCGGACCTTGGGATTTTGGGTTCGGCAAACTCCAGCGGGGTTTTAAATGGCACAGATGTGCATTTGCAATATATTTCGCGCGCAACGCTTTTGTCCGATTTAAATGGCGGAGAGGGAATGGATTATGGAAAGATAAAAATTACAGACCGTGCAGGGAATGTAGTTAGCATTGACTTGAGTGATGAAGAGAGTATCAAGACAATAGGCGATGTTATCGATGCAATCAATAATAAATCAAGTATAAGCGTTTTGGCAAGGGTAAATGATACAGGGGATGGGATTATTGTCCTAGATCTGACAGGGGATGAGGCATATGATTTAAAGATAGAGGAGATGAATGGAGGCAAGACGGCTGAAAGTTTGAACATAAAGTCATCAACTTCTGTTCAACAGAAAAAACACGGAGACGACCTCGCTTATTTATCAGGAACAACCGCGTTGTCCAAGTTAAATGACGGTATGGGAGTTGCTCTTGGCAGGATAAAGATAACGGACCGTTCAGGCGCAAGCGCGAGCATAGATTTGTCCAGCGCAACGACTGTGCAGGATGTATTGGATGCTATAAATGCCGCATCTATTGGAATAACCGCAACTTTGGATTCAACCGGCAATGCTATTAATTTGGTAGACACGACCGGTGGAGGCGATCCTATTTATGTATATGAGATAGATTCAACAACGGCCGATGATTTAGGTATATTGAATACATCCGGCATAGACAGTTCCCAACTTGCAGGGGAGGATATATTCAGCCCTATTAATGACAGGCAGCTTGCCTTTTTAAACGGGCAGAGTGGCGTATCAGGCACTTGGTTTCAGATACGGGACAAGTCAGGCACAACTGCAAGTATTGACATATCCAGCGCAAGGACTATTCAGGATGTTGTGGATATTATAAATAATACGAGCGCGCTTCGCGTAAGTGTATCAGTTAATAGCGCAGGCACGGGCCTGCTTATCACTGATACCAGCGGTTCAACCGGACAGTTATGGGTCATAGACGGCAATGGCGCGGCCGCCAGTCTTGGAATTGATGGCGCCAGCGCAGGCACGACTATTACCGGCGATGCAATCCTGTATTTGAGCACTTCTAGCGCGTTGAGTTATGTGCTGGATGGCGCAGGTGTCAGGACTGCAAGTGGACTTGATGACATCAGGATAATTGCAAAAGACGGTACGACTATTGACGTAAATATAGATGGTTCGTCAACTATTGGCGATATTATAAGCGCTATAAACAATGACACAGACAATGGCGGCAGGATTACGGCAAGCCTTTCTTCCGATGGTTTGAGTTTGGTAATTACAGATAATACCGCAGGTACAGGCACTCTTTC
This sequence comes from uncultured Planctomycetia bacterium, assembly GCA_964469495.1. Lineage (GTDB taxonomy): Bacteria > Omnitrophota > Gorgyraeia > S143-82 > S143-82 > CAYXYY01. The sequence goes on along the minus strand of CAYXYY010000030.1, from coordinate 67,888 downwards.
TATTTCAAGTATAAACAGCTCTAATACGGCAGAGGATCTTGGCATAGCAACGAGTTCATCAGGCAGCTCTATTACAGGGGAATATCTGACGTCTGTTTTGGGAGATAAATCCTTGGCGGCGTTGAATAACTTTGCAGGTATTACGACTGGTTCTTTTACTATTACGGACCGTTCAGGTGCAGTTGCTACCATCTCAGTGAGTTCCACGGACAGGTTTTTGAGCGATATTGTAGATAAAATAAACGCGTCAGGCATAGGGGTTGAAGCGAGCATTGATTCAAATGGGGCCGGGTTGATTATAAAGGACACGACAGGCGAGGAGGGGTATCTATACATAGAGGATAATTCAGTCTCTCAAAGCCTTGGCATTGAAGAGACAAGCGGGATTGCCAATACGAGTTATGACGGGGCAAATAAAATAAGTATAACGGTGTCTAGCACCGATGATTTGGACGATGTAGTAAGCTCTATCAATGATGCAACGGATAAGGTCAGCGCATATGTTTTGAATGATGGAAGCGGAATAAATCCATACAGGCTGGTCATTACCAGCAAGTATGAGGGTTCTTTGGGGCGGATTGTCGTTGATTCCCGTCTTAGCGGGGATACACTGACTTTTAGCGATTCTGTTAAGGCCGATGATGCCGTTGTCTTTGTTGGGGATGATTCTAATTCAGGCTTGGTTGTGACGGGTCACAGTAATACTATAAAAAACGCGATTACAGGTTTGAGTATATCCCTTTTATCTGAGTCAGATACTCCGGTTACATTAAAAGTAGAAAGAGATCTTGAGGAGATAACCACCGCTGTTCAGGATTTTGTGGACGGTTTTAACAGTATTATGGAATACATTGACGATGCGATTGATTATGATACTGAAACAGGGGAATCAGGTATCCTGCTCGGAAGCGTTTCTATTATGACACTTCAGACACAATTGTTTAATATGGTTAACAGCGCTGTTGACGGTTTGCCGAATACGATGAACCATATATCCGCGATAGGTATATCTATGAATAGTTCGGGAAAGCTTGAACTGGATGAGACAACCCTTCAGGAAAAGCTGAATGACGATGCAGCGGCCGTTGAAAGGCTGTTTAGTTATCAGGTGAATATGGCTTCCAGTGCAAATGGGGGAAGCGCAAGCGCATCGTCGTCCTATACAGGATTTAGTCCTAGCGATGCGATTAATGGCAACACAGATGAAGACGAATTCGGCGCTGGAGTGAATGGCTGGCAAAATGCGGTTCAAAATGAGAGCAATGCGTGGTTTGAGGTGGATTTTTCGCAAAAGATATCCTTGTATAAGGTGACATTAAATACTGTAAGCAGTCTTTCACAACGCCTTACAGGATATACATTGCAATATTGGTATAACAATCAGTGGAATGATTATATGAGCGTTTCCAGTAATGCGGATGAGGAGATATATCATTATTTTTCCCTGCCGTATTACACAGATAAGATACGTTTTAATAAATTGACCGGAGCCGATGGCTATGCGAGAATAGTTGAGGTTCAGGCGACAGAGGCAAGGGGGGTAGGCCTGCGTATTAATGGCAGGCTCGGATATTTGACCGACCCTGAGGTGGGCCTTATTGCAAATGAGATAGATGCCAGCGAGGACAACATAGATCTATTTGACGAGCAGATAGAATCCTTGCAGGCAAGGTTAGATAAGAGAAAGGAATTTTTGTATGCGCAGTTTACTCAGATGGAGTCTTTGATGGGGCAGATGAATTCTATGAGTTCGTGGCTTGGCCAGCAGATATCGCAATTGCCTAGTTCGTCCAAGAAGTAAAAAGAGGGGGTTGTATGTTAAAGAATGCCTATGCGCGTTATCGCCAAATGAATTTAGAGACGGCCAGTCCCGGTAAGGCAGTGCTTTACCTGTATAATGGGATGATAAGGTTTTTTTCAGAGGCCAAGGAGCATATGATTAACAAGGAATATGAGATGTGTAATGAAAAGCTGTTTCGCGCAAGACGCATCTTATCGGAGCTTACCTTGGCATTAAACGATGATGCAGGAGAGATTTCGGACAACCTGCGCGCAATATACAACTTTTGTTATCAGAGTTCTGTTGTCGCGAATTTGAGAAAAGAGCCTCAGCTTTTGGAACAAGTGATATCATGGCTTTCCGCTATAAGGGATGCATGGGCGCAGATGTTGACTAATCCGCAAAATGAAGAAACGCAGAATCAAGATCAAGAATCTTCCAACAGCGGCCAGGAGCAGTTGAAAAAGGTTGCATAAGGAATGAAGGCGATTGCATGCTTTGATTCTCTATCAGAGTCCAGAGGTGTTTATGGCAGGACAGTTGCCAACCAATCCCTTTTATCCGCTATACTAGATTATTCCTCAATAGATGAGGTTCATTTTTTTCTGGGCGATTTATATGAAAGGGAGAATTTCTTCAAATCAGCCGGATTCTTATCCGGCGCTCGGGGAAAAAGGGTAAAGGTGTTTTTGCGCAATGAGGCAAAACGCCTGTTTCTGAGAAACGATTATCAGGTTATTCTTCAGCCGGACGTGTGTATTGGACCGGTGGCTTCTTGGCGCAATGTATTTGCAAGGTCTGTGCCTGTGTTTGGGCTGACGCATTCTATTAGTTATCCGCGTTTTATGTTGGAATTTATGAAATACGATGTGTGTCAAAGTTGGGATGCTATCGTTGCAACGAGTCCGACGGCAAAAACCGTTTTGGAAAATGCCTTTGCGTATTTAGGATTAAAATCTGCTCCTTATATTGATGTTATACCATTTGGCGCGGAAGAAAACGCGCGGGTAAACGATGCAAAACAGCGCGCTGGTTATGATGAGGATAGCTTTGTTTTCCTGTATATAGGAAGGATATCTGAATATAGTAAGGCAGATTTGTTTCCAATGATTAGGGCATTTTATCTTTTATCAAAAGAAAACAAAGACGCGCGGATGATTATTGCCGGCAGTTCGGCTGAAAGCAATTATTCCCACATAGTAAGGATGTTTATAGAAAAGCATAACCTTGCAGGCAGGGTTAAGGTCTATGAGGATATCAATGAAGATGAGAAGGCATTATTATACAGCTTGGCGGATTGTTTTATCTCTCTTAGCGATAATTTGCAGGAGACCTTTGGCCTGACCTTGCTTGAAGCCGCTAGTTACGGCCTTCCGGTTATTGCAAGTGATTGGGACGGATACAAGTCAATAGTTGTTGATGGTGAAACAGGATTTTTGATTGATACGATTGCTTCATTAGATGTGTGGGAGCAAATAGAAAGAGAAGCGGTTTTTATGTATGAGAATATGTCGCATTTCGCGTTTGCCCAAACCACAGTGGTTTCCATTGATATGCTTCTGGACCGTATGCGCAGGATTTCTTCCGACAGGTCATTGGCAGAGCGAATGGGAAATCGCGCGTTGGAACTTGTAAAGGAAAGGTTTTCTTGGAAAGAGGTTGTAAAACAGTACGAAAGACTGTGGGATAGGTTGAAAAATGGCGCAATGGAACACCCGGCAGGAGAAAGGGACGTGAAGTGGAAGATGCCTTTTTCTAAACTCTTTGCGCATTATATGACAGAAGACATAATGTTTGAAGATGCGCAATTTGAGATAACCGAATTTGGAAGGGATGTCGTGGAAGGTAAATCCGGGTTGTTTTTATATGAGGCGCATGGAGAGGATATGTCCGTGAAGCTTTTGAAGGATATCCTGTCTATGCCTTTTCCGTGTTCATTTGGGCAGATAACAAAACGGTTTGAAAGTTATCCACAGCCGGTTATAATGAGACATATTTTATGGTTATGGAAGGAGTACTTTATTAATAGAAAATAAAAAGTGCCGGGACCCAGAGTCGAACTGGGGACGCCAGGCTTTTCAGGCCTGCGCTCTACCTCCTGAGCTATCCCGGCAGTAATGAGAGATATTTTAAGAGAGAACAAGGGGTTTGTCAATATAATAAGGGGATATTCTTATGCCAAGCGATGTGGAACAATACACTATATTGGAGAAAAACTTAGATGCGCTTAAAAGCAAAGACTTCAATCTATATCAAAAGGTAAAGTCAACACCTCTCTCAGGCCGTTTTGTTCTGGATGATGCCCAAAACGGAAGCAAGACTATTGTCTTTGTAGATAACGGTTCAAAGAAATACCTGCACAGCAGATATGACCCTGAAAAAGAGGCAGAGAGGTTTGTGAAATCCTATGATTTCACAAAGAGGCTGGAGGTATTTGTATTTGGAATAGGGCTTGGTTATCATATAGACCTGCTTTTGGAAGAGCGTCTTGAGAGTATAAATGTATTGGAGGCTGATTTGAGTTTGTTTAGGCTGCTCTTGTCTGCCAGAGACATTACCAGTTGGATAATGGACGAGCGCATTACGTTTGTTGTCGGAGCAACTGCCATAGAGGCGATGAATATAATCAACAAGAAAAACCAGCCAAGGGTCTTATGGCGGCCGCTTTTGATGTTTTACGAACCCATAACCAGATTATTCCCTGAGAAGTTCAGTCAGTTAAAAACGGTTGTGGAAGACGATATAATGTATAGCAGTACAATGGCGACAACGGTCTTGGTCGTTAGTTTTAAGACAATGGAGAATTCCTTTAGGAATTTACCTTACTTGGTCAAGTGTCCCGGCGTTGAAGGTTGGCTATCTGCTTTTAAAGACAGGCCGATTTTTTGTGTTTCACCGGGCCCTTCCTTGAAAACCGCCATAGATGTCTTGAAAAAGGCAAAGGGAAAGGCGCCCATCGTTGCAGTTGATACTGCCCTAAAGCCTTTGTTAAAAAACGGCGTTAAACCGGACTTTGTGATAGGAATGGATTTTACGCCTGAAAATAAACGGCACTATGAAGGCGTTTCTGAGGAGGATATGAAGGATATTATTCTTATAGCGGATAGCGATATGTATTCGGAGATATTCCCTATGTGGAAAGGCCCTATGTTTACGACGTATTATAACCATTATTTACAGGGGTATTTTCACTTTAAATCTAATATGGTTAAAGGGCCGACAACATCGCATATGGCCTTTTTGTTTGCATTTTATATGGGAGGGGACCCGATTATCCTGATAGGACAGGATCTCTCTTATCCTGATATAGATGAGGCGTACGTTCCCGGTGTTTCTTATCAGAGAAAATTGACAATAGTCAAAGATAGGGCAGGCAACGAATTGTTGTTAAAGATAAATAGCGATGACCCAACGAAGAAGAGTTTGACATTTTTGGAAAGGGTAGAAGCGGTTGACGGCGGGGAGGTGATTACCGAGCCCATCTTTCTTACCTTTGGCATAACCTTTGAAAGGATGATAGATTCTCTAAGAGTAAACGTTATTGACGCAAAGACGAGGGGAATGAAGATAAAAGGCGCGGTTAATATGCCGCCTGATGAGGCCTACGAAAGGTTCTGTAAGGGCCTTCAACCTGATATGGATATAATGGGCAGAGCAGAGGTTTTTGCGAGATACTCTGTGGCGGATATTGATATGAAGGGGATATCAAAGAAGATGAGAAAGATTATCAGGCGGTATAACGGACTTAATAAAGACGTTAAAAAGGCATTTGGAACAATAGAACAGATATATAAGAAAGGGAGAAGGAAAAACGTCTGGCAGGAGCAGGATTTATTGAAGGTAAATACTATAATAGATAAACTGTTTGAGGACTATGAGGAGGAGATAGGTTTTTGCCAGCTTCTGGCAGGTATGGTGACGTTGCTGGTAAAGAAGTATCTGACATTTACAGAAGATGTTTCTCATAAGGATAGGTTTGAGACTATACTGGCATTTTGGGAGGGCATAATGAAGGCCTCAAAGGACGTCTTGGACCTATATAGAGATTCCTTGAAACTATATAAAAAGGAAGGTTTGATTTGAAGATACGTAAGATTATGTTTTTTCCCGGGCTTGTTCTAGAGGATTTCTTGCTCAACAGGGATATCGCATATGAACTCGAACGATTAGGATATAATGTTATCATATTCAAGGAAAACTTGGATTACTTTAGGGATAATATGGCCCAGTTTGAGGATTTCTTATCAAAAAACAGGCCAGATGTGATTTTTACCTATGGTTCTTATATCTTTGATCTGATTAAAGAATTCGGTATGATGAAGATTCCTTTATTAGAAATCAAGGAAATACCATATATTTCCATTAATATGGATTTGCCTTTTGAAACAATAAAGAGATGGATTACGCTATTTCGTATTATGAAAAATTGTAAACAGTTTACTTTTGCTAACAAAGCGTATTTGAAATTGGCAAATCGCTCTGGTATGGAAAACGTGTCCTTTCTGCCGTTGTCTATGGGATATCTAAGACAGAAGAAAATAGTTGCAAGGCCACAGTCAAATAAGATTTTTTTGTGGCAATCTATAATAGATGAGGACAGGAATTTCGTGGGATATTCACAGGAATATATGTCCGTGTATGAGAGGGCCATTAAAATGGACAATCCGGATTTTGACAATGTATCATCATATTTACCTGAGATAATTCGGGGAACTCTTTTAGAGATAAAGCTGTTGGATGATATAGATTATTACTATATGCAGAAGTACAGAAGCTTATTGAAGAAGCGTTTGAGTCAGTTTTCTTGGGAAATGCAAGATATTCTGTTGGGTTATCCTTCTTTTAAGGCCTTAGCCGAGGCGGTGCAGTCTGTGCCTTTGGTGCTTCATTTGCCTTCTGTGTTCAATGAGAGCGGGTGGGACAGCGTGTATTGGCAGATATGGAAGGCGGGCGGCGTTAGCATTTTGCCCAAAAAGGGCATTTGGAAGGACTTGGAACTTGCCGTTGATATAAAGGATAGAAAACACTTTGATTATGTGCTTGAACGCTTGATGTCTGACGAAAAGGCAAGGCAAAGCTATAAGGAAGAGGCCCTATCTATTATAGAAAAGGAGCTTTCTTGGAAAAAATACCTGCCTGATTTAATGAAGAACATAGAATCCTCTTTATAAAGGAAAAACGCTATGGCTGTTGGCGATTTGTTTGTTCAGGGCCTAAATATCCGATATACAGAGCCTGTTTTAGGAAAATGGTTGTTTGATGATGGATTGAATTTTTCCATTAAACGCGGTGGGAGGCTTTGTATTGCAGGGCCGTCAGGCATAGGCAAGAGTTCTATTTTGTTTGCCTTATTAGGCATCCTGCCTAAAAGCAGTCAGGTTCAGGGGATTGTTGGCATAGAAGGCCTTGGCGTGGATTTTGCGGGCAGTCCTGTTTTCAGGGGGAAGGGGTTTGCCTGTTTGTTTCAACAGCCGAGAACTTATATGAACCCTATGATGAGGGTTATAGACCAGGTAACAGACTCGGCCGTCTTAGTCAGGGAAATGACAAAAGAGGACGCCTATGCAGAGGCCCTTGCCTTGCTTAAGAAAATGGGAATGGAAGGGCGTTTTGCGTTTTCTTATCCTTTTCAATTGAGCGGGGGCATGGCGCAGAGGGCGATGCTGGCTCAGGCCTTGATATTGAGGCCAAAGGTGCTGTTGTTAGATGAACCGACCTCTGCATTGGACGCATCTTTGCGCAAGCAGGCATTGGATTTAATCTTGGATTTGCAAACGGAATTCGGATTTTCAATGATATTAATCTCCCATAACGAATCTGTGGTGCGCTATGTTGGCGGGGATGTCCTGAGATTGAGCGGCTTGACAGCCTGTATGTGATGTGATAAATTTTCATTGCAATTGTTTAAAAATTGGTGTATAAAGTAAACTTTCTATAATAGAGATTTTGTGAAGGCACGTTAGGAGGTAGGATTATGTATGCAGTAATAGAATGGGGTGGAAAGCAGTATAAAGTGGAGGAAGACAGCGTTCTTGAGATAGAAAAGATAAGCGCGGAAGAAGGCAAAGAGGTAGTCTTTGACAAGGTTTTGATGTATTCCGACGGAGAGAAGATTTACGTTGGAAATCCTTATATAGAAGGCGCGCAGGTAAAGGCCTCTGTTGAGGAACAGAAAAAGGGCAAGAAGGTTGTTATTTTTAAGTTTAGGAGAAGGCATAAGTATCGCGTTAAGAGAGGCCACCGTCAGCCCATCACCAAGGTAAAGATAAGCGCGATTTCAAAATAATATATGTATAGCCTATATCAATTAATAGAGAGGTGATTTGCTATGGCGCATAAAAAAGGAATGGGCAGCTCCAAAAACGGCCGCGATAGTAAGCCTAAGTTTTTAGGGTTAAAACGTTTTGCAGGCCAAGCAGTTAAGGCCGGGACAATTATTGTCAGGCAGAGAGGCACGAAGTTTAAACCCGGCAAAAACGTTGGAATGGGAAGGGATTATACGTTATTTGCTTTGACTGACGGGCGAGTTTCTTTCCCAAAGCCTAGAATAGTTTCTATTGAGCCTGCGGCTTAATACTCGGTAATGGCTATTGATTTTGTCAAGGTCTGGGTCAAGGCCGGCGATGGCGGAAAGGGCTGTCGCAGTTTTTTCAAGAACAGGCGTATGCGGTTTCCTCGGGCCGATGGCGGTTGCGGGGGAGACGGCTCTGATATAATCGTTGAGGCCGACGAATCCTTAAATACCTTGCGGGCCTTCCATTTTAGACAACATTTCAAGGGAAAACGCGGCGGGCACGGCAGTAGCAGCAGAAAACGTGGCAAGGATAGAGACCCGCTTGTTTTAAATGTCCCGCCGGGAACGATAGTCAAAGATGCATTCTCCGGGAAGGTATTGAAATCTCTTGATAAGCCTGGTGATTCCGTTGTTGTTGCAAAGGGTGGCAGAGGCGGCGTGGGCAATGCTTATACAAAGGATAAAGAGGTCGTCCCTCCAAAGCCCGGGGAAGAGCGGGAACTTATACTGGAGCTCAAGTATATATCCGATGTGGGGATTGTAGGATTTCCAAGTGTGGGTAAATCAAGCCTGCTTAATGCGCTGACAGGCGCTGGCGCAAAGACAGCGGAATATCACTTTACGACAAAAAACCCGGTCATAGGGGCGTTGCCTGATCTTGAGATAGTAATAGCGGATATGCCCGGACTTATTGAGGGCGCGCACAAAGGCAGGGGTTTAGGGGATAAGTTCTTAAAGCACATAGAACGGGCAAGGATGCTCCTGCATGTTATTGACGTTTCCGATATTGATGACTGCGCGGAATTGTTAAATAGATTTTCCAAGATAAATGAGGAGATGAGGCTTTATAATCCTGATATACTCAAAAAGAGGCAAATAGTTGTTTTAAATAAGGCAGATCTTGTGGATAATATAGGAAAGATAAAAAGGTGTGTTGCGGATTTTGGAAAGGACGTCCCTGTTGTGATTGCCAGCGCAAAGACAGGGTTTGGTTTGGATGAGTTGTTGTCAAGGGTAAAGGAGCTGTTGGATGGAGTTGAATAAGGGCCTTATTGCGCCTTCTTTGCTTTCAGCGGATTTCTCGTGCCTTTTCAAGGATATTGCAGACGTGGAGCCTTTGGCAGACCTGTGGCACGTAGATGTTATGGACGGGCATTTTGTGCCGAATATCACCATAGGCCCTTTTATTGTCAAGGCCATAAATAAGATAACAGATGTTCCTTTGGACGTACACTTGATGATAGAGAATCCCAATAGATATGCAAATGCGTTTTTGGACGCAGGCGCGCGATTTTTGACCGCGCACATAGAGGCGTTTTCAAGCCAAGATGAAGTAAAGGAGTTTATTTCTATTGTGAAGAGCAAAGGTGCAAAGGCTGGCCTGTCAATAAAACCGGCAACAGAGGTTGCAGAACTTATGCCATTTTTATCTGACTTGGACATGATTTTGGTGATGTCTGTTGAGCCGGGATTTGGCGGGCAGGAGTTTATGCCGGTTGCTGTTGAGAAGATAAGGGAGATTAGAAAGGTGTTTGAGGGGATGATTTCTGTGGACGGCGGTATTAATGCCGAGAGCGCGCGTTTAACTGCCAAAGCCGGAGTTGATATATTGGTTGCCGGCAGTTTTATCTTCCGCGCGGAAGATAGAGTAAAGGCAATAAAATCTTTGAGGTCTGCTTTTGAGATTATATAATAGGCCTTATTATGTTTCTTGAAAAGATAGACTTGGGGTTGATAGATTATAAGGAGTTTTTGAAAAGGCAGGAGGAGATTGCATCAAATCCGGATATAACAGGCGGCCAGAAGGCCGTTGTTATATTTGCGGAACATCCAATGGTTTTTACTGTGGGGAAACTGCCTGTTGGCAGACTGTTTAGGGAAGATGGCTCGGACGTTGAACTTATAAAAGTAAATAGGGGAGGGAGCATAACCGCTCATTTCCCCGGGCAGTTGATGTTCTATGTTATAATGAATCTAAAGGCCATAGGCCTTGGCATCAAGGAATGGATGCAATTATTGGAAGACGTCGTTTATTCTTCACTGTTTGATATGAACATAAGAGGGATTGAACGGCGCAACAGGGGGCTTTGGATTGGAATGGGAAAGGTGGCCTCTTTTGGTGTAGGGGTTAGGCATTGGATTACGAGGTTTGGCGCCGGCATTACGTATAAATTGGACGATAGTGTAAATGAGCGCGTATACCCTTGCGGCGAGGATGGCGTGTTTGCCAATGTCAAAGTCAGCAGGGACGATTTGGTAAAAGCCCTGCAAAGGAATTTGATAATAGTTTTGGAGGGGCTATGTTTGTAAGGATTCCCGATATAGGCGATGATTTCAAAAATGCGGTCATTGTGGAATGGCTGGTAAAGGAAGGTGGTTTTGTCAAGCAGGGGCAGGACCTTGTTGAATTGGTTACGGATAAGGCCTCGTTTGTGGTGCCCAGCCCTGTTGATGGAACGGTAAAAGAAATTTTGAAAAAACAAGGCGAGAAATTGGGCGAGGATATGGTCCTGGCGGAGATTGTAGGAGATAAAGATGAATAAAAAGGTGATGATATTGTACATATCCAATATATCCGGGCATAAGAGCGCGGCAATGGCCATAGAAAAGGCGATTTTATCGTTAGCTCCCAAGACGGAAATGATTAGTATGAACTTCTTCAATTATGTGTTTCCTATCATAGAGAAGGTTGTCAATAGTATGTATATGGGAGTGATAAAAACAGCGCCTATCATATGGCAGGTTATGTACGACAATCCGAGAGTCATTAGGTCAACGTCAAGGATTAGGAAATTCGTATATAAGCAAGTTGAGAAAAAGGTTCATAGCTTGATGAAAAAACACAATCCCGATGTGGTGATAACTACGCAGGCATTTCCTTGCGAGATATTGTCGTCTTATAAGAGGCAGAGCGGCCATCAGTTTAAATTGTTTGCCGTGCTTACCGATTATGCGCCTCATTCTTTTTGGATATCTCCTGAAGTGGATTTCTTTGTGGTGGCATCCGACGATGTGCGCGAAAGGATGCTCAAAAAGGGAGTGGATCCAGACAAGATAAAGGTTTTGGGCATACCGATAGATCCCAGGTTTGCAATACCGAAAGCAAAACAAAAGATAAAGAGACAGCTCCGCGTTCCGGATGATATGCCGGTTGTCTTGATTATGGGCGGCGGGCAAGGTATTGGCCCTTTTAAAAAGGTGGTAAAGGAGATAGACAAGCTGGAAAGGCGTTTTGCCATAATCAGTATCTGCGGGACGAACAAACGCTTATATAAGTCCTTGCAGAGGTTAAGGCCGAAATTGCGGCATACAATGATAAATTTTGCATACGTGGATAATGTTGACGAGTTGATGGAGGCATCGGATGTGATTATCACAAAGGCGGGAGGCCTTACCGTTTCAGAGGCAATGGCCAAGGGCCTGCCTATGATAATAATGAATTCCCTTCCCGGGCAGGAATATAATAATCTGAGGTTTTTATTAAAACACAGGATTGCCTTGCGCGCGGAAGACGGCAAGGAGGCCGCGAGGCGGTTGGATAGGATTCTTAAAGATAAAAAAGTATGGCAAAAACTGCATACCAATGCCTTGAGGCTGGCAAGGCCTAACTCTTCTCTGGGGCTTGCCCATCTTGTATTAGAGATTTGATATGTGGTGGGTTTATAGAATAGCAAGGTTTTTAATCCCGAGATTTCCATCTCAAAGCAAGGCGGTATTATGTTTTTTTGCAAGCATAAAATACTTTTTATCCCCTGCAGACCAAAAGCGGATTGTTAGAAATTTCCGCCTTGCCCAAGGCGAGGATTTTAGGTATTGGCGGGCATTTTGGGACGGAAGAAAGGTGTTGTGTGAGTTCGTAAAATATTGGGCGGATTTTATCTGGTTTTCCGTTGACAAAACCGCCCTGATGAAGAGGGTGGATATAGACAATGAGGCTTTTTTGAAAGAGGCCGTTTTAAAGGGCAGGGGCGTTATCCTGCTTACGGCTCATATAGGCAATTGGGAGGCTGGCGGGATGCGGTTGGGAGAGGCCGGTTATGATATGTATGCCATTGCCTTGCCCCATAAGGATGGCCGCATCAATGATTTTTTTGACCAAGGCAGGCTTGCTCATAATTTAAAGATAATACCCACGGGTTCTGTATCAAAATGCCTGAGGGTTTTGAACGGGGATAAGTGCCTTGCATTGGTTGGGGATTGGGATTTTTCAGGCAAAAGGGCGGTTTTGCCAGCTGAATTTTTCGGAAGGAGGATACTTATGCCTGCCGGCCCGGCAACGTTTGCCGTTAGAAAGAATTGCCCCATTGTGCCGACTTTTTCCGTAAGAAACCAAGACGGTACCTATACGCTGAATATATCTGCCCCTATTTATCCTGAAGGGAAAAGCAGAGAACAGGTTCATCAGCTTTGCGCAAGGGCAATAGAGGGGTGTGTTAGTAAATATTACGGCCAATGGTATATGTTTGGGCATATAAACGAAGCCCCGGAGCAGATAGATGCGAAAGAACTTTGTATTATTATTCCTGCGTATAATGAGGCAAAGATAATAGGCAGGGTCCTGGGCGAGCTTAGGCCGTTGAATTACCATATAATAGTTATCAACGACGGATCTACCGACAATACTATGGAGGTTCTTGCGGGTTATCCTTGGATAGACGTGGTGTCTTTTTCGTGCAATGAAGGCAAGGGTGTTGCAATAAAAGAGGGGCTGGGATACGCCAAACGCAAGGGATTTAAATGGGCATTGCTTATGGATGCCGACGGCCAGCACGTTAGCGAAGATATAGATAAGTTTTTGGAGTGCGCTTTTGAAAACGTTGGTATGGTATGCGGTTCAAGATTGCGCAATCCGCAAGATATGCCGATTATTCGCCTTTTTACGAACAGGATTATGTCCTTGATTATATCCCTTTATGTTGGGAAATGGATAGAAGATACGCAGTGTGGCTTTCGTTTGGTAAGGCTGTCGGCTATTAATCCCGATGCGCTTTCAGGGGATAAGTATGAAATAGAAACAGATATAATATTGCGGGTGCGTGATAAAAAATGGGATATTCTATCTGTGCCGGTTAAAAGCATTTATCACGAGGATGCAAAAAGCCATATTAATCCAGTAAGGGATACATATAGATTTATCAAGTTTATGGCAGATGATTTTATAAGGCGATTGTTTGCCATGAATAAACAGAGATAAAACCCTTTGCATTTCTAAGTTTTTTATGTAAAATAAAGGTTCTATCAGCATCTGATGATGTCGCTTTTTAGATGAAGGAGGTTTATTATGGCAGGCTATACGATCTTGCAAAGACTGTGTTCTGAAAAAAGTTTTCAGGCATTGAATGGAGTAAAGGATAAGCGTATTCTGGATTTTATCGATGAAGTTGCTTTGCTGTGTAATCCTGATTCTATTTTTGTCAGAACTGACTCTAAAGAGGATATTGAATATATTCGAAACAAAGCCATTGCCAATAAAGAAGAGAGGCCATTAAAAACAGAAGGCCATACTGTGCATTTTGATGGGCCAAAGGATCAGGCAAGGGATAAGGCTAACACAAAATTTTTGGTTTCTCCGAATATGGATTTGCCAAAGTCCCTGAATGTTATTGATAAAGAGGAAGGCGTAAAAGAGATTTGCGGTTTGCTTAAGGATTCTATGAAAGGCAAAGAGATGTATGTCCTGTTTTTAGGACTCGGGCCTGTTGGAGGTGATTTCTCCTTATATGCAGTGCAGATTACGGATTCCGCTTATGTTGCCCATTCGGAGGATATCTTGTATAGGCCGGCATATGATGCAATTAAGCAGCAGGATTCTTTGAAATTTTTTAGATTTGTCCATTCAGCTGGAAGGTTAGATGATAGAGGCAATAGCGTGGACATAGATAAGAGAAGGGTTTATATAGATTTGGAAGATGAAATTGTATATACTGCTAATTCTCAGTACGCCGGAAATACTGTGGGAATGAAGAAACTGGCCTTGCGCCTTGCTATAAACAAGGCTAGCAGAGAGGGATGGCTTGCAGAGCATATGTTTCTTATGGCGGTCAATAATAAAGACAAACAGAGGAGGACATTCTTTTCCGGCGCTTTTCCCAGCGCTTGCGGAAAGACGTCAACGTGTATGGTTGAGGGCGAGACGGTTTTAGGCGATGATATATCTTATTTGAGAAAAAAGAACGGGTCGGTGTATGCCGTTAACGTAGAGAGGGGCATTTTCGGTATTATTAAAGACGTAAACCCAAAGGACGACCCTGTGATTTGGGACGTGTTGACTTCTCCTCGCGAGGTTATATTTTCAAACGTATTGATAAACAATGGGCAGCCTTATTGGCAGGGTGATGGTCGGCCGATTCCTGAAGAGGGAGAGAACTTTGCCGGGCACTGGCGCAAGGGCAAGAAAGATGATGCCGGTAATGAGATCCCTTATTCTCATCCGAATGCAAGATATACCATCAGACTTTCTTATTTAAAGAATTGTGATAATGAACTGCTTGAAAACCCTGAAGGCGTTAAACTCAGCGGACTTATTTTTGGTGGAAGGGATTCTGATACTTGGGTGCCTGTGTTTGAGAGCTTTGATTGGGCGCATGGGATTATTACAATGGCCTCTTGTCTGGAATCAGAGACAACAGCAGCGACTTTGGGCAAGCAGGGTGTGCGGAAGTTTAACCCTATGGCAAATCTTGACTTCTTGTCTATACCCATAGGCGTGTATATTGCAAATTACTTGGAGTTCGTTAAGGATGTAAATGACGTCCCAAAGGTCTTTGGCGTGAACTATTTCCAGAAAAAAGACGGAAAATATCTGACCGGTATGCACCATAAACGCGTGTGGCTGAAGTGGATGGAGAAAAGGGTGTATGATGAGGCAGGGGCAATAGAAACCCCTATTGGTATGATTCCATTGTACGAAGACTTGAAATCGCTTTTTGCGAAGGTTCTGAATATAGATTATACTGAAAAGGATTATGAGCGGCAATTTACCATCAACGTGGAAAATTGGCTGGCTAAATTGGATAGAATGAGGGGAATATATTCTGACAAAGAAAATAAAACACCGGATATTGTATTCGAGGCATTTGATGAACAAGAAAAACGCCTAAAGACTTTTATGGAGGAAAAGGGAAAAGAGGTTTCGCCTTTTAATTTGGCGACTGCTTGACAGACTGGCGTTGACTTGGTAAATTATTAATCCGCATGTTAGCACAAAGGAGGCATTATGCGCCGAATAATGGGATTGATGATAGGTATTTTCGCAGCGGTTTTGATTTCAGGGTGCGCTGTAAAAAAGGATAAGATAGATGTCCCGCCTGAAAAACAACTTACCATGTGGCACTGGCTCTCCGACAGGCAAGATGTTTTAGAAAAACTTTCCAAAAAATACTATGAAAAAACAGGCATATACGTAAAGATGGAGCTTTTTTCTCCTTCCGAGGCATATAAACAAAAGATTATGGCATCTGCTCAAACGGATACCTTGCCGGAGATCTATGGTATTTTGGGAAGTAAAAGAGATAAGGCCAATTTTATAAAGTCCGGACATGTAATGCCATTGTCAGCTGAAATGAAAAAGAACGATTCCGAGTGGAAAAAACAGTTTTTTAGGCAGGCGATTAATTCCGTTTCTTTTTCCGAAGGCAATGAGTTCAAGGTTCCTGCCGGCATTTATGAGGTGCCGTTGGACGTGGTCACTATCCAGTTTATCTATAATAAGGATATATTTAAAAAGGCGGGCATTGATCCTGACAATCCGCCTGTTACGTGGGAAGAGTTTGTGAAAGCCGGAGAAAAGGTAAAGGCAACAGGTGTTGATTATCTTATAAGCGGATTTGGTGAGCCGTGGCTTGCCAGTTGTCTTGCATCTAATTTTGCCTGGAATATTATGGGTGAAAACAAGATGCTGGCGACTTACAGAGGAGAGGTTTCTTATACGGATCCGGATTGGATAAAGGTATTTTCTTTGTTTGATCAACTTGCTAAAAAGGGCCTTTTTGCAAGTGGTATAGTTATTTTGTCCAATAAAGAGGCAGAATTGAATTTTTCCCTTGGAAGGGCTGCATTGGCGTTTAATGGTTCCTGGGCGGTTAATGTTTATGATGAAATGACAAAAGAGGCTGCCAAACCTCTTGACTATGGGGTTATGCTTCCCCCAAAGGTGTCGAATGCCAATCCAGTTGGAATCTGGGGAGGGGCAGGCACGAGACTCGTTGTCAATGCGAAATCCTCAAAAAAGGATTTGGCTGTTGAGTTTTTGAAGTGGCTTACAATGCCTGAACAGCAAAAGGAATGGGCTATTGAAACGAAAAACATACCGGCAAATAAGAATTGCATAGATCTTGTCCCTGATAAGGTTAAGGGTTTTTTGGAGGCAATGAAGTATGCTTATCATCCGGATACCTTCCCTGTTCAGGAAGATCCTGTTGTGCAAGAGGCGTTTAGTAAAGGCTTACAGGCCATTATTATACAGGAAAAGACTCCTCAGCAGGTTGCTGAAGAACTGGATAAGTTGAAGAAAAAACAGATGGAAAAACAGAAATAATTGTTATTGGCAGGTGTTTTTATGGCCAATAATTAAAAGGAGCGTAATGCAATGGCATTTGTAGATAAGAGCAATGAAAAGATAAATGCGCTTGTACGTAAGTATATAAATGATGCAAAAGAAAATCTCGAATATTTAAAGAAGTCCTTTAAGGATCCCAATATCTTGACTAACTATTTATTTGTGCTTCCCGCGTTTATATTGTTTATTGTCTTTGGCCTGTATCCATTTTTTAAGGTGTTTCAGCTTTCCACAATGGCATGGGACGGGCTTTCAAAACACATGACCTTTGTCGGAATGCAGAACTTTATTGAAGTATTGCACGATAAGGTTTGGTGGGCGTCTGTGCTAAATGCCTCGTGGATTACGTTCTTGGCATTGACGATACAAAATGGCGTGGCCTTGATTTTGGCCCTTATGTGCGCAAAGGATATCAGGGGAGGCCATGTGTATAGGGTTATATTCTATCTGCCCCCGGTATTATCAGGTATTGTTATCGGTCTTATCTGGAAATGGATTTTCAGGTATCCTGACGGGATTTTAAATTTCGCATTGGTAAAAATGGGTATGCAGCACTTGGTTAGGGACTGGCTTTCGAATCCCGCAACGGCCTTAAATGCCGTTGCAGTTGTGCACATGTGGCGTGGATTTGGATGGGGATTCGTTATATTATTGGCGGGTCTGCAGAATATCCCACATCAGATTTACGA
Organism: uncultured Planctomycetia bacterium; assembly: GCA_964469495.1. Classification (GTDB taxonomy): domain Bacteria; phylum Omnitrophota; class Gorgyraeia; order S143-82; family S143-82; genus CAYXYY01. The sequence continues at coordinate 50,348 of CAYXYY010000030.1, read as the reverse complement.
GGCGGCAAGAGTGGATGGCGCCAATGCATGGCACAGGTTTATATACATTACAGTGCCGTTGATGATACCTGTATTTATTTTGGTCTCTATTCTGACTATCTTGGGAAGTATGCAGATTTACGACATTATTGCGGCGACGACAAATGGCGGCCCGTCATATCACACTGAGGTTCCTGTAACGAGGATTTTGGCGTCTATGCAGGGCGCTGGCAGATTTGGATATGCATGCGCCCAAGGTATAGTCTTTGGGGTGTTGTTGTTGAGCGTGTCAATGTTTCAGTTGTGGGTTTCCAAAAAGATGAAACAGGAGTGAGATTGTGTGGTATAAGGTAAAAAAGGTATTGGGTTATATCGGTATCTATACGGTCCTTTCCGCTGTGGCCCTTTCTTGTTTATTTCCCCTTTACTGGATGTTTACCTCTTCTTTAAAAAGTCAATATGGTATTTTTACGGATATGAGTTTGTTCCCTATCTCTCCGCGTTGGGAAAATTTCGCATTGGCCTGGACGCAGGGAGGATTTGGCCAATTTTTCTTAAATAGTTTATTTTATACCTTTGTTGTGGTCTTTTTTATTGTTATTCTATCCTCATTGGCCGCTTTTGCCTTTTCTAGATTGGAGTTTCCTTTTAAAGGCGCGCTTTATATCATATTGATTGCAACGATGATGATCCCTATTCCCGGCGCGTTTATCGCATTGTTTGTTCTCTTAAAGAACTTGGGACTGGTGAATACGCGAATAGGTTATATATTGCCGCAAATAAATATGGGATTGCCATTTGCTATATTTTTGTTAAAAACCTTTTTCGATAAATTGCCAAGGGAGTTGGAAGATGCGGCAAGGATAGACGGATGTTCCAAACTTGGTATATGGAGACATGTCGCTATTCCTTTGGCAATGCCTGCTTTGGCTGTTGTTATCATATTTAATACCTTGGCGGTGTGGAATGAATATCTGCTCGCTATGTTGATATTACAGGACAAGGCGAAGATGCCTTTGCCAAGAGGCCTTATGGTGTTTCAGGGCGCCCACCTTGTCAACTATCCATTGTTGATGGCAGGTATGACTATCACGGTTGTCCCCGTGATAATAGTTTATCTGCTGATGCAGAGGCACATTATAAAAGGTATTACAGCCGGTGCCCTCACAGGCCAATAACAGAAAGAGAGGACTTATGAATATCTGGGCAATTTTTTTGTCAGTGTCTTTGTTTTGTTCTGTGTTTTTTATATCAGGATGTGATGAAAATAAAGAAGAGGGGTTTAGGCTTACGTTAAAGCCGGCAAGCAAGGGCGCCCCTGTCTTTCCTAAAGATATATTAATTACGGAAGATACCACGGATAAGACTGTGCACATAGACGTTGATTGGAAGGAAATGGATGAAGCCCCCGCAGAAAAGGTAATACAAAAGGCATGGGCCGCTTTGGGCGCCAGGGCATATGAAGACGCTATAAAACTGGCGGATATCTGTATAAAGCGGTTTGAATCTAATGCATTGAGTCAGCAAAAGGCCTTACATGGACACTTTCCAAAGGCAGGGGATGAACTTAAGTATAAAGAGTTAAACGCTGTCGGCGCGTCGTATTACGTAAAAGCAGAAAGTTATCAAAAGATGGGGGACTGTGATAATGCAAAATCAAATTATGAGTCTGCTATAGAAAAATTTCCATTGTCTCAGAATTGGGACCCCCGCGGCTGGTATTGGAGCATCAAAGAAGAGGCCTCCGCCAAATTAAAGCAGTTAGAAAAGGAGTGTAATAATGAATAGATCGAGATCATTAATCTGCATAGGCATGTGTTTTTTATTAATGGTCTCTTCTGCATGCGCAAAAAGAGAAACATTCCTTCCTTATACCAATCCATTGCCTTCTCCCGCGTTTTCTCTTTATAACTACGGCAAGGAAGACATAGTGGATTATGAAAAGTATGGAGAATTTCAGAATGTGGGAACTGCTCAGTATAAATACGTTGTAAAGGATCAGGAGGGCCTTGCCAATGCAACAGGAGAAGGTATTTACCCGAACTCCACGAGTTTTCGTTGGGATCCCAAGTATATAGAATATAAAAAACAGGGATTATTAAAGGGCAATCATTGGGATTTTGTTCATGGCAGGGACTTGCTTGCAAATTTTTATAAATGGTGTTCTGCCCCTGAACCGCCGGGCGTAAGACAGTTTTACATAGCAACTATTTTAGAGGAAGCAGGCCTGATAAAGCACGCAATAAAGGCCTATTATTCTATAGTGATACATTTCCCCTATGCAAATGGCTGGACCTATTGGCATACCCCTTGGTATATAGGGCCTGCCTCTCTGCATCGGATAAGGTATTTGACAAGGAGATATCCTGAATTAAAGATGAAACTGGTTGATGCCAAAATAATTATAAAGAATGGAGAAGATAATAACATCTTAAATGACCAAGTTGTTGTATGGCCGGGCAAGATAGTACACGTTGAAAGTGAAGATGATGTCTTGCCTCACAAAAGGAAACATGGACTAAAAGATATAGTTGAGAAAAAGGGAGGCAAAAACACGCAGCTTGTAAAGTACAAAGACGGCTCGTGGCAGTTATTGGTTGATGGCAAGCCGTATATAATCAAGGGGATTACATATGCTACCACAAAGATAGGTCAGAGTCCGGATGACGGTACGATGCGCAACTGGATGTTTTATGACTATAATAAAAACGGATTAATCGACGGGCCGTATGACGCGTGGATTGACTGGAACAGAAACGGAAAGCAGGACAAAGATGAGTCGGCAGTGGGCGATTTAAGCCTGCTTAAAGAGATGGGCGCTAATACCCTTAGGATATATCGTCTGCCGGAAGAAAAATTAAACAAGATATTATTAAAAGATATGTACGAGCGTTTTGGCATACGTTTTGTTATGAGTGATTTCCTTGGTATGTATACCATAGGCAGTGGAGCTACATGGGAAGAGGGAACGGATTATACGAATAAAAAACAGCAGGAGAATATGAAGCGTCACGTAAAAGAATTGGTCGAGCAATTTAAGGATGAACCGTATGTATTGTTTTGGCTTTTGGGCAATGAAAACAACTATGGCGTTGCTAATAATGCAAAAGAAAAACCGGATGCATATTATAAATTCGTAAATGAGGTGGCGAAGATGATAAAAAAAATAGATCCCACAAGGCCGGTTGCCATATGTAATGGCGATGTGCTGTTTTTGGATAAACTGGCCAAGTATTGCCCGGATGTTGATATTGTTGGGATGAACGCATATCGCGGGAATGCCGGTTTTGGAGACATCTGGGAAAAGGTTTTTGTCTTGGCTCCTGATAAAGCGGCTATGATAACAGAGTACGGGTGTCCTGCTTATGGCAAGGGCCTGTCTGTTGAGGCCGCGGAAGAAGGTCAGGCCATGTATTACCTCGGTTGTTGGGAGGATATACTTTACAATTCTGCTGATTACGATTGGGGCGTTGGCAATTCTATTGGTGGTTTTGCATTTGAATGGACGGATGAATGGTGGAAGGCATATGAGCCGTTTAAACATAATACGGAAACCAGATGGGCTGGGCCGTTTTTGGATGGTTTTATGTATGAGGAGTGGCTTGGAATAACAGGACAGGGAGATCCTGAATATAGTCCCTTTATGCGCGTTGTTAGAAAAGCATATGAATATTTACGAAAAGCATGGATGGATTAATTAAAACTTTTTTTAAAAGTATTTGACTAAAAGGGATTATTTGTGTAAAATAGCAAAATAAGGTAAATTGTGTTATAGGTCTAAAAAAGGAGGTATGGTTATGCGCAGGATTTGGGCAGTCATCTTAGCAGGGGTATTCTTTGCCTGTGGAATGGCGCACGCGGCAAAGACGGAAGGAATTCAGGTTTCCAACAAGGATTTATTTTATATATATTCCGACAAAGGGGCTCCGGGTAATCACTATATCCCATCGGGTTATATGGGCGATTACAATGATGTTCGTTTGAATGAGGAATACACGGAAAACGTAAAAGAAGGCAAGACCTGCATCCAGGTTATTTATACTGCTGACAAAAGTCAGAAGAAAGGTTGGGTTGGGGTCTATTGGCAGAATCCCGCAAATAACTGGGGAACTAAGCAGGGTGGTTATGATTTATCTGCAATGAATAAATTGACCTTCTGGGCAAGAGGAGAGTACGGAGATGAAATAATCGCTAAGTTTATAGTAGGAGGCATCAAGGGTTCTTATGCAGATACAACGGAAGTGGATTTTGGCCCTGTACAGCTTAGTGATGAGTGGCAGCAGTATACGATAAATCTCGTTGGAAAGGATTTGAGCTATATCAGTGGCGGTTTTGCTTTTATTTTGCAGGCGGGGCAGAATCCCGACGGATGTACGTTTTACCTCGATGATATCAAACTTGAGTATGATCCTGACTTAAAGGCAAACCTGAAAGGCGCAGAACCTATGCCGTTTGCTGTTTATACAGACAAGAGGTCTGTTAATAACCATTATGTGCCATCCGGTTATATGGGAGACTGGGGTGATATAAAGATGGATGAGGCATCTGAAGAGAATCCTCATAGCGGTGATACCTGTATTCGTTTTGAATACACAGCAAAGGCATCGCAAGGCGCAAGATGGGCTGGTGTTTATTGGCTTAATCCTGCAAACAATTGGGGCCTTTTGGATGGTGGATATGATCTTAGCAAGGCCAAGAAGTTGACGTTTTGGGCAAGAGGAGAGAAAGGCGGAGAAAGGATTGAGCAGTTCAAGGTAGGAGGTGTTCAGGGCAAGTATTCGGATTCAGATGCAGCAGATATAGGTCCTATAGTGTTAACTACTGAATGGAAGCAGTACACGATAGACCTTTCAGGGAAAGATATGTCCTATATCATAGGCGGTTTTTGCTGGGTTACAAATGCCGATGTCAATCCTGAAGGAGCCGTGTTTTATTTAGATGATGTTGTTTTTGAAGAATAAACACATAGATAGAAAGACCTGTTGGAGAGTATTAGTGAGGGGGCTTGTTGCCCCCTCACTCTATTATATGTTCTTGATGGGTTTTGTTTTGTTCTTGAATAATGCGTCTGTTGAGGCATCTGCCAATGGAAATAATAATTCTTTCTCAACAAAGGAAATCAAGGTTGCGGGTAAGATATCTGAAATCGTGCCCACAAATAATGGACAGCAGATACTCTCTGTATATGGAAGGCCTTTTGTTATAAAGGGAGTTGTCTATCAACCAATACCTCCGGGAAAGAATTGGGAATTTGATTTCTTTAAGCAGGGGAAAAGATTAGCGGATGTTGACGGGCCGTTGATAAAGCAGATGGGGGCTAACGTGATAAGATTTTATTGCCTCAGTCCGGATATAGAGGCCGCAAAGCAGTTTATAAGGTATATGTATGAAGAATACGGTATCTATACTATTATGGGTAATTGGCTTGGTTTTTGGAACAGTCCAAATTATGCTGATGGGACATTCCGTTCATATGTAAAGCAGGAAGTATTGAATATGGTGAGGCAGTTAAAAGATGAACCGGGCATTATTATGTGGGTTTTGGGTAATGAAAACAATTTTTCTTTTGGTCCAGAAAACGTTAATGTCTGGACAACACCGGAATTGATAAAGGAACGGGACCCCATGAAACGCAGGGAAGAGAAAGCCAGGATTTATTATTCTTTTGTCAATGAATTGGCAGGTATGATTAAACAAATGGATCCTTCCCGAGTCGTTGCCCTTGGAAATGGGGGAACGCGTTTTATGGATATAGCCGGGGATGAATGTAAAAACGTTGATATCGCTGGATTGACACTGTTTTTGGGGAAGAGTTTCGGGCATGTGTGGAGAGATATGCATCATATGTGGAAGAAGCCGTTCTTTGTAATGGAATTTGGGGCAGACAGTCTTGATGCTGTCCAAAAAAGGGAAGATGAGGCCATCCAATCTTTATATATAGGCGAGTTGTGGAAAGAGATAAGCAAAAATTTGCCCGGGAATAAAGGATGGGGAAACGTTTTAGGAGGAATAGTTTTTGAATGGACGGATGAATGGTGGAAGAGCGACCATTTTAATCCAAAATCCTGGATGGTGCACGATATGAAAGGGGATTGGTCTTGTGGAGGCTATTATCATGATATAGCTGCTCCGAAAAATTTAAATATGAATGAGGAATGGTGGGGCATAGTTAGAATATCTAGACGCAAAGGGGAGAAGGGTATCAATAAGAGAATTCCTAAAAAGGCCTATTATGTCCTAAAGGCGCTTTGGCAGGGAGAGACTCCTAGCCAGTTGCAGAGTTTAGCCGTAAAGAGTTCGATTAAAGAACTAACAGAACACTCTGGATAAATAGTTATTTTAAAGGAGGATTGTAGTGTTTAGAATAGAAAGAGTTTTATTATTTTTTTTATTGATAACGTTTTTGGCGCAGGGAATTGCAAGGGCTAGTCAGGCAAGTTATTATGCCCAACTTGCCAAAGAGGAATTTGCCATGAAAGACTATCAATCAGCCTATGAAGATGCATTATCTGCATTAGATCAAGATCCGGAAAATAAAGAAGCATTGGCTGTTATTGTGTCTCTAAAAGGTGTTGAAATCTTATGCGAGGAGCAGAAAAAAAAGGTTGCAATGGCAGATTTTTTGGCGAGTTTGGAAGAGGGGGAAAGGGCCTTGCATGAAGAAGAAAACGCAGGCAGGTTTGCAATGAAGGCGTATATGGAACAGAAACTGGCTGCAGGATCGAATAAGGTTATGCAAAGCCCTTCAGAAATATCTCCTAAAAAACCTGCGCCTATAACACACATGCCGAGTGAGTCTGCAGAGGATAAAACCGATTCTAATGTCCATATAACAGGTAAGATCAGATTGGCAGGGGAGGTGAATTCCGACGGAGATATACTATGGAAGGATGCCAATCCGGATAAGAATGCTGTTCCATACGAGAAGAACTGGCGCTATATCTGGGGTGAAGAACATGAAAATACGTTTGATCCAAAGGTCTATGATAGACTGGAACTAAATATAGATACAGATTTTTCTGATGCGATAAATTTGTATGCGCAATTAGTTTTGGACCCATGGTCATACGTTGGCACAATAGATGCCGAGGTGACAAGTACGAATGGTTTGGATTCAGCAAATGTTAGATTGAAATATTTCTTTGCAACCGGGCAGACAATGAATGAAACATTCAGGACAAAATATGGCAATATATTGGTTTTTAACAATATCAAGGTAGTTGATGGAAAACTTTCTCCATACACTCCAACGGGTATTTATGATTGGTACACTGATTTCAATACAATTGGGGGGGAAGATCTCCACGAGAGGTGGAATATAATCAGAAAACTATGGTTTGATTACGGAAATGAATCGGATGGATTTAGCGGCAAAGTATTTCTGATTTCATCGCAGCAAGAGGCGTTGAAGAGCGACGATCTTATGCGGCTTTCTGATAATAGGAAAGATTGGGAAGAAAGCCCGTGGATAGATACGTATAGCCCAAGCCGTAGGTTTTTAAGGCCTGGATATCCGCTTAAAGGAGGGAAATGGCAGCATAATATATCTGCATACGTTCGTGATAGTGAATGGGAAAGGCTTACGTATTTAAGGGGAGCCAGCTTTTCTATTAAAGAAGGTTCTGTTGAAGGGCAAGCCACAATTGCCTTGCCTATGACATTGTGGGATGATTATTCAGATGTCAATTCATTGGACGGGGCAACGCGTTGGAAATATTATTTTGAGGACGATTCCAATGATTATATAGGAGCCTTTTTTAGTTCAAAGCTGGGATTCAATGACAGTGATGACCTTGAGGCTGAAAATTATGTGTGGGCTATTGATGGGGCAAAACAATTGTTTGGTGTTTTGGTATCAGGTGAGGTTGCCCACAGTTCTTCAACAATTGATGAAGCCAACGATACGAAAACGTATTATGATGATTATGCATATGGAATAAAATTCCAACCATTGCATTGGCCTATTAATAAAATAGAATTTTACTATAACTATATGGGAGATAAATTTTCACCGGGACTTTCCTCATATAGATATACGAGGATAGAGACAGAGGCGAGCAAGCACATAACCTTTGACGAAGAAGAAAATCGCAAGAAAGGCATAGAGACTTATGGCGATGGGATAGACAGAGGCAGGTCCGCTGCCGGGATATATGCGAATTTCGATTTATGGAATACGAATTGGGACGTGTTTGTCAGAAACGTCCATAGTGATGGAGGCGTTCCCATAGAGACCCTTGGCAGATTAGAGGCAACGGCTTCACCTGTTGATAAGTTAACATTGAAAGCCTTGGCTTGGTATAAGGCATTGCCTGATACAGAGGTTGATAAGGACCCGTTAATCTATGCGGACAACCTATATGACATCAGCGACTATTACAGCGGGCAAAATGAGGCTTTGCAAAACACGGCAATAGAGGCGGGAAAGGATCCTTCTATCGGCCATTTTGGTATAGCCGGCCGTTATGATATCGACGATAATGCCTATTTTGAACTCGGTTTTGAAGAGACAAATGACCCTATGGTTTTCCCAAGGGTACTTTTGTGCAGCACTTATGTCACAGATGAAATAATAGGCGATTATATGTGGGATAAAATTGTTCCTTTTTTATACGATCAGAGCATATTTGGCTTGCCCCCATATGATTATTATCATATAATAAAAATGAAGACTGGTTTAACTCCGTTAGAGGATTTACAGCTTACGTTTTCTTTTACAAAGAACCAGAATAAATATGCAATGCCGGGCATAGACGACAATGGCAGTCACTTTGGGTTTGAGGCATTATATAAACTCGGACCAAAGGCAGAGATGTTTTTCTCATATACGTATTCACGTTTATACGACGTGTATAAGTATGAAATAGAAGGAAATTTGGATTACGAGTCTCACAACAACTTTTTTGTGGGATATAAATATAATTTCTCAGAAGAAGAATATCTAAAGGCGATGTGGGGAGAATATGCCGGATATGATTCGGACAGCGATTACTGGCATATGAGCGCATTGGATACGAGGCATATTTTTAGATTAGTGTATGAAAAGCAGTTTTAGAAAGGAGTTAAGATGGAGGGCCTAAAAGATAACGTTCGTTTTAGCGAAAGAGCCAGACGAAACGTAGCTATATTGGAGAGTTTGCGTAAGGCCGGTCCTCTTACCAAGGCGGAAATCTCTAATATGGTCGGGCTTAACGTCGTCACAGTGACCAACTATATCAATCACTTCATAGATACGGATTTGGTTGTTGAAAAGGATTTGGACGTTTCACAGGGCGGACGGCGGGCAGTACTATTGGATCTCAATGCCGATGCCTCATATGCGATTGGTGTTGGCGTGAATATGAATTCACTGGTTGCTGTTATTACGAACATAGACGGCCAGATACTCAGCGAGATAAAGATAAAGCCTGAGACAATGGGGATAAAGGATATCCTTTCAACTATAAGGAAAATTTTGTCCGAACTTATGGGGCAGTTTGACGGTGATAAGTCTAAGATAAAGGGAATTGGTATAGGTATTGGAGGGGTTGTAAACCGTCAGGCAGGGACGATAAAGTGGCCGGAAAAGGTTGGCGACGATAAATTGGATTATGTGTCTATTTATGTGCCTTTGAGAGAATACATAGAAAGGGATTTTGGCCTGCCTGTTTTAGTTGAAAATGATGCCACTGTTTCTGCTTTTGGAGAGTACTGGTTTTATCTGGATTCTGATGTTGAGAATATGTTATATTTGTTCTCCGGCGTTGGGTGTGGTATAATACTTAATGGTGAACTTTATCGCGGCAGTACAGGAAGCGCGGGAGAACTTTCTATTGCCAATGAGGGGGAATCACCTGCTGAGGCCTGTTTTACAAGCCGGGTGCCTGCTGATTTAGGTATTATTGCTGAGTTGAAAAAACGATTGAAAAAGAAGAGAGACGATATAAGTCCGCTTGTTCAGTCTTTGGGCGGTGATTTGGATAAATTGGATTTTGATAAGGTGATTGAGGCTGCTGCCAAAGGAGATGCTTTGGTTAAGGAAGTTATTAGAGAAAAGGCAAAGTGTCTTGGATTAAAGGCGGCATTTTTGACGAATTTGCTTAATCCGCAGGTCTTGATTATTGGCGGCGGGATAGAAAGATTGGGCAGTGAATTAATGGATGAGATCCGCTCTACAGTGGATTCATGGGCGTTTCATGAGATGGCAGCCGCGGTGAGGATAGTGCCTTCAAGGTTAGGTGAGTATTCGGTTGCATTAGGCGCATCTAGCCTTGTGATGAGAAATGTATTTGCCCAGTTATAGTTTTTTTTAAGTTAGGATAGTTGTATCCAAAAAAGGGGGGATGATGGATAAGTCTAAGGTTCTTATCGTCGGATTAGTTGTATTGATTCTGGTTGTCTTGGGTGTTGCTTTTCAGTTTTATTCTCAATCAGAGGGACTGAAACGCTCCCTTAGAGAGACAGTCAGAAAATACGATGCCAAACTTTCCAAGCTCAACACGGATATAGGCAATTTAAAGAAAGAAAAGGCCTCATTGCAGTCAAAGATTTCCTCCCTTGAGAAGGATATTACCGCATATAAATCGCAGATTGATTCCTTGAAGCTGGAGAAACAAAATTATAAGACAAAATATGAAGAAGTCTTGAAAGATAAGGCGAAGTTAAAGGATAAAGTTTCGGATCTGGAGGACGAATTAGACAAGAAAAAGGAAGAATTGGGTGAATTAAAGGTAAAAGTCAAGACGTTGGAAGAAGAAAAGAAACTTGCCAAGAAAGAGGTTAAAGAGATTCCTCAAGATGATTTTTGGGCGGACGTTGTTCAGAGCAAGGCCGAGCTTCAGGCAAAGATAGACGAGCTTAAATCAGAGCTGCGTCAGGCAAAATTGGATAGGAAAGAAGCCCTGCAGAAAAAATTGGAATTGGAGATAAAGTTGTCTAATCTGGAAAGAAAGAATGACGAACTTCAAAGACAGCTTGATTATACGAGAAGGATGGTTGCAATCCTTTCAAGAGATTTTGTGAGAGAGAAGGAAAACCGCCGCGCTATGAGGCAGATGCTTGATAAAATAGATAGCGAGAACAAACAGATGAAGACGCGCGTGATGAAACTCACGAAATCAGAGACCTATCTTGAAAGGCAGTTGGCTTCAACAGAGGAAGAGAGAGATGTGCTTAAGAGAAACTTGGAGGATATGGATACGATTATACGTGAAGGTATCTCTAATATAATGGAAATGACGGATAAAATGAGCACAGTCAAGAAAAAGGTGGATAATACGTCCAAATCTTCTATTGTGGATCTGCCGCCGATAGTCGTGGATAAAGACAGCTCGGTTGTATCCGCCGGCCTTAAGTTAAAAGGTAAGGTTATAGCGGTCAATGAAGCTAATAACTTTGTTGTAGTGGATATAGGGGAGAAAGACGGCGTTGTCAAGGATATGGAGTTTGATGTGTTAAGAGATGGCACAAAGATAGCGCGTGTTAAGGTTGTAATGGTCAGGAAAAAGATCTGCGCAGCTGATATACTTGACATCTATGGAGATGAGGAGATACAAGTCGGCGATACAGTAAAATAAGATGTTTTCCAATATCAGGATAAAGCTGCCCTGGAAAAGACATTCAGGGCAGCTTGTTTATTTTTCCCGCCAGTTGTATGTAATGCTCAAGTCTGGGATTCCGTTGGTTCGCGCCTTAAAAACGCTTTCAGACCAGATGAGCGATGATGAGATGAAAGCGATAGTTTCATCTCTTGCTTTGCAAGTTGAACAAGGCGAGCCGTTGTCAGGGGCAATGGAAAACTTCCCACAGGTTTTTCCGTATTATTTTACTAATATGGTCAAGGCGGCTGAATTGGGGGGCGCGCTGGAGGAGATCTTTCACAGATTATCGGTTTTTCTAGAAAAACAGCAAAAGACAAAGAGAAAAGTGATATCAGCATTTGTGTATCCTGCATTTATTTTGGCCATAGCTTTGATAATTTTATTGGTTATAATGACGTTTGTTGTCCCATCTTTTATGAAGATGTTTGCAGAATATGGAGAAGCCCTGCCGGGGCCAACGCGCTTTTTATTGGCAGTCTCAACGTTTATAAGGTCCAAATGGTATATAGGCATAGGCATAATAACATTATTGATATTGGGTTTTAATTATCTGTTGCAAGTTCCGGCGTTAAGGTATAAGTTTGATAATTTTGTGTTGAAATTGCCTGTAATAGGGCCGTTATTGAAAAAGTTCTATTTGAGCGTCTTTGCCCATATGTTAGGGACGCTGCTTGCAAGCGGCGTGCCGATATTATCTGCATTAGCTGTTGTCAAAGAGACGATTAATAATCAGGTGTTCAAATCCTTAATAGGACAGATGGCGTTGTTGGTTGAAGAGGGAGAGAATATAACGCCGTTTTTGAGATCTAATCCGAAAGTCTTTGTCCCTCTTTTTGTTGAAATGGTAAGTGTCGGTGAGGAGACCGGAAACCTGCCGTCTATGCTTATGGAGATAGCGCAGACATTTGATGATGAGATAGATGTATTGGTTGGATCGTTGACGTCTATATTAGAGCCGTTTCTCATAGTTTTTATGGGATTAATGGTTGGTTTTATTGTCATAGCAATGTTCTTGCCTTTATTTACATTGACGCAAGTAATGAGCCAGTAATGCTATGGATATCCTTTCATTAAAATTGGGTATAGCCTTTTTGTATGATAAAAAAAAGGCCGTAAAACAGGCCCGTTCTTGTTCTTCCGCGCAGGAGTTTTTTGGTTTATATAGAGAAAAGATTGAAAAAATTAGAAACAGCGATGAATTTGAGAAAGCAAGGTCATTTATAGAGAATAACGATGTTAGTCTGATAAGCATCTGGGATAAGGCATATCCGGAGGCCTTATTGGACCTTCAAGATGCGCCGATTGTATTGTTTGTGGAGGGTGATGTGAGCAGATTAAATAATAGCAGACGAGTCGGTATAGTTGGCTCGCGCAGGGCAAGCGCCTATGGATTGAATGCCGCGCAGAGTTTTGCATATGAACTGGCGCAGTTGAACATATCAGTCATTAGCGGACTTGCAATAGGAATAGATACGTATGCGCATAAAGGCGCGTTAAAGGCAGGCGGCATTACCGCTGCTGTTATTGGCAGTGGTTTGGCCGATATGTATCCAAAGCAAAACAGGGCATTAAGCGAACGCATAATAGGCCTAGGAGGCGTTGTAATCAGCGAATATCCGCCGTTTGTTCCGCCGATGAGATATAACTTTCCTCGCAGAAATCGCATAATAAGCGCCTTATCAGAGGTGCTGTTGGTAATGGAGGCGGGCAAAAGGAGCGGCGCTTTGATTACCGCCGGATTTAGTCTTGATTTGGGCAGAGATGTGTTTAGTCTTCCCGGGCAGATAAATGCTGTTAATTCTATGGGTAGCAATAAGCTGATATTTGACGGCGCAATCCCTCTTTTGTCGGTTGAAGATGTCTTGTTGAGTATGGGAATAAATAGAAAGACCGCTGTGTTAAAAAATCAAAGAGAAAGAGAATATATAATTGATAAGTATAATGGAAATCCACATCCCATACTAAAATTGTTAAATAAAAAATGCCGTCTTGATGTGGAAGAAATATGTCTCGCTTTGCAAAAAGATGCCTCGTATGTATTGAAGGAGTTGATGAAACTGGAATTGAACGGGGAAATAAAAAGAAAAGGCGCGTTTGTTTACATAAGATAAATCGCTTTTTATAAAGATTGCCTTTTTATCCGGGTTTTGTTATTATTAGTAATGGGTACTGCCTTGTTCGTGAGGTATAGGCACGTAGCTGAACCAACACCTTGAAACAGGGGACTGTCGTCCTTGTGTCCCGTGGGGCATAAGGCGAGTTCCCACTTTGTTTTGGGGTTCAGGCTATGTCTATTCCACGGCAAGGCGGTCCTTTTTGATGTCAATAAATTGTAGAGGGGGATGTATGGCGGAAAAAAAAGTGAAAATCAATCCAACATATGAGGAAGTCAAGGACGTGGAATGGCTTCCTTGTGAAGATGCCCTAGGAGATCGTTATAAAGAATACCGTAGGTTGTGGAATGAACTTCCACAAAAGGGTGATGTCCCTGAATTCCCTTTAAATCTGGATCTGGAAAGCACGTCGTTTTGTAATTTGAAGTGCCCTATGTGTTATAGGACGCTGGTGGATTTTGACTCAAAACACAAGGACAGGCTTGGTTTTATGGATTTTGATCTTTACAAGAAGATAATAGACGAAGGGGCCAAATATGGGCTTTACGCAGTGAAATTAAATTACACAGGCGAGCCCCTATTACATAAGCAGTTGCCGGAGATGATTAAATACGCGAAAAACAATGGAGTTGTTGACGTGCAATTTAACACAAATGGTGTCCTGTTAAAGGGCGATTTGGCTGAAAGGGTTTTGGATGCCGGCATAGATAGAATAATTATATCCTTTGATTCGATAAAAAAGGAAAGGTACGAGCAGATAAGGGTTGGAGCTGTTTTTGAAGAGGTCGTGAGGAATGTCGAGGATTTTGTTGCGTTGCGCGACAGAAAAGGAATGAGAAAGCCTTGTGTGCGCGTGTCAATGGTGAAGATGAAAGAGAACCTTGACGAGGTGGATGAATTCTATGATTTTTGGAAAGATAAAGTTGATCTTGTTACGTTTGTGAATTATGTCAATTATCTTGGCGAGGATAAAGAGGCGGATAACCGCTATATTGCCAAGGTAGACGGCTCGGAAGACGATTTTGTATGCGCTCAATTATGGCAGAGGATGTTTGTTATATGGGATGGCACAATAACGCCTTGTTGCGGAGATTTAGATGTGTCCTTAAAACTTGGAAATGCAAAAACAGACAGCTTGTATGAAATCTGGCATGGAGAGGAATACGAGAAGATGCGTAGATGGCATTGGGAAGGCAATTATAGAAAGATGGCCATTTGCAACAAGTGCACATTGCCATACACCTCAAGGATATTGGATGAGCTTTCCGCTGGGAATAAATCCTGATTAGTGCACTCTCAGCGTAATATGGATGTGTTTTTTGTATTTCTGATTTGTGAAGTATTTATCCTGTTTTTCAAAAGAGATGTCCAGTATAGAAGGAGTCGCGTTGTTGTATTCCAATGCCCCGCTGTTGTTGATAAAAGCGCCCCTTATTTGCATTGAACAGTCTTTTATCAAGATTTTCTTCTCCACTATTGTAGGGCCAGAGAGACTAGTAATTTTTTCCATCACAACATCATTGTTTTCATCCTGTCTTATGCGTATGTAATGGTTTTTAGTCTGTCCATCTCCCCAAACTAATATACCTGAACTTGTTGTGAAAGATCCATTTGTGTCTATTGTTGGGATCTGAAATATAATACCTGTTCCTATTGCATCGGGAGCGGGAGACGTTGTGATAATCTGATTGATATGGCTTTTGTCTGTATTGATTAACAGGTTATAAATATCATGGCATGTCCTATCAAACTCGTATTGAATCTGTATCTTTTGGTTTGTGGAATTAGTCCCCCGTATCATAAGCATACCAGCGGCAAGAAACCCGCCGGCAATGATCACGGCGATTGCCATAGCTATCAGAAGTTCTACTAATGTAAATCCCTGCTCTTTTCTCATACGCCTATCCTTGATATGGACATATTCAATGTCAATGGAGAATCTATCTCGCCATCACTATCACTATCTTCCACGATCTCTAATGATCCATTTAGATTTTTATCTTCGCCTACAATCACGTTGTCTATTTGATAACACAGGACTATCTTGACATCGAGCAGGTTGTCATTTGATCCATTAACCTTGCTGATATAAACCCTAATAGCGCCTTTCAGGCCATGCGGGTCAAAGTGAGCGGCCTTGTATGGGGCGTTTGAAAGCAGGTCATTCGGATCACAAGAAATGATGACATTGCTTCCTGTTTTATTAAGGTTCGCCCCTGTTCCGTCAAAAGAAAAACTGTAGTAACTTTGCCCTGATAAATAATTAAAGTCCATAGAAAGCAGTTCTTCCGCTTCCTGCGTTAGGATCATATAAGCGGCATCCCGCGTCCTGGCCGCTTTGACGTATTTCTCTCCACTGATATACGCAGTTAATCCTGCAACTATGGATATAGCAAGTATCGTAGTTGCAATCAATACCTCGATTAGGGAAAATCCCTTTTTATCTGCGTATAACCACTTTTGCATCCGGCCTCCTGTTTACTTAAAACTATAACCAATTGTAATGACTTGTCAACACAAATTTATGTTACTTATATAGTTATAGGGATATTATTCTTGCAAATAAATCCTATATACTCATAAGTTTGGGCTTATGGTTTTATGTGGTATAATTAATGCGGCCAATTTTTATTATAAGGGGAGTTATGGGGCAGTTAAAAAGGATTCTCATTTGCAGGACTGATAGAATAGGCGATTTTATTTTGTCTATTCCATTTGCCAAGGAGATAAGACAGGCTTATCCTGATGCAAAGATATACTGGCTCATTGCGCCTATTAATAGGCCGTTGATGGAATTTGTTGAACCCAATGACGGGTTTTTCGTATATGATAAAAGGGAGATGAAGAAGCTGTCCAATCTCTTTTCTTTTGCAAGGCAGTTGAAATCCCAAGAGTTTGATGTGGTGATTGCCTTAAATTCAAATTTTCGCCTGCATCTGCTTTTGTTTTTGTCCAGGATTAAAAGGCGTTATGGGTGGGCTGTAAAAGGTGGCAGGTTTTTCTTAACCAATACGATAGAGGATACCAAGCGTTACGGCCTTATGCATGAAGCGCAATATAATATGTTGTTTTTGCCGATGTTAGAGATTGCTAAGTGGAAAAGGCCTGAACCAAGATTAAATGTGCCGGGCAGGACTTTTCGCAATGAAAGGCCTATCATTGCTGTTCATACAGGAGCGAGTTGCCCTTCCAAACGTTGGCCGATAGAAAATTTCATTGAGGTTATAAAGGTTTTGTTAGGCAGAGAGTTGGATGTAATCTTGATAGGTGATAAAAACGAGGCCACTAATGCCAAAATGATCCTGCAACAAACGGAAGAATATGGTTTTGTTTTGGACAAAACAGGGGTAAGCCTCAAAGAAACGGTTGAAATATTGTCTGGGTGCGATATCATAATCTCAAATGACAGCGGGCCTGTGCATATTGCGGCTGCCTTGGGATTGGCATGTGTGGTTATATTTGGCAGAAATGACTCGGGGCTTTCGCCCCAGCGTTGGGCTCCTTTGACGAGCAATAAGGCTGTTTTGCACAAGGCAACTTGTGAGGTTTGTCTTGCTCATAAGTGCAGGAAGGGTTTTATTTGCCTGCAAAACATATCTGTTCAGGATGTGATAGATGCATTTGATGATGTGTTTGCATCTGCGGCATTAAAGAGGAGGTTTGGTTTAAGTGCGTCCTAGCTGGGATGAATATTTTATGCGAATTGCATTTTTGGTAAGGCAACGTTCAACCTGCTTGCGCAGAAAAGTAGGTGCTGTGGCTGTCAAGGATAAGCATATTCTGGCAAGTGGTTATAATGGCGCGCCTTCAGGGATTAGGCATTGTAGTGAAACCGGGTGCCTCAGGGAAAAGCTCAACGTGCCTTCCGGGCAAAGACACGAGCTTTGCCGAGGGCTCCATGCCGAGCAGAATGCCATTATTCAAGCGGCTCTTCATGGCGTTAGTTTAAAGGGCAGTGTGATGTATGTGACTAATCAACCGTGTATTATATGCGCAAAGATGTTGATTAATGCCGGCATCAAGGAAATTGTGATTGCAGAGGGATACCCGGACGAACTTGCCGAGGAGTTTTTAAACGAGGCGCAGATTTTGGTGAGAAAGGTAGATGTAAAGGATGGTGAATAGGTATGCGTTGCCCTTATTGCGGTGATGTCTCTGATAAGGTGGTTGATTCTCGTGAGAATGACGATGGCACGGTTATCCGCCGAAGGAGAGAATGCCTTTCCTGTGGCAAGAGGTTTACCACATATGAGCATGTTGAGCTTGCGCCATTATTTGTGACGAAACGAGACGGCAGGCGAGAGGCCTTTGACAGAAATAAGGTGATAGGAGGGATTATTAAGGCATGTGAGAAAAGGCCTGTCAGTATTGAGAAAATAGAGCGGATTGTGGAGGATATAGAAAAGGCCTTGCGTTCAAAGGCGGATATGGAGGTCTCTTCAAAGGATATCGGCGAGATGGTGATGGACAAATTGGCTATATTGGATGAGGTTGCATATGTGAGGTTTGCCTCGGTTTACAGGCAGTTTAAGGACGTTAGGCAGTTTATGCGGGAATTGGAAGGGATGTTTGGAGACGATGTCAGGAAGGGGAAGGGATAATGGATTTTTTTGAGGCAGTTAAAGAGAGGCGCAGTGTTCGCAAGTTTAGACAGGCACCTGTTGAAAGGGATTTGCTGGTGAAGCTCGTTGATTCCGCGCGTCTTGCGCCAACTGCGAGAAATGAACAACCTTGGGAGTTTGTTATTATCACGGATACCAATAGGATAAAGCAGTTGGCCGATATTGTAAAACCCAATGGCGCGTTTTTGGCTTCGGCTCCGGCTGCTATTGTTGTGCTTTCAAAGGATACCAAGTATTATCTTGAAGATGGTTCTGCTGCGACAGCGCATATTTTGCTTGCTGCTTCGGCCCTGCAGTTAGGGGCATGCTGGATTGCAGGAGATAAAAAGGATTACTGCGATGATGTTTTAGGATTCGTTAATAGCAGGGGACTGCGCCTTATAAGTGTTATTGCTGTTGGTTATCCTGAGGGAGAACCTGTTTCAAAAGAAAAAAGGCCTTTGTCTGAGGTTTTACATTGGGATTTTTTAAGCACATAGGAGGGGATTATGAGGGGTGTCTTATTTAGGTTATTATTTGTCTTGGCCGTGTTGTTTTCGTCCGGATGCGCCGCGATGTTGTTAGGGACAGGGGTTATAGGCGGGATTATGATAAGCAATGATTCTGTTGATCTGCCTGTTGAAAAGTCGCCAGCTGTGGTATTTGATTCTGCCTTGGATTATCTCAGTTCTCGCGGCAGGATTGAAGAGGTGGATGAAGAATCTATGCATATTTATGCAGAAAAGATATTTGGGAAATATTATGTGGAGGTGGATGTAAAGGATAACAGTAATGGCAAGGCGTTTTTGACCGTGCAGGCGCGTAAGACAGCCAAACTTATCCCTGATACAGACATTGCTGTAAAGATTGCCTATGATATTGTGAAACAGGCCGGGGATTGATATGCCTGCTTCCGGTGTTGTTTTCTGGGCGCTTGTTATCCTTGTTCTTATATATTCCATAATCCTGCATGAGATCGCCCACGGTATTGCTGCCTTTTGGCTTGGTGATGATACCGCCGCAAAGGCCGGAAGATTATCGCTGAATCCAATAAAACACGTGCATCCTGTTGGAACCTTACTTGTACCTTTTTTGCTTTATATAACGCACAGCCCTGTTTTGTTTGCATGGGCATTACCCGTGCCTGTAAATCCTTTAAAATTTACAAAACTGCAAAATCCGCGCATAGCAATGGCGTTATGCGCATTGGCAGGGCCTTTGGCAAACCTGTTGTTAGCAATGATCTCCTGCCTTGTGATGCGAACTTTCTCCCAAAATCCTTATGTCTTGATTATAGCCGTATATGGGCTTAAAATAAATCTGTTATTGGCTGCGTTCAATCTGATGCCTGTTCCCCCGCTTGACGGGGCATCTATTGCGGGATTGTTTATGCCAGATGCATTGTACAAGCGGTATATGCAGATTGCGCGTTATGGCACGATTGTGCTGTTGCTTTTGTTGTTTTCAGGGTTTTTTGTGTATATTCTATATCCTATGATGGAGTTTTTAATGAGGTTAATATGCGGAATGTGAATTTCATACAAGATAAAAAGGGCAAAGAGCCTATTGTGATGCTCACGGCCTATAGCGCGCCGACGGCGATGGCCTGCGAGGAAAACGGGGTTGACATTATCCTTGTCGGGGATTCTCTTGCTATGACGTTTTTAGGAAGGCCGTCCACTATTCCTATAAGCGTGGATGAGATGTTGTTGTTTGTTTCAGCTGTAAGGCAGGGCGCGCAGGAGAGCTTTGTTGTTGCAGATATGCCTTTTGGTTCTTATGGCGTGCTTGCTGAAGAGAGCGTTAAAAACGCGATTAGATTTTTACAGCAGGGCAGGGCAAATGCTGTAAAATTGGAAGGCGCAAATCCCAAGATTATTGATGACGTAAAGGCAATGAGGGATATCGGCATAGAGGTTATGGGCCATATCGGGCTTACTCCACAGAGCCTTGTTAATCGATCCGGATTTAAGGTGCAGGGCAGAGACGATGCCTCGCAGGATGCATTGCTAGAAGAGGCCGTGCGATTGCAGGAGGCGGGATGTTTCTCATTAGTGCTTGAATGTGTGCCTGAACAACTTGGCAGGCGTATTAGTGAACAGCTTGCTATACCTGTTATAGGGATCGGCGCCGGACGTTATACTGATGGACAGGTCCTTGTGTTTGACGATGTTGTCGGCGCGTTTGATAAGTTTCGGCCCAAGTTTGTGAAATCGTATAGCGACGTATGGCAGGCTTATAACAGCGCTGTTTCTCAATACGTTGAAGAAGTCAGGCAGGGGAATTTCCCTAAGGAAGAGAACATATATGAATAGTCATAGGCCCAAGTCAAAGCGCGCGTTTATTGGTATTATATTTGACTGTTGCAATGTCTATCAGCGCATTTATTTAAACAATGCCCGCAGTGCATATGTCGGTTTTTGCCCGAAGTGTTGTAAGAAGGTGGAGTTTAAGATCTCGCCGTATGGTTCTCAGGATAGATTTTATAAGGTGGATTAATGGAAAGAGATATTACCACCCTTGCTGATGCGCCTATCGGTGTGCCTCTTTATGTGGTGAGGATCTCTTGCGGAAGGCAAGCGCAGCTTAGGTTGTCGGATATGGGCATTGTTCCGGGCGCGCAATTGGTTCTCTTGAATAAGATGGGAGGCGGCGGCCCGTTTAAGGTGGAGGTAGGCGCAGACAGGTTTGCGATAGGAGCTGGATTGTCCCGGCACGTTATTGTCAGGCCCTTATCTAAAGATAATTCTGTTCGTTTAGGGTTATTTACCGTTGGCAGAGTTGATGTTGATAATTTTGATTCCTTGCTTGGAAATGGTATTGGCAGTTCTTGTCTTCGCACGAATAATAATATGCTTTCATGTGAGTTTTTAGGAAGGGCCTCGTTTTCAGGGAAGGCCTCATTGAGCGGCCGGTTGCAAAACTTCTTTGACGGCCGGTTTGAGGGATTTGTCTTGTATTTTGATTATAAGGATATGTTTGCGGGTATCACAACAGCCGCGGTATTTTTACAGGCCCGCGTTAGATTTTTTATCGTGATATCCGGGTTAATCGAGGAGTGTAAGGAGATAGATATTGATGCCCTTTCCCGATTGTTGCGAGTTAAGGTTTTTGACGCAAATCGTATAACGGATAATTGCGTGTTTTGGGATATAGCTCTTCAGGCTATTGTTTCCTGCGATGTGGATAATTATCCTTTATTCCCTCTATCAGATGAATTTGTCAAGCTGTTATCGCCAATGCTTTTGGCAGTTTCTGAATCGGTTGGAAAGATGGCATATCCGTTTGTCCTTTTTTGTTTGGAAGATAAGGAAAATTGCCCTATTGTTTTTTCAAACGTCAAGGATACCTTGTTGCCTAAGTTGTTAATGGAAAGAGAAAAGGTTATAAATGGCGTTGAAGCAAAGTTTGGCAAAGAGGCGCGCAGAATAATTGAAGAAGCGCGTTTTGGTTTTGTAAACGGGCTTTTGCGCGAGGTGGAGCGCTCTTCTATGTGCAGGCGCATCTCTGTTTCTCGGATGTTGGATACGTTGTTTTTGAATCCTGTATTGGGTTTGCCAATGGCGTTTGTCCTTTTGTTTGCATCTGTTTTTGCCCTGCTTGAGGCAGGCGTTTTTTTGTTTGCGGGGTTTAGCAATTTATGCCAATGGCTTTCCTCAACAGGATTTGTCGTATTAAGCGCCCTTGTTTACGCTGGCGGCGGGGTTTTCTTGGTTTCCGCATTTTTATTGTTTAGTTTTGTGTTGTTTGAAGGCTTTAAACAGAGCAATTATATAAAACGCATAGGTTTTCTTTTGGATTCTGCCTTGCACAGGATAGGTTTTCATGGTGTTGTTTTTCAGGAGCTCCTTAAATCAGCTGTTTGTCCATTAGCCTGCCCTACATCTATTGCCCCGCAGTTTATTTGCATAGGCAAGGTATTGGTATTGAGTTGCATATTCTATATTGCAGGTGTGCCTATGCCGGAGAGGATATTATTGTTATTGGCATTTATCCTTTTGTCTATCTTATCGTCCCTTTTATTATATAAACGCATTGATAATGTTTCTGCGGAAGGCCGGCCTTTGGTTATGGACCTGCCTCCGTATGCCTTGCCTAAACCAGGTTTTGTTTTTGGCCAGGCATTTATATATGTAAGCGCGTTTTTAAGAAAAGCGGGACTTTGGTTATTTTTTGTTTTGACATTTGTTGCCGGGATTATATCCTATTTGATGAAAATACGTCCGATGGGGGTTGATTTTCTTCAACACAGTTTTGCTGTTAAATCAATATTTACGCTCGCCTTGATTATCAGTAAAGCAGTTTTTTTATTGTTGGCGGCATTATTGTATTCAGGGAAAATCAGGTTGTCGTTTGATTTGGTGGTGTTGTGGTCGGTTTTACTGGCATTTTTGCCTAATTGCCCGATTGCCGTTAGGAGCAGGAGGGCAGTTGTTTTTGGAGTGGTTTCTTTATTAGTTGCAATGGGGTGGATATATTTAACCAGTCGGTGAAAGGGGTGGTTATGGGTAGGTTGATATCTATTCTTTTGATTCTGTTGTTTTGTCCGGGAAGGGGTTATGCAGTGGAAAAGAGGGATTTGTCATACGTGGTAAAAATAGGTATGGTAAGGATAGGCCGGGCCAAATGGCATGTCTTTGGCAAGACGCGTCTGGATGGAATTGAATGTGAGCATCTTCAGGTAGAGGTGCGCACGCCCCAGTTAAAAGATAAAGAGGACATATATTTAGATGAAAAAACGCTTTATCCTTACAAGATATTTCGCCAGTTGACCTATCTGGGCATGTCTGAGGAGATTATAGAGGATTATAATTATGCAGATAAGGAGGTGCGCATCACAAAGAATGGCAAACAGATTGCGGCCCTTAAACAATCATTGCCGATAGATAACGTCTTTGCCTTTATTTATAGATTGTGGCAGCAGGGGCAGAGGCCTCAAACAGGGATGAAACTGCAGCTGCCAAAACAGTTGTTGGAGATAATAGTCGGTAAAGACCGCGTTATAAATACGAGGATAGGCAGGTTTTCTTCTGTTATGGTTTCCAGCAGGCCCAAAAAGGTGATTGTATTTTTTCGCAAAGAAGATATGTTGCCTGTGTTGATTAAAGGCGCCATACCGATTTTGCCTTATAATTTAACAGTAGAAAAATGACCTTGTACAAGGAGGGCTGATGATTAAAAAACGGTTTGTGTTTTTGTTGGTGTTTTCCATTTTCTTCGGATTTATTAATAGCGGTTTTGGCAATGCCTTTCCAAGGGGATTTTATAAAAATCCGAACAAATCTGAGGTTCTTTCCGGGCTTAATGCAGTGTGCCGTCAGGCGGAAAAAGGGGCTTTTAATGGCAGGGATATAATGCCTATGGTTTATTGTTTTGCAAGAATGTTGCAGATATATCCTGACTTGACAAAAGACTATAAGGACTTGGCCCGTAAGGTTGCAAAAACCGGATTTTCTTTGGTGGTTTTGGCAATGGGTAAAGCAGGGACCCTTCAGGCAAGGCAGGCCTTAGCTGAATTAAAAAAAGAGTTCCCTGAGCGGGCAAAGGTTATTAAACAGGCTGAATCGCAAAAAAAGGTAGATATTACGGATTTTGAACAGGACCCGGACGTATTGTGGATAGAGTTTTTTATCACAGGGAACAAAGAGATCGTACATAAGGTTATAAACCTGTGGCTTTCCGATGATATAGTGGCGCAACGTATTGCAAGGCTTTATGTGTATTATAGGGGCCATCCTGATAAACGTATTGTGAATCTGTTAAAGCAATTAGATATAAAGGTGGACAAGTCAGGCCATATTGTCTCAGATGAGGATATAGACCTTAAGTTATTGGATATGCTTAAAGGCGAAGACAGGGATTTTCGTTCTCGCCAGAAACAGGAGGCGGCCAGGCAGCTTTTGTTGGGCCTCAGGATTGACGATAAGTCAAAGGAGTTTAAAAGAATAGTGGCCAAGTCTTCCGCCAAGTGGTCGCTGGAAACAAATGCAATGGAATCAAAAGAAGTTAGAGAGATTTGCGAGTCTTATCTAAATCGCATTAATGGGAAAAAACACAAGATATCTATGCTCAGGCTTCTTGCCAGAGTATATGCGGATATGCCGCAGGATAAAGACTCGCGCGCCAAGTTTTTGGGCCTGCTGCAAAGATTAAAATCCTATACTCCTGACGATGGTTATTTATATTATGTCACTGCCCAGGATTGTATAAATAGGCTGGATGTCCCTTGTTTGCGTAATCAGATGTTGGTATTGCAAAGGGTGGATAAACAGATGTTTTCTCAGCTTAAGACAACAGGTGATTGGCTTATCAAGGCGTTGGAGTATGGCGGATTTGAGGTGAATGGTTCAAACGCTGAAATAGACATTCAAAAGGCTATAGATGCGAATCGTTTCAGGAAGAGATATCGCGCAGATGCTATATTGGTAAACTCTTCCATTCCAATAGGCCAATTCGGCGCATTAGAGGCAATGGCCTCTATCCAATTTTTGCCGGATTTAGAGGCGGAGATGCAGGGGAAGGTCTTCGATGGCACAGGATACCTGTTTATATCTTGCAGGCGCAAGGCAGATGATTTGTTCTCAGTAGAAGGTTCAAGACAAGCGCCGATAAAAAAAGACAGCGCGCAGTATAAAACTGCGATGGAGATGTTGGATAACTTCTCTTTGCAAGGCCTTATCAGGGCTTTATCAAACGCAAAACTCATTGCATCTGTTAAGGATAACGGTAAGATAGTCCTGAAATTTCAGGATAGGGATGGAGATTATATAAACATATGGGTCAATCCAGATACGCTTTACTTTGAGCGATTTATTGTGCATAATAGTCCATCAGGAAGTTTAAGGGCTGTGGTAAGTTTTTGGGAGCAGAAAGGAGATAACTCAAAATGAATATAGCGGTTTTGGGATTGGATAACTTCCCTAAAAATAAGGTTAAGATACCAGATGATCGGTTAAAGGCCTTGAAGGGGATTTTTAAATCAAAGGAAATCGTGCCGGCATCCGCATTTTTTCTTGGCAAGGATAGGATAAATACATGCGAAGGCATTATATGCAGTCAGGAAGCGCTCTTTGACCTGATCGTTGACGATATGGATTTTATAGACAGGAAGCTCAAAGAGGCCTCTCAGGACAAGGCATTATTGGAGAAGGCAATGGCATTGCTTGAGAGTGAAAGGCCGTTGTATGACGGCATAAAACAGGGTGATATCTCGCAGGATGAGGCAGGCAGGTTAAATGAATATCCCATATACAGCCTGCTTCCGTATATTGTTCTTGAAGATAGCAACGCGCAGATCTCTGATTTGCCTGACTTGTGGTGGGCTATTTTCGGACGAGGTATATTTTTTACAGCTGGGGAGAAGGATTCCCATGCATGGATGTTTCGTCTGGGCCAGACTGCCCATGAATGCGCAGGCATTATACACACGGATATTGCCCGTGGTTTTGTCAGGGCAGAGATTGCAAAATATGACGACATAATAGAGTTGGGCAGCCTTTCCGCAGTAAGGCAGTCAGGGAGATTGAAGTTGGAAGGCAAGGAATATATTATGCAAGAGGGGGATTGGGCGCTTTTCAGGAGCACGGGATAGGCTGCGATGAGCGTTAAGGCCAAACCGTTAAGACTAAATGCCTTTGTTGCAAAGTCTATTGGTTGTTCCCGGAGGCAGGCAGATAAACCAATAAAGAGTGGCCAAATCTTTTTTAACGGCACAAGGGTTAAGAGGGATCAGATAGGCATAAAGGTCTCTGTTGGAGATATCGTAGAGTTTCAGGGCAAGACGTTATCTTTGCCGTCTTTGCAGTACGGCATCTTGAACAAACCAGCGGGATATACGACGACACTCAAAGACAGGTTTGCCAAAAGGATTGTCATGGATTTATTGCCTGATGAGTATATCAAATTAAAACCGGTTGGCAGATTAGACAAGGATACCAGAGGCCTGCTTTTATTTACGGATGACGGCGAAATTATACACAAACTCCTGCATCCTAAATACGGCATAACAAAGGAATATCTTGTAAAGGTAAAAGGACGGTTGCCAATAGAGGCTATCGCTAAGATAGAGAGCGGGTTTGAGTTTCCGGATTTTAAGGGTTTGCCGTGCAAGGCGCGGGTGGAACGCGCCTCTATGAACCATACAGTTGTTCGCCTGTTTATGAAAGAGGGTAAAAAAAGGCAGATAAGGCGTATGTTTGCGCTTTTGGGTTATCCTGTTATTGACTTGTTGAGGGTTGCCTTTGGGCCAATCAGACTTGGCAGGCTTAAAGAAGGTGAGTTTAGATTGCTTAGGCAAAGAGAGATAGAGCAACTCAAAAAGATGGTGGAAAGACGGTGATAGAGTGCAGGTCATTATACAAGAGTTATAAGAAAGAACCCGTATTACAGGATTTCAATCTGTTCGTGGAAAAGGGCGGAAAGGTCCTGATAAAAGGAGGTTCAGGCGCGGGTAAAAGCACCTTGTTTAGGATTATTTTAGGTATTGAATTGGCAGATAAAGGAAGCGTTTTGTTTAATGGCAATGAGCTCTCGCCTGATACCATCTGCAATGTGCGCAGGTTGTGCGCTTACCTTGATCAAGACGTATCGCTGCCACAGTTAAGTGTTAGGGGGTGGTTTGAATTCCTTTTTTCTTTCAGTGTAAACCACCATTTGGGAGATAAGATGGGGGATATAAAAAACTGGTTTGATTTTTTTGGACTACCTTTGTCTATTATGGATAAAGATATAATGGATTTGTCAGGAGGCCAGAGGCAGAGAATTGGCATAGTGTCCTTATTGAGCTTGAACAGAGATGTTTTTATATTAGACGAGCCAACCGCATTTTTGGATAAGCGATTAAAAGAAAAAACAGCGGGCCTGTTTTTGTCTAAAAAGGACTGGACGGTTCTGGTTATATCTCATGATGAGGTTTGGCATAGCGGGATTACCAATGCCGTAGAGATAGGGGTAGTAAATGACTCAAGAGACCGTTAATCTGTCGTTGCCGGCGCTTTTATTGGCTGTCAGCCTGTTATGTATCCCGATATTTTTGAGCCTTCGTTTTGGCTTGGGCCTTGTCAGACAGATAATCTTTTCATTTTTGAGAATGTCTTTGCAATTGGCGCTTATAGGAGTATTCTTGGTATATATATTCAAATTAAATAACCCGTTTATAAACGTAGTTTGGCTTATAGTGATGGTTATAGTCGCTGTTTTCTCGGCCATAGGGCGGTCTTATTTATCCGTGAAATATGTATTGTGGCCTGCCTTTGCCTCTTTTTTCACAGCAACGTTTTTTGTGGTGTTGTTTTTGAATATATTTGTGGTTAGATTGGATTTCATATTTGATGCAAGATATCTGATAGTGTTGGGTGGGATGGTGCTGGGCAATTCCCTTAGAGGAAGCATAGTCGGCATATCGTCGTTTTATAAAGGCATAAAAGAACACTATAAGAAATACCTCTTCTTGATTGCAAACGGCGCAACCGTAAGTGAGGCAACATTGCCGTTCTTAAAAGAGAGTATGCGGCTTGCCTTGCAACCAACACTTGCTGCAATGGCCACGATGGGCATAGTTTCTTTGCCGGGGATGATGACAGGCGTGATTTTGGGGGGCGCAGACCCGGTTGTTGCCATCAAATATCAGATAATGATAATGTCTGCTATATTGGTAAGCACGGTATTTAGCGTATTGATGACAATCGTATTTACTAGAAAGAGCTGTTTTGATTCCTTTGGCAGGCTTAATCAAGATATCTTTGCTAAAAAATAGACTTTGTGTGATATAATTTACTTTTTGCAGATTTAATCGTAAAAAGGAGATGGTATGAAGGCTGTAATATTAGCGGGGGGCACAGGCAGCAGGCTCGCCCCTGTGACAGTGGCGGTAAATAAACATCTGTTGCCGATTTACAACAAACCCATGATATATTATCCGCTTTCACTGGCGATGTTGTGCGGGATAAGGGATGTTCTGTTTATCGTTAATCCGCAGGATAAAACCGATTTTGTGTCGTTGTTTTCCGATGGTTCTTCTTTGGGAATGCGCATAGAATACGCAGAGCAGCCAAAACCAAGGGGATTGGCTGAAGGGCTTTTATTGGCAGAAGATTTCCTTCAGGGAGACAGCGTTTGTTATATGTTGGGAGATAACGTGTTTTTCGGCCATGACTTGGTTAATCTTATGCAGAGCGCGCGCAAGGAAATAGAGGAAAACAAAGGGGCTTATGTGTTCGGTTATAACGTAAAGGACCCGGGAAATTTTGGAATACTTGAATTTGACGATAAAGGCAATGTCTTGTCTATTGAAGAAAAACCGGACAACCCGAAATCAAATTATGCAGTTGTTGGTATGTATTTTTACGATAAAAATGCTGTGAATTATGCAAAAAAGGTTTTACCGTCTGACAGGGGAGAAATAGAAATCACGTCTGTAAATTCTATGTATCTTCAGAATAATCAATTAAGGGTAAAACTGCTTGGCCGCGGGTTTGCGTGGTTTGACGCAGGCACTCACGAGAGTTTTTTGGAAGCAGGAAAATTCGTTGCCACAATAGAAAACAAGACAGGACTTATGATAGGTTGTATAGAGGAGATAGCCTATAGAAATGGCTGGATAGATTTCAGCGGGTTTAAGAGTTTGATTGAAAAACTCTCAAACACTGATTACGGCCAGTATCTGTTAGAGGTTGTTAGTAAGGAGGGGATTTGAAATTAATAGGCACACCTTTAGGCGGGGTTTTTATTATAGAGCCTGATGTGTATAAGGATGAACGTGGATATTTTTTGGAGACGTACCGCAAGTCGTTTTTCGCAGAACTTCTAAAAGGCTCTTATGGGTTTTTGCAGGATAATGAATCCCTTTCCTCTAAGGGCGTGTTGCGCGGAATACATTACCAGTTGCCGCCATTTGCGCAGGCAAAACTGGTCAGAGTCGTGTGCGGTGCTGTGTTTGACGTTGCCGTTGACCTTAGAAAATCCAGCCCTAATTTTGGGAAATGGTTTGGACTGGAGCTTTCTTCAGAGAACAAACGGCAGCTTTTTATCCCGCGTGGTTTTGGCCATGGATTTGTTGCCTTAAAAGACGGGACGGTTGTGGCATATAAAGTGGATAATTACTATAATAAAGACAGCGATAGAGGCGTCCGCTTTGATGATAAAGATATAAATATTGATTGGCCTTTTGACGTAAATGAGTTGATAATATCTGAAAAGGATAAATCCCTTCCGCTGTTAAGTAATGCCGATGTCTTTGAATGATAAGAAAACCATATTAATAACAGGAGGCGCAGGATTTATAGGCGCAAATTTTATCCTATATTTTCTGGGCAGGTATGATAATTACAGGATTGTCAATCTTGACTTATTGACGTATGCCTCTGATATCAATAACCTAAGGCCTGTGGAAAAAGATCCGAATTATATCTTTGTTAAAGGCGATATATGCGACAGGGCCTTAGTGCAAGATCTATTTGAAAAATACGACATCAGAGGGGTGATTCACTTTGCAGCGGAATCCCACGTTGACAATTCCATAGAAAACCCGGGCGTTTTTGTAAAGACAAATGTCCTTGGGACTCACGTGCTTTTGGATTCTGCCTATAACTATTGGATGCAGTGCCCGGGAAGATACAAGGCAGGATATGAGGGGTGCCGTTTCCATCATATCTCAACAGATGAGGTATATGGCACATTAGGAGATACCGGCCTTTTCACGGAAGAGATGCCGTATGCGCCTAATTCCCCTTACAGCGCCTCTAAGGCTGGCAGTGATATGCTGGCGCGCAGTTATTATCATACCTATAATATGGACGTGGTTATTACAAACTGTTCCAATAATTACGGCCCGTTTCAGCATACGGAGAAATTCATTCCCACTGTAATCAGGACGGCCATTCAGATGAAGCCCATACCGATTTACGGCAAGGGATTAAATACGCGCGATTGGCTATTTGTATACGACCATTGCCGGGCTATTGATGTTGTTTTTCACGAGGCAAATAGCGGCGAAACATTTAATATAGGCGGTGAGAGCGAGAGAAAAAACATAGAAGTGGCGCAAGAGATATGTTCTATTTTAGACACCATTATGGATAAACCGAAAGGGACGTATAGCCGAAATATTACTTTTGTAAAAGATCGTCCGGGACATGATTGGCGTTATGCAATGGATATATCAAAGATAAGATCCGTTTTACAATGGGCCCCGCAGGTTAAGTTTGAAGAGGGGCTTTATGAGACAGTGAAGTGGTTTGTTGAAAAATTTAAAAAAGAGGGATTGATATGAAGGCGCTTTTGATAGGCGTTGACGGACAACTTGGAACGGACCTAAAGAGGACATGCCCGGATGATGTGTCATTGACAGGCCTTACCCAAGACGATTTGGATATCACTCATCAGGCCTCTGTTTTGTCTATTATAAAAGAACAGGCTCCGGACCTAATTATCAATACGGCCGCTTACACAAGGGTAGACGATGCAGAAGAGAATGTTGATTTGGCGATGAATGTGAATGCGATAGGCGTGAAGCACGTAAGTATTGCCGCGCAGTTATGCGGCGCAAGGCTCGTGCATATAAGCACAGATTATGTGTTTGACGGAGGGAAAGTCAGCAAAAAGGAGCCGTATTTTGAAGACGATTGCCCTGCGCCTATAAACACATACGGCATATCAAAATATGCCGGTGAGTTATTTGCTCAGAGTTATTGCCAGAGGCATTACATAGTGCGTTTGGCGAGCCTATACGGAAAGGCCGGGGCAATGGGCAAAGGCGGAAATTTCGTCTATACCATGCTAAAACTGGCAAAGGAAAGGAAGACTGTCAACGTAGTCAACGACATCTTTATGAGTCCCACATATGCGTTAGACGCAGCAGGTATGATTTGGGATATCGCGCTTTCAGACAGGGAATATGGTATATACCACGTCGTCAACAGCGGGATATGCTCATGGTATGAGTTTGCATCAGAGATAATTTCAGCTGTTGGCTTGCGCGCGAGTATCCTGCCTGTAAGTTCAAGTGAATTTCCAACAAAAGCGAGACGGCCCGTATGGAGCCCGCTTGCCTCTAAGAAAGGCATTACAATGCGTCCTTGGCAAGAGGCAGTGAGAGATTTTTTAGGGGATAGTTTGCGGGGAGATTAAGCATAAGTGAGGATAGATTATGGATGTTATTTTTTTAGGTAAAAAACCGGGGGCAAGTCTTGCCTTGGAATTTCTGATAGAGCAGGGGTTTAATGTCCTGTTTGTCTGCGCTATTTTAGAGGATAAAAGACTGCACTGGCACAATCCATTAAAAGACACAGTGAAGAAACATAACATAAAAATAGTGTCAGAAGATTTGATTTATGAAGAATTGCAAAAAGTGCGGGGTGTTGATCTGGTTGTGTCTTATCTGTTCTGGGAAAAAATAAAAGAGCCACTCATTACCGGACCGAAATATGGGTGTATTAATTTTCATCCTGCGCCTTTGCCTGATTTTAGGGGGGTTGGCGGTTATAATATAGCGATATACGAAAAACTGAAAGAATGGGGCGTCTCTGCGCATTTTGTTGATCAGGATTTTGACACTGGGGATATAATTAAAGTAAATAGATTCCCTATAAATTCCGAAGAGTTAACTGCCTTTTCTCTTGAGCAAACAACACAGGATTATCTGTTGGAACTGTTTAAGGAAGTTATGTTGGAATTTAAACTAAAGAAGTCCGGCGTGCCAAGACGTAAACAAGGCAATGGCAGGTATATCGATAGGTCTGAATTTGAAAGGATTAGGAGGATAACAAATAAAGATAGTCAAGAAGAGATAGAGAGAAAGATTCGGGCCTTTTGGTATCCTCCATATGAGGGCGCGTATGTGGAAATAGACGGGAGAAGATACACGCTGGTAAATGAGTTTGTATTAAAAGAAGCGGCAAAGTATTATCATGGCAGCAAGAGAACAGGATGACCTGATTGAATTATACAGGCAGATCAAGGATGAAATCCAGTCAAGGGTAAGGGAATTTCAGGGATTTTTGAAGTCAGCGGACGATAGAAGGATATTTAAGGAGCTTGTATTTTGCCTTTTTACGCCTCAGTCAAAGGCCAAGGCCTGCTGGGAGGCCGTGGAATTTTTGGATAGAAATAATCTGTTGTGGAATGCAAACGCGTTAGAAATAGCGCAAGGCATAAGGCCTGTGCGTTTTCGTTTTAATAAGTCTCGATACCTGATTTTGGCAAGACAGCGTTTTCTATCTCCGGAATTTAGCTGGAAGAAGTATCTCACCGGTTCTCCAAAACAGATAAGAATAAATCTGGTTAAGGATGTCAAGGGGCTCGGATTAAAAGAGGCGAGCCATTTTTTGAGGAACATAGGTATAGGGTTGGAGCTGGCTATACTTGACAGGCATATACTGAAAAACCTGCATAGATTTGGCGTAATAAAAGGGGTGCCCAATAGTCTTACAAAAAGCATATATCTGGAGATAGAGGATAAGATGATGGCCTTTTCCGAGAAAACAGGCATTCCTATGGCAGATTTGGACCTCTTGTTTTGGTATAAACAGGCAGGAGAGGTCTTTAAATAGCCTTTATGCCAACGGTTCTTCGTATTCAGGGCAATTCGTCTGCATTGTCTTGTACGTAATTGGTTTTAAAGAAAGATAACAAAAATATTCCTTTAATTGTTTATTGTAATGTAGATTCCCGCAAAACGGGCAAACACGCAATCTCGTAAGAAGGCCTTTATCTCTCAGGTATTGAATAAAATCAAAAAGCACTTCGAACAACAGTTCCTGTTTTTCACTGGAAACGGACTTGAAAAACCTTTTCGTTGTTTGCGTAAGTTTGCTTAGTTTTTGAAATATCTTCTTGCCTTTTGGCGTAAGCAAGATCGCATGTTTTCTTTTATCGCCAAGAGCCATAGTTGTGACAACTCCCTTGGATTTCAGAGATTTTACCGATTCACTGATAGTCGGCTTGGTAAGGCCGAGCTCTTTTGCGATTATCGAAGTCAATGCCTTTTCTGGCCGAGTAGATGCTATTAAAAATATTATTTCAATCTGCGTAGGCGTCAGCTTTTCATCCGAGGCTATTTTCCACAACAGATTTTTGTGCACGAGACATATCTTTTCCAATAAGAACGCAATCTTCTCTTCCATGCTTCCCTCATTTTTTTATTATCAGACCTAATCTTTATAAGATAGTTATCAATGCTTACATTTTTCTTGCCGCTTTCATATATGTATATATTATTATTGACAAATTGTATAAAAGTCAATATAATTATTTCATTTGTTAGTAGTTCTAACAAAATATTGGGGGGGGTAAAAACAACTAAAAATGGAGGTGTTGATATGGATATGTTTTGTTTTCAGTGTTCTCAGACAGTAAACGGAGAAGGCTGCACAAAGTATGGGGTTTGTGGCAAGGACCCTGTGTTGGCGCATTTACAGGATAATCTGATTTTTGCGTTAAAGGGGATAGCTGCTTATTCCTTTCATGCAAGGGAGTTAGGAGCTTCTGATGATGAGATAAATGAGTTTTTTGCGGAGGCCTTGTATTCCACGCTGACTAACGTCAATTTTGACATTGCGCGATTTATCGACTTATCTCTGAAGGCAGGGCAGATAAATCTCAAGGCCATGAAGATGCTCAAAGAGGCTCATGTAAAGGCCTTTGGCCAGCCTGTTCCAACGAAGGTGCGCGCCTCGGCTGTTAAGGGCAAGGCCATTATAGTGACAGGACATAATCTAAAGGCCCTTTACGAGTTATTAAAACAGACAGAGGGTAAGGGTATTAACGTCTATACGCATTCGGAAATGCTTCCTGCGCATGGTTATCCTGAGCTGAAAAAGTTCAAACATTTAGCCGGAAACCTTGGCGGGGCATGGCATGATCAAAAGGCCCTGTTTAAGAAATACGAAGCGGCTATATTGGGGACCTCTAACTGCGTGCTTATTCCGGATAAATCTTATAAAGACAGGATTTTTACGTGCGGAATAGCGGGGCTTCCCGATGTTCCTCATATAGATAATTACGATTATTCTGCAGTAATAGAAAAGGCCTTGTCTTTGCCTGAACTTCAAGAAGAAGAGGAGCGTTTTATCACCACAGGTTTTTCCGCTGGCACGGTTCTTGGATTGGCTGATAAGATAAAGTCTCTGGTGGAGGCAGGAAAGATTAGAAACTTCTTCTTGGTTGGGGGATGCGACACGCCATTTAAGATGTCCCAATATTATAGAGAGTTTGTTGAGAAATTGCCAAAAGATACGGTTATTTTGACACTTGCTTGTGGTAAATTCAGATTTAATGATATGGACTTGGGAGAGATCGAAGGTATACCTCGTCTCATTGATTTGGGCCAGTGCAATGATGCCATAGATGCAATAGAGATCGTTTCGGCCTTGGCAGACTTGTTCAATGTTGGTGTTAACGACCTGCCTGTGAACTTGATTGTTTCTTGGATGGAACAAAAGGCAGTTGCTATCTTGTGGACGCTGCTTTCCCTGAACATCAAAGGGATATATCTTGGGCCGATTAAACCTGCATGGGTTGACGATGCAATACTTAAGGTTTTGGTGGACAAGTATGATCTTAAGTTGATATCAACGGCTGACGAAGATATACAATCCATACTTGGAAGTGTGAACGTGTAATTATTGTGTTTTGTTTTTTGCAGAAACGAGAAAAGGCCTTTTATTAAGGCCTTTTCTTGTGTTAAAATCCGGTCTATTAACAAAGGGGATTTTATGAAGCGATATAGGTGTATTGTTTGTGATTATATTTACGATCCCGAAAAAGGCGATCCTGATGGCGGCATATCGCCGGGCACGCCTTTTGAAGCTATTGCTGATGATTGGGTTTGTCCTGTCTGCGGTGTTGGGAAAGACCAGTTCGAGGAGGTTTGATGGCTGTCCGCCAGTTATCAAAGGATGTTTTTTCTGTTGGGGCAATTGACTGGGATAGACAGATTTTTGATGAGCTTATCCCTTTGCCCGACGGGACGAGTTATAATGCCTACCTTCTCAGGGGCCGCGTAAAAACCGTTTTGATAGATGCTGTTGATCCTGCGAAACAAAAAGAACTTTTTTTGAATCTAAACGAGCTTGATATTTCGAGTCTGGATTTTGTGGTTGCCAATCATGCAGAACAAGACCATTCCGGAGCCATTCCTGCGGTATTGGAAAGATATCCAATGGCAGAGGTGATAACCAATCCTAAGTGTAAAGGTTTTTTAATGGACCTGCTCCACATACCTGAAGAGAAATTTATTGAAGTCCATGACGGGGAAGAATTGGATTTAGGCGGCATGACGTTGAAATTTATCTATACGCCATGGGTGCACTGGCCTGAGACGATGTCCACTTATTTGCAGGAGGAAAAAATTTTGTTTTCTTGTGATTTCTTTGGTTCTCATAGGGCGGCGAGCAATCTATATGTAGAAGATGAATGCAAGGTTTTGCAGGATGCAAAAAGGTATTATGCAGAGATAATGATGCCTTTCCGTCAGCAGATAAAAAAGAATCTGGAGAAATTGTCTCTGTTGGCAATCGATAAAATTGCGCCCAGTCATGGGCCTGTTTATGATAGGCCATCTTTGATAATAGATGCATATAGAGATTGGGTTTCCGATTCGGTGAACAAAAAGGTGGTTATTGCCTATGTCTCAATGCATGGGAGCACGCAGAGGATAGTGGATGTCTTGACGAGTAATCTTATTAAGAAGGGCATGACTGTGGTTCCTGTTAACTTGTCTGTGTCAGATGTCGGGCAATTCGCCATGGAATTGGTTGATGCAGGGGCGCTGGTTTTTGCATCGCCTTATGTGTTGGCCGGTATGCATCCTGCGGTTGTATATGCCGCATATCTTACAAATGCCTTAAGGCCGAAAGCAAAGGTTGTGGCGAGTGTATTTTCTTACGGCTGGGGCGGACGCGGGGCAGAGCAATTAAGAAATATGTTGTCAAGTCTGCGCGCGGAATTTTTTGAGCCTGTTTTAATAAGGGGGAATATGTTAGACAAGGATGCAGGCCTTTTGGGAGATATAGTGGATCGAATGGGTGGTTTGTTGTCTCACGTGTGAGTCGTCTTATTTGTTGTGTGTTGTGATTTTTTCTTTTCCTTTCAGCCCGTATATCAAGTATAATAAGAGAAATAAAAAACAAAGGTGGCATATATGCCTAAACGTGGTTTTAGTCTTTTAGAGGTAATGATTGCCGGCGCCATTTTGGTTATTGGTATCGTGGGGCTTTTACCTGCATTTTCTGCCGGGATGAAACACAACAGCAGGGCCAAGGCATGGGTGGAGGTCGCTGAACTTGGGCAGGAGCTCATAGAAAGGATAAAATCAGGAGAAAATGTTCCTGCAACAGGATCAAGTGGCAGGTATTCGTGGGCTATTTCGCAAACGCCGGCAGAATTAGACGGCATAAAGGATGGCCAGTTGCAGAGGTGTCTCATAACGATATCTTGGCATGAAGGCCAGTATGCCAGATCGGAGCGGTTTTTATATCTCAAAAAATAGGATAGAAAGGGGCGCATAAATGCAGAGGTGTATTTGCCTGCATGGGCATTTTTATCAACCGCCGAGAGAAAATCCATGGCTGGACGTCGTAGAACGTCAGGATTCTGCTTATCCATATCACGACTGGAACCAGCGAATAACGGCAGAATGCTATCGTCCTAATACAGCTGCCCGTCTTATGGATTCTGAAGGTAAAATAATCGATATAATGAATAATTATGAGCACATCAGTTTTAATTTCGGCCCAACGCTGATGCGTTGGCTTAAAAGACATGAGCAGGATGTATACGAGGCGATTGTTCAGGCAGATACCAAGAGTATAAAACAACACCATGGCCATGGAAATGCCATTGCGCAGGTTTATAACCATATTATTATGCCGTTGGCGACGCGGAGGGACAAAGAACTTCAGATTAAATGGGGTATAGATGACTTTCGCAGCCATTTCCACAGAGATCCAGAAGGGATGTGGCTTGCTGAAACAGCGGTTGATATAGAGACGTTGGAGGTGTTGGCTGATTATGGTTTGAAATTTACTATTTTATCTCCGTATCAGGCCAAGAGATTTAGAAGACTAAAAGGCCATTGGAAGGATGTGGATTCTGCTATTGATGGCCGGGTGCCTTACTTATGCCGTTTGCCCGGAGGCAAGAGTATTGTTTTATTTTTCTATGACGGCCCTATTGCGCAGGACGTTGCCTTCGCAGGCATTCTAAATAGCGGAGAGGCCTTCTTTAATAGGCTTGCCTCTGTTGCCAGCGCTGAATTCCCTCTGGGAGAGGTCGATGCATTGCTCCTGAATGTCGCAACTGACGGAGAGACTTATGGCCATCACCATAAGTTTGCTGAAATGGCCTTGGCATATACTATAAAGAGGATAAAAGAGTCTGATTTTAAGTTATTGAACTATGCGGAGTTTTTGGATTTATACGGGGTCGATTTTGAAGTAGACGTTAAGGAAAGGACTGCTTGGAGCTGCGCTCACGGCGTAGAGCGTTGGCGTAGTGATTGTGGATGCCACATAGGAGGCGGGCCTGACTGGAATCAAAAATGGCGCACGCCTTTACGCGATGCAATGGACTTTTTACGGGAGAAAACAATAGAGGTTTTTTCCAATACTGCCGCCGAGATTACCGACGTTGACCCATTTCAGCTGGAGAAGGATTATATAGACGTTATGCTTTTCGGCAACCACGAAGAATGGGTGCAGAAGGAATTGAATAAAACATTGTCTAATCAGGAGCTCGTCAGATTATTTACGGGCCTTGAGGCCTGCAAATTTTCTTTATTCGCTTTTACGAGTTGTGGTTGGTTTTTTGACGATATATCAGGATTGGAGGCCACGCAGATCTTGGCTTATGCTGCCAGAGCGATAGAGCTTTTAAAGGATTTGGGAACTGACATAGAGGCGGAATATCTGTCTATATTGGGCAGGGCAAAAAGCAATATCCCGGAATTTAAAGACGGCGCATATGTATATACTGTTATGGCAAAGATGCGTGAGGTTTCGATTAGTGATGCAGCTGCCCACTTTGTTATAAGCAGGCACTTTATTCCGGATTTGCCCGTCCAACAAAAGGCATATAGTTATTATGCGCAGATAAAGGAACTTTTTAGAGACGGTTTAAGTGATTTCTCCATTTCGTCCGGACAGATATTTGTTAAGTCTCTAAACACGCTAAAAGAGGAGTCTTTTGAGTTTTGCTCTCTGCATACAGGCGCATACGATGTGAGGTGTTCTCTAAAGCAGGGAATAGATGAACAATATTTTGACGTGTTTTTAGAGGCTGTAGAAGGGGCATTTAAGGGACATAATGTGACGGAATTAGTGCGCGCCATGGACAATTACTTTGGGCATAGCTATTATACGCTTGAGAGTGTATTTCTGCAGGAAAGGCGAAAGATAATAGACTTTCTTGTAAAGGATACCGTGTCTCAGTTTGAAGAGACCTTTGAAAGTCTTTATGACGCTTATCATCTGTTTTTTGTTGGATTAAGAAAACTGCATTATATTTTGCCTCCGGGGCTTAGCCTTGTTTTGCAGGAGGTTTTAAATGGCCGGCTGAAGGCCTTGATCTCTGATGGCGATATGGACGAAGAAAATTATACGCATATCATTTCTGTATTAGACGATATTGACATGTATGGGATATCTGTTGAGGTGGGGCAAATAAAGGGCCTGTTGGATAAGGGAATACGGCAAAAGGCCCTGGCTATACAGGAACAAGTCAGTTATGAGTCTTTGTCTAAAATGTTACGTGTTTTAGATGTCGTCTCCCGCATAAAAATTCAGGTTGATATATGGCTGTTGCAGAATATATACTTTAATATAACGAAGCGGCATAGCGAAAGGATTATGCCAGATATAATGCCATTATGGAAAGAATTGGGAGAAAAAATAGGGGTGAAATTATATGCCTGATAAGATACTTTCTCAGGAAGAGATAAATGCTCTTCTATCAAGCACCAAGCGATTAACTCAGGAAGAACTGCGCAAGCGCAATGCCCGCGTATATGATTTTAAAAATCCGGAAAGGTTTCCAAAGGAGGGTTTAAGGAGGGTGCGTGCCTTACACGAATCTTTTGCGCGCAGCTTTGCCCTTAGCATAGCCGGTTATACTCGCTCCGTTATAGAGGTATCTATTTCGTCTATTGATCAGCTTACGTATCAGGAGTTTTTGTTGTCAGTTCCCATGGCAACCTGTTTTAACGTTCTGGAATTGCCGCCTTTAAAGGGGAAAATGGCTTTAGAGATAAATCCAAGTGTATTGATTAGCATTATCGACAGATTGCTGGGAGGATCCGGTAAGGCCATCGATGTGAAGAATAGAGAGCTTACGGAGATAGAATGGGTTGTAGCAAGGCGCATAATAAATAAGATAACCACAGAACTAAAAAACGTCTGGTCATCTGTTATTTCCTTCAATATCAAGATTGTGGATCAGGAGAGTAATCCGTATTTTGCGCAGGTCCTTGCCCCTAATGAATTGGTCTTGTTAGTCTGTTTTGATGTGTCTGTTGGTGATACCAAAGGCATCTTGAGTTTGTGTTATCCGATTAATTTATTAGAACCTGTTATCCCTATGCTCTTGTCAAGGCAATCCTCTAAAGGAGCAAAAGGCGAGGTAGTGGAAAAGTGGCGTAGGGGATTGTTGTCTGCCTCTGCCCCTGTCAGGGCTGTGCTGGATAAGATGAAGATGCCTGTGAAGGAAATTGTTTCGCTTAATAAGGGTGATGTGGTCCTGCTCAACAAAAAGGTTAATACGGTTGTTGATGTATATTTGCGCGATAAAAAGATATTAAAGGGACAATGGGCACAGAGCAACGGCCGCAAAGTTATCCGTGTAGTCTAATCTTTTTTATATGCATGTGGTTTTTTATGTGTTAGCATTAGGTTGTTTTATTTTTTAGGCAGTATTTATCAAAGGAGCTGTGATGGATGGTTTATTAAATAATATGGGAGAGGTTGTTTTATTATATGGTGTGAAGATTATTGCCGCATGTGTTATCTTTCTGATAGGAAAGCGACTTGCAAAATTCTTTTCTGAATTTACAGAAAGGTTGATGGAAAGGGCTAAAGTTGAAAAAACGCTCTCTATTTTCGTAAGAAAACTTGTATACGTGAGTATCTTGGTCCTCATTATTATTGCGGCTCTTGCCCAGCTTGGTATCCAAACGGCTTCTATTATTGCGGTTTTAGGCGCGGCCAGTTTGGCTGTTGGCCTTGCCCTGCAAAATTCCCTGTCTAATTTTGCAGCAGGCGTGTTGATTGTGTTATTTAGACCGTTTAAAGTAGGCGATCTTGTAGAGGTCGGCGGTGTGATAGGAACTGTTTCGGATATACACATATTCACGACGGAGTTATATTCGTTGGATAATAGGAAATACATTATTCCTAATTCCCAGATAACCACAGGTATTATTACTAATTTTACCGCAGTGGATAAGCGCAGAGTCGATTTGGTTTTTAGTATATCCTATAATGACGATATCAAACTTGCCAAAGACGTGCTTATGGACGTTCTTCAAACAGATGAGAGAATAATGAAAGATCCGGCTCCTGTTGTAGCCGTTGGAGAACTGGCTGACAGCAGTGTCAATCTGATATGCCGTCCTTGGGTTAGGCCAGAGCATTATTGGGATGTCTATTTTGATCTGCTTGAAAAAGGCAAACTGGCATTAGAAAAATCCGGCATCACTATCCCTTACCCGCAAACAGACGTGCATTTGTATAGGGAGACACAATAGAATCAGGGGAATAGAAAGAGGGTTTTGATGCATAAGGCTATTTTGACGATTATTTTGTTGATTTTTTCCAACACCTTTATGACACTCGCTTGGTATGGACATCTGAAGTTTTCTAAGTTGCCTTGGTTTAACAAACTGGGGATAGTCTCAATCATCTTGGCCTCATGGGCAATAGCCCTGTTTGAATACGTGTTTCAGGTTCCGGCAAATCGAATAGGTTTTAATGGAAACGGAGGACCGTTTTCCCTTGTACAATTAAAGATTATTCAAGAGGTTATCACATTACTTGTATTTAGTTTGTTTACTATATTCTTTTTTCAAAAACAGGCAATCAAGTGGAATCACATCATCTCCTTTGTCCTGATTATAATAGCGGTCTATTTTATGTTTAGAGATTGATATTTTGCGCTTGAGTAAATTCGCCTCATGGTGTATAATTGCCTTGCGTAGATAGATCTTAGGCCATTAACCCTATTATTTATTCACGCCTTTATTTTTGATGAAAATATACTCTTAATAAAATGTTAAAGAAAGGAGTTCTTGTGAAAAAAGTCCTATGGGTATTATCAGTTTTTGTTAGCGTTTCCATATCTGTTTTCTCTGCTGATGTGCATTGGGATGGAGGTGGCAGTGATAATAATTGGGCAACAGCAGAGAATTGGGATACAGATAGCGTTCCTGCCAGCGGGGATAATGTTCATATAAGTCCTGTTTCAACAGGGGATTTGATTGTCAACGATAATGATCATACCTCCACTAATTATGGTAGTGTTTTTATAGATGGCAATGCAAGTTATAGCGCTCAGCTAAATACCTCTGATTTGAGCGCGAGTTATATATTGCTTGGCAAAAGTCATACAGGGAAGATTAGTCAGGCGACAGGCAGTGTTTCAACTTCTACGTTGCGTTTATCGCTTGATCCTGGATCATGGGGGTATTACGAACTAGACAGCCCGGGTTCTCTATTTGTTAATAATTCTATTTATGTTGGTACGTCTAACGGCGGATATGGGCAATTTATGCAGAACGGCGGATCCGTAAGGGTAAATGTCTCGGACCTGAGAATAAATGCGCAGGCGAATAGTGAAGGCAAGTATAGCATTTATACTATAAATAGCGGGACATTGATAACAAAAAATCTGAGTGTATATTCTTCGCGCAATGCTATATTTTCTCAGATGGGTGGAACCGTAACAGTGAATAATCGCGCGGTTATAAATGGGGAGTATAGCTTGGTTAATGGGGATCTTGATGTGGATGCATATGCAAGTATAACCGGCTTGTCCAGTTATAGAGGTGGCGCGTTTTCTCAGGTTGGTGAGGATGCCTCTGTTAATATTGATGGGCATTTGACGGTTGGTTATGGAGATGAGAATGTTTCTTATAAGGGGTCCTATGTAATGGCCGGAGGCACGTTGAATGTTGGAGAAGATG
This sequence comes from uncultured Planctomycetia bacterium, assembly GCA_964469495.1. Lineage (GTDB taxonomy): Bacteria > Omnitrophota > Gorgyraeia > S143-82 > S143-82 > CAYXYY01. The sequence continues at coordinate 7,909 of CAYXYY010000030.1, read as the reverse complement.
AAAACATTGGAGAGCATTACGGAGAAGGGACATTTTATCAGACAGATGGTGTTCACGTAATAGGTGATTCACTTGAGGTTGGCGTGAGCGGGACAGGCGCATATTATCTTTCAGGGACAAAGAGCCAATTAGTGGCATCTGACGGTATTACTGTTGGAGGTGCCCTAGGGCAGGGGTCTTTTGAACAAAGCGGAGGCGAGATTAGGACAAACCGTTTGTTTCTGTCTCAAACAGGCACTTATTCTTTAAGTGGTGGCGCATTGAACGTGGATGTTGGCAGTTCTTCCACTTCTTCTATCAAGGAATATGTATATGGCAGTTTTTCTCAGACAGGTGGAGAGAATACCGTGGGAGGCAATATTCAGGTTGTAGGCGATTACACCTTAGATGCAACAGGCACGGCAATAGATGCAAATGCGCTTTTGGTGCAGGGGAGTTTCTTCCATAAAAAAGGCGCAATTGATTTGATTAACGGTGTGAATAATTATGGGATTTATTATGGCAATGGTATTGTGTACGGGGATTTCTTTGCGCAGAGATATTCTGTTTTTTCGCCGGGAACAGAGGCCGATGATGTTGGTTCGTTTTTATTAGAAGGGTCATTATCCTCTATTTTTACCTTATCCAATAGGCCGGTTTTTTCTTTTGACTTGGCCGGATATCAACAAGGCATCTCTTATGACTTTTTAAACGTATTAGGTACGGCCTCTATTTATACTGCTCTGATAGACGTCAATCTCTTAAATGGATTTAACCCCAATATTGGGTCTGTGTTTACGTTGTTGAGAGGCTGGGAAGGTATAACCTATAATAACGGCAGGAACGTTTCTGTAGAGTATGACCTGCCTGATTTAGGGCCAAATAAGTGGTGGGAGATACGAGAAGATAATACGGCATTGTATTTGGAAGTAAAGGGCAATGTCAATGATGTCGTTCCTGAGCCTGGATCTATGGCCCTGTTTGGTATTGGATTATTGGCGCTTATCAGAAAAAGGCGCAATAGCTAACTGATTCTATTACGTGTTATAGCGCTAATTGCTGTCGAGTAGGTCGTAATCAAATAAGCAGAATAAGGCGTTTTGTTAGATGTAAATAATAATTATTATTAATTAAAAATAATTCTTGACAAGGTTTGTTTTTTGTATATAATAGGGATATGAATAACGTAATAGATGATTTGCATAGGAAAGGATTAAAGGCAACTGCGCAAAGGGTTGCCATATATGAGGTTCTGGCTGAAAAGGGCCATGCCTCGGCAGAGGAGATATTTGAGGTTCTTTCTAATAAGATGCCAATGCTTTCTCTTGCAACAGTTTATGCTACCTTGCGTTTATTTTCTGAAAAGGGATTAGTAGAGGAGATGTCCATTTACAACGATAAGGCATATTTTGATATAAGAAAGCCCTTTCATCACCATTTTGTGTGCCAAAATTGCGGGGCTATTTCAGATGTGGATATCCCGTTTTGTAATACCTTGAAAAACATGGCAGTTGAACAGGGAAAGATATTGCGCTTTTCAGGTGTTTTTTATGGGATTTGTAATGATTGTATGGAAAAACTAAATAACAAGGGTAGGGACGACTGATTAGTCAAAAAACAAAAGGAGGTTGTTATGGAGATGAGAATGCCATTATTGGGTGAGGCGTTTCCTGAGTTAAAGGTCCAAACTACACATGGGGCCTTGGAACTGCCAAAGGCATTTAAGGGCAAGTGGTTCGTATTGTTCAGCCATCCGGCTGATTTTACACCGGTTTGCACAACGGAATTTGTTGCGTTTCAGATAAGATATGATAAGTTTAGAAAGCTAAATACAGAGCTTGTTGGCTTATCTATTGACCAGGTTTTTAGCCACATCAAGTGGGTTCAGTGGATTGAAGAGAACATCAAGGTTGATGACAAGGCAGTTAAGATTGAATATCCGGTTATTGCAGATGATACAGGTAATGTATCAAAACAGCTTGGCCTTATACATGGGGCCAAGGGCACGAACACTGTTCGCGCGGTATTTATCGTTGACCCCAAGGGAATTGTCAGGGCAATACTTTACTATCCTCAGGAACTTGGCAGGAACGTGGATGAGATATTGAGAATGGTTGAAGGTTTCCAGCTTTCAGACGCAAATGGCGTTGCAATTCCTCATAATTGGCCGAATAACGAACTGGTTAATGATGATGTTATTGTTCCGCCTGCTATGTCAGAAGAAGAGGTTGAAAAAAGGCTTGCTTCTGAGAAAAAAGGCGACATAAAGTGTTTTGACTGGTGGTTTTGCCATAAGAGTTTGAAGTAAATTGATTGCAAAGGAGAGAACACGCAAAAGGAGGTTGTTATGGCATCAAGGGGCCAAGTTTATAAGTGTAATTTATGCGGAAATATTGTAGAGGTCTTGTATGGCGCTGACGGTGAGCTTATTTGCTGCGGCAAGGCAATGGACTTGCTTGAAGAAAAGACAGCGGATTCTTCAACAGAAAAACACGTGCCTTTTATAGAGGAAAAAGAGAATGGTTATATGGTAAGGGTTGGGGAAAACACTGCCCATCCTATGCAGGATGACCATTATATAGAGTGGATAGAATTGGTTGTTGATGGAGCTGTTTATAGAAAGTATCTAAAGCCGTCAGATGCTGCAGAGGCGGTTTTTGATGTCCCAAAGGGCAATTCCGTAAGCGCAAGGGAGTATTGTAATCTCCATGGTTTATGGGTCAAAAAGTAAGGAGGACGTATGGCGAGTTTAAAGGGCAGTAGGACCGAGAAGAATCTTTTGACTGCATTTTGCGGTGAGTCGCAGGCAAGGAACAGATATACCTATTTTGCATCTCAAGCAAGAAAAGAAGGTTATGAACAAATAGCCGCTGTGTTTTTGGAGACGGCTGACCATGAAAAAGAGCATGCTAAAAGGTTGTTTAAGTTCTTGGAAGGTGGTGAGGTGGAAATTGCGGCCACTTTCCCTGCAGGTGTTATAGGTTCAACCGCTGAAAATCTAAGAGAGGCAGCCGGCGGTGAAAATTACGAGCATACGACGATGTATCCTGATTTTGCCAAGATCGCTGAAGAAGAGGGGTTCCCTCAAATTGCTGCTGTGTTTAGAGCTATTGCCCGCGCTGAGATGTGGCATGAAGAAAGATACAGGGCCTTGCTTGAAAAGGTTGAATCAGAGGGGATGTTTAAAAGCAAGGAGAAGATTCTCTGGAAGTGCCGCAATTGCGGATATATTCACGAGGGTATTGAACCGCCTGAGAAGTGTCCAGCTTGTGCGCATCCTAAGTCCTATTATGAAAGGTTGTGTAAGAATTATTGATTCAGGGAATTCGTTTAAAAAAAGGGCAGCTTAAAAGCTGCCCTTTTTTTATGATTCTTGGGATAATAATTCAGTAAGGCGTGTTTTTAGGACTTCTAATCCGTCTATCTGTTCAATACCCGGGATATCCCATGTATAAAGCCCTAAGATTATCTTGTCTTTTGAAAGGGCGAATCCTATTTCAGTAAGCGTGCCGTATTTTCCAGGCAGTGCGATGATAACGTCTCCGGAATATGCCGTTATTACATTACGTGCTTGGCCTAGTCCAGTTGGGATTGCGATGTCTATGTATGGATTTGCGCCTGTTTTATCGTCATTGGGTAATATTCCTATCGTGAGGCCGTTATTCTCTTTTGCGCCTTTTGCCGCAGCAGACATTATCCCGCCCATCCCGCCACAGAGCAGGGCAGCTCCTGTTTCTGCTACGATTTTCCCGACTTCGTATGCAAGATCCAGGTGTTCAGCTGTTGCCTGGCTTGCGCCAATAACGGAAACTATCTTCATCTTTCCCCCTCATTTTAAACGTGTTAGTTTAACGTATTCGTTTTATGCTATCATAAAATCTATTGGTTTGTCGAGGGGCTATTTATACACCTGCCCGCCAGATAAATATAGCTGAATAATACGTCAGGAACAGGCAGATAAATGACAAAATAAATGTTGGCCTGAATAGAAAAGGTGTATCCCAAGTCAAAGCAAATAATCCTATTGCCAAGGTGATCATTTGGATCGTTGTTTTCCACTTTCCCCATATACCGGCAGGAATTACTGCGTTTCCCTGTTTTATCTTGATTATCCTAAATATAGTAAAGTATATTTCTCGCAAGGCAATCAATATGACTACCCACAATGGAATTATGTGTTTGATAGACAAGGCCAAAAAGGCAAGCATGACCAAAAGTTTGTCCGTAATGGGATCCATTAATTTCCCGAATTCTGATGCGCAGTTGTATTTACGCGCCAATTTTCCGTCGAGCCAGTCTGTTATAAATCCTATCAGGAATAGAAGAAACCCTGCTTGTTTGTCCCAATATAAAAATGCAAAAAACGCCAAAATGGATAGAGGGATACGCGATAATGTGAGGATATTCGGCGCGTTTTCAATCCTCATTCCACGTCTATGACCTTTAATGAGTTAGTGCTTCCCGGAATGCCAAAGAGTGTCCCTGATGTAATTACTATTCTGTCCCCTTTATTTATTATGCCTTCTCCTTCTAGGAATTTGGTAAACTCGTCTTTTACGAGTGTGAGCCGTCCCATATACATGGGCATTACTCCAAAGGATATGTTTAAGATGTTGCGTGTTGTATAGTTGTCTGTTATTGCCAAGATCCATTGCCTTGGACGTATACGGGATATTCTGCGCGCTGTCATCCCTGTTGTTGTTGGCGCAACGAGAAAACTGACTGTTTTATTGCTCAAGATATCGTAAGTCGCTATGCTTATCATGTCGTCTATACGTTTTGAATGTCTTATCTTTTCTCTTATTTGTTGGGCCATACTGCCGGGTTCAAGCAGTGCATGTTCGGTTAATTTGGCGATCTTTATTGCGGTTTTGACAACTTCCAACGGGTGTTTTCCTATGGCTGTTTCTTCTGAGAACATAATGGCATCTGCCCCGTCTAGGATGGCATTGGCTATGTCAGTAACTTCGGCGCGGGTTGGACGAAGGTTATCTACCATTGATTCGAGCATCTGTGTTGCGACGATGACCGGTTTTGCTTCCATGTTTGCAATGTGGATAATCTCTTTTTGTCTTAACGGTATTTCTTCTATCGGAAGTTCCACGCCAAGGTCCCCTCTTGCCACCATGACCGCATCAGCTGCCTCTATGATTTCCTGAATATTATCCAATGCGACCTTTCTTTCTATCTTTGCGAGAATAAATGGTTTGTAATGTGGATCGTTTGGCAATAACGCCCGGGCGGTTTCTATGTCTTTTTTGCCGCCAACAAAAGATACGCATATAATATCTACTTTATTTTTAACTCCAAACTCTATGCAGGATTTGTCAAAATCAGTAATTGCGCCGCCTTTTATCTCCAATCCGGGGACGTTAATGCCTTTATGTGATCTGACCGTTCCGGGAAGCATGGCGCGTGTCATGATCTTTTTGCCCTTTATTTCAATGACCTTGAATTGCAGCATACCGTCGCTTACGTATATAATAGCGCCTTTTTTTACGTTTTTTCCCAGTCCCTCTATTGTGTGGGGTAGGACAATAGTATCTTTTATTTTCTCGTTTGGATTTGAAGAAAAAACAACCTTATCGCCTTTTTTTATGTGAATCTCTTTCTCAAGTTTGCCCAAGCGCATTTTGGGCCCTGGCAGGTCAAGAACAATAGCGACCCCGCGGCTGTTTTCATTGGATATTTTTCTGATGCGCTGTATAAGGTCAGCAAAATCCTGAAAAGATCCGTGAGACATATTTAACCTAAAGGCATCAACACCGGCATTTAAGAATTTTTTTATCATATCGTTCTTAAAAGATGCCGGCCCTAGGGTGGCTACTATTTTGGTTTTGGGAAATTTAAATCTCATTTTTCTGCCCCTTCGATTAATTCTATCAAAAACCTCTTCTTTTCTTCCAATTTCTCGGGTGTATCAGCCTCGAGATTTAATCTTACCAATGGTTCTGTGTTTGATTTGCGCAGGTTGAACCACCAGTTGTTAAATTCAACAGTTAACCCGTCTAATTTCATGACATTTATCACGTCAGGGTTGTATGAAAATGATTCCTCCACTTTGGCTATCACTTGATCCGGATCCTGAACTCTGAAGTTTATCTCTCCGGTCGCGTAATATCTGTTTAATTCTTTGATTATTTCGGAAAACGGTTTGTTTTGTTTTGAGACGATGTTCAGGACCTTGACTAATGCAAGCATACCGCTGTCTGCGAAGTAATTATCCCTGAAGTAATAGTGTCCTGATAGTTCGCCTGCAAACGGAGAATTCTCTTTGCGCATAACTTCCTTCATGTATGCGTGCCCAACGCGCGTGATTACAGGCTTACCGTTGTGTTCTCTTATTATTTCCGGCACAGCCCTGCTGGAGCGTAAATCATAGCCTATAACCGATGGCCCTTCTTTTTCCAATATCTCGATGGCTATTAGTGCCGTGATTATATCGGGTTTTATCCTGTTGGTATTTTCGTCTATAAACATCACCCTGTCGCCGTCTGCGTCGAATATCGCACCTAAATCAGCGCCTGTTTCTTTTACCTTTGCCTTTAGAGCTTCCAACGCCTCGTCTTTCATCGGATTGGGGCTGTGATTAGGAAACGTTCCGTCGGGTTCACAGAACAAGGGATAGAGTTCTATGTTTTCTATATTTGAGAAAAATTTTTCTACGATAGGCCCTACTGCTCCATTACTCGCATCAACAACGATTTTTAATGGCCGTTGTATGTCTACAAAGGATAATATGTGTTGGATATAGTCCTGCGCAATATTCAGTTTTTTGACTTTGCCTTTATTAATAGTTGGTCTTACGATTACACCGCTTTTGACCTTTTCTTCAATCTCCTTTATTCCGCCTTCATAACTAAGGGCAATGGCATTTTCCCTGCATATCTTCATGCCGTTGTATTCTTTCGGATTGTGAGAGGCCGTGATCTGGATGGTTACGCCAAATCCATATTTGCCTGATGCAAAATAACTCATAGGCGTTGATACCATACCTATGTCTGTTATGTCTTTCCCTGAAGAAATAAATGCGTCCATTATAGAGGTAAACAAGGATGGAGAGGATATCCGTGCGTCCCTGCCTATGCAAAATTCCTGTACAGTTGGGAACATCTCGCACAGGGCATAGGCAATCTTTTGGGCTATCTCTTCATTTATTTCGTCAGGATATATCCCCCTAATGTCGTAAGCGTGAAAAATACCACCCATAACCACTCCTTTTTAACAGTAAATTAAGAGTTCTTACTCATAATATATAACAGACAAAGCGATTATACATTTATGTATAATCGCTTGCAAGAGAGTTTTTATTTGCATGCCATTGAGGACTTATCCATTACTTATATTAGTATAGTTCCCAAAAAGATTGTTTTGATTAAAAATTTGTGTGATTGCTAATACCATAACATAGATATTGCGATGTTTTTTGTCTGGAGTTTGTTTTATGATATAATTAGCTTTAGATTTGGCGTGTTTGGGAGGAAACGAAAAAAGGAGATTATATGAAAACATTGCCCATAGGGGTACAGGATTTTAAGGTATTAAGGACTTCAAAAGAGGACTATATCTATGTAGATAAAACGCGGTCGTTGTATAACTTGGTTAAAGGTGGCCGGGTTTACTTTCTTTCTCGTCCGCGCAGGTTTGGCAAGAGCCTGATGATATCCACATTGGGATATCTGTTTCAATGTGAAAAAGAGCTATTTAAAGGCCTGTGGATAGAGGATAAGTGGAATTGGGATGATAAACATCCTGTTATCAGAGTGGATTTTAGTGAAGTAAAATTTAGGACGGAAAATGAATTGATATCCGTAATAGAGGAAAGACTATATGACATAGCCAAAGATAATGATATAGAATTAGAAGGCGTAAATTATGCGTCTAAATTTAAAGAACTAATTACAGCCCTCAAGCAAAAATACAACAAAAA
>CAYXYY010000029.1:0-23001 GCA_964469495.1 uncultured Planctomycetia bacterium | reverse complement strand
ACCGAAGGGTTTGAGTGGGAGTGTTCACAGACCAATTATATTTAAGTCCGAGAGTGTTTATGGGGCTAAGATGAAGGGATTTTTAGGGCAGAACAACAATTACATACGGATAACAGGTTTTGATATATCATATGATCATGGTCTTTGGTTAGGAGGAGGCATATGGCTTGAGGGCTCGTATTGGGATATAGTTAACAATTATTTTCACGATGTAACGAGTTCTGCGATTCTTCCTACGTGGCAAGATGGAAGGGTTCATGATTACATATACGTTGCAAACAATTACATTTACAAATGCAATAAAGGGATAATGATAGGTGGCAAGGATTGGGTGGTTGAGAACAACGAGATTGAGAGACTCGTACGAACGATCGGAGGCGATGCAGATTATATGAGATTTGCTGGCAATGGACATATTATAAGGAATAACTATTTACATGGCACGGACATGGCTGAAGTAGGCACATCACACGTAGATGGTTTCCAGACGTTTTCTTTTAATCCTGATCATACTACACATAATGTAGTTATTGAAAAGAATATTGTTGAAGGGCCGGTACATGAGTTCTTAATGATGGAAGGTACTGATGGTTCACATGATAATATTATCATAAAGAACAATATTTTTAACACATCAGCATCATGGGGTATATCTGCGCATGGAATTAATAATCTTAAAGTATATAACAATCTATTCTATAACATAGTAGCTTATGGTGTTGGACTTCGCGTATCTAGAAGTGAAAGTCATAGTCCGAGCACAGGAGAGATAAAGAACAATATATTTTATAATGTTCGTGCTCAGTATTGGGCTGATGAGGCCTCGAGCATAGATGGTGGAAATAACCTGCTTTTTAATACAGATGAATATCGTGAGATAGATCCTGCATATGGGGAGGACAATATTATCAACCAGGACCCGAAGTTTGTGGATATGGCTGATAATAATTTTCATCTGCAGGAGGATTCTCCTGCGATAGATGCCGGGACGTCAGATGTCGCGGATTTGGTAAAGAGTGATTTAGATGGCAATGTTCGTCCGCAAGGGAGAGGGTATGATATAGGGCCATATGAATATCTTTCTGCTAGTAACAATGGAAATGATGTTAATCAAGATGGTTTAGTAAATATATTGGATATACAGATAATAGTTAACGTAGTTTTAGGCACGAGTACCAACAGCAGGGCGGATGTAAATGGCAGTGGCACAACGGATGTCCAAGATGTACAGGCGGTTGTCAATGAGGTGGTGGGCGCATAGATTGTGGTAAAAATTTCATTTGATTTCGGGATATTTTTATAGTATATTAAGGTTTCTAATGGGGACGTAGTTCAGCCTGGTTCAGAATGCCAGATTGTCGATCTGGAGATCGCGGGTTCAAATCCCGTCGTCCCCGCCATAAATTTAAAGGCTATCTGAAATAATGATTGAAATCAGCGCGGGGCAATGCCCTGTTTTTTTGTTTTTGAAATGAAAGCGTTTTCACAAGAAAAGGAGTAGGTGTGAATTTAAGCGGGATTCAAGACAAGGATGCGATTTATTCTATTTTGCCTGACGGCGGTTTTGTTATAGAGAATTACAATTACGCAAATACGTTTTCCAGTTTTTTCCCGGGTATAGCCGGGCTTAATGGGATACCTTTGTGGGCGTTTTATGTGAATAAGGGGCAGTGTATTGCCAGTTTTGGCATACAGGATAAGGATAAGGCGATTCAAGAGTTTTTCCCTGCTAATAAGTCTTATCAGAACACTTCAAGGTTGGGTTTCAGGACGTTTATAAAGTTTAAACGCGAACATGGGTTTATTTATTATGAGCCTTTTCAGAACTCACTTTTAAATAAGGCCTTTGCATTGACTAATAAGATGATAATCAGGCCTTATGAGCTTGAGATAGAGGAAACAAACAAGACCTTGGGGATAAGCGTTAAGGTTATTTATTATACTCTGCCAAATGAAAATGTGCCGGCCATTGTGCGGCATGTCTCTATCAGGAATTTAAATCCAAGTAAGGACTTAAATTTAGAGGTCTTAGATGGGTTGCCGGTTATCTTGCCTTATGGTATGAACCAGTATGTCGTGAAGAATATGACAAGAACTGCTGAAGCATGGATGGTGTCTAAACATCTGAACTCCAAAGTCGGTTTTTATAAGGTCAGGGTTGAGTTGGATGACAGGCCCGAGGTCGTTGAAGTTAATGAGGGTAATTTCTTTTATTCTTTTTATTCCGGGAATAAAAATGGCATGGATGGGATGTTGCAGATTATTTCGGATCCAGAACAGATATTTGCGGATAATACTGATTTTGATTTTCCTTCTGAGTTTTTGGCCGATGTTAATTTTATATATCCAAGGGCACAAGTGATGCAAAATAAATTGCCTTGCGCATTTTCTCTCTGTAAAAAACAGGTGGTTAAGTCGGGTGAGATTTCATTTACAACGATTATTGGCCATGCCCATTCGGAGAAAGCTGCATCGGCATTGGCGGAAAAGGCTTCGTGCGACTTTTTTACGAATAAACGTATAGAAAACAAGAAGCTGATAGAATCACTGGCAAGTGAGGTTGAGTCGGTAAGCGCGTTTAAGGAATTTGATTTCTATACTAAACAGAGTTATCTGGACAATATCCTGCGAGGCGGGTATCCTGCGTTAATAGGCAAGGATAAGGAACACGTCTTTTATGTATACGCCAGAAAACACGGTGATCTTGAGAGGGATTATAATAATTTTCGTTTAAGGCCAACGTTTTATTCTCAAGGTAATGGGAATTACAGGGATATAAATCAAAACAGGCGTTTGGACGTATTTTTTAAACCTCAAGTCGGCAGGTCTAATATATCTCTGTTTTTGAATCTCATTCAATTAGATGGTTATAACCCTTTGCACGTAAATGGTGTGTCTTTCTTGGTTGCTTGCAATAAGAAAAAACTCGAATCGGAGTTGTCGAAATTTTTTAGTGAAAAGGCCATTAAAAACGTCTCTTCGTTTTTGCTCAGTGGGCAGTTTGACTTAGGGCAGTTATTTGGGTTTCTTTTGGGTTCTAATATTCGTATTCGTGGTTCAAGAGATGCCTTTTTGTCAAGGCTTTTGTCTTTGTGCGAGCGCATAGAAGAGGCAAACCATGGGGAAGGTTTCTGGACGGATCACTGGAGTTATAATCAGGATTTGATAGATGCCTTTTTGCGAATATATCCTGAACAGGAGAAGGATCTGTTTTTTGAGGACAAGACTTATTCTTTTTATGATAATAGCCATTATGTTGCTAAACGCGGTGAGAAATATGTGCTTACGGATGACGGTGTTAGGCAGTTCGGTTCTGTTAGAAACTCAGAAGAAAAAGAGGAGTTGATAGCTTCGCGCCAGTCGGGACAAAACAAGGTGCGGGTGGATTTCGGCAAAGGAGAGATTTATCATACGACTTTGTTTGTTAAACTGGTTTCTCTTGCGCTGGTGAAGTTTTTAAATTTGGATCCAGATGGTATCGGAATAGAGATGGATGCGGATAAGCCTAACTGGTATGATTCGTTAAACGGTTTGCCAGGGTTATTCGGCTCATCTGTTTCTGAGACAATAGAGGTGTTGAGGTTAATTAGGCGTTTGTCAAAGATCCTAAATGACTTTGAATCAGAATCTGTTGAACAGGACTTCCCTGAGGAGATAGTTGCTTTAGCCAGGGATATCAAAAATATCGCAGATGAGAAAGATGCCTTTGAATTTTGGAAAAAAGCAGGTAGTGTTAAAGAGGCATTTAGGGAAGGTGTTTTTTGGGGGATTTCCGGAAAGGAAAAGCGTTTTGATAAGGGCGAATTGTCATCTTTATTGAGGGTAATGGAAGATAGATTGGAGCAGGCCGTTGAGAAGTCCAAGAATAAAAATGGTTTGATAGATACGTATTTTTATTATGATGCGGTTAAATATAAGGAAACCGGAGAATTAAGTTCAAAAGGGCAAAAGTTGGTGGAGGTTTTGAGGTTTGATCGCAAGGTCCTGCCCTTGTTTTTAGAGGGACAAATGCATTATTTGAGGGTTTGTAATAAAAGTGAGGCAAGGGAATTGTATTCAGCTGTAAAAAAGAGCCCGTTATATGACAAGGCCCTTTCTATGTATAAGGTGTGCGCAAGTTTGAGGTTTATGCCCAAAGAAATAGGCCGTAGCGCTATATTTACGCCGGGCTGGCTTGAGAATGAATCTATATGGCTGCATATGGAATATAAGTATCTGCTTGAATTGTTAAGACACAATATTGGCAAGCAATTTTTTACGGATTTATTGCGTTGCAGTATATGTTTTATGGATCCGCAGGTTTATGGCCGTAGTATCTTGGAAAATTCTTCTTTTATCGTCAGCAGCGCGTTTCCTCAAAAGAAGATGTGGGGCAAGGGGTTTGTGGCAAGGTTGACGGGTTCCACTGTTGAGTGGATAAATATATGGCTTTCTCTGTGCGTAGGGGAGAGGCTGTTTTTCGTTGAGAACGGAGAACTTTCATTTGAATTGAATCCTAAATTGCCGGAGTGGCTGTTTTTGTCTGAAAAACGCAGGTTCGGAAAGGATCTATTGGATGTTAATTCCTTTGGTTTTATGCTTATGTCAAAAACAAAGGTTGTTTATTTGAATCCTGAGAGGTACAATTGCTATGATAGTAATATAGGCGTTGTTGAAATGGAGTTGGTCTTGGAATATAATTCCAAAGAAAAGGTGAGGGGATCGGTTCTGCGGGGAAAACTTGCGGAGTATTTAAGGGCAGGTAAGGTAAAGAAGATTACGGCCATTATTGGCAAGGTGGAATAATTTATGGCTTCTGTTTTTTCTGTTAACGGCCCTGTTGTAATAGCAGAGGGCTTTAACGACATAAAGGTGGGTAATCAGGTTTTGGTTGGCGCGTCTCAGCTAGTCGGCGAGATCGTTGCTGTTCGCGGTGATAAGGCCATTGTGCAGGTCTTTGAGGATACCGTGGGCGTGAAGCCTGGCGATGTTGTTATAGATAAGGGGTATTCTCTTTCTGTTGAACTTGGCCCGGGTATTTTGGGGACTATATTTGACGGTATACAGCGTCCTCTTGTTGCCATAGCTGATTCTTGCGGAACGTTTGTTGCCAATGGAGTGAATGTGCCTTCATTGGACAGGTCAAAACTCTGGGATTTTAGGCCGGTTTTAAAAGAAGGTTCTGATGTTAAGTCCGGCCAGATTCTGGGAACTGTTCAGGAGACCTCTCTTATAGAACACAGGATATTAATTCCTTATGGAACAGAGGGCAAGGTTTTATGGATAAAGCCTGAGGGGCAGTATCGCATAGATGAGGAGCTCGCAAAAATTAAGACGATGGATGGCCGTGAGATAGCTGTGAAGATGTATCAGCGCTGGCCTGTTAAGAAAAAACGGCCTGTTGCCAAGAGGCTTAGGCCCAGTGTGCCGTTGATAACCGGGCAGAGGGTGATAGACTTTTTGTTTCCGATTGCATTAGGCGGGGTAGCCGCTATTCCGGGTGGTTTTGGGACGGGAAAGACAATTACTCAACATCAGCTTGCAAAGTGGTCGTCTGCTGATGTGGTGGTATATATCGGATGCGGGGAAAGGGGCAATGAGATAACTCAGGTCCTAGAAGAATTCCCCCATCTGAAGGACCCGAGAAAAGGCAAACCATTGATAGAGAGGACCGTGATTATAGCAAATACCTCTAATATGCCTGTTGCGGCAAGAGAGGCCAGTATTTATACAGGTATGACTATTGCGGAGTATTTTAGGGATATGGGGTATAATGTGGCGTTAATGGCAGATTCAACGAGCCGTTGGGCAGAGGCCTTGCGGGAGATTGCCGGACGCCTTGAGATGATGCCTGCTGAGGAAGGGTATCCTGCGTATTTGGCTTCAAGGCTTGGTGAATTTTATGAAAGGGCCGGTTATGCGGATACCTTGAGCGGTAATAAGGGTTCTGTTTCAGTTATCGGCGCTGTTTCTCCTCCGGGTGGAGATTTTTCAGAGCCGGTTACGATGCACACGAAGCGCTATGTAAAGACGTTTTGGGCATTGGATAAGCGTTTGGCCGGACAAAGGCACTTTCCTTCAATAAATTGGATAGACAGTTATAGCGGTTATGTCGATGATTTGTCTGAGTGGTGGGAAGAGAGGCTTGGCAATAATAAATGGAAAGAGGTTCGCAATAAGATAATAGCGATTCTGCAAGATGCCGATAGGTTAGAAAAGGTTGCTCAGTTAATTGGTGTGGATGCCTTGCCGGACCATCAAAGGCTTGTTATAGAGGTTGCTTCATTGGTGCGTTTCGGTGTGCTTCAGCAAAACGCATATAGTGATATTGACAGCTTTTGTGCGTTTGAAAAGAGCCTGAAGATCATAGAGGCTATACTTATATTTTACGATGAGGCAGTGAAAATCTTGAATTTAGGAGTCCATATATTGACTGTATTGGAACTGAATAGTTTTTCTGATATAAAGAGGCTAAAAGAGGAAGTTGCGAATGACCAGCTGGAAAAGATAGATGAGTTCATAGAACTGATGAGAAATGAATTTGATGAACTTTCTGTAAAGTATGGAGGCGCTGGTGTTTAATGGTATAAAAGAGGCCAGTAATTTCAGGGAGATAAAAAATGCCATTGCCATATTAGAGCCTTTTCCGGGTGTATTTTATGGCGAGATGGTTGAGGTTGCCCTTCCCAATGGCGAGAAACGGCTCGGCCGGGTATTGGAATCAGGCAAAGAGGCCATTGTTGTGCAGGTTTTTGAAGGGACAACCGGCATTTCCAATGAAAAGAGTTCAGTGAAGTTTTTGGATAAACCGTTTTTACTTGGTGTATCTGAGGCGATGTTGGGCAGGGTATTTAATGGACTGGGAATGCCGATAGATGATTATCCATACCCTATTCCCGAAAAACAACTGGATATAAATGGGCTTGCCATAAATCCTATGAGAAGGGCATATCCTAATAACGTTGTTGAGACAGGCATTACCGCAATTGACTTGATGGATACATTGGTGCGCGGGCAGAAATTGCCTATATTTTCCGGATCAGGCCTGCCTCATAATGAGATTGTTGCCCAGATAATCAGACAGGCAAATATCGGGGAAAAGGAAGAGCGTTTTGCAATCGTTTTTGCCGCAATGGGAATAAAATTTGACGAAGCCTTGTTTTTCAGAGAGGCGCTTGAAAATACTGCTAGCATGGATCAGGTTACTATGTTTTTAAACTTGGCTGATGATCCTCCTGAAGAGCGTCTTATTGCCCCGCGTTGCGCGCTGACGTTAGCGGAATATCTTGCATTTGAAAAGGATATGCATGTTTTGGCAATAATAGGCGATATGACGAACTATTGCGAGGCCTTGCGTGAACTTTCCGCCGCAAGGGATGAGGTCCCTAGCCGGAAGGGATATCCTGGTTATATGTATACCGACCTTGCCAACTTGTATGAGCGTTGTGGCCGAGTTAAAGGAAGCAGGGGTTCTATTACCATGATACCGTTTTTAACAATGCCAAATATGGATATATCCCATCCCATACCGGATTTAACCGGGTATATTACAGAGGGGCAAATAGTGCTTTCAAACGTGTTGCATCAGAAGGGGATATATCCTCCGGTCGACTTGCCTACCAGTCTATCAAGGTTGATGAAGGATGCTATTGGAGAGGGCCTGACGCGGGAGGACCATCCTAATGTGGCAAATCAGCTTTATGCAAGTTATGCTGAGGTGCAGAGGATAAGGAGTTTGGCGGATATCATCGGCGAAGAAGAATTGAGTGAGAGGGATAAGAGATTTTTGGAATTCGGGGAAAAGTTTGAAAAGAGATTGTTATCTCAGGAGAAAAACGAGAACAGGAGCCTTCAGGATAGTTTGGAGATTGCTTGGGAAGTCTTGTCTATATTGCCTGAGAGCCAGTTGCATAGGATAAGCAGAAAACAGATAGAGAAATACTATAAACGTATTTGATATGGAAAAGGTAATAGCAAGCCGCAGCAGTCTTCGTAAGGTGAAAGAATCCCTTGCATTGGCAAAGGACGGTTATTCCCTTCTTGAAAAGAAACGAGATGCCCTTATGAAGGAATTCTTTTCCGTTGTAGAGGAATTAAGGGCATCTTATACGCAGCTAAAAGAGGCCCTAACAGATTATTATTCCCATTTTAAGAAAGGCGCGGTTGCCCTTGGGTTGGAAAAAAAGGAATTGCTCCTTGCCCAAAGCACTTCGTTAATAGAGGTTGAAACGGTTTATCGAAGCATAATGGGCATACGCGTGCCTGAATTAAACATAACCAAAGCGAATATATTTAAACCCGGCCTTGCGTTTTCATCTTTTGAGATGGATCTTGCCCTTAAAAAGGCGCAGGAGCTTCAACAACTGCTTGTCAAGTATATAGAAACAAGGTATATTGTTAATATACTTGCGCGTGAGATAAAAAAGACCCAGCGAAGGGTCAATGCATTAGACGTGTTTTTTATACCTATGTACAGCGAACTAAAAGGCTGGATAGAGAATGTGTTGGAAGAAAATGAACGGGAGATGTTCGTCAGGCAGAAGAAAGTTAAACAGATGACGAAAAAGAAGGCAGGTATATGATAAAAACAATCTTATTGCTTGTAAAAGGCTCTGAAGAGAGCTTTAAGGCAGCTCAAGGCGCTATTGATTTGGCGAAGATGTCGGGCGCGAAGATAGTGGCGCTGAACATAATATCCCCTGCTGTGATAAAGGTGATGCATAAGGTGTTGAAAAAGACGGAGAGTGAGGCGTACGTTGATTTGAGTGAAGACGGTTGGAAGTATTTATATGCAATAGAAGAGATGGCAAAGGATCAAGGTGTAAGCATTGTCTTGGAGCAGGAAGAGGGGATTTTGGAAAAAACGGTTTTGGAGTGCGCCAAGAATTGCAAGGCCGATGTAGTTGTTCTGGGCCGGGAGACAAAAAAACGCACTGCGCTTCAGCCTCCGCACAAGTTGTTAAGTATGGTGTTGGATTATTTAACTATACCGGTTTATATAGTGTGAAGCTGTGAGGAGAATGGGTATGCCTGTAATTGAGACAAACCTTCCTGTAGGGGATTTAATGCGAGGCAAAGTAAGAGATGTTTATGATTTAGGCGATAAGATACTGCTTATCACGAGTGATAGGATTTCCGCATTTGACGTTATCCTGCCAACGCCAATACCGGATAAAGGCAAGGTATTGACATTGATGAGCAGATTTTGGTTTGAATTTTTTTCAGATAGTATAAAGACGCATATAATCAGCACCTATGCATCAACAATAGTATGGCAATTTCCTGAGATTAAAGAGAATGAGAGCGAGCTGTCTCAACGT
The DNA here is from genome assembly GCA_964469495.1 of uncultured Planctomycetia bacterium. Taxonomy (GTDB): domain Bacteria; phylum Omnitrophota; class Gorgyraeia; order S143-82; family S143-82; genus CAYXYY01. The sequence goes on along the minus strand of CAYXYY010000029.1, from coordinate 13,702 downwards.
TCAATGCTGGTTAAGAAATTAAAACCACTTCCGGTTGAATGTATTGTGCGCGGATATATTACTGGGTCGGGTTGGAAGAGTTATCAAAAGACAGGCAAGATAAGCGGTATAAACCTGCCAAAAGGATTGAAAGAGAGCCAGAGGTTAGAGGAACCTATATTTACGCCTACGACAAAGGCCGAAGAAGGCCATGATGAGGAGATAACATTTAAGCAGGTTCAAGATATGATAGGGCCGGATCTGGCTAGTGTTGTTCGAGAAAAGAGTATAGAACTCTATTCCCTTGCAAGGGAATATGCCTTAAGCAGGGGCATAATAATCGCCGATACCAAGTTTGAGTTTGGTTTGGATGGTGAGGGACAGCTATATTTAATAGATGAAGTTCTGACACCTGATTCTTCGCGTTTTTGGAAGGTTGATGAATATCAAGAAGGGCGAAGTCAAAAGAGCTATGACAAGCAATTTGTAAGAGATTACCTCAGCGGCCTTGATTGGGACAAGACCCCGCCGGGCCCGCATCTTCCCGATGATGTAGTTGAAAACACAAGGGCTAAATACATAGAAATACTCGGCCGGTTAACGGGCGAGCGTATTTGCGCATAATATTTTTGGGGTGGTATATGTTCAGTAGTTTTTGTAATGCGATGAGGCATGTCTTAAATAAATATCTTGTTTTATTGGTGTTTATAGGATTAGGTTTATTTATCTTTTCCCATAATGCGTATGCGGCTGATAATTGGTGGGTGCCAAAGTTTACTTTTATTGAGCCTGCTAAAACAGCCGGCGAAGTCAGTTTCACTATGCGTTTATTTTTCCTGTTTACTGTATTGTCTTTGGCTCCCTCTATTATACTTATGATGACTTCTTTTACCAGGATTATTATAGTGTTTTCCTTTTTAAGGCATGCTATGGGTACCCAGCAATTGCCGCCTAATCAGATATTCATTGGGTTGGCATTGTTCTTAACGGCGATGATCATGGCGCCTGTGTGGAAAGATATCAATACCAATGCTGTTAAACCTTACACTAGTGGAAGTATTTCTATGGAAAAGGCATTAGAAGAGGCGCAAAAGCCATTGCGCAGGTTCATGTTTCGACAGACGCGAGATAAGGATATCGCTTTGTTTTTGGCCATCTCAAAGACACCTGTGCCAAAAACACGCGAAGAATTGCCTACTATGGTTTTGATTCCAGCTTTTGTGTTGAGTGAGCTCAGAACGGCCTTTATTATAGGATTTATCTTATATGTGCCGTTTTTGATAATTGATATGGTGGTTGCAAGTGTTCTTATGTCTATGGGAATGATGATGCTTCCTCCGATTATGATATCATTGCCGTTTAAATTATTGTTGTTCGTATTAGTGGACGGGTGGAATTTGTTGGTCAGGTCTTTGGCTGGTACGTTTTAACAGGGGATTGAATAATGACTCTTGATCAGGCAGTAGAGATATTGCGCAGGGGGATGATAACCGGCGCGCTTATTTCAGGGCCGCTTTTGATAGGCAGTCTTGTGGTAGGGTTGCTTGTCAGTATTTTTCAGGCAGTTACTCAGATACACGAGATGACGATTACCTTTATCCCCAAACTGATTATCGTCATGTTTTTATTTGCTTTGCTAATGCCATGGTTTTCTGCCTTGTTTGTCCAGTTTACCAGAGAATTATTTCTTGCCATCCCAAGTTTGGTTAAGTAATATGCCCGATTGAATTGCTAATTATTGTTTTACTTTTTACCTTTATAATAGTATTATATCTAATTCCGGTAAACTGGCAATTCTTGTAAGTAGTACAGGAGGATAAATGAAGAAAAGGGAAAATCTGGTTGTTCAAAAATACGGAGGAAGTTCTGTTTCCAATGTTGAGAGGATAAAGAACGTTGCGCGCAGGATTAAGTCGTATAGAGATAAGGGCAAGGATTTGGTTGTCGTTGTATCTGCTTTGGGAGATACAACGGACGAATTGGTTGAACTTGCCCATAAGATAAATCCCGAACCAACGGCAAGGGAAATGGATATGTTGATGGCAACAGGGGAACAGGCATCCAGTTCTCTGTTGACTATGGCCCTGCACGCCTTGGGGATAGACGCAGTCGCCTTGACAGGCGCTCAGAGCGGAATATATACGGATAAGTTGCATACCAAGGCAAAGATTGTGGATATAGACCCGAAAAGGATTCTTAAAGAAATCAGGCAGGGTAAAGTAGTTATTGTGGCGGGTTTTCAGGGATTATCCCCTGATGAAGATATAACAACGCTTGGCAGAGGAGGTTCTGATTTAACTGCTGTTGCATTGGCATATGCGGTGAGGGCCGGGTTGTGTGAGATATATACGGACGTAGACGGTATTTTTACGACAGATCCGCGTATTGTTAAATCAGCTAGAAAGATAAACCATATAACCTATGATGAGATGCTGGAAATGGCATCGTTGGGAGCTCAGGTTATGCAGGCAAGGTCTATTGAGTTTGCAAAAAAGTTTTCAGTGTCAATTGTTGTCAGGAGTAGTTTGAATAATCGTCCAGGAACGCTTATTAGCGAGGAGGTTAAGGATATGGAAGGCGCGGTAGTGCGAGGTATTACACTTAACAATAAGGAAGCGAAGATAACTATATGCGATGTCCCGGATAAACCGGGTATGGCTGCAAAGATCTTTAAAGAGGTTTCAAAGGCAGGGATAAGTGTTGATGTTATTGTTCAGAACGTCAGCTCTCAGGGAATTACGGATTTGTCTTTTACCGTGGCAAAGGACGATCTTAAACAGACGTTAAAGATCTTGGATGATTTGTCCAGAAAGATTGGAATAGGGAATGTATTGGCAGATGAGAAAATTAGCCGGGTCTCTATTGTGGGCGTTGGGATGAAAAACCATCCCGGTGTTGCCGCGTTAATGTTTGATGCCTTGGCAAAAAATAAGATAAATATAGATATGATAAGCACTTCGGAAATCAGCATATCTTGTATTATACGTGCAAAGGACGGGAATAAGGCCGTTGAGGTTTTGCATAAGGCATTTAAGTTATCCAAGAAAGGTAGGTAGTCCTAGATGAAAAAAAGAGTGGAGTTGTATGATACCACATTAAGAGATGGTTCTCAAAGCGAGGGCATATCCTTTAGCGTTGATGATAAACTCAAGATAACCGAAAAATTAGATAACCTCGGCATGCATTTTATAGAAGGCGGTTGGCCAGGGTCCAATCCCAAGGATATGGAGTATTTTAAGAGGGTTAAGTCGTTAAACTTGAAAAATGCAGAAGTGGTTGCCTTTGGCTCAACAAGAAGGGCAGATAATCCTGCAAGCAGCGATAAGAATCTAAAGGCATTTTTAAATTCAGGCGCGCAGATCGTTACCATATTCGGAAAGACGTGGGATCTGCACGTGAAAGACGTATTTAAAATTCCCTTGTCGGAAAATCTAAAGATGATAGAGGATTCCGTAAGGTATCTTGTCAAGCATGGGGTTCGTGTTTTTTACGATGCAGAGCATTTCTTTGACGGATATAAAGATAATCCCGAATATGCCATAAAGACCTTATTGGCAGCTGAATCTGCCGGCGCAGAGGTCTTGGTTTTGTGTGATACGAATGGCGGAACACTGCCTTCAGAGGTCGTTTCTATAATGGAAGAGATAAAGGATAAGATTTCTATTCCGCTGGGAATACACGCGCATAATGATTGTGGCCTTGCCGTTGCCAATTCTATTGCGGCTGTGCAGTCGGGCGCAATACAGGTTCAGGGCACGATCAATGGATATGGCGAGAGATGTGGAAATGCCAATTTAACAACTATTATAGGCATATTAGGAGTAAAGATGAATATCTCCTCTATAAAAAAGAATACATTGAAGCATTTGACAGAGACAGCGCATTATATTGCAGAGATTTGTAATATGCAGCTTCCCAACAATCATCCATTTGTGGGAAGGAGCGCTTTTGCTCATAAAGGAGGAGTCCATATAAATGCGGTTATGAAAAACTCTCGCACGTATGAACATATCGCGCCCGAATTAGTTGGGAACGAACGCAGGATACTGGTTTCAGAACTTGCGGGAAGAAGTTCCTTGGCAATGAGGGCTAAGGAGATTAACATTGATTTAGACAGAAAATCTCCTGAGGCCCAAAGGGTTATGGATATATTACAGGAATTGGAATATGAAGGGTATCACTTTGAAATAGCCGAGGCCTCATTTAAGGTGTTGCTTTATAAAGAGACAAAAAAGAGGCATAAGTTTTTTGAACTATTAGGCTTTAGAGTAATAGTGGAAAGCATGCCCGAGGCAGGAATTTCAACAGAGGCCACTGTAAAAATAAAGGTCAATGATAAGGTTGAATATACCGTTGCCGAGGGTGATGGCCCTGTCAATGCCTTGGATTTTGCCTTGAAAAAGTCGTTGATAAAATTTTATCCTGAAATAGAGGAAATGCACCTTACTGATTTTAAGGTTAGGGTATTGGACGGCAGGGAAGGCACAGCGGCTAAAGTTCGCGTTCTTATTCAATCACAGGATGCTGAGGAATCTTGGACAACCATAGGTGTATCGGAAAATATTATAGAGGCCTCTTGGCAGGCGCTAGTGGATAGCGTAGAATATAAATTAATTAAAAAACATTCGCATTAAAACTATTGCCAAAGCCAAAAAGTCTTGTTAAAATATTATTTTAGGTTATATCTTATGTGCGTAGATTAGAGGGTTACTCAAAAGGAGGTAAAAACGTTGGCGAGAGACATTATTAAAAAGATGTTAGAGTGTGGTGTCCATTTTGGGCATCAGACGAAGAAGTGGAATCCTAAGATGAAGCCTTTTGTTTTTGGCAAAAGGAGGAATATCTTTATTATTGATTTAGAAAAAACATTGGAAAAACTCAATGAGGCAAAGAACTTTTTATCTTCTGTTGTGGCGAAAGGAGGTAGTTTGCTTCTCGTGGGGACGAAAAAGCATGCAAGGGATATTGTCGCGGAAGAAGCCGCCCGAGCGAATGTATTTTATATCAATAATAGATGGCTTGGTGGAACACTTACCAATTTCCCTACGTTAAGGGAAAGTATTCGCAAAATGAAAGAATTAGAGGCCTTGATTTTCGGGGAAGGCAATGAGTTTTTGAAAAAGAAAGAACGTTCAAAGTTTATGCGCCTTTATAATAAGAAACTGAAGAATTTTGCAGGTATTAAGGATATGGAAAAATTGCCGGATGTTTTGATTATCATTGATACTGAATATGAGCAGAATGCCGTTAGAGAGGCAAAGAGGTTAGGTATTAAAACGATAGGTATAGTTGATACTAATTGCGACCCAAATGACGTTGATTATCCTATCCCTGCAAATGACGATGCCCTTAGGTCTATCAGGCTTATATTGGGCGAGCTTATAGATACGGTTTTGGAATCCCGTTCTTCCGTTACAACTGCGCCTGTTCAGGAGGATGAAGAGTCAGGTGAAGAGCCCGCGGATGGTAAAGAGTTAGCGGAAAAGGCAAAGAAACTTGCAGAAGAAGTGGCTGTTGCAGCAGATGAAATAGTCACGGATGAAGATATTCAAGGAGAGGAGTAATTATGGCTGTTAGCGCGCAAGACATAAAAAAGTTAAGAGATATGACGTCTGCAGCTGTGATGGATTGCAAGAAGGCCCTGGCTGAGACCGATGGAGACATCAACAAGGCGCTTGAACTTTTGAAGAAAAGGGGCATTGAAATTGCAGCGAAGAAGGCATCGAGGGCAACTGCCCAAGGAAAGATAGGTTCTTATATTCATGCAGGCGGAAAGATAGGCGTTCTAGTTGAACTTAACTGTGAGACCGATTTCGTTGCCAATAACGAGATGTTTCAGGAAGCAATCAAGAATATAGCAATGCATATAGCCGCAATGAATCCGAAATATCTTAAGATAGAGGACGTTCCAGAGGAAGAGCTAAAGGATGTTGATGATAAAGATGAATTCGCAAAAGAAAATTGTCTCTTATTTCAACCGTTCGTAAAGGATGAGAGCAAAACTATAAGTGATTACATAACGGAGGTTGTTTCTAAGACAGGCGAGAATGTAGTCTTAAAGAGGTTTGTCCGTTTTGAACTTGGTGAATAATGCCGGTTAAATACAAAAGGATTGTTTTAAAGATAAGCGGAGAGGGCCTGCAAGGCAAGGAGTCTTCAGGAATTTCCCTTGATGTCTTAGAAGACATTTCCGGTGAGATAAAGGCCGTACATAGTTTAGGCGCGCAGGTGTGTTTGGTTGTGGGCGGAGGCAATATATTCAGGGGCGCGGAGCAGTTTGAGGCATTTGGTTTTAACCGCGCAGTTGCAGATTACATAGGTATGCTTGCAACGGTTATGAATGCCCTTGCTTTGCAGAATGCCTTGGAAAAATTAGAGATACCAACGCGCGTAATGAGCGCAATAGAAATGAGGCAGATTTCCGAGCCTTATATAAGACGCAGGGCACTTAGACACCTTGAAAAAGGCAGGGTTTTGATATTCGCCGCGGGTACGGGAAATCCTTATTTTACGACGGACACAGCGGCTGCATTAAGGGCTGCTGAAATAGAAGCCGACCTTATTATCAAGGCAACAAAAGTAGATGGTGTCTATTCAGACGACCCTATGAAGAATCCCAAGGCCAAGAAATATGATAGGCTCTCTTATTCTGATGTGATAAGAGATAACTTGAAAGTAATGGATATTACTGCTATAACTATGTGTATGGAGAACTCTATGCCGATTAGGGTGTTGAATCTCAATCATAGAGGCGCTGTTGTGGCAACGGTAAATGGCGAGGATATAGGGACTATAATATCTGAATAACAAAGGGGGCCTGTATGCAGAACTTAACAACTCCCAAAGAAATCTTAAAATCAACAGAAGGCTTAATGAAAAAGGCCATAGAGGCATTGATTCGTTCTCTTTCCGAAATAAGAACAGGTAAGGCCTCTGCGAGTTTGGTTGAAGAGATAAAGGTGTCTTGTTATGGGCAGTTGATGCCTTTGAAACAGGTTGCTTCGGTGAGTATTCCTGATGCGCATTTAATATTGATTCAGCCATGGGACCCTTCTACGATAGGGGATATAGAAAAGGCGATTGCTAATTCGAAACTGGGAGTGACACCAACTGACGATGGTAAGGTGATCAGGGTGACGTTGCCTCCTTTATCTGAAGAGCGCAGAAAAGAGCTGGATAAGATAGTAAAAAAAGAGGCTGAGCATGCGAGGATATCTCTTAGGACCATTAGAAGGGAAGCAAAAGAATCCATTGATAAATTGTCAAAGGACAAGGCGATAAGCGAAGACGAGGCCTTTAAGGCAAAAGAAGACCTGCAGAAATTAATGGATAAATACGTTGATGAAGTGGAACAGAAGTTGAAGGATAAGGAAAAGGAATTAAAGGTCATATAACTTTTAACAAAGGGGTAATATGAGCAAGTTTTTCCCTTTTATGACATCTAAAAAACGCAGGCAGGTATTGATAAACAAGGAGTTTCAATTTAAATATATTGGCAGGGTTTTTTGGTTTACCGTGGTGATGATTATTATTGGCGGGATTTTTGCGTTTTTATTTATTTCGTTTTTATTTATGCAACTTGAGCAGGATGCGTTTGTAACAGAATATCCTCTTGTAATTAAGGCAATTTTTGCTACAATAGCCATTCAGGTTTTGCTTACGGGTGTATTTGTTTACTGGGAAGGCCTTTATATAACGCACAAAATTGTAGGGCCTTGGGTCAGAATAAAGAGGTTCTTGGAGGACGTTGGGAAAGGGAACTTTTCGTTAAGGTTGAATTTGAGAAGTGCGGATGAGTTTCAAGACGTTGCGAAGTGGATAAATGAGATGTGTGATAATCTGGAAAGGCTTCACATTGAAGGCAAGTTATGCCCTCCGAAGGAAAATAACGGAGAGTAAGTCTTTGGCAATAGTGAGCCGCTAGCTCAGTTGGTAGAGCACCGGCCTTTTAAGCCGGGTGTCCCGGGTTCGAGCCCCGGGCGGCTCATTGTATATAAGGGGGGATCTTGAATATTAAAAGGACTCTTTTGGCCTTTGTCTTGTTTTTCTCCTCTTGTTTTTTTGTGTATTCTCAGGAGATTTCCGTTAATTCTGTTCAGGCTTTGGTTTCCGTTGCATTGGATTATTCAGATACAGTTAAAAAGATAGACGCGGTTAGTCAACAAGCAGACATTCCGGTCAAAAATGCCTTGGCTGATTATGATGCGGTAATAAAGGCATCTGTTTTATTCAAACGAGATGATTTGGATACAAACCTTCCGTTGCCGGATAGTCCGGTAAGCGAACAGATGTATTCTGCGTCTATATCTAAACCATTTTCTTCGGGGACTGCCTTGTCTTTGGGGATTTCTCACAGCAGGTCTCCTGTTGAGATGTATGGTATTACACCTAACAGGATTACTTCTGTTTCTTTATCTATCTCTCAGGAATTGTTAAAAAATAGTTTTGGCCTTATTCAAAAGGCTAATATTGATATGTCCGGGATATCTTCCGCCATAAAAAGGCTTTTGGCAAATGATGCATTGGAAGAGTTTATTTATGATTTGGAGAACGCGTATTTTTCTTGGGAATATCTTTCGCAAGCGCGCAAGTTTTATTCTCAGCTTTTGAAACAAACCGAATGGCTGGAAGGTGTTTATAAACAAAAATTGTCTTTGGGTACAGCAGAGTCTCCGGATATGCTTTATGTCTCTGCAGCGGTTTTATCCCGCAGGCTATCTTTGATGGAGATAGAACATAGGTTGCTCGTTTCTGAAATAGTCTTGGAGTCTTTAAGCGGGGTGGACTTGGATCTGTCGGAGAAGGAATCCAGCCTTTCTTTGGATGATGACATTAATATGTCTCTTGGTTTTTATCAGGATAAGGCATTGGAAAACAGGCGGGATTATGCTGTCTTGTCTATGTCCATAGAACAACTTGCCTTGAAAATGAAGATAGACGAGAACAGTTTTTTGCCTTCGTTAAAACTGAATGCGTCAATTATTCAAAATAGCGCAGATGATTCTATTGGCGATACATTTAACGGATTATTCAGAGATGGAAATGAGTTTAGTATAGGGCTGAATTTATCTATGCCGCTTGAACGGAAAAAGGAATACGCGGCTATGGAAGAAGATATGTTAAAGATGGAAGAGCTAACCTCACAGGCAACGGCCTTAGAGGATAAGATAAAGGCTGATGTAGAGTCCCAGTATCTATTGATATCTTCCTTGAAAAAACGATTGGAGTTAGCGCAGAAAGCGGTTGTTTTACAGGAAAAGAGATTGGAAGGCGAGAATAAAAGGATTACGCAGGGAAGGTCAAATGCTGATTTGCTTTTAAGGGCGCAAGTGGATTTGCTCAATGCGCGTTTGGCTGTATTGAATATAGATCTTGCATATAAACAAGCGGTTGCCAAATTGTATAAATTATGCGCAATGACATTGCCTAAATACAATATAAGTGAGGATAAATGAAGGGTATTATAAGATTTTCTATAAGAAATAGTTTGTTTGTGAACCTGCTGTCTGTTTTTATTGTTGTTTACGGTATATTTTCTATGTTTAGACTCAACAGGGAAGCCTTCCCTCCGATTGATTTTAATATAGTCACGATCACAACAGTTTTTAGAGGCGCTGATCCTGAGAATGTTGAAAAACTTGTGACCTCGCGTATAGAAAAGGAAGTGAAATCGGTTTCTTATATAAAGAGGATTACGTCAAGGTCTATTACGGGCGTAAGTTTGATTACCGTTGAGATAGAACACAGCGTAGATGACGTTGATAGTGTTGTTGACGATATTCAAAAGGCCGTAGACAGGGTGACAAACCTTCCCAATGAAGTGGAAGACAGGCCATTGGTAAAGAAATTGAACGCGGGTGAACTCCCGATTTTACACGTGGCGGTTTCCAGCAATAAGTTGAGCGCGTTTGACATAAATAGCTATGCCGATGATCTGGAGGATCTTCTTGAGGAGACAAAGGGTGTTGCTTATGTGGATAAAATAGGATATCAGGAAGAAGAATATTGGGTAGAACTTAATCCTGAAAAGATGAATGAGAACCATATATCATTTAAGGATGTTGCCTTTGCATTGGCCAAACAAAACGTTGATTTGCCCGGTGGCAAGATGGATATCTCTGATAAAGAAATAAAGGTGAAAGTGGATGCGGAACTCCTTAGGGCCGAAGATATAGAGAACACGGTTATAAGGGCAAATGATGTTGGGAATGCGTTAAGGGTAAAAGATGTGGCAACTGTGAGGCATAGCTTGAAAGAGGAAAACGTTATTACTCGCGCCAACGGGAAAAATGCAGTTGTGCTGACAGTTGTTAAGAAAGAGGAGAGCGATATCATCGATACAGTGGATGCCGTTGAGCAGGCATTAGAGCTCTTTCGGCAGAAGGCGCCAGCGGATCTGCACATAGAATCTTATTCCGATTTATCTTTTTATGTGAAACGTAGATTAGGTGTTTTGAAATCAAATGGGATACTGGGATTTATTTTGGTAGTGATTGCGTTGTTTGTATTTTTGCCGCCGATACCCGCCATTTTTACCGCTATCGGGATACCGATGGCTATATGTATCACGTTTATCGTTATGAACTTCTTGGGATTGAGTATTAATCTGATAACAATGTTTGGTATGGTGATGGTATTGGGTATAGTGGTTGATGACGGCATTATTATTTCAGAGAATGTTTTTAGGCATATTGAAATGGGAGAAAATCCGCACACAGCTGCTTTAAATGGCGCATTAGAAGTGGCGTTGCCGGTTATATCAACGGTTATAACAACAGTGGTTGCCTTTTCTCCGCTTATGTTTATGGGGGGTGTTTTGGGCAAGTTTGTCCGTTTTATTCCTATGATAGTCATTACGGCTTTGGTGGGCTCGTTAATTGAGTCTTTGTTTATTCTGCCATCCCATTTGGCAGATTTTCTGGCCGTTCCTAAAGAGAAAAAAACGCAGCAGGTAAAACGCCGTCCGTGGCTAAGAAGGGTTATTGACTCCTATGCCCATTTATTAGACTTTGTATTGAGAATGAGATATCTGTTGGTTTTGGTGATGATGGGATTGCTTATTGGTTTGTTGGTTTTCGCTGTCAAGAATATACCATTTATATTGTTTTCAACAAAAGGGACGGAGGCAGTTGTCGTGAGTTTAGAGGCAGAGCCCGGAGTATCTTTAGATAAGATGAATGAATTTACGTTGGAGATGGAAAAGATTGTAGAATCTTTAGGGGATGAATATCTGGATGATTATGAGACAACTGTTGGTACTGCGCCAGATCCTTATGGCCGGGGAGGAAGTAGTTCAAGAGAGGGAAGTAATTATTCTCAGATTTCCGTTATGTTGACCCCCTTTAATAAGAGGGACAAGACCGCTGGGCAGTTAATAGAACAAATGCGTCCAAAGGTTGATGCCCTTATAGAACGTTTAAAATCCGAAGGTTTAAAGGATATATTGGTTAAACAGGTTAAAGAAGGGCCGAAAGTCGGTGCCGCTGTTGATGTTGCTATTAGAGGAGATGATTGGGATACCTTGATGAAGTTGGCAAATGAGGTTAAAGAATACCTAAAAACATTTAAAGGTATAACAGATATCTCAGATTCATATGCCATTGGCGGCAGGGAGGCAAGGGTTGTGGTGGATGAGAATAAGGCCCAGGAGGCTTACGTGTCAAATGCAGATATTGCCTATGCGGTAAGGGCGGCGTTTTCAGGAGTCATTGCCACGACAATAAAAAAATCAAAGGCAGAAGACGAGATAGACGTATTAGTCAGATATCCCATAGAAAGGCGTAATACAGAAGATGTGTTTGAAACCATAATGGTTTCCAATAGATTCGGCAATCTCGTTCCATTGAAATCTATTGCGCAGATAAAATATGTTGATGCCGTTCAAGCGATAAACCACTTGGATGGAAAAAGGGAAATAGATGTAACCGCTGAGGTGGACAACAAGAATATGACGTCTGTCAAGGCGAATAAATTCCTAAAGAGGCGTTTTGGAGATATATCAAAGAGATATCCCGGATATACGATACGGTTTTTGGGAGAAAATGAGGAATCTATGGAGTCTATGAGAAATCTGGCCAAGGCATTTATAATGGCATTGTTGCTTATATTTGTGATATTGGCAACGCAATTTAATTCTTTATCACAGCCCTTTATTATAATGTTTGCCATACCTTTTGCCATTATCGGAGTGATAATAGCCTTGATAGTGCATAATACCCCGGTGAGCTTTTTTACGATTATGGGGTCTATCGGACTTACGGGTATTGTTGTGAACGATTCAATAGTTATGATTGATTTTATCAATAAACGGCTTCAGGCAGGGGCCCGCGTATTTAATGCGGTAAAGGAAGCGGCTATTGCGCGTTTCCGCCCTATTATGGTAACGACGATTACGACGGTTCTCGGGCTTGGCACGGTAGCCTATGGTATAGGCGGGGCTGATCCGTTTTTGATGCCAATGGCCCTTGCTATGAGCTGGGGATTGTTGTTTTCAACGCTGTTGACACTTTTATTGGTGCCGTGTTTGTACTTGATTCTTGTGGATATCAAAAACTTCGCGGGTTATAAGCGTATTCCCAGATAGTGTGAGAAATTGTATAGGCATTTGCGAGTTTGTCGTCTAACATTTTTATGTCAGCGCTGAAAAACTAAAATCAGATATACATTATGCCAAATGATAAATGTGAAAGTTTCGTGTGCCCTAATAGTTGTCCTATGAAAGAACAAGTTGGAAGAGGTAAAAATAATATTTTGCAACCCTTATATCTTTGGGACAATATAAAAATGGAGGATAAACGGGCCATCAGCTTGTTAACTAGCCATCGGAGGCGGCTATAGCCTACTGTAGTCCTTTTGTTGCCGAAGATATTATTAAAGAGAATAGAGATTATTATGTGAGCGAGAGAAAACCAGCAGCATTATCTCATTATACTCCTTTTAGATAAGGCCATTTGGCATTGTTTAATGCCTTTTTGCTTGGGCCATATTTTATGATATAATCAGCTCTAAGATATAGTGTGTTTATGTAATAACAAAGAGGAGAACGCAATATGAAGGCATTGCCGATAGGTATTCAGGATTTTAAGGATTTAAGGACATCACAGATAGACTATATTTATGTGGATAAGACAGAGTATTTGTATAATTTGGCAACTAGTGGCAAGGTCTATTTTCTCTCCCGTCCGCGCAGGTTTGGCAAGAGCCTGATGATATCCACATTGAATTATTTGTTTCAGGGGGAAAAGGAATTATTCAAAGGCCTGTGGATAGAGGATAAATGGGACTGGGATGATAAATATCCTGTTATAAGGGTGGATTTTAGTAATATTGCATTTGAATATGTAGATGAGCTAAAGGGCATAATTGATAGCAAAATAAACATAGTGGCGCAAGAATATGAAATTGGCCTGACAGAGGAAAACTATGCCTTGAGATTTACCGAACTCATCTTGAAATTAAAGCAAAAACACAACAAAAACGTAGTAGTTTTGATAGACGAATACGACAAGCCGATACTTGACCACATAAGAAAAAAAGGGCTTGCCAATGAAATAAGGGACGTATTGCGGGGATTTTATTCCGTTATTAAGGCAAGCGATGAACATACCAAGTTTGTAATGCTCACGGGGATAACGAGGTTTAGCAAGGTAAGTATATTTTCAGGCCTGAATAACCTAGAAGATATAACAATGGTAAATGAGTATTCCACAATGCTTGGATATAC
>CAYXYY010000028.1:0-26933 GCA_964469495.1 uncultured Planctomycetia bacterium | reverse complement strand
GTTGTGGCAGGAATGTATTTTCGCTAAAAATGCGCTTAAATATGAATAATAAGGCCTCATCTGTAATTGTAAGGGGGGTATTTTTTGAAAAATTTTCGCGCGCTCTTTTTATTTCCATTCCCACCTCTTTCTCTTTTGAGGCCGAACCATGTCTGTTCCGTTTCCCAAATTTCCTTAAAATATATATTGCATCGCTGTTATTTATACCTTATAATAATTTTGAGCCTCTTTGGTGCGAGAGAACTAAAAAGTGCCCTCTCCTGTCACGCTCGTGACAATACCCCCCTGCCAAAGGGGCTCTCTTTATAATTTTAGTAAAGGCGGAAAATGAATAAAAATGGTTTTCTCTTAAGTGTAAGAAATCTATCCAAAGGGTTCCCTTTGCCACAAGGTGGTGTTTTGCAGGTATTGAATGATGTTCGTTTTTCCGTAAAAAAGGGGCAAAATTGCGCTATTGTCGGGTCGTCAGGGAGTGGGAAATCCACTTTTCTCAATATAATATCAGGTATGGATATGCCTGATGCAGGAGATATTTTTATAGAGCAGGACAACATAAGTAGAATTGACAGCAATAGGTTATCAGAAATCAGAAATAAAAAGATAGGTTATGTGTTCCAATTTTTTAATTTGATGCCGGAGTTGAATGTGATTGAAAATATAGCGCTTCCTTTGATTATAAAAGGACAATCTATTAAAAGCGCGTTTGATAAAGCAATGGATTTATTGGAAAGATTTACTATGCAGGATAAGTGTTTTTATTCTATAAATAGACTGTCAGGCGGGGAGATGCAGCGTGTTGCTATTATGCGCGCTATTATAAACGAGCCTTTGATTGTTTTGGCTGATGAGCCAACAGGAAATCTTGATTCTCATACTGCAAAAGATGTGTTATCATTCTTATTTAAAGCGGTCAGATTTACTGAAGGCGCTTTGATAACTGTGACACATGATATGGAGATAGCAGGCAATTTTGAGTTAGTTTATGAATTGAAGGAAGGACGATTAAGGGAGGTTTGTCCATGAAAATTTATATAGACGGGGCATTGTTAGACGAGTCTAACGCAAAGATTTCTGTGCTTGACCATGGCCTTTTATATGGCGATGGGGTTTTTGAAGGTATTAGGCTTTACAATAAGCGTATATTTAAATTGGAAGAGCATACTAAAAGGTTGTTTGATTCGGCGCAGAGTATTATGCTGCAAATACCTATTTCCCAAGAGGAGATGAACAGGGCTATAATAAATACTGTAAAGGCAAATGAATTAGTAGACGGATATATTAGGGTTGTTATTACTAGAGGAGTAGGGGATCTTGGATTGGATCCCAGAAAGTGTCCCAAGCCGTCTATTATCATTATTGCCAATAAGATAAAGTTGTATCCGCAGTCTCTGTATGAAAACGGCTTGTCTATTATAACTGTCCCGACAAGGCGTAATATACCAGAAGCTATTAATCCGCAAATCAAATCATTGAATTATCTTAACAATATCTTGGCAAAGATAGAGGCTGTACATAGGGGATACGAAGAAGCCCTAATGTTAAATCATGCCGGATATGTCGCTGAATGCACAGGGGACAATATTTTTATGGTAAACAATGGTGTCTTGATTACCCCGCCAACAGCTGCTGGTGTGCTTGAGGGAATTACGGCAAAGGTTGTTATGGAGATCGCATCGAATATGGGTATCAAGATTTCACGTGATTGGATTACCCGACATGACTTATTTTGCAGTCAAGAGGTGTTTTTGACTGGCACTGCGGCAGAGATAATTCCTGTTGTGAAAATAGATGACAGGACTATAGGTAATGGAGAACCTGGTAGCATTACCAAAACTATTATAGAGGAATTCCGTTACTTAGTATTGAATAGCGGAATATCGATAAGTTAGTTTTATTAAAACAGGAGGATGTTGTGTTAAAGACCAAAATTTTGATTACAGATCCGCTTTCTACAGCAGGTATAGAGATCCTGCGTGAGATTCCCGATGTCGAGATTGTGGAAAAGATTAAGATTCCAAAGGAAGAGCTGGCGCAGATAATCGGCCAATACGATGCGCTGCTTATAAGAAGCGGGACAAAGGTTACCGCAGATGTGTTAGAGAATTCAGGAAGGCTCCGTTTTATAGGCCGCGCAGGAGTTGGCCTCGATAACGTGGATATTTCGGCGGCCACGAAAAAGGGAATTATTGTTATGAATACACCCGGAGGGAATACTCTTTCAACCGCTGAACATGCGTGGAGTCTGCTTATGGCCTTGGCGCGAAATATCCCGCAGAGCTATTTATCTATGAAAGAAGGCCGTTGGGATAGAAAAAAATATATGGGTGTTGAGTTATACAGGAAAACGCTTGGGATTATCGGCCTTGGCAGGATTGGCAGGGAGGTTGCCAAAAGGGCGCAAGGGTTTGGTATGAATATTATGGCGTATGATCCGTATCTAACCGAAGAAAAGGTAAAAGAATTGGGTATAGAACTGGCAGACGTCGATGAGATTTGTAAGAACGCGGATTTCATTACGATTCATACGCCTTTAACTAATGAAACAAAACACCTCATTAATGAGGATAGGTTAAAGATGATGAAAAATAACGCGTTTTTGGTTAACTGCGCAAGAGGTGGCATTGTTGATGAAAATGCCTTATATGTAGCGCTAAAGGAAGGGTGGATAAAAGGCGCTGCTTTGGACGTGTTTGAGGAAGAACCTCCCAAAGAATTGAAGTTATTGGAGTTGCCAAATTTTATATGCACTCCTCATCTTGGCGCATCCACAAAGGAGGCCCAAGAAAAGGTCGCTGTTCAAATCGCAGAACAAATACGAGATGCTATAACCGGCAAGGGTATTTTTAATGCTGCCAATTATCCGTCCATTGATCCGCAACTATATAATATGCTTGCCCCTTATATAAATCTTGGTGAGCGTATAGGGCAGTTTATTGCCCAACTTTCAGATAAGCGTTTGGAATCAGTAAAGATAACGTATAAAGGCGAGGTATTGGCCTCTTCTGATGTCTCTGCTATAAAGATGGCTATTTTGAAAGGCATTCTTTCTTGTGCTGTGCAGGATAGTGTGAATTACGTAAATGCAAACGTTATTGCGGATGAACGCGGCATTGCCGTTAGCGAGAGCAAGATTCAGGAAGGGGACGACTATCCCAATGTTATAGAGGTGGTTTTAAAGTCTGGCGGCAAGAAACGTTATGTTGCTGGCGCTATATTCAAAAAAGACGAGCCAAGAATCGTTAGAATAGATTCTTTTGATCTGGAGGCAGTTCCAGCAGGAGATATGATTGTGACGTATAATGAAGATGCACCGGGTGTTATCGGTATGCTGGGAACGGTTTTGGGGAAAAATGGCATAAATATATCAGCTATGACTTTTGATAGAAAAGGGCCTATGGGAGATGCTATAATGGTATTGAACGTTGATGGTAAGGTGGATAAAGAAATAAAAGATAAGATATTAAAAGCAAGCGATAAAGTTCGGAAGATTTGGATTTTAACTCTTTTATAATATGCGCTTAATTTAGAGGGGGGAGATGGATTTTAATCCTGTCTATATAGACGACTTGACAGGGGTTTTAAACCGCAGGTATTTGTACGAACGCCTGAAAGACGAGGCGGATACTGCTGTGCGGTCAGGCCATAGCCTCTGGTTTGCCATGGTAGATATTGATAAATTCAAGTCCATAAATGATACCTATGGCCATTTGCAGGGGGATCATATCTTAAGGGAGGTCGCCTCCATATTTAGGCGCGAGGTCAGGGTCAATGATAAGGTGATAAGATTTGGCGGAGATGAATTTATATTATTGTTGATAGACGGTGGTTTGGTTTCCGCGTTAAATATCATAAACCGCATAAAAGAACACCTCTCCGCATGCAAGTTTTCTACGGGTATATCCGGACTTACAATTACTATTACGATTAGCGTTGGTTTGGCAGGTTATCCGGATGATACAACTGACCACGAGAAACTGATAAGCCTTGCTGATGAGGCCTTATACGTTGCGAAAAGCAAGGGAAAGAGTTGTATTGCATTGGTTTCGGATATCGCGCCGGATACCATTGTTAACAGGGAAATATTGGAGAGGTTCCCAACCAAGAATGTCGTGGGAAGAGAAGAGGAAAAGGAAACTATCTTTAGGTTTTTTAGCAATAAAAAAGAGGATATTTTGCTCGTTTCAGGTCCTTTCGGCATAGGCAAGAGTAAGTTGCTTGAAGAGGTTAACCGTATTGCCTTTATGCAGGGATTTATCCCTTTTTATTTTCGAGGAGGACTTTATAAGGGTTCGTTATTATACGAATTGTGGCGCTATTTTGAGGAGCATTTCTTGGATGTTTATCCGGATATATATACCCTTTTAACAGAAGAAGAATTGGAAATATTGGGGTCTTTCAAGAACGTATATATGAATCCTGATTTGACGGATAAGATCTTACCTGTCCTTAAAAGTGTTTTTCAAAAAATAAATGACCATCACAGCATTGTATTTGTTTTAGATACGATGGAACAGATAGATGATGAAAGCTTCTGGTTTATTGTTCAGATGATTAGTTCAAAAAAAGGCGATGTCAAGGTTGTATGCGCATATGATAGTAATAATGGAGAGATTGCTATAAAGGAGTTTCTGGACATATTTTACGATAGGGCAATCGTTCAGGAAATTGTATTGGAGCCTGTTGATGAGGAATGGATTCTTTCTTATTTGGAAAAATTATTTGGAGATAATGTCGCTATTAAAGATGCGGATCTGCATTCTTTATACATTATTTCAAAGGGCAATGTATTGTATTTAGAAGAGCTTCTAAAACTATTAATGATCAAGAAGCGCGTAATAAAAGATAATACGGAATGGGTTTTCGACGGCATCCCTAAGAAATATATTTCTTATACATTTAGGGATATTGTGGTTGAAAGAGTTAAGTCCATTGACGAGGACCTGATACATGAACTATTTAGCCTTAAGGGTAAAGGTTTGCCATTGGATTCTATATGGCAGAGCGATATAGGCATTGTTAAAAAGGGCTATCTGTTGGATATTGTCAAGAGTTGGCAGAAGGTATTGGACATGGATGGGTCATTTAAATCTATGGAAGAGTTATCTATTAATTCCATGTTAAACGATATACTTGACATATTGACGGAATATCATTCCGCAGATGTTATTAAGGATAATAAATTGATTGATATTAATTTGCTTAAGCAGTTTATTGACATCGTATCCTTTAAACTTTATACGAAGAAAAAGACAAAGCTCTCTATGGAAATGATGCATCTTATAGAGATGTTTTCAAATAAGGTTCAGTCTTTTATTCTCGATTATTCAAATACCACAAATTATGATGAACTTAGGAATATTTTGGAGAAACATGCCGAAGAAATCTTAAAAATATTGGAGATATTAACTAATCCCCTTGGCTTTTTATACATAAAGGCCAAAACGGATAATAAGGTGGAGATTAATTCTTCGGATTTTAATAATAAGTCCATTCAACTGTTGATAGAGGCCATGCTCAAAGCAAAAATAGAATCCTTCTATATAGAACCCCCAATTATTTTATCTGATGTTGAGGCCTTTTTGATTCTTTTAATTACTAGCCTTGATTCTCCTCATCAATTTTCTTTCCATAGCAATTCTATATTGTTGAATCAGGTGAGGCTTCCTGTGTTGAGATCTTATCTTGCCGATATCGAAGGTTTTCTTTCAGAAAAGGATAGGTTTGAGTTGAATTATGAATTGAAGGAAAAAATTTTAAAATGCACTTTGTTCTTGTTGCGATTATTGGAAGATGAAGAATACGAAAGCCGTGAACATATCTTGTCAAGTATTACTCAGTTGTACAAAAACTCGCCAGAACTTATGCAGTATATATTGTTGTCTTTTGCGCGTTTCAGATCTCTTATCAATGAGGGTGGAGTAAAGGTGTTTTTAAATTTTATGAAACCGGAATACTTGGGAAAAACAGTGAATAATCTGTATAATCAGGGATTAATATCTTCCGGATTTGTAATTAATCTTATTGACAGATTAGATAGTCAGGAAAAGAAAGACATGTTTTTAAAGCATGTAAATGAATTGATTTTCTCTCAGAATGTATTGAGGGAAAATGTCTTAAGACATATAGAAAATGATGAGGAAATAGAGAAAATCTCTAATTCTATAGCGGTCTTACCATGTATTGATAAATGGGAATTGATAATGAATGAAGACGATGGGGAGTCTGTTTTCTCAGCTTGCTTAAAATTTAACAGGCAAGCTCTTTTGACATCGTTCATAGATTATCTAGGCATGTCGTTAAATAACCACTATATCGTTTTGACTAATTCAGAGTATCTAAAACATCTTGCTGATATGCTTATACACGTTGCAGACAAAAAATTATTTCAAAAGTTTATCTCCTATTTTATGACTTCCGTTAACATAAATAAAGAAAATATGTCACAGCAGGTATTTATAGAGGTCAGTTTGAATTTCTTGAAATCAATGTTTTTGGCCAAGGCAACAGATGCAGCTTTGGTCTTTCTTTCTGAGATGGCCCAACATGCCGCGGATATATATGAGGAAATTACCTTAGATGTGTCATCTAATTTTTATTCACATTATCTTTTAGATGAGTTCTTTAGAGTGGTTATAGAGCATAAACCCATAGATACTGTATTAAAGTCTATATTTCTGAGTGGAAAGGGTGTGATATATAGGCTTATACGTGAAGTTGTATATGCTGAAAATGCCAGTTCAATAGGTTATTTTGATTCGTTCTTGATGAGGAGGATAGTGGCTGAACATGTGCCTTCGCAAATGCGTTTGGAGGTTATATCATGGCTTTCACAGTATCTTGTTGCCAAAAGATGGTATGTTGTCCGTAATGCAGTGGAGATGCTCTCCTATCTAATCCATCAGAATGAAGTTAATATCCTTAGGCCTGTATTGGGCCATCCTGATGAGAGGGTTTTGAGTCGATTGGTTTTTGTTTTAAACAAACTCGGAGGCCAAGAGGCATATCAGATGTTGTCTGAGGTGTATAATAATATTTCCGATATTGTGATGAAAGAGAAGATATTAAATATTGTGAAAAGGAATAAGAACAAAGACTTATTTAAGGACTTCAAACCGACATTGATATGAGGAGCCGGATATGGATTGGGCAAGTACTTTAACCAGAAAAAGGAAAGAATTAATCGGCCAGATTGTAAAACGCAAGGGATTTGTCTCTGATGAGCAGATAAAAGAGGCTATAGATTTTCAGCATAAGCATGGTGGCCCTATAGGAGAGATTCTTGTTAAATTAGGTTTTATTAATGAAGATAATCTTGTTGGGGCATTGGCTGAACAATTTGGGATACCATATATGCCTCCGTCTCATTATGACATAGATGAAAAGATGGCCCTTGTGTTGCCTAAGGAATTGATGTTGGAGCATTTTTTTATTCCTGTGAGCAAAGAGGCAGATATATTATGGGTTATATTTGCGAATCCTTTAGACAAACAAGGCATAGAGAGCTTAAAAGATATTACCGGTTGTAAAATTGTCCCGTTTTTGGCAAAAAAAGAGGATATTATAGCGGCTATAAACGAGTTATATGAAACTTGATAAATTGAAAGGAGGATGATATGCCTCGATTTAATTATTTTGCAAAGGATAAAACAGGAAGGGCTGTAAAAGGTGTTATAGAGGCAAAGGACAGGGCTCTTGCACTGGATAGTCTTCATAGGAAGGGACTTGTAATCTTGTCTTTAAACGAGGAAAAGGTAAAGGCATCTATGTCTGTTATGGGACAAAAAGTTGCTTTGCCTGAGCTCGTTATGTTTTCCAGGCAGCTTGCCACAATGATTGATTCGGGTGTGCCTTTGCCTCAGGCATTAGATATTCTCTATGAGCAGACCACAAAGCCCTATTTTAAACGCGTGATATTAAATATTAAGGAGAATGTTGAGGCAGGAGAGAGTTTGTCTAATTCTCTTGCCAGACACCCGAAGGTTTTTTCGCCTTTGTATATCTATATGGTCAGGGCAGGCGAAGCAAGCGGCGCCTTAAATGATATCTTGGACAGATTGGCATCCTATCTGGAGAGCACCAATAGTTTGATCACAAAGGTGCGCGGGGCTATGATATATCCTATTGTGGTAGTTTCTATAGCCGTATTGATTACAAGCGGATTGATGATTTTCGTGGTGCCAAAGTTTAAGGAGATGTTCTCTTCACTAGGAGGTGAGCTTCCTGCTATGACGCGGGTACTTATTGCTACCAGTGAGTTTATGCAGTCGTATTGGTGGGTTGGCATAATAATAATTGTTTTAACTATCGTCATCTTGAGGCAGATAGCAAGTACGGAACGGGGGAAATATGTCTTGGATAAGTTTCTATTGTCTATGCCTGTGATAGGCGAGCTTTTAAGAAGGCTTGCTGTCGCAAAATTTTCAAGGACGTTTGCAACACTTATGAAGAGCGGTGTGCCTATATTAGATGCAATGGAGATAGTTGCCAAGGTCAGCGGCAATAAAGTTGTTGAGCAAAGTTTGTTGGGCGCAAAGGAGACAATAAAGGAAGGGCAGAGTATAGCCACGCCCTTGGAAAAGTCAAAGATATTTCCGCCTATGGTTTACAGGATGGTTAGTGTTGGAGAACAAACAGGCGAACTTGAGAAGATGTTAACTAAGATTGCGGACTTCTATGATGAACAAGTCAATGCGGCCATAGATGCCATGACTTCTATGATGGAACCGTTAATCCTTGTGTTTTTAGGCGGCCTTATAGGAAGTATTGTTGTTTCGTTGTTCTTACCTATATTCAATTTGAGCAAGATGATAAAATAGTATATAATTAAGCGGTTTTCTCACTAGGAAAGGAGTTCTATGAAGCGCAGGGCATTGGTCATCGGATCTGGCGGCAGGGAACATTCCTTGGTTTGGGCATTGCGGAATTCGCCTGATGTTGAAACGGTTTATGCCATACCTGGAAATGGCGGTATATGTCAGGATGCGCATTGCATTTTCATAGATCCTGTGGATTTTGAGCCTATTATTGAATTCGCAAAGCAGAATGAAATAGGATTGACTGTGGTGGGCCCTGAATTGCCTTTATCAAAAGGTATTGTAGATGCATTTGAGTCAGCAGGGCTTCTCATATTCGGCCCAAATTCTCAGGCTGCCAGATTGGAATCCAGTAAGGCATGGGCAAAGGATATCATGCATAGGGCAGGAATCCCCACTGCTGAAAGCAGGGTGTTTTCTTCTTATAATGAGGCGCATGATTACGTCCAGTCTTTAAAAAGGTTCCCTGTTGTTATCAAGGCGAATGGTTTGGCTGCAGGAAAAGGTGTTGTCATAGCAGAAGATAAGCCTAACGCAATCATGGCTCTCTCTGCGATGATGATTGACAAGGCCTTTGGCCAGGCAGGAGACAGGGTGGTTGTTGAAGAATTTTTAGAGGGTGAGGAGGCCTCTATTATTGCTATAACCGATGGCGAGTATATATTGACTTTGGCAAGTTCTCAAGATCATAAGCGTGTTTATGATAGTGACAAAGGCCCTAATACGGGTGGTATGGGAGCGTATTCCAATGCGCCTGTAATCGATTACGAGATGTCTAAAGCAGTGGAGAAAAGGATACTTTTCCCGCTGTTAGACCAACTCAAAAAAGAGGGTATTGTTTATAAGGGTGTTATATACGCTGGTATTATGATAACAAGCGATGGGCCTAAAGTCTTGGAATTTAATGTGAGGTTTGGCGATCCGGAAACTCAGGCTATTTTGCCTCGTTTTATAGGTGATTTTTACGGCCTTCTGGAATCTTCTGCCAAGGGAGGCATTAATAGCCAGTCTATAAATTGGGATAAAAGACAATGTGTTTCTGTTGTGCTTGCAAGTGGCGGGTATCCTGGAAAATACGAAAAGGGATTGCCTATTTCCGGCATTGAGCAGGCGCAATCTATGGATGATGTGCTTATTTTTCATGCAGGAACCGCATTGGATCAGGGAAAGATTATCACGAACGGAGGCAGGGTATTGAATGTCTCTGCATTGGGTAATAGCCTTTTAGAGGCAAAAGAGCTTGCATATAAGGCGATATCTTTGATATCCTTTGAAGGTATGTTTTACCGCAAGGATATAGCGGATAAGGGTATTCAGCGTCTTCAATCTATATCAAAAGGAGAATAGTATGGTCTCTGTGATTATGGGAAGTAAATCGGATTATCCTGTGGTGGAAAAGGGTCTGGCTGTTTTAGATAAGCTTGGTGTGAAATACTCGGTAAATGTGTTCTCTGCGCACAGAACCCCAAAACAATTGGTAGAATATGTAGAGTCTTTAACGGATGTGGATGTTATTATTGCTGTTGCAGGGAAGGCCGCTGCATTGCCGGGTGTAATTGCCGCCCATACTGTTATACCCGTAATAGGTGTTCCTGTGGAGACGAGGGTGATGGGAGGTTTGGATTCTCTGCTTTCGATTGTTCAGATGCCTGCAGGTATTCCTGTTGGGACTATGGGAATTGGAAACAGTGGAATGATAAATGCCGCTTTATTCTGTGCCCATATCCTTGCATTGAAGAATGAAGAAATAAAAAAGGCCATTATCCAGTATAGGAAAGAGGCGGAGGAAAAGGTTTTATCTGACAATCGGTCTTTGAATTAGTTGTCGGTTTATTATGACAGATATTTTGAACGTAGATCTTGATGCCATAGATAAAGAGGCTGTTAGGCGTATTGCTGATATGCTTTTGCATGGCGAGGTTGTGGTTCTGCCAACAGAAACGGTTTATGGATTAGCTGTTGTCAATGATAACGAAAATGCCCTTAAAAGATTAATAGATCTGAAACAACGTCCTTATAACAAGCCTTTCCCTATACAGTTATATCCTAAGAAGAAGCTCTATGATGTCGTTGCCAAAGATAAAATCAATCCTAATGTTTACAGGTTATTAGATCGTTTTTGGCCCGGGCCTTTGACTATTATTTTTGATAAAGGCGAGGGGAAAAAAGTCGGTATTAGAATCCCTGCGCATCGTTTTATGCAAGAGGTTTTATTGTACACGGGGAAACCATTGTATGTAACGTCTTGCAACCCTTCCGGGGCAGAACCCGCAACAAATATAGAAAAGGCGATGGAATATTTCGGTGGGGTATTGCCCCTTATGGTTAATGCCGGCGCGTCTGACGGTGTGCCATCTACGGTTATCGATGTTTCGAATAGTGAATGGAATGTCTTGCGAAAAGGGTCCATCAGCGAAGATGAGATGAGGATTATAGAGAAGACAAAACGCGTGTTGTTTGTATGTACTGGAAATTCTTGCAGGTCGGTAATGGCGGAATACTATTTAAAGAAACTCATCGCCCAGAGTGAAGGCGCGAAATTAGTGGAATCTGCCTCATGCGGTGTGATGGTCGTGGACGGGATAGGCGGCGCAACTAATATTGTTGTTCAATTGCTATCGAAGGAAGGAATGGATGCCAGCAGGCACGTTAGACACGCTATCAACGAAAGGCTTTTGATGTCGGCCGATCTGATATTTGTGATGGAAAAATATCATGAGGATGTTATACTTAGATATATGCCTTTTCTTTCCTCCCGTATATATATGTTGGGCGAGTTTTTAGATGGTAGCTCAAACGTTGAAATAAAAGATCCAATAGGAGGCAATTGGGAGGTATATGAAGAGACGTTTAAGGCAATAAAAACAGCGGTTTTAAAGATATGGGAGATGTTATGAATATAGCCATTGGTAGTGATCATGCCGGGTTTGAGCGTAAAGAGCAGATTAAGGATTTTCTTATAGAGAATGGATTCGGGGTAATTGATTGTGGAACCTTTAGCATGGAATCCTGCCACTATCCTGTATTTGCTTATAGTGTGGCATTGAAGGTGAAGAGTAAAGAAGCCGATTTTGGCGTTCTGATATGCAAGACAGGTATAGGTTCTGCTATTGCGGCAAATAAGGTTCAAGGTATCAGATGCGGTTTGTGTCATAATCTGGATTCTGCGCGTTTAACAAGAGAGCACAATCATAGCAATGTATTGGCAATGGGCGCTATGTTTGTTGACAAAGAACTTGCATGTCAGATGACAAAGTGTTTTCTAGAGACAGCAGAAGAACACGGAAGGCATGATATCCGTGTAGCTATGATAAGTGAGATAGAAAAAGGGGTTTTGAAGGATATTCCTCCTGCAAAGAAGATGACGTAATATGGAACAGATCAAAAAAAAGAAGACAACACGACGCGTTGCAAAAAAGAATATATCCACGAGTAAGGAACTTAAAATACTGCGCAATGTTATAGAAATAGTGAATTCCGATCTGGATTTAAATATGCTCCTGCATAATATCGTCTCTCTTATGATAGAGATTACAAAAGCAGATTCCTGTTTTTTGTATCTAAAGGACCCTGTTTTGCCGCAGCTTGTGCTTATGGCAAGCGCCAAGCCTCATCCGAGAATGATTAAAAAGATAAAACTGAACATGGGAGAGGGTATTACGGGATGGGTTGCTCAAAATCGGCAGATTGTTGTTATACCGCAAAAGGCGTTCGAAGATAATCGTTTTAAGACGTTTAATTCTCTTCCGGAAGATAAATATGAGTGTTTTGTAGCTGTTCCAATCGTTTCTAATAAAAATGATCTGGTTGGAGTTATTAATTTGCAGCACAAGAATAAAAAGCGTTATACGAAAGCGACTGTTTCTATGTTGTCTATGATTGCAAACCTTTTAAGCGGGGCAATAAAACATGCAAGGCTTTATGATGCAATTCAAAACAAGGCAACACATCTTGAAACTATATTTAAGATAACCTATCTCCTCATTACGTCAAAAGATTTAGACGATATATTGCATAGGATAGTGGAGATCGTGGCACAAGTTATAGGTTCTCCGATATGTTCTATAATGCTTTATAATAAAAATAAAGGTGTATTGGAGATAGCAGCAACTCAGAGCCTGAGTGATCAGTATAAGAAAAAGGGCGCTATAAAAATCGGCGATGGGATTAGCGGAAATGCCCTACAGGAAAGAGAAGTAATCGTGGTTGCTGACGTGACCAAGGAACCTGCGTATCAATTTAGGGAGGTTGCTGAGAAAGAAGGCCTGAAATCAATGGCATCTATACCCATGCTCCTTAGGGATGAGCCGATAGGTGTGATTAATACGTATCGTTCAGACGTACGGGATTTTACCAAAGATGAGATATCTTTGCTGACTGTTATTGCTTCTTTGGCATCCATAGCCATAGATAACGCGCGTCTTGCAACAGATGCCGAAAAGAGCCGTAAGGAGGTTGAGACGCGGAAGATTGTGGAAAGGGCTAAAGGTATTTTGATGAAAGAGAACGGTTTTACTGAGGATCAGGCATATAAGTGGATTCACAGGAAAAGTATGGACTCTTGCCGTCCCATGAAAGAGATAGCAGAGGCTATTTTATTATATTACGATATTAATAAAAGGCAGGGATAAAAATGCAGGGTATATCTATTGGTGTTGATGCATTTGGAGGGGATTACGCGCCTGAAAATCCTGTTAAGGGCGCTCTTCTGTTTGCGAAGGAAAATCCCAATGTGAAAATAGTCCTTATAGGCAGAGAAGGGCATATAAGGGCGCTTATAAAGGGAAAATACCCCAACGTAGAGGTATTTGACGCGCCTGAAGTTATAGAAATGCATGAGCCGCCTGCAATGAGCGTAAGGCGCAAGAAAAAATCTTCTATAGTGGTTGGAGCGCAGCTTTTGAAGGAGAAAAAGATAGATGCTTTTGTGAGCGCGGGAAATACAGGTGCGGTAGTCTCTGCCGCGACTTTAAAGGCAAGGCTTTTGCCCGGCATAGAAAGGCCCGGGCTAGCTATAGTCGTGCCGACTTTGAAAGGCCCTACCGTAATGATAGACGTTGGAGCTAATATCGAGACAAAACCAAGTCATTTGTTTCAATACGCTGTTATGGCAGAGGCATATTATAAGATTATGTGGCCGGAAAGTAGTAATCCTAAAATAGGCCTGTTAAACATAGGGGAAGAGGAATCAAAGGGGTTGGAGTTTCATAAAAAGGCGATAGAAATGCTCAAAAACTCTTCTCTGAATTTTGTGGGCAATGTCGAGGGAAAGCACCTCTATGGGGGAGATTGCGATATTATTATTGCAGATGGTTTTGTCGGCAATATTGCTTTGAAGATATCTGAGAGTGTTGCTGAAGTAGTTGCAAAGATGTTTAAACAAGAGGTAAAACGATCTCTCTTGGCAAAGATAGGATTGTTTTTTATGTTGCCCGCATTTGCCAGATTAAAGAAGAGGATTGATTATGAAGAATATGGCGGGGCGCTGTTGTTGGGCATAAACGGGATCTGTGTTATTGGCCACGGCAGGTCCAATCCAAAGGCCATTAAGAGCGCAATTGCGGTTGCTGTCAAAGAACTAAAAGGTAATATTAATGAACGAATAATAGAGAGGATTTCATCTGATGGAAAAGGAGGTACGGATGAGTGATATAGCGTGTTTATTTCCCGGGCAAGGGGCTCAGGCCGTTGGCATGGGAAAGGATTTTTACGATGCATCCCCGACGTCAAGAGACGTTTTTGAAAAGGCGAGTGATATTTTGGGATATGATATTGCGGATTTGTGTTTTAATGGCCCTAAAGAGGAATTGGATCGCACAGATAGATCACAGGTAGCGCTTTTGACTGTGGCTATGGCCTGTTTTAATGCTATAAAGGAATCGGGCATGAAAATTAGCATAAACGCTGGTTTGAGTTTGGGCGAGTTTTCCGCCCTTGTTGCGGCCGGTTCTATTAGGTTCGAGGATGCCTTGCAATTGGTGGAAAAAAGGGGAAGGCTCATGCAGGAGGCATCTGAAAAAATTCCCGGTGCAATGAGCGCTGTAATCGGGTTAGAAGAGAGCGTCTTAAAAGAAGTTGCTCAACAAACAGGTGTGGAACTTGCTAATTTCAATTCACCGGGGCAGATAGTAATTTCGGGCAGGATTGAAAATATAGATGAAGCTGAGAAATTAGCAAAGGGAAAAGGCGCAAAAAAGGTGGTAAGACTTGCTGTAAGCGGCGCGTTTCACTGTTCCTTGTTGCGGGAAGCTCAAGAGAAGTTGAATAAATACATTGATGAGGTGGATATATGCAACCCAGAGACGGTGTTTTTCAGCAGTATAACTGGGGATGTGATTTCTGATTCGGAACAAATAAGGGCCGCATTAAAAAGACAATTGGTTAGCCCGACGTTGTGGCAGGCAGCAATGGAAAACATGAAAAAAAACACAAAATTGTTTATTGAAGCCGCTCCAGCAGGTATAATAAAGGCCATGATGCGCAGGGTTGATAAGACGGCAGTTGTTGTGGCTGTTAACTCCGTATCAGACATAGAGGGTATTATTGCCCGTGCTTAAACAAGAAAAGGAGGGTAGAATGATAGATTTTAACGGTAAGGTGGTTTTTGTGACGGGCTCGGGAAGAGGTATAGGCAAGGTTATTGCGTTGTCATTTGCCAAACTTGGCGCAAAAATAGCCTTGTGCGATTTAAATGAAGATGCATTAAAAGAGACCGTTTCAGAGATAGAGGACTTGGGAACAGAGGCTATTTATACCTTGACAAATGTCGTCTCTGCAGAAGAAGTGGAATCAATGATAGATAAAGTTATTGACAAGTGGGGAGGAGTTGATGTATTAATTAACAACGCCGGTATTACTAAAGACGGTTTGCTTCTGCGTATGAAAGAGTCTGACTGGGATGCTGTTCTTTCTGTAAATTTGAAGGGGACGTTCAACGTGACAAAAGCTGCGTTGAAGTATATGTTTAAAAAACGTTCCGGCAGGATTATCAACATAGCATCTGTAATAGGTGTTATGGGCAATGTCGGGCAGGCCAATTACGCCGCTTCCAAAGGTGGTGTTATAGCTTTTACTAAAAGTGTGGCTAAAGAGGCTGCGCCTCGGGGTATTACGGCAAATGCGATAGCTCCGGGATTTATCAAAACAAAGATGACTGAAGTTTTGTCAAAGGACGTTAAAAATCGTCTAATGGACTTAATCCCTTTGAGAAAGTTAGGCGAGCCGCAAGATGTGGCAAATACCTGCTTGTTCTTGGCCAGTGATCTGGCTAGTTATATAACGGGCCAGGTTATATTGGTTGATGGTGGAATGGTAATGTAATTGGTTTTTTTCTAACGAGAGGAGGAGAAAGATGTCAGATTTAAAACAAAAGGTAGTTAGCGTGGTGGCGGAGCAGTTGGGCGTTAAAGAAGAGGATATCACGCCGGGATCTTCTTTTGTCAATGACCTTGGCGCAGATTCTTTAGACACAGTTGAGCTTGTTATGGCATTAGAAGATGAGTTCGGTATTGAGATACCGGATGAAGAGGCTGAAAAAATCGTCACAGTTGGCGATGCAATAAAGTATATAGAAGAGCACTCTAAATAATACAAAATCACAACATATTTACAACAATGAAAAAGCGTGTAGTTATAACGGGGCTTTCTGTTGTCTCTCCTATAGGAATTGGGGTTGATGAGTTTTGGAATGCGCTTTTAGGAGGTAAAAGCGGCGTTCGTAGAATTCAATCATTTAATCCTGATGGGTTTGACTCCCAGATTGCAGGGGAAGTAGAGGGGTTTGACCCGTCTCAATATATAGCCCGCAAAGAGATGCGCAGAATAGACCGTTTTATTCAGTTTGCAATCTATGCCGCTATTAAAGCAGGAGAAGATGCTGGATTAAAGATTCCGATGCAAGGCCATGAAACAGAGCGTTATGGCGTGATAGTGGGTTCAGGAATAGGCGGGCTTCATACTTTGGAAAGAGAGTATCGTGTTCTTATTGATAAAGGGCCCGGAAGGCTGTCTCCTTTTTTAATTCCCATGATGATAGTAAACTTGGCGGCCGGACACGTTTCCATATATTTAGGCCTCAAAGGGCCAAATACGTGTGTATCCACAGCTTGCGCAACAGGAACGCATGCAATAGGAGATGCATTTAAGATAATCCAGAGGGGAGATGCTGACATAATGTTTGCTGGTGGAAGTGAGGCGGCTATTACGCCCATAGGTATAGGCGGGTTTTGCGCATTAAAGGCCCTTTCCACACGCAATGACGCGCCTCAAAAGGCAAGCCGTCCTTTTGATGCGGAAAGAAACGGATTTATAATGGGAGAAGGTTCCGGTATTGTTGTTTTGGAGGAATTTGAGCACGCAAAAAGACGTGGCGCGCGTATATATGCAGAGGTAGCCGGTTATTCTATGACAGGAGATGCGCATCACATAACAGCGCCTGATCCTGAAGGCGATGGGGGCAGGCGGGCTATGGCTCTAGCCGTAGAGGATGCAGGGCTCTCTATTGAGGATATAGATTATATAAATGCTCACGGAACTTCAACGAAGCTGAACGATAAATTGGAAACAAAGGCGATAAAGTCTGTTTTTGGCAAAAGGGCATATGACATACCTGTAAGTTCGACTAAATCAATGACAGGGCACCTATTGGGCGCGGCTGGCGCAATAGAATTTGTGGCAACGACTATGAGTGTGGTTCACGATAAAATTCATCCCACAATAAATTATGAGAATCCGGATCCTGAATGTGATCTAGATTACGTCCCTAATAAGGCAAGGGACCATAAAGTAAATTGTGCGATATCAAACTCGCTGGGATTTGGAGGGCACAATACCAGCATAGTAATGAAGAAATATGTAGAATAAAGAGGAGGAACTATGGACTATCTGTTGACGGAAGAACAAAAGATGATAAGGGACCTTGCCTATGAGATTGCAAGGGACAAGATAATGCCTGTGGCAATAGAGTTGGATGAGAAGAATGAATTTCCAACGGAAATCATGAAGACTCTTGCACAAGCGGACTTTTTCAGATTATTTGTCCCTGAACAGTATGGTGGAATGATATCCAATGGCAAGGGTATGCTTGAGTTGTGTCTAGTTACGGAACAGCTTGCAAGGGCATGTGGAGGAGTTGCCGTAACATATGCTGCTACTGCTTTGGGGATTTTTCCTGTAATATTATATGGCAATGAAGAACAAAAGAAAAAGTATCTGCCTAGAATAGCCGATGGCACGTTAGCCGCCTTTGCGGTGACAGAGCCTGCGGCAGGGAGTGATATTAGCGTGATACAAACGACTGCCAAGAAGGAAGGCGATTACTATGTGTTAAACGGCACAAAACATTTTATTACTAATGGCGGAGAGGCAGATATCTATGTTGTAATTGCTATGACAAATAAGGAAAAGGGCGCAAGAGGCGCATCGGCCTTTATTATAGAAAAAGGCACTCCCGGATTTGAATTTGGGAAAAAGGAAGACAAGATGGGTATACGCGCATCTGCTACCAGAGAGCTTATATTTACTGATTGCAAGGTGCCGAAAGAAAATTTGTTAGGCAAGGAAGGCATGGGTTTTATAATAACGTTAAAGACATTTGACATGTCTCGCCCTGGTGTTGCCGCTCAGGCATTGGGGATTGCTCAAGGCGCTTTCGATTATGCAATGGGTTATGTGCGAGAGAGAGAACAATTCGGAAGGCCGATATCCTCATTTCAGGGGATACAGTGGATGTTGGCAGATATGGCCACAAAGATAGAAGCTGCGCGCGCGCTTATTTATGCAACTGCAAAAATGGCAGATGCCGGGAATAATAACATTGCCAAGGAATCCGCTATGGCAAAGATGTATGCATCAGACGTTGCAATGGAGGTTACAACGGATGTTGTACAGCTCTTGGGCGGATATGGATACATGAAGGAATATCCGGCTGAGAAATACATGAGGGATGCCAAGATAACGCAGATCTATGAAGGGACAAACCAGATACAGAGGAATGTCATAGCACAACACCTTATAAAGGAGGCGATAAAATAATGCACGTGGTAGTCTGTATAAAACAAGTGCCGGATACGGCAGATGTAAAGATAAATCCAGAAACAAATACATTAATGCGTGATGGTGTAAAGTCTATCATAAATCCGTTTGATATGTACGCAATAGAAGAGGGCATTCGCATCAAAGAGGCCTACGGGGGCAAGGTTACGGTAATAACTATGGGGCCTCCTCAGGCCGAAGAGGCCTTAAAAGAGGCCGTATCAATGGGCGTGGACGATGCCATTCTTATATCTGACAGGGCATTTGCAGGAAGCGATACCTATGCAACCAGTTATGCCCTTTCTGCAGCGATTGAAAAAATTGGCGATTACGACCTTATCCTATGCGGTAAACAGGCATCTGACGGCGATACAGCGCAGGTTGGCCCTGGCATTGCCACGCACCTTGACCTTCCTCAGGCAACTTACGTGAAAAAAATAGTTTCTTTAGACGAAGAGAAGGCAGTTGTTGAGAGAATGACAGAAGAAGGATACGATGTTGTAGAATTGCAGATACCATGTTTGTTTACTGTGGTTAAGGAGATAAATGAACCAAGGGTGCCTTCTTTAAGGGGGAAGATGAAGGCAAAGTCTTTTAAAGTCAACGTATGGACTGCGAAGGATTTGGAGGCAGATCCTGAAAAGATAGGTTTAAAGGGTTCTCCTACGCAAGTGGTTAAAATTTTTACGCCGCAAAGAAGTGTTGAGACTGAAACTATTACGGGAGAAAGCGCTTCAGAGATAGCGGAACAATTGGCCCAAAAAGTGGAATCTGTTTTAAAAGGATAACCGGAGGGGATATGCTTATAATAGACAGAGGAAAATGTATCGGGTGCAGGGCATGTGTTCAGGTATGTCCTTTTGGCGCTTTGCATATAGATGACGAGAAAAAAGCAGTTGTTGACCCGGCCATATGCACTTTGTGCGGGGCATGTGTTGAGGTCTGTCCTGTGGACGCAATGGAGATACAGAGAGAAAAGGCAGACCTTTCCAAGTTTTCTGATTATAAAGGCGTTTGGGTTTTTGCCGAGCAAAAGGCAGGGACATTGTCAAGTGTTGTTTATGAGTTGTTGTACAAGGCAAGACAACTTGCGGATAAATTGGACACAGAAGTATCCGCGGTATTGCTTGGCGATAAGGTTGAGAATCTTTGCAAGGAATTGATTGCAAGGGGGGCAGACAAGGTATATTTAATAGAGGACTCTTCTTTAAAACACTTTGTTGACGAAGAATATGCCGCAGTGTTAGTCCGTTTGGCAAGGAAGTATAAGCCCGAGATAATTCTTTCGGGAGCAACGAGTATTGGAAGGGCGTTGGTGTCGCGTGTGGCTGTCCAGCTTCATGCAGGCCTTACTGCAGATTGTACAGGCCTTGATATAGATCCTGAAAACAGGAACTTGTTGCAAACGAGGCCCGCCTTTGGCGGCAACATAATGGCGACTATTATTGCGCCAAACCACAGGCCGCAAATGGCAACAGTGCGTCATAAGGTCTTTCCGGAAGCCAAAACGGATAGTAAACGCAAGGGACAGATAATTAAAGAGGCCTTGATAGATGAGGATTTGGATGTCAGGACAAAAGTGATAGACGTAGTTAAAGAAATCTCTGATACGGTAAACATCACGGAAGCAGACGTGATTGTTTCAGGTGGAAGGGGATTGCGAGGCCCTGAAAACTTCAAGATGTTGGAAGAATTGGCAAAGGTATTGGGAGGGGCTGTTGGGGCGTCCCGCGCGGCTGTTGATGCAGGATGGATTCCGTATTCCCATCAAGTTGGGCAGACAGGCAAGACCGTATGCCCAAAGGTATATTTTGCCATAGGTATTTCCGGCCAGATACAACATTTGGTTGGCATGCAGTCATCCGGTTGTATAGTTGCTATAAATTCAGATGAAAACGCGCCTATCTTTGATGTTGCGCACTATAAAATAGTGGGTGATTTGTTTGAGATAGTGCCAGAACTTACAAAGGCCTTTCAGAAGTTGAGGAAATAAGCTGTTGTGTAATGTATTCCCGCAACAGGCGGTTTGTTAGGCAGGGAATTTTTTAATACGGGGAGTTTTATGAAGATTACGACTTACCTGAAGGAACAATACATATTCCTCGACATTAATCTAAAGGATAAAGATGCACTGTTTGATTACATTTTGGAGAAATTGCATTTTCATCCCGATCTTGCAGATATATATCAATTAGAAAAAGACTTTAGACAACGCGAGGAGAAAGGCTCAACAGGTATAGGTTCGGGTATTGCCATGCCTCACGCCAGAACAGAAGGCGTCAGGGATATTGTAATCTTGTTTATCCGTTCAAAATTTGGTATTGATTACAAGTCCCCTGAAGGCGATGATAAAGTTAGGCTTATATTCTTCTTGGCTGTTCCAAAATACAAAGTGGAAGAATATCTAGAGGTTGTGGGCGCTTTAATGAGACTTTTGAAAAGAGACAGTGTTCGTCAAAAGATGTTGGAGATGCCATCTGCAAGTGAGATTTATGAATTTCTTTTAAATCTGGAATCGGATATGGGATAGGGGGTGTTATGAGGCGATCGGAGATAAATCGTAAGAGCAATGAAACGGATATAAAATGCGTATTGAATTTAGAAGGGGAAGGCAAGGCCAACATAAAAACAGATATCCCGTTTTTGTCGCATATGCTTGATTTATTTTGCAGATTTGCGCTTATTGACTTAGACCTTTACGCATCGGGAGATGTAGAAATAGACATACATCACCTAAACGAGGACACAGGTATAGTTCTTGGGCAGGCTATTGAGAAGGCATTAGGGGATAGAATCGGAATAAGCCGAATTGGTTATTCGTATGTGCCTATGGATGAGGCCTTAAGCAGGGTGGTTATAGATTTTAGCGGCAGGCCCTATTTTGAATTTAACTTATACGTCCTTGGATTAGAGAACGAATCCGATTATACACTTGAATATGCAAAACAATTTCTCAACGCATTTTCCGTGCATTCCAAGTCAAATCTGCACGTAGACATATTGCGGGCTGTTGATTTTCACCATGCAGTGGAATCTGTTTTTAAGGCATTGGGCAGATCCGTTTACGAGGCAAAGAAAAAGATATCAGATACGATTCCTTCCACAAAGGGCAGGATAGATTAGTCCTATGGCAGTAGGGGTTATCAATTATGGGATGGGAAATGTCCACAGCGTGGCAAAGGCATTTGAATATATTGGCGCAGACGTCAGGGTGATAAACGACGTCTCTGCTTTGATTGATAATAAGGACATATCACATCTTGTTTTGCCCGGTGTTGGGGCCTTTGGTTTAGGGGTTGAAGAGCTAAAAAAGAGGGGTTTTTACGATTCTCTCCCAACAATAATACGTTCGCGGAAAACACCTTTTTTGGGTATCTGTTTGGGGATGCAATTATTGTTTGAATCCAGTGAAGAGGCCCCGGGAGTTAGAGGCCTTGCTGTATTTAGTGGAGAGATAAAAAAATTTTCTTTCTCCAGTGGGGAGCTTAAAGTGCCCCATATGGGTTGGAATAACGTAAGAATCTGTGGAGAAAAGATATTTGCCGGGATAAACGAGGATTCCTTTTTTTATTTTTGCCATTCGTATTACGTGCCAATGGAATTTTCAAGAGATCTTCTCGGGGGCATTTGCAATTATTCTATTGACTTTTGCGCTGCAATAGAAAAGAATAGAGATAGATTGTGGGCTGTACAGTTCCATCCTGAGAAAAGCCAAAAGGCTGGATTAAAGGTCATGGAAAACTTTCTAAATGAGGGGGGAGAACAATGAGAATTAGTGTGGTTGGATATGCTCCGGTAGTTGGTTATGATGTTATTGCTCAGATATACAAAAAGGCCAGAAGGCTTTATGGCAAAAGGATGGTTCATGTAAACTCAACATATTACGGCGGTGGTGTCGCTGAAATGCTCAGTTCTTTGGTCCCTTTGTTGAATGACGTTGGAATCAATGCCGGGTGGCGAATATTAAGAGGCAGTCCTGATTTTTTCGATATAACGAAGAAATTCCACAACGCGCTTCAAGGAGACAAAATAAACCTTAGTGAAATGAAAAAAAAGTTGTATTTACAAACCAATGAGGATTTCTCTTCATACACGCACTTGAATCATGATTTTGTCGTTGTGCACGACCCGCAGCCGCTGCCTTTGATAAAGTTTTATCCCAAAAAAGGGCCGTGGGTATGGCGCTGCCACATAGATCTGTCTGCGCCTAATCGTGAGTTGTGGAAGTTTTTTGAACACTTTGTGGTCAGATATGATGCGGTCATAGTCTCTAATGAGGCATATAAGATAACAGATTTTCCAGTTGAGCAGAGGATATTTTTCCCTGTAATAGACCCGCTTTCCAATAAGAACGTAGATCTGCCTCAATCCACTATAGAGAAATTCCTGAGAAAATTCAAGGTACCGGTTGATAAGCCCATACTATTGCAGGTTTCACGCTTTGATAAATGGAAAGATCCATTGGGCGTTTTGCACGTATTTGAACGGGTGAAACAAGAGATAGACTGCCGTCTTATTATGTGCGGCAATATGGCAAGTGATGATCCTGAGGGGTGGCAGATATATCAGGAAGTCCAGAACAAGGCGGCAAGGTGGATAGAATCAGGAGATGTTATATTGCTAACGGTTGAAAACCACATATTAGTTAACGTATTACAGAGGATAGCAACAGTTATCATACAGAAGTCCTTAAAAGAGGGATTTGGATTAACTGTTACTGAGGGGTTGTGGAAGGAAAAGCCTGTTGTTGCATCCCGGGTTGGAGGGATTCCCTTGCAGATAATAGACGGTGAGAACGGATTTCTTGTAGAACCCAATGACACAGAAGGTTTTGCCAACAAAATAATAGAACTGATGAGGAATGCGGATATGGCAAGAGAGATGGGTATAAAGGCAAAAGACTTCGTAAAGCGCAATTACCTTATTACCAGACTCGTCTTGGACTATATATCCCTTATGGACGAATTTTTGAATTAGATTTATGTTAAGGGTATTGGTTGATTGCCTTATCCTGTCGTTATGGACAATAGCATTAGTTTATAGATACGTTTTATCTTCGGATATAGTAAAATATCCTAAAAGGGTCATGGTTGTCCTAATCTTAATTGTCCTGCTTTGGGCAGGAGAGGTATTACTGCCGGCAAATAGCGCCCATTTAGCGGCTTTATGTTTGGACTTTGCCGCTAATATGCTGGGATTAAGCGCCATTGCCTTTCTCGTATCCTCGGCATTGGCCTTTTATTGCCAGAAAAAAACTTTTAAGAGGCGTAATTTTACTGTCATAGCAATTTTGTTTACGTTTCTGCCGGTATGCGTTTGTCAGATATATCCCATAATATATGAAGGTATAAAATGGGAAGATGAGGAGTCTAAATGGAAATGGATTGCTTTGCTGTTTGCCGCGATGTTTTTCAGCCTGTTTCACGTTTCCTTATCTATATCTTTATTAGGGCTGGAATTTACTGCCATAAGGTCTATAATTGCATTTGCTTTAGCTGTTTTTTTGGGTAGGATGCTGGCCCACTTTCTCAAATCTCCCGAAACAATAGAAGAAAACGCATCCCATAGGGAATGCCATCGATTGCCATTTGCGCCAAAGGCCATGCAAGGGCTGGCAATAAACTTTGCAGGATTATCCTTACCTATTAGCATGAGCATACTCTTTGCTGTTTTCTTGAGGTTTTTCATTCCGATCCACCAGTTAGCAGCTAATCATGCCCTTTTATCCCAATTTAAAGGCATAGCGCTTGCCTTGGCCGCGGCAGGACAATCCTGTTTTGGGCAGGAACTCTTTATATTAAAGGCCATAGAGAGTTTTTACAGCAATATCCGCTTTAACATAGGATTTTCGATTTTGAGCGCGGGATTTTGCATCTCACAAGTGCCTTTATACCTAAAACTGTTTGGGAAGAAGGGCACGGCCGCCTTGATATTGGTATTGTTGCTGTTAATCGGCCTGTTTGCTATATCATAAAAAAACTATTCCGACACATATAAACAACATCACAATTAAATCTTTAAAAAAAGCTTGATGCATGCTACGGATTGTGTTAATCTGTTTGATTAAGTTTATTGAAAGTTTTGGATATACTTTAAAAAGGAGGTTGTTATGAACGGATTGATTGGAAAGGCTTTGAGGTTTGTTGTTTTATATATTGTGGTGTTTCAGTTGGTTGTGCCTGCTTATGCGATGCCTGTGGCAGGGGCTGGAGATGGGGCGAATATTATAGGGGTTGATGTCTCTAACGGAATAAACCTGCTTTATGATACAGATGCTGTGAGCAAGGATGTCTTGTCAAGGGATATAAGGTTCTTTTTGGCGGGCATTGCCTTTCCTATAGAGGATATGATTGTTGACTTAAATATCTATAATATGCCTGAAAATGTTATAGATACCTCTCTTATGGACACTGAGGTTGGCAGGGTGTTTTTGGATGCAGACGTTAGGTTAAAGCGTCTTGTGAAATCTGCCTTTGAGAATGAGGATGTCCAAGAGGCATTGGAGGATGCCTCCTTTGATGAAGATATGCCTGCCTTTAGGGTATGGATTCAGCCAAAGTCAGTTGATATTATTGAAAGCAAGGATAAGTCATCTGCGAATATAAAGAACCTGTATTTGGGTGTTAAGTTTGAGTTTAACCAGATTGCATCAGAAGAGATTCTGTCGGTTTTTGACAGGGAGATTATCCCTCAGCTTG
This sequence comes from uncultured Planctomycetia bacterium, assembly GCA_964469495.1. Lineage (GTDB taxonomy): Bacteria > Omnitrophota > Gorgyraeia > S143-82 > S143-82 > CAYXYY01. The sequence goes on along the minus strand of CAYXYY010000028.1, from coordinate 1,390 downwards.
AAGATGTGGTTAATAATGGTTCAGAATTTCAGGACCTTAGAAGGGTTATCAGCGCTGTTATTTTGGCGGATTGGTATAAAAAACGCTCATTGAAAAGCCCTGTTTTAAACTCGTTGGCAGATACGAGGTATAAAAAGGTTGCGATGGCAAGCAGGTTTTGGAGCGTCAGGGATTATATGGATAAATATATATTGGGCTATTACAACGCCCAGGAAGGCGCTGTAGGCGGCGTGAATCCGAAACCAGAAAAAAAGAACATAACAAAGGGCGGGAAGCCGAAAGGTGAAAAGAAGGCTGTTGCTCCAAAGGATATTGTAGATAGGGTAAGGAAAAGGCAGATGGAGTTGGAAGAATGGGCCCAAAATCCGAGTTATATTAAGATTAAATCCAGCGCCGATGGTGATGAAATACAAACAATAGAAGATTTTATAAAAGCATACAATATGAAGGATAAAGTTGACCCAAAACTTCATGAAAAGATAAATATATTAATCGATCGTATAGGAAAAGACATGGTTCCTTGGTTTCAAGGATTATATGCCAGATATAAACTTAATGGAGAAAAAAAAGATATAGAAGAGATCTATAAAGAGAGTGGCATAGATACGTTTGTTCAATATCTCAAGTATCTTAAGCATAGGCAAAGGTTAAGAAAATCAGGCAGACCAAGATACGAACCAACCTATCAATATGATTATAATATGGTTTTTGCCAAAGTGTTTGGGGAATTAATGAATTATGTTTTACGAGAGAAAAGCATGAAAGACAGGGAAAAAAACATGGTTGTTGAACTTATAAGATGTACAATGAGGCATGCATCTGCTATGAAATATCTTGAGATGAGTTTTAGTAAGATATTAATGAACATTATAAAACCAATTAGTCATTCTATAGCAGATAATGCTTATTCTGAATTCAAAGAAGACCTTAAAGAAACATCTGAAAACACAAGAGATATTCCGGAAGACAATGTATTTGCGAAAATAGGCTATGATAATGGAAAAGCGCGTATGGGCTGGACCAAGTTTCCTGACGAAGAAACAGTGGAACAGTGGGCATGGCCACTGATTGAGAAGTTGGATGGCAAAGAGCACGTTATTGCAGTTGGTATGGGCGGCTCTATTAACACTGTGAAATTGATGAAGGAATTATACGGATTGGATAATCTAATCGCATTAGATACGCCTGATAAGGCAATTATTGAAAGTATTTTGGATGAAAAAGGCGTTGATTTAAAAGATACAGCGGTTGTCCTTATATCTAAGAGCGGAACGACCTATGAGACGCATGCTATTGCTGATATCCTAAAGGCTATGGCAGAGGAAAAAGGCGCCTCTGTTGGGAATAACTTTATCTGGATGGTTGATTCTGGAAATGAGGATAAGGTTGG
>CAYXYY010000027.1:0-3146 GCA_964469495.1 uncultured Planctomycetia bacterium | reverse complement strand
ACAAGTAATCACCTTGTTTTCATTGACGTTCACAATAAGCCCTACATCTCTATAAAGCAATAAACCTTCTTTGCCTCCTTTCTGTTTTAACCTATCCACGGCATTTGATATCTTTTCAATGTCCGCATCTGAAAAGTCTATCCTCCTATGTTCCAACTTCTTCTCAGCGTGTTTTGAAAACACGAGGTTAGCCTGTTTAACTGGCGCATCTCCAGAGGCCTGTTTTAAGACCTCGGAAAACGGCATATCCGATTTGTTAATAGGCCTTGCCTTTTGGGGAACGCCTACATTCCCTATATTGGATATATTGCCTATATTATGCGGAATACCTGACATCAATTCTCCTTTACTGCAAGCAATGTATCTGGATTAATAATAGCTCCGTTGTCCAGAGCAAGCATAGGTATGCCATCCTGCATAACAGCCGCCTGAACAACACCTTGTATCTCTGCTCCGTCATCTCCCGCAGCGGCGCTAACCCATTTTCCTATAAGCCCGGATGTATATGACCATTGGGATGCCCTTGCCAAATCAGAAAAACCCCTGCCCATAGCCTGCATCTCTTCCAACGAGGAAAACTGGGCAAGTTGGGCAATGAAATCCTTATTATCAACAGGATCCATTGGGTTTTGATACGTGAGTTCCGTGACAAGCAGTTTGAAAAACGCATCCTTATCCATACCAGATTTCTGCATCGCTTCTAATGAGTTAACAGCGCCTTCCACACTAGTATTATTTACGCTTGATATCATACCTCCTCCTATACGGTTATATCCAGCTTGCTAAACAGCGATTCAAAATCCTCTTCCTGCTCCTGCGCATTATCCTGCGCGCGCCTTTGCTGGCCTTGATGCCTCCTACTATTTGAATTTTCGTTTCCCAAATAGTTCTCGTCAGAAGAAAACGCGCTATGGGAAGAAGAAACATTGTGGACAGAAACCTCCGATACCTTTGAATAATGCCCTATGGAATCCTTTAATTCGCCTATGTGTTCTTTTAAAATATGTTCAGCGCTCTTTTCCGATGCAAAAATCTTAATCTCTATCTCGCCCTTTGTATTATGCGTAATATCTATCTTTAACTGCCCTAACTGCGGTGGATTCAATTTCAGCCTTAACCCCGAAGGTATCTTGTTTAAGGATATGGCCTGCTTAATTTTATCTGCGACCTGATCTATCACCTTGCCCGCAATAACCCCTTCATTTGCCTTGCCCAAAACAGATACCTCTGAAGCAGATTTTGAACCAATCCCAAAGGAATGCAACAAACGGCCTTCTGTATGTTCAAGAGGATTATCAACCTTTTCCTGTTTAATAGGCGCGTTGGAAATCAAATCCTCTGTTTTTATGTGGGAAAAACTATCCAGTTGCGCCAATGCGTTTTCTTTATCTGAAAGGTTAATCATCTTATCGGAAACTTCACTTGCGGATGTATCTGCTATTTTAAAGGGACTATTAAGTTTCAATCCATCTCTTAATAAGGGTCTCTCTGTTGTATTCTTTCTATTACGGACATCTGAACCTTTCAACTGGACATCCCGCACAGAATCCTTTCCTGAGGCATTAAAATTGCGCTTTATTATGTCTTTTACATCAGACAATATCTCTTCAACCTCGCTTGATAAGGATTCTATCTGCGCACTGTCGGCCTGCTCTGCCTCAAAAAACAAATCCACTTTATTGATAACGGTCTCCAACCCCTGTAATTTATCCTCAAGCGCATTCGTATCTTCTATAGACAAGGCACTGCTCTCATTACCCTGCGATAAGAGATCTAACCTTTGCTTTATACCTGATAACACATCTTTTAATGCGAAAATATTAGCTCCTTTTAAAACAGACTGCCCGGAATTCTCAGAGGATTCCTGTTTAACAGAAGTTATTTCTATTGGGGTTTCACCGGCCGCCTGCAACTGCGTCAAACTATTATCCATAGGCATAACCTGAACTGAAAACGCCTCGGAAACCTGCCCGCCTTTTTTCAAAAACTTCAAAAGGCAATCCAGCTCCTTTAGCAATTGATCAGGGGAATCAACACCCTGCGACTCTAATTTAGAACCGGCCCCACTTAACGCATTTAACAAACCCAGTATCTGCGAAAAATCCGCCTGTTCTAAATTACCCAAATCAAGACTTGATAAGTCAACACCGGATAAATCAAGATTTGATAGATTGAGACTAGTCAAGTCAGGGCTTGATAATCCAAGGTTTGATAGATCGGAATTATTCTGCCCAAGGCCTTTTCCAACACCAAGCCCGGCACTTGCCCCGGAACCTATGTTCATTAAAGAAATAACATCCATATCTCCTTATTACTCCTCCGGCAGTCTAGGGATAATCAACAACTGCCCCGGGTATATCACATGCGGATTGGTGATAACATCCCTGTTAGCGGTATATATAGTCTCCCATTCCATAGAATCACCATAAATAATATCCTTGCCAGCAATAGACCAAAGCGTATCGCCTTCTTTAACCTTATATAAGTCAAAATCGCGCCTGAAATACAACCGCGTCCTAAGCCTTTCTATTGCCGTTATTTTCGTCTCCAATATACCCAACTGCATCTTCCTGCCCCTTATCTGCAATTCCAACTCTTCCAACTCCTTTTTCTTCTCTTTCATCTTTTCTTTTAACGTATCTATATACTTTACGTACGTCTCAGGCGTTTCCTTGCCAGGAACCTCATAGAGATAACCGCCCTCTACCTTCTCCACACGCTTGCTTGATTCCTCAGCGCACACCCAATTATATGCAAAAAGCGTGCCAAATAAAAAAACACAAAAACCGATTATCCTTTTCACTGATCCACCCCCTCTTTAATGACCCTTGTAATCTCAACGGCCAAAGCAGTAGGCAATGCGGCCATAACCTTTGCCGCCTGCCTATTGCCCATCTTGGAAAGTATCTGCGCAACCTCTTTCTTATCCATTTCCTTAAATATATTAGCAACTGCATCGGCCTTCATTCCTGAGTATAGTTTTGCAAGATATGCAATATTCTCGTCTTGCGAGGATTTCTCTGATTTGCCCTTTGCGCTGTTTGCCGCGCTTGAGGCAGAAACCTTCTCTGCGATAGACTGCATCTCTTTTAAAATAGATTCTTTCTGCTTATTTATACTCTCTTGTTGTATCTTAATGCGCTCTT
>CAYXYY010000026.1:0-2946 GCA_964469495.1 uncultured Planctomycetia bacterium | reverse complement strand
AACTGTATCGTCATAATGCGGTAAAAGCACCCCTGCAAAGAAGCCTATCATCTTGGGCAGCTCCAAGAAATACCTCCAAATGCCTTTCCAAAAACCATAGCGTTCTGTGAATACGGTTATCGCTCCAAATCCTATAAACTGGCCCAACATAAAGGCAAAGACCCATGTCATAATAGCCATACCAAACCACGCGTTCAAGTTGCCGAACAGCAAAACAATATTCATAAGAATAATTAAACGAACCACTTTTGGCTTTTTAAGATAGAACATAAAGCTCATAAGATTGTCTATCTTAACAGGCCAAGGCACATTCTCAGCTCTCCAGAATAACAGAGGCAAAACACCCAAACGGACAGTTTCCAAGGAATCTCCTGACCATTTTCTGTAAGGAGCAAATGTATTATATGCAAGATACGTCAATGCCTTTGAAATGGAATAATAGTTGACATGTATATTTTGGAACCCCCCAACCAAAGCTCCCATTCCGCCTACAGCGTCCTCTGCCACATATTCATCAGGTAATCCATTTGCAAACATCAGAGCCTGCAAAGAAGATGCAAACTTACCATATGCAAGGAGAGCGCCTATAATACGCTTGACTGGCTGCTCTCCTTTAAGCCATCCCTCTTCAGCAATAGTATTCACCAATCCCAAGGCGCTGCGATTACCCGAGAAAAACTCCTCATTATATACAGCGACACCAAGCAATGGATTTATCATATATAAGTTCGCATAATTTGGGAACATTGCTATGCTGTGCGGTGAAGTAAACATATCTATATCCCGCATCTCAACCATACGCGAGGTCAAGAATTTTACAGTATTCATCACTGAGCCATACTTTGAACGATGGACATCGTGCCTGTATGGTTTGCTGGATGCGACAAAGACCCCCGCCCTAATCATAGTCTCAAGCATCTTTACATACCTGGCATTATTCATGTCATACGCCGCTATAATACCCTTTTCAACATCTGACAAGGTCTCATCTAAAATCTCATTAACACGATCATCTGTGCTCCACCTGAATTCCTCATCAACACCTGTCTTATATCGCAGCCAACTGCTGTATAAGTCTATATGTTCCCTCAAAGGACGATTATGGTCCTTTTCCGCTTTAATAATTCTGGAGCGTATCCCCATAATCCAAAGTTCTAAATTAAATGTCGTTATATCTGAACTATTATCTGCATAGCGCAACATAAATTCTCTTTTTTCTTTACTAGCGTTTTTGTTCAAATAACCTTCAACCGACTTTTCCATATCTGCCAATGTGGCATCATGCTTATACACTATACGCAATTTATCTTTCGTAATATTGTCGGCAATTACCTTTTCCTCATCGCTCAAATCCTTATAGGCCTTTCCAAATTTTAATCTGCTAACAGTATCTCTGTATTCTATATAATTGCTATATGCTGAGGTCAAATTCGCCCAACCGCCTTGTCCATATCTGTTAAGCCAGACTTCAAATAGCTCCACAAATTTAACCACAGATTCCTTTCCCTGCCCATTTTCGTCGCTACTTTCTAAAACATTGACAATGTCTTCAAACGGAGTTTTATTTGCATCAATGGGAGAGCGGTTATCTCTCATAGCCTTTACCGCAGCAGATTTATCCATATATGCCTCAACTTCCTCTAACGCAGAAAGCAGGGCCTTTTCAGCATCACTCCTTTCAGAATCCGCTTTGGACTTTATCCTTTCTCTAACATCGGCAAACTCGGATAAGATATCTTGGGCAAATGGCAGCCACATATCAAACGTCGTTGTAATATACGTCATCAGCTTGGAGGTTACGTGGTCTATATATGCCGGGGAATCCTCTGGCAATTCCAATGCCTCTTTAAATGGAAGGAAAAACTCTTCATTATGCGCAACAGGCAAAATTGCGGCGCTTGAAAGGTGTAAAATATCCTTTGGCGGTTCATTTACATCCTTGCGATAAAACTTATTAATAAAGGTGACCAATTCATCCAACGCCTTCTCGCTAATCCCTTTTATTGCTGTTTTAAAATTCTGTTCAAAAGAATTCCCATCATTTGCTAATGATAATAAAAGTTCTTTTTCTTCTTTACTGATATAACTTTGCCCAACCAATTCAAAATCATCGCCTCCAACAGCGGCTATTTTGTTTATAAATTCTCTATACTTCTCTTTCCTCTTTTTTAACGGCATATATTGTATTTCTCTATTCTCAAATAAGATTGCTCTTAACGCCTGTCCTATCCTGCGTATGTTCTTTTCGGATTTATTGGCATAAACGCTTGCAATCTTATCCTCCTTGCCTATTAGTATCCTGATAATGGACTTCTGCAGATTGACAATAGAGATAAACGTCATAAGCCACATATCTGGCAGCACGAATATCATAAACAAGTATATCGCTAGTTTAACTACATTACTTACCAACACACCATCTATCGCATCCGGTATCGGCAGGCCCTGAAATCTCACAAAGAACTCCCCAAACAGCCAAGCTATAAATGTCGTGGCAATGAATACAGAGCTTATCCAAAAACCTATTTTTAAGCTATGCCTCCAAGAATACTTATGCAATCCCGCGATATATAATATCAATGCAATTGCTGTTATGAACACACCGCTTGACAATAACAATGCAGCAGGCGTAATATCGTATAAGATATTGTCTGGCATAATCGGATAAAACAGGCTTACAAGCAAAACAGGCGCAAGCATAACCAATAAAACAGCACCCAAAGATTTTATTTTATCAGCAAAAGATATTGCGCGGCTCTTTTCTGATCCCCAACTTGCCTCAGAGAAGAACCTTCCGAACATACCCGGCATAAACAACATCTTCAAGGCATGTTCAGTCGTTGCGCGGTATGGCCCCACAGGACGGCTTTGCGGCACAAAACCGATTTTACCATAAACCTGCGCCAATAGATTTACCAACTCCACTCTTTGTCTATCCAAGGCTTC
>CAYXYY010000025.1:0-32431 GCA_964469495.1 uncultured Planctomycetia bacterium | reverse complement strand
TCCTATGGGGCTGAATTATATGAGGACTGTTACATTTATACTGGTTATTGCAACGGCAGTGCAGATGATAGATATGATGATGTTGAAGGTCATGCCTGCGCTTCACAAGACGTTAGGTATATATTTGCCGTTAATAACCACCAATTGCGCTGTTTTGGGTGTGGCTGTATTAAATATAGATATGTTTGCCAATGCCAAAAGCATGGCGCAAGGTTTTTTGTTTTCCGTTTTACAGGGCCTTTTTGCTGGACTTGGGTTTATGTTAGCAATGCTCATTATGTCAGGTATTAGAGAACGCTTGGACATAATAGACCTGCCAAAGGCCTTTAAAGGTGTGCCCATAGCCTTTATAATAGGATCTCTTCTATCCCTTGCTTTTATGGGATTTAATGGATTATAACACATATAAATGGAGCGTTAGAAGATAGGGGGGGATATATGAATTTTATGAATCGCTTTTCATTTAAGGGGAAATTTATAGTATTCTTTATAATTGTTGGATGCGCTGCGGGTTTGGTTGTTTTAGTTTCTTCCCTCTCTATTTATAAAATATATAAGACAAACCGTTCTAATTTGCTTGCCATAGAGTCAAGTTGTAAGACCTCGGTAGAAGTGGATGGCGATTTGTCATCCGGTAATAGAGCAGAAATGCGTCAATTTGTTTCCGATTCATTGCGGGAATTTGATTTCTTGGTAAAACGCGCGTATATAAACATATTGATATCCGTAATGGTTGCAATGGTAATGGTATTGGGGGCTTTCTATATGTTATATTTGCAAACAGTTTTTCCTCTGAGAAAAGTGAGAGATGTTTTATCTAAAATGGGAAAAGGAGATTTTTTGGTTAAGATAGAGGATATAGCGCAACAAGATGAGATAGGAGACATTGTTCACAGCATACACGATACTATTAGGTCTATAGACAGGATATTAATTGATATTGCTGGCAAGATAAAGGAACTTTTGCCAGGTGTGCAAACAATGGATGCGGAAGCCTACCGTTTAGATATTATTTCAAAAGAGGAGTATTCTCAGGCCCAGCAGATAGCCACTGCAGCTGAAGAGATGAGCCAAACAATAGGGGAAATTGCCAGAAATGCATCTTCTGCGGCGGAAAATTCCAGGTTGGCAAGGACAGTTGCTGCGTCCGGGCAGGATAATGCCAAAAAGGCAATAAGCGCTATGTATGTTATAATGAACAAGACCGAAACATTAGGAAATATGATAGATGCGTTAAATAAGGATATAACGGAGATAGACAGTATAGTTGCCGTTGTTTCCGATATTGCGGATCAAACCAGCTTATTATCTTTGAACGCCGCGATAGAAGCGGCTCGCGCAGGAGAACTTGGCAGGGGATTTGCTGTTGTTGCCGATGAGGTTCAGAAACTTGCAAACAGGACAATTTCAGCCACAAAGGAGATAGCGGACAAAATATCAATAGTAAAAAATAAGAGCATAGAAACCACAACGGCTGTAAAAGTATCCATAGATGAAGTGCACAGCGCAAAAGAAGATATAGATATTTTAGGTTCTAATTTAGAGTCCATTGTGAATTCTATTAACAGTGTTGAAGAGCAGATGACAATGATTGCGGCCGCTGTTGAGGAAGAGTCCCAAGTTAGTTCGGAAGTGGTTAAAAATATAGAAGAAATACTGAAACTTGCCAATGATACATCCAATTCTTCCGGAGAAATGACAAAGTGGGTGAAGCATATGAGTAGTGGAATAGATGCTTTGCGCAGCATAATAGGAAAACTTCGTTCAGGGACTATTTTTGATGTTGCCCAGATAGACCATTTAGTCTGGCTTAGAAAAATAGAATTGGCTTGCGAGGGAAAATTAGATATAGCCCATTTGGAGTTATCTGACGGGCATCATTGCGGGATTGGAAAGTGGTATTATAGTGATGGTATGCAATATTTTTCCAATAATGAAAAGTTTGTTGCATTAGAGCAACCTCATTTGGAAGTCCATAGAATGGGTAACGAGGTTTTAGCTGTTTTGCAAAAAGGTGATTTTGACAAGGCAAAAGAACTCTATCTTGGCCTTAGCGATAAAGCAAATGAGGTTTTATCTTTATTAGAAACGATAAAGCAAGATTTTATCAAATAAGACCTTTAATCCTATAGTTATTTATTTAAGCCGGTTTTTTATTGAATTGATTTTGTGTTTATAACTCCCAGCCAATACTAGGTTTTAATCTCTATTGTTGGTGTATAGATAAACTTGTCAATATGGGATAGCCAATGCCTTTTTGTTTGAAATTTATTTTATGGTATAATTAGATCTAAGATTTGGCGTGTTTGTTCTTATTCTCTGGGTAACTGGCAAAATCCTTGAATTTGTTTTGATAAACGTGTAAACTGATTGAGTATGTGTAATATAGGAGGGTTGTTATGGTTAATGCTTTTGTTTTGACTAATTTTGCGGTTGGGAAGGAAAAGGGCGCTATTTCGGATATCAAGGGGATAATGGGCGTTAAAGAGATTAAAACGGTTTTTGGCGGTTGGGACGCTATTGTGTCTGTTGAGGCTGATGGCCTTAAGGAGCTTGCCGATGTTGTGGTGGACCGCATAAGGAGTGTTGACGGTGTGGTCGGCACTGAGACACTTGTGGAGGTGGGGATAGCCTGATGTCTGCTATTGTTGTATTGGTCGTTTTAGGCGCGGTATTTGCAATACTGCTTTACGTTGTGGCAAAGGCGTTTTTTGTTGCGCCTGATGAGAAGGTTGATGCCCTGACAGAGGCCCTTCCCGGAGGCAATTGCGGGGCGTGCGGGTTTGCCGGGTGTCATGATTTTGCTGCGCATCTTGCTTCAGGAAAGGTGGAGATGTCAGGATGTCCTGTGTGCAGTGATGAGCACAGGAGCAAATTGGCCTCTATTTTAGGTATTGAGAGCTGTGATATGGACAGGCTCGTTGCCTTTCGGCATTGCAACGGAACTAATGAAATCGTAAAAAAACGGGCGGAATACCACGGTATAAAGGATTGTTTGTCAGCCAGCCTTCTGCAAGGTGGGGATAAGGCCTGTGTGTTTGGATGTCTTGGCTATGGGGATTGTTTTAGGGCATGCCCTTTTGACGCTATTACTATGGGTGATGACGGCCTGCCGCATATTGACGTTGAAAAGTGTACTGGCTGTGGGGAATGTGTGAGGGCCTGTCCAAAGGATATTTTGGAATTGGTTCCCATTAAACAAAAGGTTTTTGTTGCCTGCAGTTCTCATGATTTCGGAAAGGATGTCATAACGGTTTGTAAGGTGGGTTGTATTGCCTGCGGAAAGTGTGAAAGGGAATGCCCAGTGGGGGCAATTAAGGTTATAGATAAGCTGGCGGTTATAGATTACGCAAAATGCATAAACTGCGGAAAGTGCGTCAAGGTATGCCCAACCGGCGCTATTATAATGAAATAATCTTTCTAAAAAAAATACCTGCCTTATTTTTAGGGCTGGCAATGGCCCTGTTTAGTCTTAATCCCGCTTTCTCTGATGCGGACTGGCAGTCTTTATACAGCAATGCCGAGGAAAATATCCAGAAGGCATTGGAGATTCTGGAGGGGGGGTATAAGCAAAACCATTCCTTAGATACTCTGGAAAAACTTGTTGTCCTGCTTATGCAGGCGGAAAAGTACGATAAGGTAATAGAGTTGGTCAAACCAAGGCAGATAGAGGCATCGGATAGGTTAAAATCGTTTTTGGGGTGCGCCTATTTTGAAAAAGGGCAATATCCGCTTGCCTTAAAGGCCTTTGAAAGCGTGGAAGGCGATTTGGAAGATTTTGCGCTGTTTTACTATGCTCAAACGTGCGAAAAACTGAATTTGTATCCGCAGGCAATTCAGGCTCTGGAAAAGATTCCTTCCTCCTCTAAACTCTATGCTGTGGCCCAAGTTATGCTGCGAAGTATTGTTGAAGAGGGGAAGGTATTGGAGTTTCAGGATATCTTTCCGGAAGATGTTTTGGCCCTGCTTAAGAAGGCCAATATCAAAAATTATCCGCAATCAAGCCTTGTGATTATCAAGGATGAACAAAAAGTAAGGGTTTGGGAAGACGGCACGGTGGAGGAGAAGAATTATTCGTTGTTTAAGGTCCTAAATCAAAGGGGCATAGAAAAAATCGGCGAGTTGTCTTTGCAATATGATGCAACGGACGAATTGCTTACTATTAATCAGGTGAGGGTGATTTCTCCGTTGGGAAAGGTTATAAAAGTAGGCAAAAAGCATATAAGGGATGTCTCTCTGTATAATAATTTCCCTTTGTATAGCAATGCCCGCGCAAGGATTATATCCCTGCCAAGCCTTGAAGAAGGGTCTATTGTTGAACTATCTTATACCAAAAAGATTTTGAACCTTATTGACGATAAGTTCTTTTCCTCGTTTTTCCAGTTCAGTTCATTGGAGCCGGTGATGAGGAGTTCGTATTCTATTGCCTTCCCAAAGGATATGGGAATTAAGAACAGGGAGATAAACCGCGCTTACAAGGATAAAAATGCGAGATTTTCTTTTAAAAAGGATATGGACAAAAAGGGTTATGTTTTGTGCCAATGGAGAGGCGAGGATATCAGTCAGATTATACCTGAACCCAATATGGTGGCTGTGAGCAGTATTGCCAATAGGTATGCGCTCTCCAATTTTTCTTCTTGGGATCAGGTTTATAATTGGTGGTGGAATCTGGCAAAGGATAAGATTGAGCCTGACAATCCCTCAATAAAGCAAGCGGTTGCAGGCCTGATTTCAGGGGCAAAAGACGATAGGGCAAAGGCCTCGGCAATCTATACCTTTTGCACAAGGGATGTGCGTTATGTGGCGGTGGAATACGGCAGGGCGGGTTATGAACCGCATTCTGCAAGCGAGATATTGTCTAATATGTATGGTGATTGTAAGGATCAAAGCATTTTGCTTGTATCTATGTTGAGGTGCGCCGGGATAGAGGCATATCCAGTTATATTGGCGACTTGGGAGCATCCGGATATGGAAAAATCCTTCCCGGCATTGTATTTTAATCATGCAATTGCCGTCTGTAAGATAGACGGGGAATGGGTTTATATGGACCCAACGACATATGTGGTGCCTTTTGGTTTTATTCCGATAGACGATCAGGACAGGAACGTCCTAGTGTTTACTGAAGATGGATTGATTATAAATAAGACGCCGTTTATAGATTCTGCTAAAAGCGTGTTAAAAAAGGACATCGTGATAGAGTTTACGTCTGACGATGCCTTTACTTGTTCAACGCTTGTGAATGCAACGGGCCTGACAGGCGCGGGCATGAATGGCTGGGCTATGTATTCTATGCCTGAGAAGGTTCGCCAATCCTTGTTGCAGAGCGCCAAGTCTATATCTGCGGATGCCGAGATTATAAATTATCAGATAGACCAAGACAGTAATATGGATATCAATTCGCCGTTTTTCTTAAAGATAAAGTGGGTGGGTTCGCAGTTGTTTTTAAATGCAGGGCCGTATAAGATGATTCCACCCGTTGTTTCTGTGAGTTTGGACGATGTCGCAACGGAGGACAGGAATTATCCGATTGATTTGTCTATGGGCAAGGGCGTTCTGGTGGTTAATAAGGAGTTTGTTCTTCCGAAGGGGTATGAGGCGCTTTATCTGCCTAAGGATAAGTCAATTCGATTGAAGGATATCTTGGAGTTTTCCATTTCGTCTAGCAAGCGCCAAGATGATAATGGCAGGGTTCATATTGTGCAGAAGGTTGTTTATGACATCAAGACGCCGATTATCTATCCTAAACAGTATAAGCGGTATAAAAAGGCAAAAGAGGAGATAGCACGATTGCTGAAGGACCATATATTGGTAAAAAAGACGCGCTAATGGATTTGATGAAGTTGTATGACAGGCTTTATGGTTTTTTCGGGCCTCAACACTGGTGGCCCGGGGATAGCCCTTTGGAGATTATGATTGGCGCTGTGCTTACGCAAAATACTAATTGGCAAAACGTGGAGAAGGCAATTTCTAACCTAAAAGAGGCCCGATTGATGGACTTAGAGAGTCTTTATAATGTGCCTGCGCAGTCACTCGCCGAATATATACGTCCGGCAGGTTATTACAATATAAAATCGGTTCGGCTTAAGCATCTTATAGTGTTTGTTAAGGAAAATTACGGGTCGATAGAAAAGATGTTTGAGGAAGAAACGGAAATTTTGAGAGAGAAATTGCTTGCAGTGAAGGGGCTTGGCCCTGAGACAGTTGATTCTATATTGCTTTACGCAGGCAATAAACCGATATTTGTCGTTGACGCATATACGAAGAGGATTTTTAGCAGGCATAATTTGTGTTTTGAAGATGTTGATTATCATGAGCTTCAGTCTGAGATTATGGCCTCATTGCCGAAAGACCTTGATTTATATAATGAATTTCATGCCTTAATCGTGCGTTTAGGGAAGGATTACTGCAAGAAGAGGAACCCTCTCTGTGAAAAATGTCCCATAAACGGTTTTTAATTGAGGCAATGTCTTGCTAAAACATAAGGAGGTGTCTTATGGGCAGAGTTGATTCCAAGAACGTCAGGTGTATTGCTTTTCTGGGGCATGGCCATTGTGGAAAGACGTCTTTGGCAGAGCAAATATTGTTTCAAAACGGCATTACAAATAGATTGGGCAAGGTGGAAGAAGGCAATACTATAAGTGATTTTCACGATGATGAGATAGACAGGGTAATGTCTATTAATACCTCTTTTATGAACCTTAATTATAACAATAATCTGATATTTATAGCTGATACTCCGGGATATGCGGATTTTATAGGAGAGGTTATATCCGCATTAAGGGCAGTTGAAACCGGTGTTATTGTGGTTGATGCGCAGGAAGGCGTGCAGGTTGGCACTGAACGGGCATTGAAACTAATAGAAAGGGAAGAAATAACCTGCAGTTTTTTTATAAATAAGATAGATAAAGACGAGGAGTCTTACTTTTCTGCGTTGGATTCTCTAAAAGAAGCGTTCGGGCATAAGGTTATAGCCATATTAGCCCCAAAAGACGGCAAGGTTGTTAACCTGCTTGAAGTAGAACCCGATCAACTTGATGAGAGGCTGAACAAAATGAGACAGGAGTTGATAGACAGTATAGCTGAAACCAATGACGAGTTGTTGGAGAAGTATCTGGAAGGCGATGTTAGTTTGGATGAGGAAATAGCCGCTTTAAAGGAGGCTATTGATAAGGAGATATTGTATCCTGTTTTTTGTGGAAGCGCTTTGACAGGAGAGGGAATAGATGTGTTTTTAAAGGCCATTGTGAATTATCTGCCTAATCCTCTTGAGATAGAGCGTTTTGAAGGGATATCGCCTGATTCTAATGGCGAATTTGTTGCGCAGGTCTTTAAGACCGTGGTTGACCCTTATGTTGGGCAGATGAGTTTGTTTAAGATATTTTCAGGATCGCTGAAGCAGAACGATACTATATATAATATCACGCAGAACAGCAAAGAGAGGGCCGGGACGATTTATTTGTTGCAAGGAAAGGAACAGGCGTCTATTTCTGATGCCTCTTGCGGTTATATAGTCGCTGTGCCCAAGTTGAAGAATAGCGCGACAAATGATGTGTTTTCATCCAATCCGAAGGCAAGTGTTTCTATTCCTGATTTGGTGTTTCCGCCTTCTTTGATATCTTTGTCCGTAAGACCAAAGAATCAATCTCAGGAAGATAAACTGGCGACGGGTTTGCATAGGCTTTCAGATGAAGATCCCACATTTAGGGTAGAATGGGACAAACAGACAAAAGAGACGCTTATCTCCGGTATGGGTGATTTGCATTTAGACATTATGGTCAAACGCCTGCAGGAACGTTTTGGCGTTGAGGTTGAAATGGGCACGCCGCGAGTGCCTTACAAAGAGACGATAAGGAAACCTATAAAGATACAGGGCAAGTATAAGAAACAGACTGGCGGGCATGGACAGTACGGCGATGTGTGGCTTGAGATAACGCCTTTGGCCCGCGCAGAAGGCTTTATATTTGAGGAAAAGATATTCGGAGGGGCTGTGCCGAAGCAGTATATCCCGTCGGTGGAAAAGGGTGTTAAAAAGGCAATGGAAGAAGGTGTATTGGCCGGATATCCTGTTGTGGATATTAAGGTCGTATTGTATGACGGGTCTTATCACGATGTTGATTCGTCTGATATGGCGTTTCAGATAGCCGGCGCAATGGCATTTAAAAAGGGCTGTGAGCAGGCCAATCCTGTTTTATTGGAACCGATAATGAACGTGACTATTACAGCTCCTGATGAGTTTACCGGCGCTATTACAGGAGACCTTAATTCGCGAAGAGGCAGGGTTATGGGTATGGAGCCTAAGGGCAAGGATACGGTGATAAACGCACAAGTGCCGTTGTCAGAGATGGTTAGCTATTCATCTCAGCTTAGGTCTATTACCAGTGGAAGGGGCTCTTTTACTATGGAATTTGACCATTATCAGGATGTGCCTTCTAAGATTGCCGACAGGGTTATTGCCGAGGCAAAGCAGGAAAAAGAGGCTGCTACTACTGCGCATTAAAGGAGGTATGGTGTTTGAATATCCGTATTTGATTGCAGAGACGGCATATAATCACGAAGGCGATTTCGGATATTTAAGGGATATGGTGGCAGGCCTGCCGGAATGTGTTGATGCGGTCAAGTTTCACTTGCTTGCGGATTTGGACGATTATATGCTAAAAGGCCATCCGTTGTATGAAAAGATGGGGCAATGGCTTTTTTCTGAAAACGAGTGGACGGAAGTTTTCCGTATTTCCGCTGAAAAGGGATTGGACGTGATTGCCCTGTGCGATGATATAGGCTCAATACGTCAGGCAGAGCAGGCAACGCAGGTCAAGGCCATAGAATTACACGCAACCTCAATAAATGAAATCTTTATGTTGGAGGCCTGCGGAAGCTCGGAGAAGACGATAATTTTGGGCATAGGCGGGTGCGCTGATGATGAGGTTGAGTTTGCGCTGGATATCTTGCGAAAGAAGGGAAAAAATGATGATGAAATCCTGCTGATGTATGGATTTCAGAGTTTTCCAACGGACTATGCGAATATACGCTTTGGCAGGCTGTGGCACTTGATGCAGAGGTTTAAGGGAATTGCCTTTGGTTATGCGGATCATACGCCGTTTGACGATGAGCTGAACGCCTATATAAGCGCTGTGCCTGTTAGTTTCGGCATTGGGGTGATAGAAAAACACTTTACATTGGACAAGGGCAAGGAACGCATTGATTATCAGTCTGCTGTTGATATGCAGGACCTAAAGGATGTGAAGTCCTTGATGCAGGCTTTTGCAAAGGCCTGGGCTGGCGGGCGCATAGATCAAGCCGAGCCTGAACGCGCTTATGGCGAGTTTGGGCCGGCAAGAAAGGCCATTGTGGCAAAAAAGCCCATTAAGAAGGGCCAGAGGATAGATAAAACCGATATTGCGTTTATGAGGACGCCTGAAAAAAGCCCTATTAGGCAGTGCGATGTGGTGAAAATAATAGGCGCTATTGCCAGACAGGATATAGATATAGGGGAGATAATCACGTTTAATATGTTAGAGGGCGCATAAAAAAGTTGCTTTTTAGGCCTTTTTGGTATATTTTCTTACCTAAATAAGGTAAAGGGGAGAGTGGTATGGATGTTCGTCAGATAGTAGAATCGTATAACACAGCAATAGCCAATAAAAGGCCTGAAGCAGAGGCCATGCTTTATCAATTGATAGAGCATGCCCGAAAAAATCCATCAGAAGTTTACTCTGCGCTTGGGTCTAACAGGATTATTGATTATAAGGCGTCAATTGAAGATTATCGCAGTCATTATGCAGAGGTATTAGGCAGTGAATATGCGGATGAGTTGATAGGTTCGCTAAAATCATTGTCAGATAGAATTGCCTCTTCCGGAAAGAATAAACTGGTTCTGTTTAATGCCACGTATTCTGCAGGCGGGGTTGCCGAGATGATGCCTTGTATGAAACACATCTTGTCCTTATTCGGTATAGAACTTATATGGCAGATAGTTCGGCCTTATAGTTCTCATTTTTACGATATTACGAAAAAGATGCACGACATCATTCAAGGGGCGAATGAATCCCTGTCTAATGAGGAATGGATGGTGTTAAAACGCGTAGGGAAAGACAATTTTGAGCTTTTTTACAACCTCTTAAATAGTAAAGACGTGTATGGCGTGTTTTTTGAGGACCCACAGGTCTTGGGGCTTATGGAAAACGTATTGTTTGCAAGAAAAAATAGGGAAATAAAAGCGGATTTGCGTGTTGCATACAGGCTTCACATAGACGTAAGCGGTATAAAGACGCATCATCAGGGCGCAATTGATATATGGAATTGGATTAAATACTTGATAGGCATGCTGAATGAGACGGAGAAGGCCATGTTTCAGCCTTATTGCGTTCCTGAGGAGATTAAAGACGATGTCCGTATTATAACAGAACCACCCGGAGTAGATCCGTTGGCGCCAAAAAACATGCCCCTTGGGGATGCTGAATTTGAACAGATTATAGCCGAGTTAACAGAGAAGGAGACGCGGAAAAGGCCATTGCCGATTAATCGAAAGTCATTTTTGATAGGCGCCAGATTAGACGGATGGAAGGGTTTGTTTGAGGCCTTTTTGGCAGCAGTTGACGTGATGAAAGGGAATCCAGACTTAAACGTGGTATTATTCGGGAACGTTGCGCCTGATGCGCCCGACGGGTTTTTGATTTACAACCAGATACGGGAATTATTGGCATCAGAGCAATACGGGGGTGTCAAAGACAGGGTGTTCTTTGTCAATTCGCCAAGGGGGAAAGAGGTGAGCGCGTTGTACCGCTTGGCAGGGATAAATAAAATGCCTTATATTGCGTGTTCTCTAAAAGAGGGGTATAACCTGATGCTTATAGAGGCGGTTATGCAGGGCGCGTTGATAATTACTTCAAACGTTGGCGGATTAAAACGTTATGAGGATAGCGGGTATAAATGGGTGGTGAAATTTCCTGACTTATCGGACATAAAAGACCCTTCTCACATAAGCGAGTCTTTGAGAGCGGAGTTGGTCGGGCTTATAAGAGAATCGCTCCTTAATTATTGTAAGGAGTGTTATTCAGATGAATTTGCCGAAGGCTATAAGCGTTTGTCTGAGGAGCTGAAAAAGGCCGCGTATCATACCTCTTTGTTGGCTATGGCAAGGGATTATCTGAAGGCGATGTTGAGCCAATAGCAATTAATTCTTATACGGATTGGCTTATCAACTTTTGATTTGGAATACCGCAGGTTATGTGATACTATAGGATATCGTGGCAATAGGGGGGATTTTCGTTGGGATTTCTTATATTGATTGGTTATGTATTTAAAAAAACTCGAAATAATAGGTTTTAAATCCTTTGCTGATAAAACAGTCCTGGAATTTTCTCCCGGGATTACGGCAATTGTCGGGCCCAATGGGTGCGGCAAATCCAATGTTTTAGATGCAGTGCGCTGGTGTCTTGGCGAACAGAGCGTAAGGGCCCTGCGCGCCAGCCGCATGGAAGACGTGATATTTAATGGCACTGACAGGCATGCCCCTCTGGGTATGACAGAGGTTTCTATTGTCCTTTCCAATGAAGACCGTTTGGTTGATTTTGATTCCGACGAGATTGTGATAACGCGCAGGCTTTTCCGTTCAGGAGAGAGCGAATATCTTATCAATAAACAGGCCTGTAGATTAAAGGATATTAACGAGCTTTTGATGGGAACCGGTATGGGCGCGGCCGCATACTCTATCATAGAACAGGGCAAAATAGGTATGATTTTGAGCGCTAAACCTGAAGAACGGAGATTTGTTTTCGACGAGGCCGCGGGTATTACGAAGTATAAGGCAAAGAAAAAAGAGGCAATGAGAAAGCTTGCTGACACTGAACAGAATTTATTGCGAATTACGGATATCATTTCAGAGGTGAACCGACAATTGAATTATCTGGAGCGTCAAGCGCAAAAGGCCAAAAAATATCAGGAATTGTATTCTCAACTGAAGGAAAAGGATATTATCTTATCCTTAAAAAAGGCATACGATATAGAAACGGAGAAAGGTGATTTGACAGGCAGATTAACGAAACTGGAATCAAAAGAAAAGGCGTTAGAATTGCAATTGGAGGAAAAACAAAGGCTTTCATCACAAATAAGAGAAGATGCCATATCAATAGAAGAACAGCTCAATGAATTACAGGAGAAGCTTTCCGTGTTGGATGCGGAAAGAGAACGTTCTATTACGCAGAAATCGCTCAGCATAGAAAGGATAGGAGAACTTGAAAGGGAGTTGGGTTTCTTCTCTAAAGAGAAGGAAGAGATATTGTCCAAGATTGATGCGCATAAACTGCAGATACAGGCATTGGAAAAGGAAAAGGATATATTGAAAGAGACATTGAGCCGTATAGACGAGGAAAAAGGACAGGTGTTATCTGATATAGAAAAGATAACTGTGCAAATCAGCGCTGTTGAACAAGAAAAAGAATCCCTTGTTCAGATTGCGTTTGACAGAGAACGGGCTATCTCTGAGACGAGAAATAGATTGCATAAGATAGAATTGGATTTGAACAGTAAAACAAACCACGTAGAGCGCATAAACAAGGAGATAGAGAAGATTAAGGAACACATCTCGTTTTTGAAGGCAAAACAAGACGAATTGTCCAATTCAGCAGAAGAAATAGATGCTCAAATCAGGACACAAATCCTGCCCAAAATAGACGAGGTGAGAGGGCGAATCTCTTCGACTGACGAGTCTATTGAAATGACGAAAAAAGAACTTGATGAACTCTCTTCGCAGGTTTTGGCGCTGGAGACCCAGAGGGAATTTATACTACATTTAGACAGCAAATACGTCAATCTGCCAGAGAGTCAGAGTTTGGATATATGGGTCAAGGACTCTTCTTCAGAACCGGGGAGTATCGTTGCAAACATAAAGGGCCTTATAGAGACAAAAGATGGATGGTCGCATTATTCTATTGAAGCGAAGATATTGCCTAAGGATCTTGGCCAGCTTGATTCTGCCTTGTCTGATCTGCAGGATAGGATATCGGAGAAACAGGGCAGTATATCCGAGTTAGAGGAAACCAAAAATGAATTGTATAACGATATGAATTTATTTCTATCTAAAGAAACAGAACTGCAGTCCCAAATAAGGCATTTAAATACGCGTATAGAGGAAATTAATGGTTCTATAAGGGAATATGAAAAGGAGCTGGAACAGACGTATGAGGAGAAACAGCAGGCCATAAAAGAGTTGGATGAGATAAAGGGAAACAGGAAGTCCGTATCCGATGCCCTTGAAGATGTCTTGAAGTCTGCTTCGCAGACGGAGAATGAATTAAGAGAATTGGACATTAAAATAGGTTCGCTTAATCAGCAGAAATCCGAACGTCAACATGAGATATCGCAGTTAGATGCCAAAAAGCAGGTTTTGGTTGTGAATATAAAGAATATAGAGGAAAAAATAGAAAGCACTTATAAGGCAATAGAGTATGAAAAGGGCTCTGCCAATAAGAGGGAAGAGATTCAGCAACAGACAAAGAATCGTATAAGGGATTTAAAATCGCAGATAGAAACGCTTTCCAATAGGTTGGTTGAATTGGATGCAGAGATTGGCGGTTTGCGAAAAAACAGAGATGAAGTCCGCACTCGGTATAATCAGATAAGGGATAACGTGGAATCCTATGAAAGGGCTATTTCGGATATCAATAAGATGTTAAATGGCGTGAAAGAGGAATCTTATCGTTATGAATTGAAACTGCAGGAATTTGACTTCAAATTGCAGGCAATACAAACGCATTTAAGTGAAAATTACTCCATGGACATAGATTCTGCGCGGGAGGCCGTAATTGTTCCTCCTGATCTGAATTTTGACGAGGTGGAAAAGGAGATAGAACAGCTGCGTAATCGCATAAAACGACTTGGGCAGGTCAGCACGATTGCTATAGAGGAGTATGAGGAATTGAAAGAACGTCACGAATTTTTGACAAAACAGCATGAGGATTTAACAAAGGCAAAAGAGACGTTAAAGGATACGATAAAGCAGATAAATACAAAGAGCGTAGAGGTGTTTAAGGAGACGTTTGTGCGTATTCAAGATGAGTTTAAGCGCATATTCAGGATGTTATTCGGCGGAGGTATGGCGAATATAGCAATTATAGACCAAGATGATGTTCTGGAATCAGGTATAGAAATAACGGCAAAACCTCTGGGAAAACAGCCCAAGAGCATAATGTTATTATCCGGTGGGGAGAAGTCTTTGACTGCGATTGCCTTGATTTTTGCTATATTCAAGGTAAATCCATCTCCGTTTTGTGTGCTTGATGAGGTTGATGCGGCATTGGATGAGAGTAATGTTGACAGGTTTGTTAGGATGCTGCAGGAATTCGCCCGTAGGAGCCAATTTTTGGTTATAACCCATAATAAGAAGAGTATTGCGGCGGCTGATGCCATATACGGTGTAACTATGCCAACGGTAGGTGTATCAAAGGTTATATCCGTTAAATTATTGGGAGATGAAGAGCCTAGAGAGAATGTCAACTCTGTGTTAGAAAGGCGGGAAGCGCATATTGCCCGATCAAGGACAGAGTAGTGAGCCGTCGTATAGGTTTTCAAAAAGAGTCTCTTGCCGAACAATATCTAAAAAAGTCCTTTGCATTTAAGATTTTGGACAGGAATTACCGCGCTAAAACAGGCGAAATAGATATTATTGCAAAGAAAGGCAGAGATATTTATTTCGTTGAGGTTAGATATAGAAAACGCCTTTCTATGGTAAATCCCGAAGAGAGTATTACGTTGGATAAGATGAGAAAGATAGCAAATACGGCTATGTTATATATAAAACACAAGAGGCTAAAGAACGTGAATTTCCATTTTTCTGTGATTGCAATTGATGAAGAGGATATAATTTTTTATCCCGATGCCTTTTCCCTTGAAGATGCAGGCCTTTTGTCCAATTTGTGATATATTTGACAATTCTTGAGTTTCCTTATACTATATAGAATTCTATACTTTGAAAGGAGAATGTAGGGATATGCAGGATATTCGCAATTTTTCCATAATTGCCCACATAGATCACGGCAAGTCAACCTTGGCCGATAAGATTATAAAATTCTGTGGCGCGGTTGATGAGCGGCGTTTCAGGGATCAGATGTTGGACAGCATGGACTTGGAAAGGGAACGCGGCATTACTATCAAATCCTCGGCTGTGAGATTGAATTATAAGGCAAAGGATGGGAAGGTTTATCTGTTGAATTTGATAGATACCCCGGGGCATGTTGATTTTTCCTACGAGGTCTCTAAAGCGTTGTCTTCCTGTGAAGGGGCGCTTCTTTTAATAGACGCTTCGCAGGGGATAGAGGCCCAGACAATCGCTAATTATCATTTGGCAAAGAAAAACAATCTCGTAATTATCCCTGTTATAAATAAGATAGATCTGCCAAGCGCTGATTTAGATAGAATACTGCCGCAAGTAGAGGCATTGGGTTTCTCTGCAGAAGACATAATACTTGCATCTGCAAAGGAAGAGATAGGGATAGAGGAGATATTGGAGCGTATCGTGCTTGACGTGCCTGCGCCAAAGGGTAATCCCGATGGGAAATTAAGGGCGCTGGTCTTTGATTCACAATACGATGTGTATAAAGGCGCTTCAGTATACTTTAGGATAATGGATGGGAAGTTGGCTGTTGGCGATAAGATAAAGTTTATGGCGACAAATGCCGAGTTTGAGGTAGAAGTAATGGGCGTAATGGTCCCGGAACCTGCAGCTGTAAAAGAACTTGGAGCGGGTGAGGTTGGATTTTTATATGCGAATATACGAGATCCAAAGGCAGTAAACGTTGGCGATACGATTACAAACGCGAAAAATCCTGTTGAACAACCACTGCCCGGATATAGGAAGCTCCCCCCAATGGTATTTGCCGGTATTTATCCGGTTAATCCGTCTGATTTTCCTCTGCTCAGAGATGCTATGGAAAAACTTAGTTTAAATGATGCCGCTTTTGTCTTTGAACCTGAAAATTCATTGGCCTGCGGTTTTGGTTTTAGGTGTGGTTTTTTAGGGTTGCTGCATATGGAGATAGTGCAGGAGAGATTGGAGAGGGAGTTCAAGCTGGACCTTATCCTTACCACGCCGACTGTCGTATATCGCGTTATAACGACTGACGGAAAGGAACTGGAGGTGGAAGGGCCTGCGCAAATGCCTCCGCCTGAGAAGATACAAAAGGCATACGAGCCTTATATAAAGGCTGATATCCTTACGCCAGTGAGTTTTATAGATCCTGTTATGGAGATATGTAAGGCAAAGCGAGGCAAGTATATAAGCACAAATTACATTGGAAACGATAGATTGGAGCTTGTTTTTCGCATGCCTTTGGCAGAGGTCATATCCGATTTTTACGATAAATTAAAAACAGCGACTAGAGGATATGCCTCTTTGGATTACGAACTTGACGGTGAGGAAGAGGTTGATCTGGTGAAAATGGACATTATGCTCAATAAAAAGGCCTGCGATGCCTTGTCTTTTTTGGTGCCCAAAGAGAAGGCTTATCAAAGAGGCAAGGCAATGGTTCAAAAACTCAGGCAGTTAATCCCAAGACAATTGTTTGAAGTGAACATACAAGCGGCATTGGGCACAAAGATAATCGCAAGTGAAAAGGTGAGGGCGCTGGCAAAAAACGTAACAGCCAAATGCTATGGCGGTGATATAACTCGTAAGAGAAAACTCTGGGAAAAACAGAAAGAGGGAAAGAAAAGGATGAAACAAATGGGCAAAGTTGAGGTCCCTCAAGAGGCATTTTTGGCCGCTTTAAAACTGGACAAGTGATAAAATCATGCATAACTTATTGATATTAAATATTTTAAAAAAGTTAAAAATTTAGTTGACAAAGGTAGTGTTTTTGTATATACTTACATAATCATCTCCCCCCTCAGGGACGGGCATTAGCCACCTGGTGTCCGTCCCGGCGCCCCATTAAAATTTCTAAGATTAATTCTTTTTCTATTTTAGATTCTCATATTATCTTTTTTGTGGTATAAGTAATACTTTAAGGAAGTAATATGGGAGTTATATATGGCGTTATTAGAAGTTAAGGACCTCTTTGTTTCCGTTGCAGGCAAACAGATTCTTGATGGCATTGCCCTTGATATTGAAAAGGGGAATGTCCTTGTCTTGTTTGGGCCTAATGGCAGTGGAAAGAGCACTCTTTTGAAGACTGTTATGGGTATCGGTGGGTATTCGATTGTCGGTGGCGATGTCTTATTTGACGGGGTGTCTATTGCCAATATGCCTATTGAAGAGCGCGCAAAGATGGGGATTGCTATTATGTTTCAGCATCCGCCAAAGGTTAGAGGCGTTAAGCTCTCTCAGATTGCGCGAATGCTGTGCGATGATGAGAATTTGATTCAGCATTATGTTGAAGAATTGAATCTGGGTTATCTGTTTGACAGGGACCTTAATGTGGATTTCTCAGGCGGCGAGATGAAACGCGCAGAACTTTTGCAGATATTGCTTTCAAAACCAAGGCTTATCTTATTAGACGAACCTGAATCAGGCGTTGACTTGGAAAATATCTCTATTATGGGAAAGGCCCTGAACGATTATCTCGTGTCGGAAAAAGCAAGTTGTTTTGTGATATCCCATACAGGTTATATTATTGATTATATAAACGCGCAACGCGGGTGTTTGATGATAGACGGGAACCTCTATTGCGTCGGCGATCCTAAGGCGATGTTTGAGACTATTAAGGCAAGCGGGTATGAAAGGTGTAAGGAGTGTCATGGCGTCAGAATGGAATGATAAGGATATAGATAAGAAACAGTTGCTTGACGCGGGAATAGATTTAAACGATTCTTCCCGCGCAGGGACTTTTATGCAGGTCGACAATAAGGTCTCTTTGTCGGGATCAAGGGAACGAGGTGTGGAGCTTTTGCCTATTGATGAAGGCATTAAGAAGTATCCTAAATATAAGGATTATGTGGGCAAGGCCTTTAACCGCTCCGGACAGAGTATTGATATGGAGACTGAAGGCGGGTATCTTTTGCTCGTCAAGGAAGGGCATACTGTGATGTTCCCTGTGCAGGTTTGCCTTATGCTTAAGAAGAAGGCCTTTTCTCAAAAGGTCAGGAATTTGATTGTCGTGGAGAAGAACGCAAAGGCATACGTTATAAACGGATGCACTTCCTCTAAAGCGGCGGAGGATGCCATACACCTTGGGATATCGGAATATTTTGTTGAAGAAGGCGCTTATCTTAATTTTACTATGATTCATTCATGGTCGGAGAGCGTAGAGGTTATGCCTAAAAGCGCGGCCATTGTTAAGGCTGGCGCTACGTTTATCTCCAATTACGTTTGTTTAAAACCCGTGAAGATGGTTAAGATGTATCCAACCGCTGTTTTGGCAGGAAAGGGCGCGCGCGCAAGCCTTAATTCTATTATGGTTGCGCACAATGATTCTATTCAGGATGTTGGTTCACGCGCTATTTTGGAACACCCTTATACATCAGCTGAACTTGTCAGCAGGACAATTAGTCTGGGAGGAAAGATTATTGCCCGCGGGCACTTGTATGCCAAGGCGCAGGACGTAAAGGGGCATCTTGAGTGTCAGGGCTTGGTTGTCTCTGAAAAAGGGAATATACACGCTATCCCTGAACTGGAAACGGATTACAGGGATGTTGACTTATCTCACGAGGCGGCGATAGGCAAAATCAGCAATGAGGAGATAGAATATCTTGCAACGCGGGGTATCAGCGAGGATGAAGCCCGTTCTATTATCATTAGGGGATTTATTGATACGGATATATTGGGCATGCCCGAAGCCCTTAAAAAACAGATAGAGGATCTAAAAGAGAGGTTAACAGCCGAAGGGATGTAGGTATGTCTTTTTATCGCCCCTTTGTTCAACGATATCGTCCACAAAGGTTTTCCGAGGTCGTTGGCCAGAATCACATCTCCGCAATATTGCAAGGCGCTTTTTCATCTGGCAGGATAGCGAGCGCTTACCTTTTTTCAGGCCCTCACGGTATAGGCAAGACATCTCTTGGAAGGATATTTGCAAAACTTTTGAATTGCGCATCGCCTCAGGGGAATGAACCGTGCTGTAATTGTCAATCCTGTATTGATATCGCCAAAGGCAGGTCTATGGATGTGATTGAGATAGACGCCGCCTCAAATCGCAGGATAGATGAGGTAAGGCAATTGCGGGAGAATGTGAAGTTTGCCCCGTCTTCAGGCAATTATAAGGTCTATATCATAGATGAGGTGCATATGCTTACCACAGAGGCCTTTAATGCCTTGCTTAAGACATTGGAAGAGCCGCCTCCTTATGTGAAGTTTATATTGGCAACGACTCACGCGTTTAAATTGCCGGATACGATTATATCGCGTTGTCAACGCCTTGATTTTAGAAAGGTGATGCCCAAACAGATGTCTGCGTATTTAAAATCCGTTTTGCAGAAAGAAGGCGTTGATTTGTCTGACGATGTTATTTCTGTTGTTGTGTCGGCTTCCAATGGAAGTATGAGGGACGCCGAGTCTTTATTAGAGCAGGCCGTTATTCTATCGGCGTGCGGCCAGTCGGATGAGGACATTATTTCGGTATTGTCAATGCACGTTAGCGGGCAGGTTGTGGCAGGCTTGGCAAAGGAGATTGCGCGCTCTGATGCAAAAGCGGCTGTGGAGCTGTTGGCAAAGGCCGTTTTGAATGGCGTGGATTTGATGAATTTATCAGAGGCCTTGCGCAGATTGTTCAGGGATGTGCTTTTTATAAAACAGGGCGTTTCCGAGGATCTTTTGAATATGGTGGTGGATTTGGATTCTCTAAAAGAGGTTTCGGATTTACTTACCGCAGATGAGGCATTCTATATATTGCAGGTATTTTTGAAGTTGGAGTCTTGGATGAGGCCATCTCCTTTAAAACGCCTGCCTTTTGAGATGGCTGTTGTCAAGGCGGCTTTGCGTTCAGGCGTTAAGTCGTGGGAGGAGATTTTCTCAAAAGCGCATTCGTATAAGGCATCAGTCCCGGCGCAGGCTGTTCAGCCTGCTTCCTCTCAAGAGGTTAGGCAGATGCCGCCGGCCCGTCCAGCCAAAAGGGCAAAACCAAGTCCGGCCGCTGAGATATGGAAAAAGGCTATAACGGATATTATGAAAGCGGGCAATACACTTTTGGCCCATAGTATGCAGGACGTGGCTTCCGTTGCAGGGGAAAACGGCAGGTTGAGTGTGGTGTTTAAACATAAATTTGCTTACGATACGGCCTTGAATTCAAAAAATAAGGCCATTATTGAAGAGACTGTTGGAAGGATTATCGGAAAGAAGGTGCCGATTGTATTTACCTGCGCCCAGCAGTCGGATGTTCCAAAGGATAAGGATTTTGAGGAGAAGGTGGATTATTTGTTAAAGACGTTTGGCGGAAAGATAGTGGGCAGGGGGAGGTTGAAGTGAGCCTGTATCCGGAGTTGATAGAAAAGGCGATAACAGAGCTTAGCCATCTTCCCGGGGTGGGCAGGAAAAGCGCTGAAAGGATGGTGTTTCATATATTGGAGGCTTCTAAAGACGATGCCAAGTCCCTTGCCTCGGCAATATATTATATGAGAGACAAGATATCGTTTTGCGAGAGGTGTAATAATTTTGCGCAAGGCCCTCTTTGTCAGGTATGCGCAGATGAAAAAAGGGACGGTTCTGTTTTGTGTATTGTGGAAAGGCCTTCCGATGTAAGCGCAATAGAGAAGTCAGGCGCTTATCGCGGGCTTTATTATGTGCTTTTGGGCTCGGTGTCTCCGGGACAAGCAGTTGATATACGCTTGTCAAAGTTAGAGAGACTGCTTGCCTCAGGTTTTATAAAAGAGGTTATTATTGCAACTGATGCAGATGCAGAAGGCGAGACAACAGCTGTTTACGTAAAAGAGATATTGAAAAAGTATCCTGTTAAGGTTTTTAGGATAGGTATGGGGTTGGCGGTTGGCGCGAATATAGAGTACTGCGACGGGCCGACTATTGCAAAGGCAATGGAACACAGAGTGGCCTATTCTAGTTAAAAATGGAGCGGATTATGAATGTGGTTTTAATCGGATTTATGGGCAGTGGGAAGACGTTTATAGGCAGGATATTGGCGCAAAAATTGGGGTTTTCTTTTATGGATATGGATGGTGAGATAGAATGCTCGCAAAGGATGAAGATTAGCGATATTTTCGCAAGGTTCGGTGAACAGGAATTTCGCAGGATAGAATCAGATACATTGCTCTCTATGCAGAATTTGGATAGGTATGTCATATCAACCGGCGGAGGTGTTGTCGTAAAACAGGAAAATCGGCCGTTATTGAAGAAGATAGGTGTGGTGGTATGGCTCAAGACCACGCCTGAAAAGGTATATCAACGGGTTAAAGACGATACTTCAAGGCCTTTGCTTCAGGTAGACGATCCCCTTGCCAAGATTAAGGAATTGATGGATTATAGGGAAGATTTTTACAGGCAGAGCGCTGATATCGTGGTTGATTCTGACTTGGGAGGGCCGGAGTATATGGCGGGTCTGATTTTAAAGGAATTAAAGGAAAGAGGCCTAATTGAACAGTGATTTTCTCATTGCTTTAGACGTTGAGACTACCGGGATGAATTATAGTAACGGCGATAGGGTTTGCGAAATCGGGGCCGTTAAGTTTGACAAAAAGGGCAATGAGGTTGAGAAGTTTGATATTTTGATAAATCCGGATATGCCTATGCCCTATGAAGCAACGAGGGTAAACGGTATTACAGACGAGATGTTGGCTTCTTGTCCCAAGTTTATGGACGTTGCTGATAGCTTTTTGGCATTCGTCAAGGACTTGCCTTTGTTGGCTTATAATGCGGGATTTGATATGGGGTTTTTGAACAAGGAATTGCAGTTGTGCGGCGGGCCTTTGTTGGATAATCAGGTGATAGACGTCTTGGAAATTGCCCGCAGGATGCTTCCCGGGTTGAGTAGTTATAAGCTGGCCTCTGTTGCAAAATATCTTGGAATAGAAGAGGATATGGATTATCATAGGGCATATGCAGATGCCTTCATTATGGGGAGGGTGTTTTTTGAGATAGCAAGGAGGATATAATTATGAATTATGTCAAAGAGCTTATAGAAAAAGGGAATTTGGGTTTTCACGGAGCAGAGAAGTTTACTAAGGCCCTGTTGAGGAAACAAATAGATCCTGCCCATGCTGGAGGTGTTTTGTCAATATTGGCATATAAAGGAGAAGATGGACAGGAGATAGCGGGCGCGGTCAAGGCCATACTTGCTTCGGCCCCTTTTAATGGGGTGCTGGCTCCGAGTTTTAACGTGATACTGGATTGTTGCGGCACGGGAGGAAGCGGTACTTATAAGTTGAATATATCTTCGGCAGTTGCGGTTGTTTGCGCGTTTTTCGGTGTGTATGTTGCAAAACACGGGAATCGTTCCGCATCTGGAAAGGTAGGGAGCGCGGATATCTTTGAGGCATTGGGCTGGCCCCTGCATATTACCACTGAGGCCGCTTATCTGTGTATGTATGAGAAAAAATTCTGTTTTCTGTTTGCCCCGGAGGTCTTTTTTGCGATGAAGAATGCCGCGCCTGTCAGAAAGGCCTTGGGAATAAGGACGATATTTAATCTGGCAGGGCCGTTGTGCAATCCAATGAGCGCAAACGTCCATTTATTGGGTGTTGCGAAAAAAGAAGATATGAAGAGGATAGCCAATTCATTAGACTATCTTCCGTCAAGGAAGCTGTTGCTTGTGCATTCGGAGGACGGTTTTGACGAGATATCCCCTTTGAAGCCGACGTATGCAATGTTAACCGATGGACGGC
Organism: uncultured Planctomycetia bacterium; assembly: GCA_964469495.1. Taxonomy (GTDB): domain Bacteria; phylum Omnitrophota; class Gorgyraeia; order S143-82; family S143-82; genus CAYXYY01. The sequence goes on along the minus strand of CAYXYY010000025.1, from coordinate 9,676 downwards.
ATATGCACGAAGAATTTGTTATAGACCCAAAAGAATTTGGGATAAAGGAATTTGACGTGGAAGAGATTATAGGCAAAGACCTTGAATATAACGTCTCTAAGATAAGGGAATTGTTTGAAGGCAAAGGCTCTTATGGGTTTAAGACGGCTGTTGCTATAAATAGCGCATATGCCCTTTATATAAGCGATGTTTATGACGATCAAAAGGCCGCTTTTAGCGATGTGATGGACGTGCTTGAAACAGGCAAACTGGCGCGTTTTTGGGAAGAGGTTTTAAAGGTTATAGAGGAGTATAAAGATGTTAGGTAAAAAGATAGAAGAGAAAAGCGCTGTTATCTGTATTATGGGAATGGGGTATGTAGGTTTGCCCTTGGCTGTTAGTTTTGCAAAAAAGGGTTTTTCCGTTGTAGGGTTTGATGTAAATGAAGGGCGCATAAGGGAATTGTCTAAAGGCGTTTCTTACGTGGAGGACGTGCCTTCGGATGATTTGAAGCCAGTTGTGGAAAACGGAAAGTTTGTCGCAACTTCAGATAAGTCCCGCATAAGCGATGCTGATATAATTATTATATGCGTTCCAACTCCCCTTAGAAAGACCCGCGAGCCGGACTTGACGTATATTATTTCCGCAGTTGATATGATTAGGCCCTATATCAAAAAGGATATGATGGTGGTTCTGGAAAGCACGACGTATCCGGGCACAACAGAGGAGCTAATTGCCCCTATTGCTCAGGAAAAGGGATTGAATATAGGCGAGGAGTTTTTTGTCGCATTCTCTCCGGAAAGGGTGGACCCTGCCAATAAAAGATATAAAACCGAGGATATACCAAAGGTTGTTGGCGGGATGACAAGGGCATGCACGGATTTGGCTTGTAGTTTGTATTCCAACATCGTGCCGAAGGTGTTTCCTGTTTCTTCGGCAAGAAGCGCAGAGATGGTGAAACTCTTGGAGAATACATTTAGGAGCATTAATATAGCGTTAGTCAATGAACTGGCAATGATGTGCAATAAGATGGATATAGATATCTGGGAGGTTATAGAGGCGGCAAAGACAAAGCCGTTTGGTTTTATGGCGTTTTATCCGGGGCCCGGCATAGGAGGGCACTGTATACCGTGCGATCCAGTGTATTTGTCGTGGAGGGCGAGATTGTTTGACGTTGAAACGCGTATGGTAGAGCTTGCCACGGAAATAAACAATTATATGCCGCATTATGCGGTGGACAGAATCGGCGATATATTAAATGAGAACGGGAAGGCCTTTTCCGTATCCAAGATACTGCTTTTGGGTGTTGCATATAAGGCGGACGTATCAGACGTAAGGGAGTCTCCGGCAATTGAGGTGATAAAGCTACTGCAGAATAAAAAGGCGCAGGTTAGTTATTATGACCCGTTTGTGGAAAGCCTAAACGTGGAAGGAGAAGTTTTGGCCAGTGAAAAACAGATATCGGCAGAAAAGTATGATTGTATTGTCATAACAACAGCGCACAGCAATGTGGATTATAAAAAGGTTGCGCAGTCTGGAATACCTGTGTTTGATACTCGCGGCGTGTTGAACGGCCTGACTAATGAGAACGTTTATTTATTATAGTCTTTTTATCTGGATTATTCGAAATTATAGGTATAAAATAGTTTCCTGTATATATGATAGTTTAAAGAGGTGGGGAGAGTTGTCTTGTTGAAATGCAGTTTTTCATATATTAGGAAAGTGTTTACAGGTTTTATCTTCCTTCTTATGGCGGGCATGGTTTGTTCCGGAGCTATTGTTGAGGTATTTAGCTTGTTGTCTATTCTCTTGTGGGGAATCGCTGTGTTATTTTTTGAGGAGGCTAATCTTAGATTTCGCAATATACTCCATAAACCTTATTTTGTTTTGATGTCCGCTATTGTTGGGTTTTCCTTTTTCTCTTTTATCCCGGCTGGAGATATGAAGTTGTATGTGTTGAAAAAGTGGGCGAGTATATGGCTTGAAGGCGGATTGCTCCTGTTGTCTTTGTTGACTATGTTTGATGAAGATGACTGGCGCAATCTCTTGAAACTCGCTGTTGTCTTGATATCTATAGTGTCTTTTGATGTGTTTTTACAGTATGTCTTGGGATACGATATCATAAGGCATAGGAGTTTCGTCGGAGAAAATCCCACAGGGCCATTTAAGCATTATAATAATTTGGGAGGTTTTCTTGTATCGTTTATTCCGCTTGTTATTTTTGGAAGGGCAGCGAAAGATATCGAATTTAAGAAAGACTGGGACTTATGGTTTGTTATGTCCTTTTTCTATGTGTTTGTGATATCTATCTTGGTGTTAACCTTTTCAAGGGGCTCTTGGCTTGCCTTTTTGGGAAGCGTTGTGTTTTATTTTCTTGCGTGCAGAGGAAGGCATTGCGAAAAACGCTATCTTGTATTGATGGCGCTTGTATTTTTAGGGATTATTATTGGTTATGGGCCCGCCAAGGATCGCGCTGAACTTACGTTTAAAAAAGGCGGGGATTCAGGCAGGGTGATACTCTGGAAAAACGCCATCAATGCCTTTAAGAGCTCGCCTATAGTCGGCGTTGGCACGGGTATGTATAATAAAAGATATTTTCCGAAACAACTGCTTCGCAATTATGTGCATAATTGTTTTTTACAGGTGCTGGCCGAGAACGGTATATTTGTATTTTTGTTTTTTATGTTGCTTGTTTTTTATACTATATTTTTGGCATGGTATAATCTGATTAGGGGATATTATCACCGGGAATTGCTGGCCTTTTCTATGGCGTTTGCTGCTTATTGTATCGGCAGTTTTTTTGATGTCCATTTTTATACGTCAAGTTTGGGTATGCTATTTTGGATTCTTGTTTCGGGGGTGATATTTTGGAATAGTTTTGCGAAGGAGGCAACACGTGAGGTTTTATAGGTTTGTGTTATGTGTTTTTGCGATTTTCTTTTTTGTTTCGTTGAATTGCGATGCAAACAAAGACTTTTCCGTAGGCGGGATAAAGCTATTGAACAATGGATTTTCTATTGTATTGGAGGAATCGGAACAAGAGAATGAATCTATAGATTTTGCCAACGATTTTTTGACGGCTCTTGTGCTGCCGTCAAATAGGATGTTGGTTTCTCTGTCGGTTCTGCAGGATTATGCAAGGTCAATGTATGTGCCTCTCGAAGGCACATCGCTAGGAGCAGACTTATTACAAGCGGATTTGACCTTGAAGCAGAGGATAAGGGCCATGATAACTAATATGTCGAATGAAAAGATAGTTTCATTCTGGAGCTCCGCCCTTGCCAACGACGAGCTCTTTAATAGGAGTAATAATATACAGGTCTGGATAAAGCCGGCAAAGGTATCTATTGTGGAATTAAAAGATGGTATGTTAATAAAGAATGCGGTTTTAGAGGTAGAAATTTCCAATATGGTTAACAAAGAATTATGGGTGGATATAGTTATCCCAAATATAGAGGATTCTATAAATACCGAACCTGTTTTTAAACCTCTAAGGGATGTTTTTAGGATACTTATTTGTAGTCAATGGTATAAGGAATATGTCTTTTCCTCGTCTTACCGTTCTCTTTTAAATTCCTTTATTGACTCGGAAAAGCTCGCAGGCTTTTTTTCTTTCGAAAAAATCTCTTTTAGGCCGTTTCGGTTTTATTCCAATATATTTTTTGATAAGAAATATTTTTCATTGGGGAAAAGGGATTTTTCTATTTTTGGAGGGGTAGATTTTTCCGGTGTCTTAAAAGGTTCAGATAGAGAGGTGTTAAGCCTTTCAATAGATAGGGCACTGGAGCTGATGAATATGTTTAAACTCTCTAGGGGGGTTGGTATAGAGCTGGTCGAGAAAAAAGAATATGAAGACAGGATAGAGGATTTCTTTGATAAAAATCTCGAAAAGAAGGATGTAAATGGCCTCTTTGGGTGGATTAAAGCCTTTTTTAATAGACGCCAAGACGTTGATTGCAATAAGGTGTTTGCTGTTTTATTATCTCTTTCGGCAAACTCCATGCGGGATATGTCTTACGTTCTTAAGGATAAGTTTGCAAAATTGCCCTCTGATAAAAGGTATGTTGATGGCAAAGCGCTTCTTCAGTCCTTGTCTGATTTAGGCCTTTTGGGCGGGAAACAGATAGAGGATTTGAAGGACAGCGGTTTTGTTTATCTCGGAAAGACAGGGATAAGGTCTGATGCGGATGTGTATGATGCGGTTATAAATCACTTGAAGGAAGATAATGTGCTCCTTTTTCCAAATGCCATTTCAATGGGGGTTTTGTTTGGCCAGCAATTGAGTGAGAATGAGGCGCGGTTTTTTGAGGCGTTGTTTAAATACGATGCGCCTCAAATAAAGAGGTATTTAAGCCATGATGCGGCGTCTTATTTCATTGAGGCTATGAAAAATATCAAGTCGCAGGACATTAGCAAAATACAATCGATTATTGCATTGGTCAGCATTGCGGATATGTATATGCCGCAGATAAGTTATGTTGACTGCGGCCTCTCCGCTTTTCTTCGGGTGAATCTATTGACGTTTTCCCATGCCGATTATCTTAACGGCCTGAAGGTGGTCTATGGCCATTCTGATTGATATCGGACATAGTTTTATAAAGACAATCTTGTCTCATGCAACCGGATTAGAAAGGAATTCTCTGAGATCATTTTCTGTAAGTGATTTTGATAATTTGAATAATTTTTTAAAAGAAAGCGAACATCCTGTGTTTTTTGCAGGTGTTCTGGATCCTCTATCAAGAAAATTAAAGCAATCTTATCCAAATGCAGTTGAAATCTTTAAAAAGGACATCCCTTTAGACACGAGATATGACAGATCTATGATAGGTATCGATAGACTGCTTGTTTCTTATGCGGCTGTTAAAAAGTGGGACGGGAAGGATATACTGATTGTCGACGCAGGCACATTGATAACTATTGACGTGGTTGATAAAAGTAATGTGCATTTGGGCGGGTTTATTCTGCCGTCTTTGGATAAGGCGCAAGATCTTTGTCTTGATATTATAGGCAAAGACATTTGCAAAACAGATGTGCGCAATGTCAATATAGGAGATAAAAGTTCCTTGCCGTTAAATACGGATGATGCTGCGCAATATGGTTCCTGTTTGAGTTTGTTAGGGGCTGTTTATCTGCTTGTTGATAAACTAAATCCGGATATTTGCGTCTTTACAGGGGGTGGGACAAAAGATATAGTGGATGGAATAAAAAGACAAATAGATTGTGAAGTCCATGTTGATGAGTATCTTTTGTTTGAGGCAATGAGGCGGATTGCGTATGGAACCTAATAAAACGTGTTTGGTTATAAGCGCTTCTATTAAACCTATGGCCTGCCTAATCTGCGAGGAAAGGATTTTTGCTCCTGATGAAAACGCGTCTTTGCCTGCGCAGATAGAATCGGTATGCAGACAGGCATCTGTCAAGTTGTCTGATATCCCTGATTTATACGTGGATGTCGGGCCCGGGTCATTTACAGGCGCGCGTATTGCCTGCGCTATTGCAAAGGGGTTTGGATTGTTGGGAATGGATATCTTTACCTTTTCCTCATTAGATCTCGGCGCGCACCTCAGTCCGCATCAAGGGCAGTTTATTGTATTATTAGATGCCCGCAGAGATAATGTCTATCTTGGCAAATATGAAAAAAGAGAAGTATTAACCCGGCTTACGCAACCTGCGCTCGTCTTCAGAGATTCCCTTAATCATTCTTTGCCAATATATGAACTTAAAGAATTTTCTGTTGATGATATGGCCGAATATGTATTGAATAATAGGCCTTTTCAAAAACAAACGGCATTTTTAATATCTCCTGTTTATCTATATCCTATGGATTGCAGTATTCGCAAGTGATTGTTATTATTTAAAATTTAAAAACATTTGATATAGCAAGCGTTTTAGTTTATACCGTAGTAATATGAAAAAATGGACAGTCTGAAACATTGGTTGTCCCTGCAATGGGATATGTGGAGGTTGTGTATAGGATACAAGTGCCGCAAGCTCCTCATTATTATGTGATTTTCGTAGAATCGGGGATAGGCGCGTCCGGTGGAATAAAGCTTGCGACAAGGGTGGACGGGATATCCCTGCTTGAATCTGAAGGTGTAAAAAGAGAGGACAAGATCTTGGGATTAGGCGCATCTAAAGACGGTGTTATCGTTAAGTTGAAGAATACTTCACAGATAGCGTCTATTGGAAAATTGGATTCGTTCTTTTTATGCCCGAATAAAAAGATGTTGGGCAGGAGCCAGGCCAATAACGTCTATATGCCTAAATCTGTTTCAGCCGATATCCCCGTAAAAAAATACAGATACTGTTTTGGTCAGCTTGACTCCGAAAGGCGGGTTGCCTATAACAAAGGAATTTAGATGGGAGTAATAAAACGGTTGGGTTTGCCGCATTATCGATAACTTTAAAAAACAATATTTTATCTGCTGATGTCTTGTTGTATCATCAATATATTGATTTAGGAAAAAGGCCATGTGTGTGGGTGATATAGAGGCGGCGCGTGATTATTTTAAGAAGGCGAAAGAGGAATTTTCTCAGGGCTATAATGTTGATTTTTATTTGAGATATCTATGCGATGAAGATTTGATAGATGAGGTTAGAACCACAAAAAACAGCGAGCGCGAATTTATTGTTGAGAGTAAAGAGGATGAGATAGAACAAGATATGCAGCCGGTTGTGGATATGCCTGATAAAAAGATTGATATGCCATTAAGAAAATCCGCTGCAAATTAGGTGCTCCGCCTATAATATATCCTTGTTATTGTCCTCGTTATATATTAAAATAAATCTTGTCTTATTTGTTTCTGTATTGTTTTTATTTTTATTTGTTATGGATGTCAATACTATTATTGTTATACCTGCTAGGTATGGGGCCAGTCGTTTGCCGGGCAAGGTCCTGGCAGACCTTGGCGGAATGCCTGTTATAGAGCGCGTCTGGCGCGCCGTATGTTCTGTTCCCGGTGTGGATGTATTGATTGCAACTGATGAGGAGCGTGTATATAGGGCAGCATCTAATTTTGGCGCAAATGTTGTAATTACGTCAAAAGATATTAAAAGTGGTTCAGACAGGGTTTATGTTGCGCTCAACACGTTGGATAAATCTTATAGTTTTGTCATAAATGTGCAGGGCGATGAGCCGTTCATAAGCGCTGAAGAGATATTGTTGTTGAAAAATGAGATAGAGAATGGGGATTCGGATATAGCGACTTTATGCGTTCCCATATCCGAAAAAGAGGCCGAAAATCCCAATAATGTAAAGGTTGTTTTTGACAGGGATAACAATGCCCTTTATTTTTCCAGAAGTATGGTGCCTTATTATAGGGACGATACAAAACGCGTTTTTTATAAACATGTGGGCATATATGCCTATAAAAGGGATGCCTTGGAGCGCTTTTCTGCTCTAGAGGAATCTCCATTGGAAAAAGCTGAGCGTCTTGAGCAGTTAAGAGCTCTTGAAAATGGTATGAAAATAAAGGTGTTGGAGTGTGAATATAATTATCCCGGTATAGATACCCCGGAAGATTTGGTGATGGCTGAAGAACTGTTAAAAAGGAGAGGAGATGCCTAAGTATATATTTATTACTGGCGGTGTTGTATCTAGTCTTGGTAAGGGGGTTGCCTGCGCTTCAATAGGCAAGCTCTTGGAGTCTAGGGGGCTCAAGGTGGGGATTATTAAGTGCGATCCCTATATTAACGTTGACCCCGGGACAATGAATCCCTATCAGCATGGAGAGGTATATGTCACTGACGATGGAGCTGAAACCGACCTTGATTTGGGGCATTATGAGCGTTTCACAAATATGCAGGCCTCAAAACTGAATAATATAACAACCGGGCAGATATATTTTTCCATTATTACTAAAGAAAGAAATGGGGATTTTTTGGGCGCAACTGTGCAGGTTATTCCACACGTGACAAATGAAATAAAACACAAGATTAAGGAGTTGAGCAGGAGGAAAAAACTGGATGTGGTATTGATTGAAATAGGCGGCACTGTCGGTGATATTGAAAGTCTGCCGTTTTTGGAGGCCGTCAGGCAATTGCGGCTTGAGCTGGGTATGTTTAATGCGATTAATATCCATTTGACGTTGGTGCCGTATATAAAGGCCGCAGGCGAGTTGAAAACAAAGCCAACTCAACATAGCGTCGGGAAGTTGAGAGAAATTGGCATTCAACCGGACATCTTGCTTTGCAGGACAGAGTCTAAGTTTACGAGATCTATTATCAAGAAAATAGCCCTGTTTTGTAATGTTGAAGAGGATGCCGTGATTCAAGCCATTGATGTTGAGGATATCTATGAGATCCCTCTGGTTTTTCAAACACAAAAATTGGACGAGATTATATTGGAAAAACTGCGCCTGCCTGCAAAAGATGCCGATCTTACGAATTGGAAAAGGAATGTGGTTGAGAAAAGGAAGTCAGCTAAAGACGCTGTCAATATAGCTGTTGTAGGCAAGTATATAGAATTGCAGGATGCGTATAAGTCTATTTATGAAGCGTTAAAACACGGCGGTATATCAAATGAGGTGCGTGTTAACCTTATAAAGGTGGACGCCGAGGATCTTTTAGAACAGGACCCCGGGCGGGTTTTAGGCAGATCCGATGGTATTTTGGTGCCGGGTGGGTTTGGCAACAGGGGATTTGAAGGCAAGATAGCTGCTGTTCAATATGCGCGTGAAAACGACATTCCATTTTTAGGTATATGTCTTGGCCTCCATGCATCAGTCGTGGAGTTTGCGAGAAACGTGGCCGGGATTAAAGACGCCAATTCAACTGAATTTGCAGAAGCTAAATGCTCGCCTGTTATTAGTCTTTTAGATGAACAGAAAAAGGTTAAGGCAAAGGGCGGGACTATGCGTTTGGGCGCTTATCCTTGTGAACTTGCCAAGGGAAGCCTTGCTCATAAGCTCTATAAAAAAGATAAGATAGAAGAGCGTCATAGACATAGGTATGAGTTTAATAATAATTATAGGGAAAGGCTAAAAAAGAAGGGTATGGTTTTTTCAGGAATATATAAAGCGCAGGATTTGGTTGAGATCGTGGAACTTCCGGAGAAGAGGTTTTTTATTGCCTCGCAGTTTCATCCGGAATTTAAATCAAAACCGGATAAGCCTCATCCTTTATTTGAAGGGTTTATACGTGCTGCGAAGCGTTTTGCTGGGATCAACAATTAGTCTTTTGATTCTGGTTGACAGGGTAATAAAATCCCTGTTCTTGAAAGGGTTTGCTTTTTATTGTTGTAAGATTGATTTTTCCTTAATCAGGAATACGGGAATTGCCTTTGGCCTGTTTAAAAATAAGACGCTTTTTATCGCTATATTCAACGCGCTTTTTATAATCATTATATCTTTATTTCTTTTTTGGGATAGGTTTAAGAAAGATGTTTTTGTTTCAATCGCATTTGTTTTAATACTATCTGGCGCTATTTCAAATTTTATAGATAGACTATTTTTGGGTTATGTTGTAGACTATATTAACGTTGGTTGGTTTCCTGTTTTTAATTTGGCCGATGTTATGATTTCTCTTGGGGCGTTTATCTGGATTATCGATGAATTTGTTATAAATAGGTAAAGGAGGTGCGTATGGCAATGAGGCGAAATAGGAGCAGGGAAGAAAAACATGATATTTTGGATGTGACTGCCTCAATGCAGGGGTCTTTGGTGTTTTCCGATCCTGTTAACCTCAGGATAAGCGGCAA
>CAYXYY010000024.1:0-4382 GCA_964469495.1 uncultured Planctomycetia bacterium | reverse complement strand
CCGGCATCGCATAAGCAGGCACAACCAACTGAAACACCACAATAGATAAAACAACAAACCTCAAAGCCTTTCCAATCAATCCGTTCATAACAACCTCCTTTTAAAGAATAATCAAAACTTTCAATAAACTTAATCAAATAGATTAACACAATCCGTAGCATGCATCAAGCTTTTTTAAAGATTTAATTTGGGAAACTTATTAAATTCCGCTTAATGATTTGAATAGTTGTGTATAGTTTTAAAATAAGGTGAGAGTTTCACACAAGAACATTTTTAATAATAATTGTTAGAAAATGGGCCGAGATAAATATACTCGGCCCATCACATTCTATAAACTGAGTTCTAAAACAATACCGCCTCTGTCAGGTTCAGTGGCTTCAGCGGCGGCAGATTGTTTGCCTACTACAGTCTTTTTAGTAAGCTCAGCTATTTTTAGTTCGCCTTTTAAAAGGCCTATCATTGCCACTTGGTATAATTTCGAGATATCTGGCTCTTGCTCTGCTAAAAAGTCATAGTTATCTGCGCTTATCCCCATAACCAATGACGCTATAATATCCCAAGAATCTTTATATTCAGCACTTTCATCTATGCCGGGGAACACAAGCCCAAGGCTGTCTGCAAAAACAGGAAGAGATTCATTAACGCGCGCAATATCTTTATCTAAAATCGCATTCACCAACTCTTCTGATAAGCCAATAGAATTTAATATCTCTTCCAATGATTCTTTAAAGGCAGTTTCCATTAATTTTTCATCAGATGAATTGTCCAACGTCTTCAGTATTGTATATACAGGGCCCTCCAAATAACCTTGCTCATCTAACTTCTCTTTAATTGCTGATTTCACTTCCTCTTTGAGCGATAGTATCCCGGCAATCTGGCTATTAGTCAATGGCTCACCTCTTAATAAAGCAGAGGCTATCTCTTTGACATCTTTACTAGAGATCTTTACATAAGAAGAGAGTCCTATAAGAACTTTCAACAGGCCTTCCTCATCATCATATTCAAACTTAACCCCAGAGAAGTCCCCCCTATTTATTGCATTTATAAACCTGCTAATTACATCATCGGATATATTATTATCTTCCATATCCGTTATAATGTGTATGTCCTTAACGGATTTTTTTCTATCCAAAATATAATTCCTCACCGCATCCTTTGAAATATGCGCCAATAAAGACACATAAGCGTCTTCATCTCTTTCTTTTAATTTATAGAAAAATCCACTGCCAAAAACACGCGCCAGATCCCGCCACATCTTTCTAAATTCCAATAAATTCCATTTGCTAATACCATATTCCAGCAACATTTCTTTAAACCTTGCAAACACGCGCTTATACATATCAATATCCTTTTGCTCATCAAAACGTCTTGGCAATGCGGAAAATGCTGTATTAAACCTGTTGCCTACAAATCTCTCTTGCAAATCTGCATCTGAACTGACGAACAGGACACTCATCCTCTCAAAAGATACTATATCTTGCGCCTTAACAGCGCCTTTTGCAAGGCCGTCAATTGAATTGAAAAATATGATAACCGTTATAAGAAAATCCCTATGGTAAAAATTAGCGAAATCCTTCGGCAGTTTATTCTCGCCAAGATGCATAAACAGGCCTACATTATCGTATATGTACTCAAGATTATCTCCAAATATTTTGGAAATTCTAGTGTAAGCATCAGAAAATATCTCCTTGACAAGGCCTTCTTGTTTATCTAACAGATCCTTCAAAAGTAAAGACGCAATAACTGCTTCTCTTTCAAAATCAACCCCTTCATGCAGATACTCCGCAGCCAACCGATTGTTATTATCATCCCCTTTGCCAAACAAAGCCTCTACGTCAAGACGATTAACAGCAGATAAGACACTAACTATACTCCTTACCCTATCCTTCTCCTCTTTTTCAAGCATTCCCCAATTTTCATCCAATTTTTCAAAAATGCGCGCCAATATTACTGTGATTTGCGCTCCAGCGTTTTTAAGCTCCTCAAAAAGGGCTTTGACATCTTTATTGTCAAATGTATAATCCATTTCCCTTTCGGATTTATATGCGCGCGCTTCAACATATCTATGCAATTGCGCATCCACCTCATCATCAGGGGACTGCGCCAGCATAATAGCAGAAAAGGCCGCTTCCACATTCTCCGCCCATTTATCAAAACTCATTTCTCTTAAATTCAACAACAATGCAAGTATCTTTGCATTTGAAATCTCTTTATTAGTAATAACCGCAACTACCCAAGGTTCAGCCCATGAACTGCTTATCTCAGAGAACATACGCAAAAGCCTTATTTGATCTTTGACATTGATAGATGAAAATTCATCCGACAGGATTATCTCTTTAATCCTATCTGCAACAGGCCCCTTAGCACGGCTGATTTCATCAATATCCCTAATATCCAAATACCACTTCCCGTTCGCAGTATCAGGGCCAAAAAGGCCTTTCCACAGTTCAGGGTTAGTTTCTTTTACCCATTGATATTGAGGCTCATCGTTAATAACCCGTTTGAATGCATCCAAAAATAACGTAAATCTAATTCCGTTATCAAAATACCTCCTTATGGACGTAAAAAAGGCAGGATACAGGCCATTTTCATCCAACCATTTACGTTGAGAATCGGTTAATTGCCCATCATAATAGAGAAAGTCGCAAATCACAGGTAACATAGAATCGGAATAAGACAAAAGGACACTATTCCTTATAAATTTATTATCCGAAAACAAACGCCGTACTTGCGGGCTTAAGGAATCGGATTCCAATAATCCATCTATAAATACCCTTACCGCAACCTTCTCAGTCACATGTTCTCCGCTTATATCCCTGTTGATATTCAAAAGCGCGTTCAAAAACGCATTATACGGAATATTTTCCATTGCCCACTTTGATTTCTCTTCTCTAGCGGCAAATATACTAAAAAAGACCTCCAATCTTTTCTCAAGCACCTTTTTATCATCTATGCCAAAGGCCTTTATTATATCCTCGCTTTTCCTAAAATATTCCATCGGTGAAAAATCCCAATTATCCGTTAAATATATCTCCAACTTCCTTAAAAATAACCCCGGGTATGCCATAGAAGACAATATATGCTTTAATCCATTCGCTTTCATTCGATAAAACCACTGTATTGTTTTATTTTCGCTTTTTGGGCCTTTATAAACCAACAAACTGATAATTCTTGACAATGCACTTGCCGTGCCAATAGGGTCCTTTGAATGTCTTATTATGTCCAAACACCACCTAAAATCTATACCCATATCAGGCGCGCTGTAATGGGAAATATTATCTAGGCCACGCACAAAAGCGGCGAAATCACCGTTTCTTATCTGTGCTCCGAATACATCCACCCATTCACTAATCGTAAGTTCTCCCCTAAATGGAAATTCTCCCAACTTCCCGAATGCCCATACGACATCAAAGGCTGGTTGATTATTATTAATAGCCTGTTCCATAAGCCCGAATAACGCGCCCCTTAAATATTGACGTTCCTCATCACTTAAGTTATCTATAAATCCATAAAATTTATCTAAATTAGAATTACCTTCAATATACCTTCCATATAATATATCGTCAAAATCTATACCTGATTCGGATTCCTTTTCTTCAGCCGATTCTATAATATCCCAAAAAGCCGGCATACCTATAAACCTGAGAAATCTCAGATTATCTTTTAAGGGAAATTTCTCATCAAGACTATCAAAAAACTTAGATAAAAGCCTTTCTCTCTCTCTCTCTTTCTCATCTTTCTTCTCTAAAATTTCTATTAATTTATCTGCAAAATCCCCACCCAAAATCTCACCAATATCTTCCACTTGGGCATAAGATAAATACCCCAAATGGGTTAATCTACGGGAAAAATCTATCTGCGCTTCATACGACAGCATATCCAATATCTTTTTCAATCTTCCATCTGAAAAAATCTCACGCAAATCTTGGAAAGACTGATAATTAAGAGCTGCAAGTTTAGAAATAAGAACCAAACGATCTTTTTCTCTTTCTGAATGCTCCAAATTATTCAATGCCAAGTCAAATATCTCTTCCACATTGAAATTACCAAAAAACCAATCAGCATTAGGAATATTTCTCAAGGCCTTCTCTATGGATTCAATCCTTTCCTGTTTTGATAATTCCTCTTGGCTTACAATCTCCATAATATTATTATAAAAAAGCTCCCGCAAAAAATCGCCATCCGCATACCCTTTCACATTCTTGACAACCTTTCTAACTTTTCTCCTTGCTACGCCCCTTTTATAGGATTTCTTTATCCATGCCCCGACTCGTTCCATCAATGGATGAATAACCCAAGGACCGCAAGCAAGCACATATCCTCCGGTTATCGCATCGTTATCCCCCATTGCATAATAGTTCTTCATATATTCAAGCAAAAAC
>CAYXYY010000023.1:0-7355 GCA_964469495.1 uncultured Planctomycetia bacterium | reverse complement strand
TTACCTGTTAGGATAAGCATCCTCTATTTATTAATAGTGCCGTTAATTGCAGGGTTAAAAGGCCATATGCCTATGCGGGATATTATACGTGATTTTGTGCCTATGTGTTATATGTTGCTTCCGGTTTTATATGCGCCGCAGATAAAACGCAATCCTGAGGTATGGAGGAATATGTTTAAGATAGGAATTCTTATTGTGGCCGTTATTTTCGCCATTCGCTTTTATATATTAGGGCTTATTATTAATACTCCAAAACCTGGATTTGCTTTATGTGATAACGATTTGTTTTTAAATCTGGATCCCACAGTCATTTTTTCATATATATACTTTGTCTGTATGACAATGGTTGCATTGTACTATGAAAAGATAACTGATTTTTTTGTTTACGGCACAATAGGCCTGTTTTTATGTTCTCTGCCATTTGTCCAGATGTTGCGTTTGCAGATGGTCTTAATTTTGTTTGTGTTGATTTTGTTGTTTTCACACCTAACCATTATCTATAAGAAGTGGAAAATGAGTTTGTTGTTATTTCTGTGTATAGTGAATGCGTTTATATATCTGCCGCAGGTAAGGGGGTTTTTTGAGCATGCGATAGCTGTGATAGTCAATAAAACACTCTATGCCGGGTTCTCAAATAACCGTATAGATGAAATAAAGGTTGTGCTTTCCCATTTTGCGAGTTCTCCTAAAAGCATATTTCTGGGATGGGGATGGGGTGATAAGATGGTTTTGCCTACAACAGGCAATTTGCCTGTTAGATTTGTTCATGTGGGGTTCCTGTATTATTTATGGAAAGCTGGTATTTTAGGGTTTATCGCGATTATTACGTATTGGTCATATTTTATAGGCAGGATGGCGCGTGTTTTGCGGTTTGGACAAGAGAATAAAAGTGTGGTTGAGGTGATTTTGTTTATGGCCTTTATATTTTCATTTGGACTGTTTGTCTTTATTGAGCCGGGGTATAAAATCCTGACGTTTTATATGTTGTTGTCTTATTTAATGGCATATTGTTTTGTTTTAAGTCATAAAGGGAGAGAGAAAGATGTATCAGGACTTATCGCAATTTAATGCCCCAAAAGATTATATGGGCAGGCCTGCTTGGCTTGCCCAGCTTTGGTGGATTGTGCAAGGAAGCCTGTTTTTGTGGTCGCCTCAATTTATGTATGGATGGCGGCGTTTTCTGCTTAGATTGTTCGGGGCAAGGATAGGCAAAAATGTTATTATTCGTCCGACTGTTAAAATTCAATTCCCATGGAAACTTTCTATCGGAGATAATTCGTGGATAGGCGATGAGGCCTATCTGTATAATTTAAGCGAGATTAAGATAGGGGCTAATACAGTGATTTCTCAGCGTTCTTATTTGTGCGCCGGAAGCCATGATTATACTAAAAAGGATTTTCCATTTATATTGAAACCTATAAATGTTGATGATGAAGTTTGGGTAGCAGCCAATGTGTTTATTGCTCCAGGTGTCTCCATCGGAAAAGGCGCCGTTGTTGGGGCTAGAAGTTCCATATTTAAAGATTTAGAAGGCGGGTATGTATATGTGGGCAATCCTGCAAAGAAAATAAAGAAAAGGGAGGCGAGTAAATAATATGCGTTTTCTTATATATGGCATCAATTTTTATCCTGAACTTACCGGCATAGGGAAATATACCTACGAGATGTGTGAATGGCTTGTAAAGCGAGGCCATGAGGTAGATGTTATTACGGGTATGCCGTATTATCCGAAGTGGCATATTTTTGATAATTATAAAGGCAGGTTTTGGTTTAAGGAAAAGATAAACGGGATAACGGTTTATCGGACACCTATCTATGTGCCTGAAAAGGCGACTGGGTTTAAACGAATTTTGCAGGAGATTAGTTTTTTTGTTAATTCCTTTTGGTTGTGGCTTGGCGCCCTTAGAAAAAAATACGATGTTGTTTTTGCGGTTTGCCCGCCACTGATTGCTGGCATCCATCCATACTGGTTTACTAAAATTAAAAAATCTCTGTTTGTGTTTCATATCCAGGATTTACAAGTGGATATGGCGCGCGGATTGGGTATTATAAAAAATAAATTCATTTTAGATATAGTGGAATCTGTTGAGAGATTTTTGTTTAAAAATGCGGATATACTTTCAACGATTAGCGAGGGTATGGCTGAGGTTATAAAGAAGAATAAATGCGATAGGGATGTTTTATTGTTGCCGAATTGGGTAGATGTGGAATTTATTTCGCCAAAGGGCAGGGATAATAAACTAAGGAAGGATTTGGGATTTAGAAATGAGGATAAAATTATTCTCTATTCAGGAAATATAGGCAGGAAACAGGGGTTAAGTATGGTCTTGGATGCGGCTAAAAATTTTAAGGATAGAGAGGACGTGTGGTTTCTATTCGTTGGAGAGGGCGTGGGGAAGGCGGAACTGGAAAAAAAGAAGGAAGACCTGCAATTGAGAAACGTTAGGTTTTTGCCTCTTCAGCCCTATGATAGATTGGCAGAGTTGTTGTCACTGGCGGATTTGCATTTGGTTATTCAGAAAAAAGCTGCATCTGATTTGGTTATGCCTTCTAAACTGACGGGCATTTTAGCTGTTGGTGGGTTATCAGTCATTACAGCTCCTGATAACTCGTATTTAAAGAAAGTTGTTGAAGAAAATAAAATGGGTATTGTAATTGAGCCTGAAGATAAAAAAGCGCTTGAGATTGTTATTAATGAGATATTAAGCGGGCGGATGGATGTTGATTTATATAGGAGAAACGCACGTGAATATGCGAGGGGAAATCTGTCTATAGATTATGTGTTATCGGCTTTTGAGAAGGCCTTGGCTATGTGATATAATAAAACACTAACTTATTGAAAATACAGGGAGTATTTATGTCTAAAATAGCATTAATTACAGGAATTACAGGACAGGATGGTTCTTATCTGGCGGAGTTTTTGTTGGATAAGGGATACACTGTTTATGGTATTAAGCGCAGGGCGTCGTTATTTAATACCGACAGGGTGGATCATTTATACCATGACCCTCATGAGGAGAATATCAGATTTTTCCTGAAATATGGCGATTTGACTGATTCAACTAACTTGATACGGCTTATTCAAGAGATTCAGCCCGATGAAATATATAATCTGGCGGCGCAGTCCCATGTTATGGTTTCTTTTGAAAGTCCGGAGTATACCGCAAATTCTGATGCCCTTGGCACATTAAGGATTCTTGAGGCGATTCGCATTTTGGATATGCAGGGTAAGGTAAGGTTCTATCAGGCCTCAACATCGGAATTATATGGAAAGGTGCAAGAGATTCCTCAATCTGAGAAAACGCCTTTTTATCCTCGCAGCCCTTATGGCGCGGCAAAATTATACGGTTATTGGATAACTGTAAATTACCGCGAATCTTATGGTTTTTTTGCCAGCAATGGGATTTTATTTAATCACGAAAGTCCAAGGCGCGGAGAAACGTTTGTTACAAGAAAGATTACAAGGGCGGCGGCGCGTATTGCCTTGGGGCTTGAAGAGAAACTTTACCTTGGAAATTTGGACGCCAAGAGAGACTGGGGGCATGCAAGGGACTATGTTGAGGCAATGCACCTTGTTTTGCAGCATAATAAGGCCGATGATTTTGTTATAGCAACTGGCAGGACAACCTCTGTTCGCGATTTTGTGAAAATGGCGTTTAACGAATTGGGACTAAATATTGAATTTGATGGAAAGGGAATTGATGAAAAGGGCATTGTTGTATCGGTTGATAAGGAAAGGGCTCCTTCAAAATATGCAAAGTCCTTGTTAAATAAGGTGGTTGTTGAGGTGGATGCGCGGTATTTCAGGCCTGCTGAGGTGGATATCTTGATAGGAGATGCCTCTAAGGCAAAAAGGGAATTGGGTTGGGAGCCGAAGATAACATTGGAAGAGATGATTAGAGAGATGGTTTCTTATGATTTAGAACTTGCCCAAAAAGATATACATTTGAAAGAGGGCGGTTTTGATGTCCCAAACAGGATAGGGTTGTGATAATGAAAAGAGATGATAAAATCTTTGTTGCCGGTGGAAAGGGGATGGTAGGAAGCGCTATTATCAGAAAGTTAAAGTCGTTGGGTTATACTAATATCATAAGTTCCTTTTTTAGAACCAAACCGGATGATAAATCTGTTGTTTGGGAGAAGGTGGATTTACGGAGGCAAGATGAGGTTGAGAAATTGTTTGAGAAACATTGCCCTGATTATGTGTTTTTGGCAGCGGCGAAGGTCGGCGGGATTTTGGCGAATAATACCTATAAGGCCGAGTTTATATACGATAATCTCATGATAGCGGCTAATGTTATAGATTCGTCTTATAAATTCGACGTGAAAAAGTTGTTGAACTTGGGATCGTCTTGTATCTATCCGAAATATGCGCCTCAACCTATGAAAGAAGAATATTTATTAACCGGAGAACTTGAACCCACTAATGAGCCGTATGCCATTGCCAAGATTGCAGCTATAAAATTGTGCAGATATTACAATGAACAGTATGGGACGAATTTCATTTCCGTGATGCCTACGAATTTATATGGCCCGGGGGACAACTATCACTTGTTGAATTCTCATGTTCTGCCTGCGTTAATCAGAAAATTTTACCTTGGAAAACTAATGAGGAACGGGGAATATGATAAGGTGATGGATAACGTCTATAAATGGGAAGGGATAAAAGAGAAAAATGAGATACTGTCGTTTTTAGAGAAACAGGGCATTTCTGCCAATAAAATCAGGATTTGGGGGACTGGCAAGGTGATGAGGGAATTTTTATTTGTGGATGATTTGGCCGATGCGGTGGTTTTCTTGATGGATAACTATCATTTTAGAAATATAGGAGAATTTGTAAATATAGGGACAGGAAAAGACATTGCCATCAAAGAACTTGCGGGTATTGTAAAGGAGATTGTGGGTTATGATGGGGATATATTCTTTGATAGTTCTATGCCGGATGGGACTCCTAAAAAGTTGTTAGATGTATCCTCTATGGAAAAGTTGGGTTGGAGTGCGGAAACGGGATTGAAAAGGGGGATATCTCTTGTTGTTGAGGGATTGGATTTTGTATGAAAAAGCCTGTTTATAGTATATGGATAAGGTCTGTTTTTTTCCTTTTTCTTCTTTTAGGCGATGTCTTTGCAATTTCTCTTTCAGGCGTTCTGGCATATCTGCTGAGAATAGGCATTCAGATGATTGCGCCTATTCCTGAGATTAGCGCAGGGGCATTTTTAAACTTATGGTGGGTTGTGCCTATCACTATATTTTCTCTTTTATATAACGGGTTGTATGTAAAAAGGCTTCCTTTCTGGGAGGAATCAAGAGAACTGGTTGTATCTGTTTTATTTGCCTTTCTGATTGCATTTGCCTTGTTTAGCTTGGCAAAAATACATGATTTCTCAAGGCTGTTGATGGTGCTGTGGCTTATCTGCGCTATATTTGTATTACCAGCCTTTAGGTATTTGCTGAAGGGGCTGTTGATGCATAAAGGCATATATAGAGACAATCTCATTATTATTGGCGTCAATGACGTTGCTATAAAGGCAGGGGAGCTGGTTTTGAAGGAAAAGACGATGGGGTATAATCTTGTTGGGTTTTTGGATGATTCCAAGACAGGGGAAGAGGTCAATATTTTCGGGAGGCAATTTAAGGTTATATCAAAAGTAAATAGGTTTGCCAGAATAAAAAAGCTTTATAACATAGGTGTATTTATGGTTGCTTTGCCGGATGCAAGCGAAGATGATTTGGTTGACCTTGTCAATTCAATACATAGGATTTCTTCAAAGATATTGTTGGTGCCTCCGATAAGGGGCATAGCGATGTTTAATGCTCAGATTATACCGCCGTTTATGGAGAGCCTGCTCTTAGTTCATCTTAGGAATAACTTGTTGTATAAATATAATAAGGTATTAAAACGTATTTTAGATATTGTTATGGCGAGTTTGGCTCTTTTATTCTTATCGCCTTTTATGCTGATAATTTCTGTTTTAATAAAACTGACGTCAAAGGGGCCGGTCTTTTTTATGCAAAGGAGATTGGGATATAATGGCGAGGAGTTTATGGTTTATAAGTTTAGGAGTATGTATGAGGATGCGGAAAAGCGCCTGCAAGAGCTGTTGCAGACTAATCCGTTATTTAAAGAGCAATACGAGAAAAACTGGAAGGTAAAAGACGATCCCAGAGTCACGCCCGTCGGCGCTTTTCTTAGGCGCTGGTCGTTAGATGAATTGCCGCAGCTTTTTAATGTATTAAAAGGCGAGATGAGTATTGTGGGCCCCAGGCCGTATTTGCCAAGGGAGAGGCATACATTGAAAGACATAGAGAAGGTTTTATTTATGGTCCGCCCCGGGATAACCGGGCTTTGGCAGGTCTCAGGCAGAAGTGATACTGATTACAAATTCAGGGTAGAGACAGACGTGTGGTATGTTCTTAACTGGAGTCCGTGGCTGGATTTGATGATACTTGCAAAGACGGTTTGGGTGGTCTTGCGAGGCAAAGGCGCATATTAATCTGTTCTTATTCTCTTATCCTAATTCCCTTTTCAATTATTTATTAAGTAAAGTGAGACTCTGCTCTCCAGAAACATTTGGTCTCACTTTTTGATTCCAGCCCCCCTCTAAAGGATTTGTGAGACTCTGCTCTCCAGAAACATTCAGTCTCATTTTTGGAGGGAGGATATTTTGTGGTATAATTAGGTTTAAGGTTTGGCGTGTTTAGGAGAAAACGAAAAGAGGAGATTGTATGAAGGCATTGCCGATAGGTATTCAGGATTTTAAGGATCTAAGGACGTCACAGATAGATTATATTTATGTGGATAAGACAAAACATTTATATAATTTAGCAACTAGTGGAAAGGTCTATTTTCTCTCCCGCCCGCGCAGGTTTGGCAAGAGCCTGATGATATCCACGTTGGGATATCTGTTTCAAGGGGAAAAGGATTTATTTAACGGCCTGTGGATAGAGGATAAATGGAATTGGGATGATAAATACCCTGTGATAAGGGTGGATTTTAGTGAGATAGAGTTTAAAAGTGGTGATGAGCTTCGAAAAAAAATATCAGATATGCTGGGAAATACGGCAGATATGTATGATGTGGAATTAAAAAGCGCTTCTTATGAACAGAAGTTTAAGGAACTAATCACAACTCTTAAGCAAGAACACAATAAAAACGTAGTAGTTTTGATAGACGAATACGACAAGCCGATACTAGACCACATAAGAAAAAAAGGGCTTGCCAATGAAATAAGGGACGTATTGCGGGGATTTTATTCCGTTATTAAGGCAAGCGATGAGCATACCAAGTTTGTAATGCTTACTGGAATAACGCGGTTTAGCAAGGTAAGCATATTTTCAGGGTTGAATAACCTAGA
>CAYXYY010000022.1:0-29249 GCA_964469495.1 uncultured Planctomycetia bacterium | reverse complement strand
CGCTCCCATCTACGGAAGACAATATCGCCCAAGGAGATGCAAAAGATATGCTCTGAATCAAAAACAAAAACGCAAACAACAAATTAAAGATCCTAAAAAATAATCCATTCTTCATAATGTTCATCCTCCTGCTTTTTAATGAGTTTTAAAAACGCTGAGCTGATAATATAACTCGAATGTGTTTTTGTGTCAATGAAAAATTATTGAGTATTGTTCAGAGGAACTAATTTGAAAAACTATGCCTTATCCATACATTGCCTTTTCTCGTCATCGGACATATTTACGGCTCTGCAATTCCCAAAATATGCCAATGTCTTAAAAATACAACTAGGAGAATTTTTCCTTCTTCAAGGCATTTCCTATGATAATAATTAACATAGGATATATAATCTGCGCAATGGAACTAGTCCATATAAGGTTAATGTAAGGAAATGTCCTTTGACATAATCTAACCAAGAAGACAAATAACACATAAGATAAAATAATGGCAATTCCTGTATCAATTTTTATCTTTAAAAGCAGATTTTTCAATAAAAATAATAATACGGCCAATATAAGGTTTACTGGAAAAGATATTAAGAATACATCTGCAAGCAGGCCAAATAATACAAAAACCCAGATAGAACCAAAAAATACTAAGGCAATTGCCTGAAATAAGGATACGTGAATTCCTAATGATATATCCAGAAAAAACAATAACAATACTGTTGCGAATTTCCAAGAGAATTTAATTCTCATCGTCCAACACCTTAAAATCCACACCATTTACAGGGGCCAAAACAATCGCCTCGTAAAATGGCATATTTTTAATGCAGGGATTAATCTTGGCAATAGTCTCTACTCCTTCCTGTTTTACTGAGGCAACTTCGCCTATTAACGAGCCTTCTGCAAAAAATCCGCTCAAAGATGATACCAAGATCACGTCCCCTTTTACGACCTCGGCGTTCTTATCCAAAAACCTAAAAACAACGTCTTTGCCCTCTCCCTCAACTATTCCCTCTTCTCTATTTGTTTCATCTATCGCCGCCACTGCAAAATTGATGTCATTTAAAAATGCTACGATAGACTCGCCTTTGCCTGCCTTAATTATCCTGCCTGCAACTATATTCCCGGGCAAAATCACGCCATAACCTTCAGACACACCTTTTTCTCTGCCAACATTCAGATAAAATATTCCAGAATCCTTATTCGGTGAGCGCAAAACCACGTCTGCAATTACATAACGAAACTTCTCTTTTGCAGGCATATCCAACAATGAGCGCAACCGCTGGTTTTCATTATCAACAGAAGCTGCATAGCGCTTATAGAACTCATTTTCAGAACGCAGACGGCCAACCTCTTTGTAGGTATCCAAGACCTGCGTGTAATGAAATAAAAAATACACGAATTCACCTGCCCTTGAACTAATCTTAAATACAGGTGAAAGCATGCCCATCAAAGGCAGGATAATTAATCTCAATAAAAGCAAAAGAGCAAATACTATAGATAAAAACAACAACAAATTACGTCGCCAACTCACAGGCCCCTCCGAAGACGCTCATCAACCCACTTTTTTGCAGATTCAATATCCTCTAATGAATTTATCCCAACAGGGACGTGTTCTACAACCAATTGCCTGACCCCGTCTATAATATCTAAAAATCCTATCTTACCTTCCAAAAATGCCTTTCCTAATTGTTCATTGGCATAGTCAAATACAACCAATGCACTGCCAGCTTTGTCCAAAGCCAACCTCGCTGTTGATATCGAGGTAAACGTCTCTTCGTCAACAGGAAAGAATTCCACCTTTTCAGGGAATTTATCCAAAAGGTTTGTTGGATTTTCCCATCTTTCAGGGAAAGACAAGGCATATTGAATAGGAATAGCCATATCTGTCTTTCCTGATTGCATAATGATATTGCCGTCTGAAAACTCCACCATAGAATGCACGAATGCCTGCGGATGTACTAATACGTCTATCTTCTTATGCGGCATTTCAAACAGCACTGATGCCTCAATCAATTCAAGAGCCTTATTCATAAGCGTAGCAGAATCCAAAGAGACCTTTCTGCCCATATTCCATCGTGGATGGGCCAATGCCTGCTCAATGCCAACTTCTTTTAATTGCCCGCGCCTCTTACCGAGAAACGGCCCGCCGGAACAAGTCAAAATCAAGCGATTCACGTCTCTTTTTTCCCCTGTTTGCAGACATTGAAATATAGCGTTTTGTTCGCTGTCTATCGGAATGATAAGCCCCTTCTTTATAAATGGGCCGATTAAAGCTCCGGCTGACGTAAACACCTCTTTATTTGCGCTTGCAATAGTTATGCCCTTATCCAGCATAAACAAAAATACGTCCAACAAAAAACTACCCGGAGATGCAAAAACAACAATATCAACATCAATCTCATTGAGCATATCCAAAAGCCCTTTATGTCCATAATAACACTTACAATTGAGGGAATCTTCAATCCGCCTTTCGGAAGTAATAACCAATCCCTCTAATGAATCAAATTCCTGGCAGATAGCAGTTCCCGCCTCTACGTTATTGTGAACTGTGGCAAAGACTAAAGATAATTTATCGGGAAATGACTTTAAAATGCGCAGGGTTGTATTTCCAATTGAACCGCTTGCCCCTATGATTCCAACGCGCTTCACGGAAGCCCCCTTTATATATACACTAACCTAGTCACGTAAAAATATACAACAGGAGAGGCAAACAATAAACTGTCAAGGGTATCTAAAAATCCGCCCATTCCGGGAAATACGTTGCCTGAATCCTTCACACCGCAATCCCTTTTAATCAACGACTCAGAAACGTCTCCTATCTGCCCCAGCACACCTACCAAAAGCCCCAATACCAGCCCGTCGTAAAAAGACAAACAAGAGATAAAACTTACGCAAACCAACGAGGCAAACGTGGCAAAAAACACCCCTGCAATAAAACCTTCCCACGTCTTATTAGGGCTTACGCGCGGTGTAAAAGGCCGTTTGCCAAATGATTTGCCTATGAGATATGCGCCTATATCCGCGCATTTCGTTACGACAACCGTATATATAAATAACCATATACCCTCGTCCAAAAGCCTTAATCTTAACAAAAAGGTCAACGTCCATGCGATATAAAATATACCGAAGATAGTCACTGAAATGCCTGCTGTTGCCCCCTCATTCTCTGTCCTGCGCAATTGCAATATAAAAAGGAGAAAAAGCCCCAGAATAACCAAAAACAATTGCCACGTCCTGTTGAGTTCAAATCCTAGATACAGAGATAGCGGGATAAATCCGGCAACACCTAATCCCATATAATAAAAAGGGAATATTCCTTTTTTTTCCACCATATCGTAAAATTCCTTTACAGAGAATACAGACAAAGCCGTAATAATCAGTGTAAAGGCCAATTTAAAATAAACGAACACTCCAACAAGAACTATCCAGAAGATAGTCACAAACGTGCGTTTCTTTAGATCAGAGAGCCCCGAAGCGCCGTTTTCTCTTTGCATAAACCTCCAATGCCTCTTCAAAACAACCCTTGTCAAAATCAGGCCACAACACGTCAGTAAAATAGAATTCAGAGTATGCGGCCTGCCATAGCAGGAAATTACTCAAACGTTCTTCTCCGCTAGTCCTTATAATCAAATCCGGGTCAGGAATACCGCTTGTATACAAGAATTTCTCAAATACCTTTTCGTCAACACTATCAAAACCTTTTTTCAAAATAGCATTAATAGCGTTTATTATCTCATATCTGGAGCCATAATTAAAGGCAATAGAAAGCAAAAGCCTCTCCCCGTCTGCGAGAAATGCCTCTGTCTGATTTATTGTATCAACCAAATCATGAGGAAGCGACTCTTTATGGCCTATGATACGCAAAGCAACACCATTTTCTTTTAATTCATCTCGCTTTCCAATGAGATATTTTTTAAAAGAAGAAAACAGAAAATCAACTTCCTGTTTGGGACGCTTCCAGTTTTCAGTGGAAAAGGCATACAAAGTCAGATAACGCACGCCCAAAGACGGCGCATAACGGATAATTTCTTCTACTCGGTTAATGCCCTCTTTATGGCCGAATATGCGAGGCAAACCCCGTTTCTCCGCCCACCTGCCATTCCCATCCATTATTATGGCAATATGCAAAGGCGTATTCATCTATGGGCAAGGACATTTATATCTTTGAATATATTGTTTTTTGACTCTAATTCGGATAAGAACGGCTCATCTATCTGCTGATTATTCTTTATCTGTTCATAGAGCTTATTAAAATTCCACAGATGCTCTTTTGTACGTTTCACAGCATATTCAACGTGTGTGCCAGTATGCATAATGAATGCCCAATCCGAACTCTGCGCCAACAACAATTCCCTCAAGGCTTGTTTAACCGCCCTGCCAACAAGTCCATCGCTATGGCCAAACTCATTGGCAAGATCCGTCATACGTTCAGATGCCTTATGCAGATGCTTATAAATCCAATCATTACTGCCATCTAACCATACCTCGCAGTATCCTTTCCAACCCCAACTGGAAAAAGACGGAGTAACAACCTGATTTCTAGGATATTCAGCAAGATATTCCGAAGGAGTTATAGGTTTGACTGTGTCCTGATCGTAATGCATCTTTCTGAATAAAAACTCCAGCCATATAGGGCCTTCAAACCACCAATGCCCGAATAACTCCGCATCATAAGGTGCAACGATAATAGGTTTCCTATCCATAATAGATGCCAGATATTCTACTTGTTTTTCCCTATTGAACATAAAATTACCTGCATGTTCAGCTGCCCTATCCATAGCAACGTCAGGATCATAAGGCTCTTTATGATCAGTCTTGCCCGTAATGCGATAATACTTTAAGCCTGTATGCATACGCAAACCTGTTGGCTGAATATATGGCTTGATATACTCAAAATCGAGGTCATAACCTATATCGCGATAAAAATCACGATACCAATAATCACCCGGATACCCTTCAACAGCAGACCATACCTGTTTTGAAGACTCAATATCCCTGCCAAAGGCAGCAACTCCATTTTTGGTATAAACAGGCGCGTATACACCATATTTCGGCCTTGGAGTGCCATGTAAGATGCCATGGCTCTCAACAAAGAAAAACTTTATCCCGTTTTCCTGCAGGACCTTGTCATGCCCTGGATGATACCCGCATTCTGCAAGCCATATCCCATTAGGCTGACGCTGAAAAACCGCCCTGTGAAGGTCAGCTGCAGTGGCTATCTGCGCCCTGACTGAGGGCATAGTTGAATCCATCAATGGCAAAAAGCCATGAGTTGCCCCGCAAGTAACTATTTCCAATTTGCCGGCATCTTGAACCTCTTTAAACGCCTTTACGATATTTCTATCGTACTCCAAAAATATATCACGTATCTCACAAAGTTTATTCAGATACATAATAGCCAATTTTTGAAACTGAGGTTGCCAGCGCGTCCTTTCCACCTCTTTATGCGCAAGTTCAATTAACAAATCAATACGCTTCAGGTATTTATCCTGCAGATGCTCGTCTATTAGCATAGAAATCAACGGCGGGGTCATAGACATAGTCAAACGAAAATCAACACCGTCTCTCATAAGATGTTTAAACATAATAAGTAAGGGGATGTACGTTTCCGTAATTGCCTCAAAAAGCCATTGTTCTTCTAAAAAGAAATCATACTCAGGATGGCGCACAAATGGCAAGTGCGCATGGAGCATCAAACACAAATATCCTTTAGCCATCAGCGCGTCTCCTTATTAACAATAGGCGTGATAACGATTTCATCTATCCCATCATTAGAAATACCTTTCACAGGAATAACCTGCATACCATCAGGCAAGGCAAATCTCAAAGAAAAAGTCCCGTCAGGATTCAACTTTATAGGCTTGCCCTGCACAGTCACCTTTGCATCAGGCTCAGTTGCCCCATAAACAATAAGCTCGGTATTGACAACCATCCAAAACTTTCTCTGTTTTACCTCTGATTCGGGGTTCGCAACCTGAAAACTGCTCATTCCAAAAGAGCTAAGAGCGCCTGACCCCATAGCAGATGAGGCCTGCTCTCTCCATATACGGCTTATCTCACCCGATGAAAGCCCGATACCGCCAAAGCCAACAGAAAGCCCATAGAGTTTATTAAACAACTCTTCAGGAATAAGCCATTCCTCGTCAGTAATCCATGATGGCCCGTCAAGAGGTGTTTGCACCACATTAGAACGCGCCACAGGGACAAACCTGCCAGAAGGGGACAGCCACCCCATCTCAGCAACCCACGACCTTCCGGGAGATGCCACATTTACATACCACCTTTCACAGCCAAACGGAACAGTTATATCCATAAAATAATGGGCATTATCACCATTAAAATCAATATAACTCACATCATAAACTCGCAATATAAATCTAGCAGAATCCCTCTCTTCAACAGGCAGTTCATTCTTTTTTGCAGAAACAACATGCTCCTGTAATTCCCAATAAGAAAACACCCACCAAGGATCCTTTACCATCAAAACGACCTTATTATCGCCATAACCAACGGGAAGTTCCTTGGAACGTTCTTTAACAGCAACCTGTTCCTGTTCAGCTACAAAGAACTTGGCGTCCTCTATACGCTCTTGAGGCGTAATCAAAACGTCTTCCAGAGAAGTCAAAACCTGTTCGGCAGGAGCCCCTATAGGAATCTCCACATTAGCAAGGCTCGCAGTCTTGCGCCTCCTACGGACAACTTTTTTTGCAACAATTTTTGTGACAGCCTTTATTTTTTTACTAATGGCTTTCGCCTTGCTTTTAGCAGAATTTTTGACAGTAGTTGTCTTCTTCCTGCCGCGTGAAGTGGTCGCCTTACGCTTTTCCGCAGATTTTATAACCTTATCGGAAGACAAAGCAGTCCTCTTTGGCATATAGCCCTCCTTAAATCTTTCTATGAAACTTGTTTAGGAATTACTATTTATTTCTTGCACTTTATCTTCGGGAAGTTTCATAACAGCTTCCTCTAAAGTCTTTTTTAACCTTTTCAACTTTTCTATATCGATTTTAAGAGAATTGATAGTATTTTTCGCATTATTAAGATCTGCTATCAGCTTCTTTTTTTCATCAATTAATTTTGAAATAGAATTATTCAGTTTATCTATCTTAGAATAACAAGTTTTATTTTCATTGAGAAGTTTATCCTTATTTGCCTGAATAGTTGAAACCTGTTTTTCTAATCCTGCTATTTGTTCTTTTGCCTGATAAAACTTATCTTCACAATTTTTTACCCTTATTTGCGCGCCAACAGCAAAAAGCAAACTGCCAATAGCAACGATCAGTAAAACAATAACCGCCCATTTTCTCCCTTCTTCCATCACGCCCCTCCTTTTTTGATTAAAATAGGACCAATAATTAATTTATTTCAGCTCCATCTCTTCGCCACCCTGAACCACATTCTTGCCCTTGACAGGGATCTGTTCAGGAGACACCTTTTTCAAAACAGGTAAAATTACAATCTCAACACGTCTATTCAAACGCCTGCCTTCAGGGGTTGAATTGTCCGCAATAGGATGATATTGGCCATATCCGATTGCAGTTAAGCGCTGCGGTTTCACACCCTTCTTTTCCAGATAATGTAAGACATTAACTGCCCTTGCTAAAGAAAGTTCCCAATTAGATTTCCATCCAGAACGTTTAATAGGTTCATTATCCGTATGTCCTTCAATACCAATATTTCTGTCAGCAATCTTATTCTTCAATATGTAGGCCACTTTATCCAACACAGGATACAGATCCTTGCGAATATTCGCCTTGCCTGAATCAAAAAATATATCCGACGCAAGGGTAATGACAACCCCTCGTCCCGTAAGATTTAAGGATACCTCTTTATTAGCGATTTCCTGTTTTAATCTTTGTTCCAACAAAGATTTAATCTTTTTTAACTCAGACAATTCACTTTGTTTTATCTGGTATTGTTGCTCCTTATAAGAAAGATCTCTTTTGAGTTTAGCTATAGTTTCGGCGTCGGAACGAGCGTGTTTTTGTATCACAACGGAACAACCTGTAAAAGAAAACATTAATACTGCCGCCAAAGATAAATAAATATATCTCATACAACCCTCCTTTTGGAATGCAAACAATAAGACATCTATTAAAGTAATCTACCATAGATTACCCCAAAAAGTCAAACAAAATGGTGGAGGTGCGGGGAATCGAACCCCGGTCCCTGATGCGGGCTCAAAAGAGGCGCTACATGCTTAGCTGGCCTACAAAGATTCGCTGTCAAATTGCCGAACCAGCAGGCCTTTTAACAGCTATCCCTTTTTTACCAAGACGCTACAAGGGCGAACTTGCGTCCGGGCCATTGAAATTGTCCGCTTATAAGGTCCAACGGCACACCCTATAAACGGGCCTTGTTAATTATCTAACAAGGGCTGGCATAACAGGAGCAGCCATCTCAAAACCAGCATTGGCATAAGAAGCTGCTTCTGCAATTAGTGCATCTTCGGCACTTGTTTTATCGGGTTTTTTACGAGGCCACCCGAACCTCGGCATGCTCCTCTTGAAAGCCTTTCGCTCAGGTCGAGTCCTTACACCCCCATATTGAGAAAGTACAGATCTAACCAGTTATTATATTACTTGCGAAAGAAAAAGCAAGGACATATTATTTTAAATTATAGGATAGACGTCTTATCTCAAATAGTTTTAATAATAAAACTACATCATGTTCTCTCAAACAGCTTTTCCAGATCCTTATCATTCAATTCCACGACAGCGGGCCTGCCATGAGGACAAGAGAAGGGATTTTCCAAAGACAACAAATCGTTTACCAACTTGTTTAGTTCAAGCAAAGAGACCTTGTCTCCAGCCATAATAGAGCGTCGACAGGCCATTGATGCAACTTTTTCTTTCAGATATTCAGGCGAGCTGTTTTTGATTTGCTTATATTCTATTAACAATCCGGATACAGTTGCCTTGATATTCTTACACAAAACAGGCGCGCTATGAACAGCTATCTCATTATCAGACCATAACGTCGTCGTAAAACCAAAAATATCAAGCGCATCTTTAATCTCGCTCCACTTAACCATCTCTGTTGGTGATAATCTCAATATAACAGGCGATGTTAAATTCTGTTTCTCTATATTCCCCTTCTCTATCTGTTTTATCAAACGTTCATAATTGACCTTTTCAACGGCTGCGTGTATGTCTATAATCAAAATAGAGTTATCCGATTGGCATAAGGCATATTTATTTAACGCAACTCCAATAACCTTTGCCCTGTTTAACATATCCACAAGCCCATAAGGGACATCTTCTTTTTCTCCAACTTCGTTACCCGGCTCATAAATACTTTCGCGCCTATAAAACTCCTGTGTTTTCGGATTGTAGTTTCCCCTTCGCACATTAGAAAGGCTCTGAGCGACGATGCCTATTGCCTGTTTTGGCTGAGAGCGACTCATTACGGCTTGGCCAACAGCGCGGGCAATAAGCCCTATTAACGCATCCTGATTTCTAAATTTCACCTCTTGTTTTGTTGGATGGATGTTGACATCGACATCGTTTGGACTTATCTCTATATTGACGACAAAAACCGGATATTTTTTAGGGCCTAAAATCGGCTTGAATAAATCATTTATGCGAAATGATAAGGCATTTATAACAACAGGCCTGTTATTGACATATATAAACTGATTGGTTCTTCTCGGTTTAGAGACCTTTGCATTTGAGATAAAACCCTTTACGGAAAGTTTCTTGGCGTTATCCAAATCAAAAACAGCGTTTATCTCCATCAGATTTTTAGACTCAACCCCTAAAACCCTTGCTGTTCTCTCCAAAGCCTTCTCAACAGGCATATAAAAAACCTCTTTGCCTGAGAGAACCAATCTCCATTCTATATCATTAAATAAAAGGGCATAGCGGGATACCATGTTGGTTATGCCCGTATTCAATGCCCTATCGCTCTTCAAGAATTTCTTTCGCGCAGGCAGATTAAAAAACAGGTCTTTTACAACAACCTCCGTACCAACGTTTAATGGACATGGCATAGGGCCTTCAACTTGCTCTCCCGGAGCAGATACTATCTTCCATGCAGAGCCAGAATCAAACTCCTTCGAAGCAATAACAATTTTGCTTACTGCCGCAATACTATACAAGGCCTCGCCCCTAAACCCCATAGTGTTTATATTATAAACGTCTTCAACACTTGAGATCTTACTGCTGCTGTGGCGCTCAAGGGCTATCTTTAAATCCTCTTTGGCAATACCTTTGCCGTTGTCCTTAACCTTTATAAAGGCAAGTCCGCCTGAATCGGCCTCAATATGTATAGAAGACGCATCAGCGTCTATTGAATTTTCCACCAATTCTTTTACGACCGATGCGGGATTTTCTATCACCTCGCCGGCCGCAATACACTTTACAACTTCTGCAGACAATAATCTAATCTTTCCCATTGCCTAAGTCCTTTATTTTATAGAGAAAATCCAAGGCCTGTCTCGGCGTCATATCATTAGGGTCTATTTGCTTTAACATTTTATCCAAATCCGCGAAATACTTGGGGACAGGTTCAGCAAACAAATTCATCTGAAATTCTTCTTGATTGCTGTATTTCACAGACTCTATGGCAGTATTTTGCCCTTCCAACAGGGACAAAACCTGTCTTGCCCTATCAATGACCTTTTTCGGGATACCTGCTATTTTAGCAACGTAAATACCATAACTCTGGTCAGCTGCCCCGGAAACTATCTTATGCAAAAACACAACCTCATCCATCCACTCCTTTACAGACACGTTAAAATTCGCGATATTGCCCTGCTCTTCTTCCAATGCGGTAAGCTCGTGGAAGTGCGTGGCAAATAAGGAACGCACCCTTTTCTTTGCCAAAAATTCCGCCACTGCCCAAGCTATGCTAAGGCCATCATACGTACTTGTGCCGCGTCCTATCTCGTCTAATATAACAAAGCTCTTCTCTGTTGCGTTATTCAATATAAACGCGGTTTCGCTCATCTCAACCATAAACGTGCTTTGCCCCTTAGCGATATCGTCTTGAGCCCCTATTCTGGTAAAAATCTTGTCAACAATCCCTATTCTGGCCTGTTTTGCAGGGATAAACGCGCCTATTTGCGCCAGAATAATCAATATAGCGCACTGCCTTATATACGTGGACTTACCTGACATATTAGGCCCTGTAATAATTCCCATACTGGTATTCTCGCCATCCAAATACAAATCATTTGCAATAAACTCGCCACCTGCCAACGCCTGCTCAACCACAGGATGCCTTCCTTCCTTGATATCTATCACAAAAGAATCGTCTATCTCAGGCCTGCAAAAAACACCTCTTTCTGAAAACACCGCCAAAGAATTCAAGGCATCTATCCCGCCGGCTACTGCAAAAAGGTATTTCAACTCATCTACGTTTCCTACCACCTGCAAGAACAAATCGTCGATAAGAGACTGCTCCAAAACAATGGCCTTTTCATTGGCAGATAGAATCTTCTCCTCAAAAGATTTAAGTTCAGGCGTAATAAATCGCTCTGCATTGACTAATGTCTGTTTTCTTATATAATTCTCCGGCACCAACTTCAAATTGGCCCTACTGACCTCGATGTAATATCCAAATACCTTGTTATAACCTATCTTTAAGGAATTTATGCCCGTCCTCTTAATCTCCTCTTCCTGCATATTCTTCAAAAGCGCCTTGGCATCCTCTCTTATAAGCATAAGCTCGTCTAACTGGGCGTTAAACCCCTTTTTAATTACCTTTCCTTCATAATTTTGCGCAGGGATATCCCTATTAAGAGCGGAATTCAACATGTCCCTTATCGGCAAAACAGGCGTTAAATCTATATTAAGCAAATCGAGGTCTGAATTAGAAATAGAATCCAAAATAGTTTTTACTTCCTCCGCCGCCTCTATTGCCTGCAAAATAGAGAGCAAGTCCCTTGGCCTGCCCTGACGACAAGATATCCTTGACAAAGACTTTTCTGCATCAGGCATAGAGGA
This sequence comes from uncultured Planctomycetia bacterium, assembly GCA_964469495.1. GTDB lineage: Bacteria > Omnitrophota > Gorgyraeia > S143-82 > S143-82 > CAYXYY01. Next base: position 17,313 of record CAYXYY010000022.1, on the reverse strand, counting down.
AAAGGCCTTCCTCAATTTGTCTGTCATACCTGCTTCTCTCAAACGGGAAATAGCATTCTGCCTATCTATAATAGCATCAACCTGTATCAATGGTTGACTCAACCACAGATTCAATACACGCCTGCCAATTGCGCTTCCGGTAAAATCTATCACCTTAAAAAGCATATCAAGCCCCAGCCCCGTCATAGCCGATGCGGATATCTGCAAACATCTGTTTTTCTCAATCGGTTTTATACTTGTAATGTGCGCGGCAAATTCTATAAGCATATCCTTTATATAACTGATCAATGCCCCACAGGCAGGTATTGCCGGGCCCTTTTCAGGGATGCCAAATCCGGATAAAGTCTTTACCTTGAAATGCGCCTTCAAGGCCTGAAGGGCTTCCATATAAGAAAACTTCCAGTCATCATACCTACTTATGGAAATTGCCTTAATAGCAAGGTCTGGACTATTAAAAAGCTGTGAATAATCGGCATTATCGGGAATAACAATCTCAGATATATTATACCTAAGCAATTGCTCTATCAACTCTTCAAACGTAAAGACATTCGCCTGAAAACTACCTGTTTGAATATCAACTAATGCCAATCCCCAATGCGTTTTATCCTTTACAATACCTGCAACAAAACTAGGCAGAGATTCCTCTTCAGAGATGTAAGTTCCCGGCGTAATCTTCCTGACAATCCTTCTTTCAACAATACCCTTTGCTGTTTTTGGATCCTGCACCTGTTCACATATCGCCACTTTATAACCTGCGCGAATAAGCCTTGAAATATAATTTTCAGCTGAATGATACGGGATGCCGCACATAGGGATTTTACCCAACTTACCGGCAGGCCTGCTCGTCAGAACCAAATCCAGGACATTCGAGGCTGCTTTTGCATCGTCAAAAAACATCTCATAGAAATCTCCAAGGCGAAAAAACAAGATAAAATCCTTGTTTTTGGATTTTATCTCTTGATATTGTCTGAGCATAGGGGTTGCATTTTCCATAAAAATATTACCCTAATTATACGTTTTAAAGCAGCGCCATTAATGAACAGCAACCGCATATCCCCTTAAAGAGGCAAATTCGACAAATTGTCTTGCAATTTCAAGCATATCTTCCGCCTCCTGCGGAGAATAAGAATAAGAACTGACATCTTCCCTTTTCAATACTATATCTGGCCTATATGCCTGAAAAATCCATTTTTTTGCGCCTTTTATGTCTTGCCCCATTAGCTCTATGTCCTCTTTCTTTACAGTGTTGGGTTCTAACGTCGTGCGAAATTCATACTCAAGATCTGACGTTTTTATCAGTTCAATGGACTGTTTTATCCTTTCTATCAATAATTCAGAAGTAATACCTACTCGATCATAGTTGCTTAAAGAAGTCTTTATATCCATTGCTATGTAATCTAAAAGCCTTTTATCAAGCAATTTTTTAAATTGTTCGGGATTTGTCCCATTTGTATCAAGCTTTACTTTAAAGCCAAGATCCTTTACCGCCTCAATAAAAGACGGCAATTCATTGAATAGGGTCGGTTCTCCGCCTGTTATACAGAGGCCTTCTATCAGGCCCTTATTTTTGGCAAGGTATGCCAGCAGCGTCTCCTGACGCTGCTGGTAAACCTCTTGAGCTTCATACTCACACGGCACCAATACTGCATTATGGCAGTAAGGACAGCGCATATTGCACCCTTGCAAGAATGCTATTGCGCATATGTGCCCGGGATAATCAATGAGCGATACTTTCTGCAACCCTGCTAGTGGAATGGCCATGGACACCTTCTACCTTAAAGCTCTTTCTGTCCTTGAACTCTTCCTGTTTACCCTTGTTCCACTCCTGAACAGGCCTGAAAAAACCTGTTACGCGAGAGAATACTTCCACCTTACACTTCCCCATAATAACCTCCTTTTTAAAACGCCCTCAAATACTCCCCCTTGCCTAGTTCGTACAGCAGGAACTTTCCTTAGATAACACGTCTTCCACTTCTTCATAGGGACAGCGAAAATGCGCGCCCGGGATAAGCCCGTGAACAGGGCATATCGTAAACGTCGGCGTAATAGTAAAATATGGAAGCCTAAACCTATAAGAAATCAATTTTACCAACTTACGCACAACGTGAGGATCCTCAATACTCTCACCCAAGAAGATGTGAAAAACAGTACCTCCCGTATATAACGTCTGTAAATTGTCCTGATGGCCCAACGCCCAAAACAGATCATCTGTATGATTTACAGGCAACTGGGAAGAGTTTGTATAATAAGGTTCTTCCTCTCCCTGCGTAATAATATCGCTAAAACGCTGTTTATCTACCCTAGCGAGCTTATATGCAGTGCTTTCAGCAGGAGTTGCCTCTAAGTTGAACAAATGGCCAGTTTCATCCTGAAACTCCAACATACGATCCCTTATGTAATTCAAGACATTTACAGCAAACTCCAAACCTTCATCCGTTGCAATATCCCTGCCAAGGAAATTTAAACACATCTCATTTAGGCCAACCACACCAATCGTGGAAAAGTGATTGGCCCAATAAGAACCGAACCTTTCCTTGATAGACGCCAAATAGTGCCTTGAGTAAGGGTATAATCCCTGATCTGTAAACTGCTCAAGCACGCGCCTTTTAATTAACAAAGATTCCTTTGCAAGGTCTAATAAATAATCCAGACGAGCAAAAAATGCCTCTTCATTATCGGAAAGATAACCAAGCCTAGGCATATTCAAGGTCACGACGCCAATAGAACCCGTCATAGGGTTTGCCCCGAAAAGCCCCCCGCCTCGGCGACGAAGTTCCCTGTTATCCAACCTCAAACGACAGCACATACTCCTTGCATCAGACGGATCCATATCACTGTTCACGAAATTGGAGAAATACGGGATACCGTATTTTGCCGTCATCTCCCACAACGGTTCCAACAGAGGATTTTCCCAATCAAAATCCTTTGTCACGTTGTATGTGGGTATAGGAAAAGAGAATATCCTGTGTTTGGCATCGCCTTCTATCATTACCTCGCAAAAGGCCTTATTAAGCCAGTCGGCTTCTTTTTGAAACTCGCCGTAAGTCTTGTCCTTTATCTCACCGCCAACAACAACGTACTCGTCCTTATACATATCAGGTATGGTCAAGTCCATTGTGATGTTCGTAAATGGCGTCTGGAATCCCACTCTCGTAGGCACGTTGATGTTGAATATAAATTCCTGCATGTATTGCTTAACTTGAGGATACGTCAAATTATCGTAATAGATAAACGGCGCAAGCAGTGTATCAAAGTTGGAAAAGGCCTGAGCTCCTGCCGCCTCTCCTTGAAGTGTATAAAAGAAATTGACTATCTGTCCTAATGCGGTCCTAAAATGCTTTGGCGGTTTTGACTCAACTTTTCCATATGCCCCGCCAAATCCGCGAGTCAAAAGGTCCTTTAAATCCCATCCGCAACAATAGACGCTTATAGATCCCAAATCGTGTATGTGGAAATCACCACTCCTATGGGCATCTGCAATCTCTTTTGGATATACCTTCGAAAGCCAATATCCGGTTGCCACTGTCGTTGAGATATGATTGTTAAGGCCCTGCAAGGAATAGCCCATATTGGCATTTTCTTTAACACGCCAGTCATTCTTATTGATGTAATCGTCTATCATATCCACAGCGTCTTTCAAGAGCTGATGGACTTCTCTCATTTTGGCGTGTTGTTCCCTGTAAAGAATATAGGCCTTCGCTGTCTTGGCATGCCCGCCCTCTATCAGCATCTTTTCCACCAGATCCTGCACCTGCTCAACCGTTGGCACAGAACCGTCCTTATAGATTACCTCCAAGATAGAAACCACTTGTTTGGCAATCTTATCCGCTGTCTTTTTGTCTTTCCCCCCCACGGCCTTGGCTGCATTGAAGATAGCCTCATTAATCTTTTCAGGTTGAAACTTCTCCAAACGGCCGTCTCTCTTACGGATGTACTTAATCATACAGCCCCCTTTAAAATAAAAAATCCCCCGATATATAAATTTTTATTTATAAGCCCTGCGCAGTTTTTTCGCAGCAGCAACCATATTCTTCAAAGCCTCTATTGTCTCTGGCCAATCCCTAGTCTTTAATCCGCAGTCCGGATTGACCCACAATAAGTCCTTTGAAATGCCTTTTTCAAGACATATCTTTAAAAGTTCATACATCTCATCTACTGGTGGAATACGCTTGCTGTGAATATCGTATATTCCCGGGCCTATGGCCTGTTTGTATTTAAATTCCTTAAACACGTCTAACAACTCGCCACGGCTCCTGGCATTCTCAATACTTATGACATCTGCATCCATAGCAGATATAGCCTCTATAATGTCGTTAAAATCACTATAACACATATGTGTGTGTATCTGGGTCTGCGGCGCGGCAACAGCCGTTGAAAGCCTGAAGGCCTCAACTGCCCACTTCAAATATCCCTTGTGTTTGCGCGCCTTTAAAGGAAGCCCCTCCCTCAGGGCAGGCTCATCTACCTGAATCGCCTTAATACCAGCTGACTCAAGGTCTTTTACCTCGTCCCTTAACCCCAGCGCAATCTGAAACGCTATTTCTTTCCTAGAGATATCCTGTCTGGGAAAAGACCAATTCAATATAGTAATCGGCCCTGTAAGCATACCTTTTACAGGCTTGTCCGTAAGCTCTTGTGCAAAGCGAACCTCATCAACAGTCATAGCCGAAGGCCTTGAAACGTCTCCAAATATAATCGGAGGCCTTACGCACCTAGAGCCATAAGACTGCACCCATCCGTTCTTCGTAAAAAGAAAACCGTCCATCTTTTCTCCAAAAAACTCCACCATATCAGTTCTTTCAAACTCGCCGTGGACAAACATATCCAATCCAAGATCTTCCTGAATTTTTATAACCTCTTTTATCTTTTCAGCAATAAAAACCCTATATGCCAGCGTGCTGATTTGCCCTCTTTTATGCTTCAATCTCATCTGCCGCACGTCTTTTGTCTGAGGGAAACTGCCAATAGTCGTCGTCGGAAATTTGGGCAGGTTTAATATCTTGTTTTGCATTGCATATCGTCTTTTAAATGGCAAAGGCCTTTCAAAAGATGAGGAATTTAACGCCTTCATACGAAGACGCACATCTTTGTTGTATAAAAACGACTCCTTTGCCCACCTGCGCATTAATGCCTTGTTTTCTTTTAAGGCCTTATGTTTCGGATTGGAGATAATCGCCTTCAACTGTTTTAGTTCATCCAACTTCTCCATAGCAAAAGCAACATACGGAGCAACATCTCCAATGTCCTCGCCCTGAACAGTATAAGGAACAAAATGCAAAGAAGCCGACGGGCTAATCATACATTTAGAAACATCAACGTATCTACCTGCGAGTTTTATAACAGACAATGCCATAGAGAAATCCGTTTTCCAGATATTCCTGCCGTCTATAATCCCAATGACCAACCCCTTGCCCTTTAGATTCTTCTTATTTTTCGCAATAGCCTTTATGTTGCCATCCAGACCGCGAACCATATCAAGGCCAATATAATCAAATGCCCAAGAAGAAACCTCTGAAAAATGCTCTTCAACAGACTCAAAATACGTCTGCAATATAAATTTCACGCCCTTTACCGAAGGCAACAAATCATTATAAAATGCCCCAACCCTTTTAACCAAGGCCTTATCCGCCCCGTAAACCAGCGCAGGCTCATCTATCTGGAAAAACTTCACGCCTTCCTTTGCAACAGACCTTATGACCTCTTCATACAAAGGCAAAAGACGTTCTAAAACCTGTTTCTTCAAAGATGCGTCTTTTATCTTGGCAAGGCTCACAAATGTATATGGGCCGATTAATACAGGTTTTATTTTAGAGACATTAACCATTTTCTTGGCCCATTTGACCTCTTTTAATAAGAAATTTTCCGCCAGCTCTATCTTATCGCCTATCTCCGGGACGATATAGTGATAATTGGTATCAAACCATTTAGTCATCTCCAAGGCAGGATTATTCTTATTGCCACGGGCATAAATAAAATATCTGTCTAAATTGCTCTGAGATGAAGTAAACCTAAAACGTTCTCCTGCGCAAGAAAACATAACAGCGGTATCTAACACCGAATCATAAAGGGAAAAATCGCCAACAGGAATCAGGTCAACACCCTTTTCTTCCTGAATCTTTAGGTGAAGAGCCTTTAATTTATCAGCAACAGACAAAAGCTCTTTTTCAGATATCTCTTTTCTCCAATACGCCTCCAACGCCCTTTTAAGTTCCCTATTCTGTCCAATACGAGGAAAACCCAAAACAGTAGTATTCATTATACGTCCCCCTTGATTTTAAGCACAAGATATTGCGCTATCAAAATTAACCTCACACTATATATTGTATCCGGAAACAAAATCTTGTCAAGCATTTTTTCTCAAAATACAACCAAATTATCCCTATGCATGGCCTCTTTAGAATGCCTTTTACCTATGTTTTTTTGTATCTCCGCAGATGAAAGAGAAGCTATGGCCCTTGCTATAAGCCTCTTGTTTTCAATAGAATAAATGTCCACAACAGCGCCCCTATTAAACGCGCCTTGAACGTCTACTATCCCCGGACACAGGAGGCTTTTTCTATCTTTGGTAATCGCATTAGCTGCGCCTTTATCTACAAATATACTGCCTTCCGGCGTAGCAATATGAGCAAGCCACAGACGCTTTGAGGATGCCTTCCTTTCCTGAGACAAGATAAGGGTCCCTTGTTGTTTTGCCTTTATCAACACGCTTGAGACAGGATTCTTATTATTACCCGAGGTAATAACCGTATAGATTCCCCATAGAGATGCAGATAGAGCAGCCTCCAATTTTGAACGCATACCGCCTTTTGTTGTTCGGCCTATTCTTTTATATATCCATGAGAAAACCGTCTCATCTATATGGGAAAGCAGACTTACCAACTCCTTTTCTCCAGAAGAATTTGTCTTATACACCCCATCCACATCAGATAATATCAACAAAACAGAGGCATCGCAGGCTCCTGCCACCAATGCCGACAATCTGTCATTATCTCCAAAGGCAATTTCATCGGTTGCAACTGTATCATTCTCATTGACAATAGGGACAATGCCTTCCTTAAGCAAGTTTTCTATCGTATTTTTCGCATTTATATACCTGCTTCTTATCCTCAAATCATCCGACGTAAGAAGAATTTGTCCACAGTATCTTTTTTTTCTTGCAAATGCCTTCGAATAGAGCTCCATTAAAGAGACCTGCCCGACAGCGGCGCAACTCTGTAATTGCCTTACGGATGTAGGGCGTGAATGAAGCCCTAATACAGACATGCCTCCAGCAACGGCTCCGGAACTAACTAAAATGACTTGCCATCCGTTCTCTGTAAGAAAACAGATATCTTTTACGTAATCCCTTATTGCCTTCTCGTCGATACCTGCATCGGAACGTTTAGAGGCAAGCAAACTACTGCCTATCTTAACGACGCAACGCTTCTTTTTAAGAGGCAGAAGATATTTTTCGTAATAACTTTTGCGCATTTTCCTTTAGGACTCTTTCCGCATTTTCAAGGCCGCCGGCCTCTGCAATCTTCACCATAAAATCGTAATCCAAAATATCCGAAGGCCCATGGGCATCATTATTCACTATTAACCCTGCGCCTGTTTTTTGGGCAATGTTTATCACCCAACCATTTGCATAACTATGTCCAGCTCGGGTAGATATCTCCAAAAGCACACCTTTTTCCTTTGCAAGAGAAGCCTCTTCTTCGGTTAAAAACCCGGGATGCGCCAATATATCGGCTCCAGCCTCAATAGCGGCCATATTTGTCCCGGGCGCTACCGGTTCAACAATAGATTCCCCATGGACAACAACGATATCTGCGCCCAACTCCCTTGCTTCCCTGACAAGGGAATTTATCTGAGAAGGCTGAATATGCGTAAGCTCCACTCCTGAAAAAACCTTCATGGGATAATCAAAAGGCAGAGAACTAATAAATTTTCTTATACTTAAAATAACCTGTCCGATATTTGACGCATCGCAATGATCAGTAATAGCGATTGCTTCAAACCCTTTCACTAGGTATCTGCGGGCAATCTCAGCAGGTATCAAACCCCCATCACTAAATATAGAATGTATATGAAAATCGTACATAAAAACCGCCTATAAAACAAAATGCGCCTGGAGGGATTCGAACCCCCGCAAGGCGTGCCTTAGGAGGGCACCGCTCTATCCTACTGAGCTACAGGCGCGAAAAATCCAGTGCCGTATTATACCTATAATCCAGAACAAAGGCAAGGATAATAACTTAATTCCACTAGCAACAAATGACCTTAAATCGTCATCTGACAGGCACAAGATTCTCCCTGTCAATCAATAGGAAAAACTTTAACATAAGATCTGTCTTTAAGTTTTTCAACAAATTCAGCCAATGCTTCGTTAAATTTTTCCTTATACAATTTGGAATAAACAGCGTCTTTGACATCTTCAAGGGAATCAGGGCAATTACTATCAACATCTCTGACCCGAAATATGTAAAAACCGCTCTTTAGTTCAACAGGATCTGGATACACCTCGGTATCAGGCGAAAACAAACCATAAAGCGCAGGGGACACATCATCTTTAGATATCCATCCATTTATAATTCCTTCCCCGTATTTGCCTTGTAAGTCCTTCCACGTTTCCGAACCATCCCGCAGGGATAAGACAATCGTTTCGGCCTCCATACTCGCTGTTTCTCTCCCGTCTTTGCCTATTGGTATTAATACGGAATTCACTTTAATTTTAGGAACCTTACAAAACTCATCCTTATGTTCTTCGTAATATTTAGATATCTCCACAGGCGAAACAAAAACCTTCGAAGCCACTTCCTTATCCACCAGTGTTTTGACCATAGACTGCTCTTTAAACTTATCATACAGGGCATTAACTGATAACCCCTCTTTCTTTAAAGATTCTTCGAATGCCTCTTCATTGTCAAAATGCTCTTTTATGCGCTCTATCGCCAAACGAACCTGTTTTAAGTCAGGTTCTATTTTCTGGCGCTTTGCCTCACTATACAACAGCTTACTTTCTATCATATGGTCCAATACCTTCTTCTTTGCATCTTCCTCGTGTTGCATATTGTTTTGATAGCGCATAAACATCATCGCCCTGTCAATGTCGCCTTCCGTTATGACTTCATCATCCACAATAGCGGCTATTTTATCCGCATATACGTGCATATAAGAGAAACAAAACAACAACACAAAAAGAAATAGCTTTAACATTTTCATAATGACAACACTCCGTTTGTTATCAAAGCAACGATAATCCCTGACACCACACTACCCAGCGCAATGCTTAATAACGCATATTGCATATCAATACCTATTATAGCCGCGGCAACAGTACCTGTCCATACACCGGTCATAGGCAATGGCACTGCCACGAATAAAAACAGACCCAACGCCTCCCATCTTTCCAAAGCAGCCTTTTTTTTACGCGCGTTGCGTTCCAATACGTCAAATGCGGTTCTTATGACGGGGAAATTCTTGATTCTCCTTCCGAGAGGCGAAAACACATAATACAGGGGCATAACAGGCAATAAACTGCCTAAAGCGCTAAACAAAACGGCATAAAATACCGGAATGCCTTTTAACATAGCAAAAGGCACAGCTCCTCTAGTCTCTATTATGGGCAGAGCGGCAATCCCTATTATCTGCATAACATTACTCAGTTCCATAGCTGCCTCTTGATAAGTTTCGTAAACTCCTTTGCATAATCCTTTGCCTTTCCTGCCCCCATAAAGACCACAATATCGCCCTTGTTTATCAATTGCTCTAACTGCGAAACTGCCGGCATATGCAAGGCATTTTTACCCTGCTCTTTTAATTTGTCCACAAAAGAATCAGGAGACACACCTTCAATCGGGGCTTCTGATGCGGAATACACGTCTGTGCAAAGCACAGTATCAGCCGATTCAAATGCCCGGATAAATTCATCCCACAGGCCTGAAAAACGCGTATATCTATGAGGCTCAAACACAGCAATAATTCTACTACCACCGGAATAGCCTTTTAACGCATCAAGAGTCGCTTTAATCTCCCTAGGATGATGGGCATAATCGTGTATCAGAAGCACATCGCCCTTATAAAATACGTCCATACGCCTTTCCACACCGGGGAACTTTTCCAAAATATCTATTGCAGCCTCTACGTCCAATCCCAGATAATCTGCAACAGACAGGCACCCGGCCAGATTAAAGGCATTATGCCTGCCTATTAACGGCAACCTAATAAAAGCGCTTTTGCCATGAACCCCTAACTCTATATCCGATAAAAAACCATTTGAAGGGCTATAACTAATCACGTCAATAAGGCCTTTATCCGGATAAAAATCAACGTTTTCCAGCTTAACAGGCAATATAGATTCCCAACTTATAGGGCTGTTTTTCCCAAGAAAAAACCTGCATTTGGAATTTGTCTCAATGAACTTTCTATAAAGCCTTTTTTGAACGTCTTCCTTTTTATAAAAGTCTATATGCTCTCTATCAACATTCGTGATAACACATATATCAGGTGAAAAGGAAAACACTGTTCCATCGCTCTCATCCAATTCTATCACAGCTATCCTGCCCCTGCCTGCGCGCGCGTTTTTTCCGACATCTTTCAAAATACCTCCAATATAAAAATCAGGGTCCAATCCCAGACCGAGAAGCATCCATGCAATTAGAGAAGTCGTTGTCGTCTTGCCATGACTGCCCGTAATGGCAATGACCTTTTTGCCTTCGACCAACCGGCCCAAAGCCAATGCCCTGTGGTATACAGGAATACCCATCTTTTTAGCGAAAAGAAGCTCCTCGTTATCCTGAGCAATGGCGCTTGACACGATAACCACATTGGGCATCTGTGAAAGCTCATATATAGGTTTTAACAGGGCGCCTCTTTCCCGCAAATTCTCTGTAAGATAATTTTCCTGAAGGTCTGTTCCGGATATAGATGCTCCCTTATCAAGCAACATATTGGCAATACCGCTCATACCTATGCCGCCTATTGCCAAGATGTGGAAGCGCAATCCTTTGGGTTTTTGAAAAATATTATCCATGATAAAAACAACGGCTGATTAATTCTCAACCTTGATAGAATTAACCAACCAATTTTTCAACTCATATTCAAGCGCGTTTACAAGCGCATCAAAAGAAAAATCAAATCTTCGGCCAGATTCTATTTCCTCAACAATAACTCCACCAGATATAGCCACAGTTTCGCCTAAGTCAACCATGCAATTCGTGAACACGCTTGAAAAAATATTGCGCATATTTTCCCAATTTTCAGAGAAAAAAAGCTTATCCGATTCATTAAAAAGCAATTTAATTCTTTCTATACCGTAATGTGAATTTATCCTGCTAACAATAGAAAAAATAAGCTTCATATAATGCTCATCTCTGTAAGCCTCAGAAAGAACAGACATCAAAGATGTCCTAAAATCCTTCCATATTCTCTCATAGACGGACTCTCTTTCTAAACGAAACTGTCTCATAGCAGATGCCCTTTTCTGACTAATCACGCATATCTTTTCCTTAACCATTTTCTTGTTTTGAAGGTTTATCCACTCTTGCAATTTGTTCTTCGCCTTTTCTATGTCCCTATCGCGCACGCGATTTGCCCTGCGCAAAAGGCCTTCTATCTCTTTGTTTGCCTGAACTCGTATATGGTCTATTATTACCTGTGCCATATCAAACCTTCACCCCCACAACAGCGGCAATCATCTTGTCAATATCAATATCTATGCCGTGAGACATATCGGGAACAACAACTATAACAGAATCCTTAAAACGCGCTTCAATAGAAGATATCTGTTGGAAAAGTTCCTGCGCAATCCCCGCGCTTATAAGGATAACGTTATTTTTATTGACGCTCAACTCTTGCAGGGCATCAAGCGCTCCTGAGGCCGAATCAACAGGGTACGGCTCAACACCCAACGCAGATAATGCCTCAACCGTATGTTTCTCAGCAATAGCAACAATACGCATAACAAGATCACAACTTCATCCACAACAAAATGGAAATAACCATGCCATATATAGCCAAAGCCTCTCCTAAACCAACAAAGATAAGCGCCTTTGCCATAAAGTCAGGTTTCTCAACAACAGCGCCGATGGCCGAAGAACCAACATTCCCAATAGCAATTCCCGCTCCTAACGCGCTTATTCCAATAGCCAAACCAGCACCAATAGCCAAGCCTTGTCCTTCAATGGCTAAAGTCTTAGAAGCAGAGTTAACTGATTCGCTTGCCCAAAGGGCCACATTGTTAAAAAATGGCATTAGAGCAAGCAAAAGGCCTGATTTAAGAATTTTTCTGTTCATCATTGCCCTCCTTTTTGAAATTTAAAGACGTTTTATAGCTATTAAAAGCCGTTTTTATGCTCGCGATATCGTCGCAACCGAATTTCTTGGTAATAGCATCCGCAATAACCCAACAGGCCATCGCCTCAACTACAACTGATGCGGCAGAAACAGCGCACGTATCAAAACGCTCAACCAAGGCCTCTGCGCCTTCTCCTGTCCTGATATCAATGGATTTTAACGGCCTGCCAATAGTGGCTATCGGCTTCATACCTGCCCTAATAACGATATCTTCACCATTGCTCATACCACCTTCAATCCCGCCTGCCCTGTTTGTTTTGCGACGGGCAAAACCATCTTCTAAAACAATTTCATCATGGATACGAGAACCAAAATGTTTTGTGTTTTCAATAGCAGAACCTATCTCTATCCATTTAATCGCCTGAACGGACATAACCGCCTGCGCAATCCTGCCGTCTAATCTCTCATCCCACTGAGTAAAAGAACCTATACCCGGCGATAGCCCGCTGATACGGACCTCAACAACACCGCCTAATGTATCCTGTTTTTCTTTCGCCTCGTCAATATGGCGTATCATATTTTCCGATGCATCGGGATCAGGACAGAACACCTCGGAAAGGTTCGTCATCATCTTCACATCCCGCAAAGACTTACCCAAGATAACTCCATCATCCATCTCCACATTGCCTATGGAACGGACAAATGCAACAGCCTCTATACCAAGCTCTCTTAAAAGCATCTTTGCCAGACTGCCAGCAACAACTCTTCCTGCGGTTTCCCTTGCAGATGCCCTTTCTAATACAGGGCGAATATCCGACAAATGAAACTTCTGAATACCGGATAAATCAGCGTGTCCCGGCCTTGGACAAAAAACAGAGGGCATCTTATCTATGGAAAAATCCTTATTCCGAATAATCGCAACGATAGGTGCGCCGGTTGTCTTTCCTTTAAAGACACCCGAATGAAAGTCCGCCTTATCCTGCTCTATTTTTTGCCTGCCTCCGCGTCCATATCCAGACTGCCTGCGCTGCAAATCATATTCCAAAAGGGCATCGTCTATCTCTATATTTGCGGGGAAACCGTCTATAAAAGCAAAAATACCACTGCCATGAGAATTCCCTGCCGTAAAAAATCTCATACACCCAGCCTTTCTATAATAACTAAACAACCAACTTTTCTTTTAATTGCGGATAAAGAGGAAACTCACTAGTAAGCGCGTCAACCTCTTTCGCCACTTTTTCTATAACCGATTCCGTTGGATTAGACAACACCTTATCAATAAGGCGCGCTATTAAGCGCATCTGCTCCTCTTTCATTCCCCTTGTCGTTATAGCAGGGGTGCCTATACGAATGCCGCTTGCAACCATAGGCGAATTGGTATCAAACGGAATGAGGTTTTTGTTTACCGTAATATGCGCCTTATCAAGGGCGTTTGCCCCGTCTTTTCCTGTAATATTTCTGGATGCAAAAACGTCTAACATAAACAAATGATTGTCAGTGCCTCCTGAAACAATCCTATACCCAAGACTCAAAAACTCATCGGCCATTGCCTTGGCATTCTTTACAACCTGCTGCTGATAGGTTTTAAACTCATCTGTCAGGGCATCTTTTAAGGCTACAGCCTTTGCGGCGATAACATGCATAAGCGGGCCGCCTTGAACCCCCGGGAACACACGTGAGTTCAATTTCTTGGCAAATTCATTTCCAGACAGTATCATACCGCCTCTTGGGCCACGCAAGGTCTTGTGCGTTGTGGTCGTTGTAAAATGCGCGTAATTAATAGGCGATGGATGCACTCCGGCTGCAACGAGTCCTGCAATGTGCGCCATATCAACAAACAAATACGCGCCAACTTCATCGGCAATCTCTCTGAAGTTCTCAAAGTCAATAATCCTAGAATATGCAGAAGCCCCTGCCAAAATCATCTTTGGTTTGTGTTTCTTCGCCAAATCGCGAACCTCGTCAAAGTCAATCATCTCGGTTTCTTTATTCACGCCATAAGAAACGATATTGTATATCTTTCCTGAAAAATTCAACGGATGGCCATGCGTCAAATGCCCGCCGCAGGCAAGGTCCATGGCAAGCACCGTATCTTTGGGTTCCAAAGCGGCTAAGTAAACCGCCATATTTGCCTGAGAACCTGAATGAGGCTGGACATTGACGTATTCTGCCCCAAAAAGCTCTTTTGCCCGTTCAATGGCAAGACGTTCAACAACATCCACGTACTCACAGCCGTTATACCAACGCGCAGAAGGATACCCCTCTGCATACTTATTGGTCAAAACAGAACCCTGCGCATCCATAACAGCAAGAGACGTGGCATTCTCACTTGCTATAAGTTCCAAATTACTTTCCTGCCTTACAAGTTCGTCTTTTAACGCCTGATGGACTTCAGGATCAACGTTTTTCACAAACTCAAACACAATCAACACCTCCGTTTTTCAAGTATGTATCTACAAAAGTTCCGCTGCCAGAGAAGCAACTTCACTGCGCTCGCTCTTAGAAAGCAGCATATGCCCAAAGATATTCTGCCCTTTAAACCGTTCAACACAATAACTCAAGCCATTGCTCCCGGAATCCAGATAAGGACTATCAATCTGATAAGGGTCGCCCGTAAGCACAATCTTGCTCTTTTCACCCACACGAGATATAATCGTTTTAATCTCATGAGGAGATAAGTTTTGGGCCTCGTCTATCAAGATAAATTGTGAAGGAATGCTCCTGCCTCTCATATAAGTCAAGGCCTCTATTTCGATAATACCTTCCTCTATAAATTTATCCACGCTTATACCGCTCCATTCTTTTTTCCTCTCTTTTTTCCTGTTGTTAAAAATGAATTCCAGATTATCATTGATAGGCTCCATCCAATTTGCGAGTTTTTCCTCTTTCGTGCCGGGAAGATACCCTATGTCTTTGCC
The DNA here is from genome assembly GCA_964469495.1 of uncultured Planctomycetia bacterium. Classification (GTDB taxonomy): domain Bacteria; phylum Omnitrophota; class Gorgyraeia; order S143-82; family S143-82; genus CAYXYY01. The sequence goes on along the minus strand of CAYXYY010000022.1, from coordinate 2,119 downwards.
AAGAGGCATTATCGGCCTTGATATAAGTATGCGATTATAACTCTCCTCATCCAGGACCTTATGCAGGCCTGTTGCCAGGGCCAAAAGCGTCTTGCCTGTTCCAGCAGGCCCAAGAAGAGTGACTAACCTTATAGAATCATCTAATAGCAGGCTAAGCGCCATAGCCTGTTCCTTATTGCGCGGCTTTATACCCCAAACAGCATTGCCTTTATTCAACAACGGCACTATACGATTATCCGTTTTTTTATATATGGCCAAGGCGCTATGCGCTTGGTCAGACTCGTCTTTTATCAACAAACACTCGTTCGGGAAAAGGCCAAGTTCCTGCGTAGGAGAAATCCCTCCGTCCATAAAGACCTTCTCCATATCCTCTCTGCTCAAGGATATCTCTCTCCATCCCTTATAAAGATCCGAGAAATTCACTCGTTCCTGCCTGAAGTCCTCTGCCCTTATCCCAAAGGCATCGGCCTTTACGCGCAAATTAATATCCTTTGAGACGAACATCGTCTCTATTTGAGGATCCATCTTTTGCAGTATATAAACCGTCATAAGTATACGGTTATCATAACTATCAGGCGAAATCCCCAAGGGGTGGGCAAAAGAAAAATCAATCATCGAAGGTATCTTCAGCACGCCGCCGTTTTTCAAAGGCACGCCATCGCCCAATTTGCCTTGAGAACGCAATTCATCTAACGCGCGAATGACCTGACGGGCGTTTCTTCCAAGCTCATCGTGATTCTTTTTAAAGCGGTCCAATTCTTCCAAGACCTCTATCGGAAGAATGACCTCGTTATCCTCAAACGCAAACAAGGCGTCTGAATTATGCAAAAGCACGTTGGTATCCAGTATATACCTCTTCATTATGAGGCCTGCCCCATCTTTTTATAGACCTCTGACTTTATCTTCTTGAATAAATCCTTCTTCTCCTGAAGGGCATGCAGTGTATTCTCTTTTCCCTGCCCTAACTTTTCGCCTTCAAAGGAATACCATGCCCCGGCCCTGTTTATAATACCGAGCTTGACCGCAGCGTCAATTAACGAACCCTCAAAAGAAACCCCGCTGTTATAATAGATCTCAAATTCCGCCTGGCGAAACGGCGGGGCTACCTTATTTTTTACGATCTTTGCGCGGACAGCATTACCTATAATCTGATCACCTTTCTTGATAGGAGAAATCCTTCTTAAGTCTATCCTCACAGAAGAATAGAACTTAAGCGCCCTTCCTCCTGTTGTCGTCTCGGGATTGCCATAAACAACACCTATCTTTTCTCTGAGCTGATTGATAAATAGCACACAGGTTTTCGTCTTACTTATTGTCGCAGTTAGTTTTCTCAAGGCCTGCGACATAAGGCGCGCCTGAAGCCCCATAAAGGAATCGCCCATCTGGCCTTCTATCTCCGCTTTCGGAGTAAGAGCCGCGACAGAATCAATAACAACAACATCCACTGCATTGGAACGCACAAGAGTTTCGGCTATCTCCAAGGCTTGCTCACCGGTATCCGGCTGGGAAATGAGCAATTCCTTTACATTCACGCCCAAAACAGACGCATAATGAGGATCAAAAGAATGTTCCGCGTCTATAAAAGCGGCAACCCCGCCCGCCTTTTGGGCCTGGGCTATAATATTCAAGGTTAAAGTCGTCTTACCGCTAGATTCAGGCCCGAATATCTCAACAACCCTGCCCCGGGGAACTCCTCCAACACCCAATGCCATATCCAACGTAACAATCCCTGTTGATATAGCCTCAACATCTAAATGACTCTTCTCACCAAGTTTCATAATAGCGCCCTTGCCGAATTGCTTTTCTATTTGAGATAAAGCAGCGGCCAATGCCTTTTCCCTATCACTGGAAACAGAAGACGCCCCATCTGTAGCTATTTGACGAGCCATAAACCCTCCTTAAAAAACAAACACCCAACTCTATTAAACTACTATTTTATATCCACATAGGGAATGTGTCAAAGACTTATTAAAAAGAGCTGGGAAACGGAACAGACATAATTCGGCCTCAAAAGAGAAAGAGGTGGGAATGGAAATAAAAAGAGCGCGCGAAAATTTTTCAAAAAATACCCCCCTTACAATTACAGATGATACCTTATTATTCATATTTAAGCGCATTT
>CAYXYY010000021.1:0-22005 GCA_964469495.1 uncultured Planctomycetia bacterium | reverse complement strand
TTTTCTATTGAAAGTTATGAAACATTTCAGAGAAAAATAAAAGATATCCCAGAGTTGAAGAATAAAACTTTTTTCCCTTGTGTTGAGTTTAGGTTAGATATAAGTGTTAATCAAGATTCAGAACAGTTACAATGCCATCTTATTTTTGATAGTGAATACGACATAAATAAAATAAAAAATTTCCTTATTCATCTTCCGTTAAAAAATAAAAAATCTAATGGTGCAGTGGCTTATTGTACACATGACGATATTATGGCTTGTGGCGGCTATGATAGGGTGAGCATAACCAAAGAGGAATTAGAAAAATCTCTTAAAGATTCATTTGGCAATGAGCGCCCATTTTTAATAGCTGGTGTTGCTAGTGGTATGGGAAGTAATAGAGCCGATGCTAACAGTAATATCAAAAAAGAATTATCGGATATTTTTGATGATTTCTGTGATTTATTCTTTGGACACGAAGGAAATAGAAAATATTTCTTGAAAAAGGATAGGTATGAAAACAAAGAGAAAATAGCCAAAGCAAAACCTGTAATCTCCACTTCTGACTGTCATACTTTTGATGATTGCGAAAGAAAATTAGGCAAAAAATTTGTAGTTAGAGACCAAAAAGGCAATGATCTTGAAAGATATGGTTTTAGTTGGATAAAAGCAGATACGACTTTTGAAGGATTAAGGCAAATTATTTTCGAACCGATTGATAGAGTTGCTTTTGGTTATGAGGAGCCAGAACCGAAAAAATCTTATTACATCATTGATAAAGTACGATTTATTGATAATACTGGGCAAGACAATTTCCTCTCGGATCCTATTGAAATCAATAAAAATTTAACTACTATAATCGGCGGAAAGTCAACTGGGAAATCATTACTATTGTATTACATAGCCAAAACTATTGACAGAAAAGAAGTAGAAACTAGATTTGCTGATTATCCCGTTGCTACTCAATACAACTTTGATGATTCTCCAAATTTTAATTTTGAAGTAGTATGGGCGGATGGTGAGAGCACTTATCTTAAAAATGTGGAGGGTGATAATAATTCTGAGGAAAGGAAGATATTATATATACCACAAAATTATCTCAATAAGCTTTCAGAGAAAAATGTTAAGAGCCGTGAGACACTAAATAAATTTGTTAAGGATGTCTTATTGCAAGACGATGTAATACGAGAAAATTATGAAAACAATCTAGATAAAATTAAAAGATTGTCAAAATCAATTCCGGCAATTGTTGCTAACATTTTTCAAATTAAACAAGAAATTGATGAATTAGAAGAAAATATAAAACAACTCGGCAAGAAAAGCGGGATTAAAAAATACATTGCTCAGTTACAAGAGGAAGCTGACCATATAAAAAATAAATCTGGACTTTCTGATCAAGAAATTAAAGAGTACGAGACGCTAATAGAAAAAGAAAAAAATACTACAACAAACATTGCTATTTTATTTGAGGATAAGAAGACCCTTATTGCTTTTAGACGAAATTTAGTCAAACAATTGGAAGATTTAGAAAGATTGTGCGATGAGCAATCTTCTTATCTTGGCAATGAAGAGATCAAGAAAGATTTTATAAAAGAGTTTAATGCGATTGCTCAAATAAAGGAAAATTTACTGATATCTGTTGAAAAAATAATTGCTTCAGTCGATGAAAAAATTAAAATTAACAAAAAAGAGCTAGAAGAAATTAAGAAGAATCTAGCACCGCTTATGGCAAAAATTAAGTTGCAAGGCGAATTGAGAAAAAAGAACGATGCAATACGAAACGAACAAAAGAAACTTGATAAAATTACTCTTGAAAAGAAAAGTCTTGAATCAAAAAAGAACCTTTATAATAAAGAAAAGGGAAATCTTATTAATACATATAAGGAAATTTTTAGTATCTACGATACGATAAGAAATGAATTTAAGAAATATGAAAATAAATTTGAAGACATATCTTTGAATGTCTCAGTCGGGTTTAATGAACAACAATTCAATGAAGAAGTCATAAATAATTTTCTAAATAAGCCGGATATAAAACGCAATACTGATGTGGCGTGGAAAGATGAATACGAATATCAATTTGATCCAAGCCGTCACTTAAATTTTATTAGCAACCTTCTTAATGGTATTTTTGACGGTAAAATAAGAACAATTAAAGGAAGAGTAGCGAAAGATGCTATCGTAAAAATTTTAGAGAATTATTTTGATTTAGATTTTAAAATTGCCTACAAGAACGATCCTTTGGATAAAATGTCACCCGGCAAAAAAGGACTTGTGCTTCTGCGTATTCTAATTGATTTAAGTAATGAAGAATGGCCTATACTTTTGGATCAACCGGAAGATGACTTAGACAACAGATCTGTTTATGATGATCTTGTTTCATTTGTGAAAAACAAGAAAAAGAAACGACAAATAATCATAGTGACACACAATCCTAATTTGGTTGTTGGTGCAGATGCTGAGCAAGTTATTGTTGCGAATCAAGAAGGACAAGAAAAAGGAAGAGATAATAAAAAATTTAAATTTGAGTATGTTTCTGGTGCTTTAGAAAATACTTTTGAATTATCAGAAGTCAAAGAAAAAGCTATATTATTTAGAAAAGGTATACGTCAGCATGTTTGTGAAATATTGGAGGGTGGAAAAGAAGCCTTTCAGAAGCGTGAACGGAAGTATAGTTTTAACTCATAATTTGGTAAATATTTATTATAATTAGAATATAAAAGAATTTGCCGCCAAGCTCGGCGAAGCCGAGCAATCCGCCCTTGGCGGATTAGAAAAACTTGAAATCGTCCAATCCGAAAAGGTCGCCTTCCGCGGGGCGGGCGGAAGGGGGGTCTGGGGGGAATGCCGACCGCCCCGCGAGTTTTATCGGTTTTGGGCGAAATCGGTTCGAATTTTTTCGAACAGGCACCGCCAGTTTTTTTCAAAAACGCTACCAATTGTTAGAGGATAAAGTTGACAAAATTATTTGTATGATATAAACTTTGAATAGACATGGCCAAAATGAACGGAGGAGATATAAAAGGGATTAGGATATTGGCTTTTGGGGTTGTATTTATTCTTTGTGGCCTTTCTGTTTTTGCCTCTGTTGTGTCTTATGATTTAAACGATGATAGTTCATTAAACATACAAGACGTGCAAATTGTTGCAAACACTATAATCGGCGAAACTTCGTCATTCAACGCAGATGTAAACGGGGATTCTTCAGTAGATGTTTCCGATGCGCAGATCGTTGTAAACAGGCTTATAGGCGCAGATGTATATGAGACAAAGACGATAACAGCAACGTGGACATATGAGGATTCAACGAATATTTCTGGATTTAAACTTTTTCTGGAGGGCAATGAGATAGCAGATATCACTAATCCTGATTTGCGAGAGTTTTCTACTAGCGTTCAGCTTTATTATGGAAAGAATACCTTTGCCATGAAGGCCTATACTAATTCTGAGCAAAGTCCGTATTCTGATCCGTATCAGGTTTCTATTTCTCATTAGTTTTTTAATCTCACACAATATATGATTTAAACGTCTTTTCTGTGTGATATAATATCTATTATCGTTGGTTTCTTATGTGGTGTTGTGTCTTTTTATTGGGAGGGTTTTATGGACGTTTGCGCGTATATATCCGATATAGCAAGTTCTGCAAAAAAGGCAAGTTTTTCTATGGCAAGGCTTTCAACAGAACAGAAGAATGCTGCGCTTTATAAGATGGCAGATGCCTTGATGAGCAATGTGAATTTCATTATATCTGAAAATAAAAAGGATATGGTTGCAGCTGATGAAAACGGCCTTTCAAAGGCAATGAAGGATCGCCTGCTTTTAGATGAGAAGCGCGTTTCTGCTATGGCAGATTCCGTAAAACAGATAGCTGCTTTTAAAGACCCTGTTGGTGAGGTTATAGGCGGATGGCGCAATAAAGATGATTTGTGGATTCAGAAGGTGCGCGTGCCAATAGGAGTGATTGGCATTATTTATGAGTCAAGGCCTAATGTTACGTGCGATTGTATTGCGTTAACGCTTAAGTCGTCTAATTGTGTTATTTTGAAAGGCGGTAAGGAGGCAATAAATTCCAATCGCGCTATTTATAGGGTTTTGACTGATGCTGTTAAGGATATGGATATACCAGATGGAGCGATAAATTTTATTGATACCACTGATAGAAATGCCGTAAAGGAATTATTGAAACAAAGGGATTTCGTTGATTTGATTATCCCGCGTGGAGGTGAAGGCCTTATTCGCTTTGTTTCGGAAAATTCGCTTGTGCCTGTGATTAAGCATTATAAGGGTGTATGTCATGAATATGTTGACGTGTCGGCTGATGTGGATATGGCTGTTGAGATATGTTTTAATGCAAAGGTGCAAAGGCCGGGTGTGTGTAATGCTATTGAGAAGATTGTCGTGCATAAGGATATTGCTGAGAAATTTTTGCCAAAGATGGCCGAACGTTTCAAAGAGGCTTCTGTGGAAATACGCGGGGACGATGTTGTCTGTTCTATATTGCCACAGTGTAAAAAAGCAGAGGAATCCGATTGGTTTGAGGAATATCTGGATCTGATTATAGCTATCAAGACAGTAGATAGTTTAGAGGATGCGATTGACTGGATTAATACACATGGTTCTCATCATTCCGATGGTATTATTAGCAGTGATTATGAAAGCGCGCAGATGTTTATGCGGGCGGTTGATTCGTCTTCCGTTTATGTGAACGCCTCAACTAGATTTACTGACGGCGGGGTTTTTGGATTAGGCGCAGAGATAGGCATTAGCACGGATAAACTGCATGCCAGAGGGCCTATGGGTGTTGAGGAACTTACGACTTACAAGTATATGGTGTTTGGTAATGGCCAAGTCAGGGGATAATAAACGAATTTCTGTATTAGGCGACGGGGCATGGGGTACGACTATTGCCTTGTTGTTAAAGAAAAATGGATTTGAACCATTGGTTTGGGGCCATGATAGCTCCTACATTGAAGAGGTAAAGGCTAAGGGCGAGAATTTTCGTTATCTGCCGGGGTTTTCGACCAAAGGTATTGTGTTTTCTTCCGACTTAAAAGATGCGTTTTCTTTTAGTGATATCATAATCTTGGCTGTGCCATCGCGTTTTGCCGGCAATTTAATCAGGCGTCTTTCAAAGTCTGATTTTGCAACGGGGAAAAAGTGGTGTATCGCAACCAAAGGTATGGATTTTTCCTCTAAACAACCATTTTCAGAGATAATAAGGGAATTTGTTTCTCCAAAGGCGGTTGCTGTCATATCAGGCCCGGCAATTGCTAAAGAAGTTGCAAAGGGGCTTCCGACGGTTTTGGTATGCGCCGGAAGGCCCGTTGGTTTTGCTGTGTTTTTGCGTAATGCTTTTTCGTCCCGCTCTTTGCGCGTGTATTCCTCAAATGATGTTTTGGGCGTGGAACTAGGAGGCGCGTTAAAGAACGTTATAGCTATCGCTGCGGGGATGTGCGACGGATTAGGACTGGGCGTAAATGCCAAGTCTGCGTTGATTACGCGCGGGCTTTCGGAGATGGCGCGTTTGGCCTGTAAGATGGGCGCAAAGAAAAAGACGTTGTACGGCGCGTCAGGCATTGGCGATCTGATGACGACTTGTTTTTCTCCTTCAAGCCGAAACCGCTCTTTCGGGCAGGCGATTGCGCAAGGCAATGACCCAAAGCTCCTTTTAAATAACAGTATTACGGCAATTGAAGGGGCATATACGTCGCGTATTGTTGTATCTCTGGCGAAAAAATATGAAATAGAACTGCCTATTAGCAAGCAGGTATATAATATTATATTCAGAGGCGCTGATATCAATAAGGCAATTGTGAGTTTGCTTTCAAGGCCGCTTAAACACGAGGATTAGTTATGCGCAGATTACAGGATAAGATAGTTTCTGTTAAACGTTTGCAGGATATTTTGCAAAGACGCGGCAAGAAGAAGGTGGTGTTTACCAATGGATGTTTTGATATATTGCATTATGGCCACGTCTATTATTTGGAAAATGCCCGTTTGTTGGGCGATATGCTGGTGGTTGGTGTTAACAGCGATGAGTCTGTTCGGGCATTAAAGGGCAAGAGCCGGCCGATTAATTCCTTAAAAGACAGGATGCGCGTTCTGGCCGGGCTTGAAAGTGTTGACTATGTGGTCAGTTTTTCTCAAGAGACTCCTTTGAGGCTGATAAAGTCCTTGAAGCCGGATGTCCTCGTGAAGGGCGGGGACTGGGATGTGAAGAATATCGTCGGGAGCAAAGATGTCCTAGCCTGCGGAGGGGTTGTTAAGACAATCCCTATTGCAAAGGGAAGGTCAACGACTAATATAATAAACGTTGCCAAAATGAAAGGGGGAAAGATATGATAGGCGCTATTTTTGGCCTGGTTTCCGGTGTGCTTAATTTGGCCGTTTCAGTTGTGGGAAAGGCGGTTTCTCTTATCCCGTTTTTGCCGTTTGTAAAGTAGCATTTTAGAGAGTCCTTATGAGGTGGTTTTTTTTAATCCTCTTATTGGGGGCCGTTGTTTCCAATGGATGTATGTATGAGGGCCCGACGGCAAGCCCTTCGGAAGTTGCCTCGCAAAAGGCAAGGCTTGAAGCAAAGGCCTTGCGTTATCGTTTGGGCCTTTTGGGCAGGGTGAAGGCGGTTGGTTACCGCATATTAAAGGCCCTGCCTCCGAGGTTTCGCTCAGGTGATAATCCTTATTTGGGTTTGATTGTGATTGAGGATGACGATGCTGTATCATTTGCATATGGCACTCCGGGTAATGGCGGGGCGGTAGTTGTATCCACTGTGAAGGGTTCTCTTTCAGAGAATCTGGATATTGCGCCGGGCTCGTTAGTCTCCTATCTCGGAAATTGGCGCGTAGATTCTGTTAACGAATATAAACGCGCATTAAAATTGGCCTGCGAAAGTCAGCAAAAGGGTGTTGAATTGGGCCTGTGGAATATATCTTATGGCGGGTATGAACGATACGTAAGACTTGAACATATGCCTCTAGATATAGAATTTGTTATGTCCTCTGATGCCGATATCAATTCTATGGCAACTCCCGGGGCTATTATTGTAACTTATGGTATGATGAAATTCATAGAGTCTGACGATGAACTGGCCGTTGTTTTAGGGCATGAACTTTCTCATATAGTTTTGGGCCATCATGTAAGGACGTCTTCTTTGGGAATCGTATCTTCTTTGTTGTCTAATGTGTTGGGTTCTGCTGTGGATAGCAAGGTCCCGGGTCTGGGGCCTGTTGCTGGAAACGTGGCTGAGGGCGCTGTGCAGGGGTATTTTTCAAGGGATATGGAAAGACAGGCGGATTACTGGGGGCTTTACTTTGCTTATAGGGCGGGGTATGATATTGAAAAAGGCATTGATATATGGGAGAGATTTGCCATAGAGGTGCCTGAAAGCCTGACTAGGAATTTTTTTGCGACTCACCCGAGTTCAGTTGAGAGGCGGGTTTATATTGAGAAGATTGTAAAACAACTTGAAAACGGACAGTTCCCTGAGTAGATTATGCCTATTTTAAAGACGCAATCCATAGTTTTAAGGAGATTCCCTATAAGGGAAACCAGTCTGATCGCTGTTTTATTCACCAAGGACTTCGGAAAGATACATGGTATTTTTAAAGGAATAAGAAAGGATCCGAAGAAGTTCGCTTCGCCTGTGGATATATTTAGCGTAAATGAGATTGTCTTTTATAAGAGCCGAAATTCTTCATTGCACTTGGTAAGCCAATGTGAATTGCAGGCGCCGATGTTTATGCATTCATGGGACAGGCAGAGGATTGAAGCGGCAGGCTATGTCTTGCGCCTGACTGAATCGCTTTTGCCTCAATGGCATAAGAACGAAGGCCTTTACAATCTTTTAATAGACACATTGCATTTGGTCAGCCACATACAAGATCCGAACTATGTCTTTACCGCGTATGATATAAAGGCATTGGCCTTAACCGGATTTAAACCGCACATAGATTCCTGCGTCTCGTGCGGCAATGATGTTGAGAAAGATCTTTTTTTCAGCGTGAATCAAGGCGGTATATTGTGCAGAAATTGCCTTTCCCGCGATTCCTTGGCCGAGCCGATTATGCCAGCGGTGGTTAAGGCGATAAGGCAGATAAACGCAATGCCTATAGAGAAGTGCGGTGTTTTAAAATTATCTCAACGGATGTATAATGAATTGACGTATATAGTCCATAAGTTTTTGGAATACCATTTAGATATAAAGGCAAGACATATTTCTCAAAAGGCAGGTGCGGTATGTTAGATATAAAGGATTTAATGAAAAAGGTTCGCTATATTGAGATATCTACGAGAAGGGCCGTTGATGAACTCTTTTCCGGCGTCTATGCCTCTGTGTTTAAGGGACAAGGCATGGAATTTGCAGAGGTTAGGGAATATGTGGCAGGCGACGATATTCGCGCAATAGACTGGAATGTGACGGCGCGTTATGGCAGGCCATTTACAAAGGAATTTACAGAGGAAAGGGAGTTGAGTATGGTCTTTGTTGTGGATGGGTCTTCTTCCATGGCATTTGGATCAAGGGGTATGCGTAAGATAGATTTGGCCGCGGAACTTTGCGCGGCTTTGGCGTTTTCAGCTATGCGCAATGCCGACAAAGTCGGCTTGTTTTTATATGGCTCCAAAAAGGCCTCTAAAATAATGCCTGCCAGAGGTAAGAAACACGGGCTTAGGGTAATCAGGGATATATTGTCTGCTGTGCCTGAAGATATGTCGGATGCCATATTTATGGAAAATCAGATTACACTTGCCCAAACATTAAAGGGAATATATGACGGTTTAAAGAAAAAGTCAATTTTGTTTATTATATCCGATTTTATAATGCCGGGCGATTTTTCAACGGAATTAAAATTGCTTTCTGCAAGGCATGATGTTATATGCGCTGTTTTGCGCGATCCGTTGGAGATAAAACTGCCTCAAGACAAACCTCTTGGAAGGATAGCGATGCATAGCCCGGAGAGGGAAGAGAAATTGGTAATAGATATGTCGGATAGCGCTTTTGTGAAAGATGCCAATAGAGCCCTTGAAGAGGAACGGAATATGTTAACTGCTTTATTTAAAAAGGCGGGGGTTGATTACCTCTTTCTGCAGACGGATAAGGACTATATAGCGCCTCTTATGCGATTTTTTAAAGAACGGCAATTGCGCAAGGGCTTTGTGAGGAGGTAGAACTTAGTGGATATGGATAAGTACGGCCTTTTTTCTATCTTGCTTGAAACAAGCAAATCATTTGCAAACAGGGATGCGGTATATTATGAATCTCAAAAATTGACGTATAAGGCCTTGACATTTAGGGCGGAACGTATGTCCGCTTTTCTATCAAGTATCGGAGTTAAACAGGGAAGCCTTGTTGCACTGTGGCTTCCGAACAGCCCGGATTATGTTGCCTTATATTTTGCTATATGGAGGTTAGGCGCGATAGCCGTGCCTTTAAATTATTTTTGGAAGGAAAGCGAGATAGAATTTGTATTAGAGGATTGCAATGCCCAAGTTCTAATTGTAAGTCAGGATAGGTATTTTCAAGGCGAGGCATTATACCGCAAAGGCCTGTTTAGGCATCTGCTTATGTCTCCGGCTATCTTCTCCAAGATAGATAACTTTGTTCCAAGTGCGCCTGTGGAAGTAAATTTACACAGCCCGGCGTTAATCATATATACCTCAGGCACAACCGGAAAACCGAAAGGCGCAATGCTTTCCCATAATAACCTGATTTCAAACGTGCGTTCTTGTATGAACACGATACAATTTTCAAAAAGGGATTCTGTTTTATGTATATTGCCGCTTTTTCACAGCTTTGCCGTGACGGTGTGTATGCTGATACCAATATCATTGGGCGCAAAAATAGTTTTTGGACAGCCCGGATCTCCAAAATCTTTGATAAATGTTATATTAAAAGGCCAAGTCTCGGTTTTGGTTGGAATTCCTCCGTTATTTTCTTTAATGGCAGAAGCTGGTTTGCCGAAATGGATAAAGCCGTGGATGATAAAGCTCCTATGGCCTGTAAGAATAGCTATTAGCGGCGCATCGGGATTGCCAGTGTCAGTATTTGAAAATTTTCAAAAAAAATATGGAATTCCGCTATTAGAGGGTTATGGTTTGACAGAGGCCTCTCCTGTTGTCTCTTTAAACCCTGTTGGCAGACAGCGCCCGGGTTCGGTTGGTTTGCCTATATCAGATGTGGAAGTCAAGATAGTGGACGAGGCTGGTTTAGAGGTGCAATTAAACAAACCCGGCGAGATTATAGTAAAAGGCCCTAACGTAATGTTAGGTTATCTGAATCGTCCGCAGGATACAAAGCAGGCTATTCGCAATGGATGGTTATATACAGGTGATCTGGGCTATAAAGACGCTGACGGATTTTTGTATATTGTAGGCAGAAAAAAGGATATGATAAACGTGCGCGGGTTGAACGTCTATCCCCGGGAAATAGAAGACCTGCTGGAATCACATCCTTTTGTAAAAGAGGCAGCGGTCGTTGGAATAAAGTCAAAATTCAAAGGAGAAAGGCCTGTGGCTTTTGTCGTATTAAGGGAATACGAACACATCTCAGAGCAGGAACTTATCGGTTTTATGAGAGAGCGCCTTGCCGATTACAAGGTTCCTGCGCGCGTGTATTTTATAAAAGAACTGCCTAAGAACGCGCTTAGGAAGGTTGAAAAACAGGAATTAATAAAATTGGCTGAGTCCAAATAAAGGAGGTGGCAATGGAGGTTTTTGAACCAGAGATCATGGGGCAAAAAGGCCCTTACTGGATTAAGACAGGCATCCTTATCGTATTGCTTGTATTGGGCGCTATTTTGGTTTTTTCCAGCGTATTTCAAGTAGCTCCGAATGAGGTGGCGGTTATCCAGCGTTTTGGCAAGTTTGTCCGCATAGAAGGCCCGGGATTGCATTTTAAATTGCCTATCCCGATTGAAAAATCAACAAAGATTTTGGTTGATTATGTGTTTAAAGAGGAGTTTGGATTTAGGACGTTAAGGGCGGATGTCAGGACACAATATTCTCCCGGAAACTATGCCGATGAATCCTTGATGTTGACAGGAGATTTAAATGTCCTTAACGTGAAATGGGTTGTTCAATTCAGAATAAAAGACCCGAAGTCCTTTTTGTTCAACGTGCGCAACAAACGCAAGAATCTAAGAGACGTTTCAGAATCTATAATGAGGGAGATAGTTGGGGATTATACCTTTAACGAGGTTCTTACGACCAAGCGCCTTGAGATAAGCGATTTGGTAAAACAGCGTCTGCAAGAGACGTTGGATAGATACGGAATGGGCGTTCAGATAGACAAGGTCTTGCTTCAGGACGTCAATCCTCCTGATCCTGTGAAACCCGCTTTTAATGAGGTCAATGCAGCGAAACAGGAAAAAGAAAGGATGATAAACGAGGCGTGGGAACAATATAACAAGATTATCCCTCGGGAGAAAGGATTAGCCGAAAAGACAGTTGAGCAGGCGCGGGGATATGCCTTGGAGGTAGTCAATAAGGCGCAGGGGGATGTGGCGAGATTTAAGGCCCTATTGGAAGAATACAACAAGGCAAAGGAAATAACCAGAAAGAGATTATATCTAGACGCTATGCAGGAAGTTTTATCCAAGATAGGGAAGAAATTCATTGTAGATAAGGAACAAAAGAGCATATTGCCTTTAATGGACTTGAATAAAACACAATAAGGCAGGGAGGGGTTATGAATAAGAATATAGTAAGTATATTAGGTTCGTGGTTAGGTCTTGTAATATTCTTGTGGTTGTGTTTGTTTGTGGCGATTAATGCGTTTTATGTAGTGGATGAGACAGAACAGGTTGTAATAACGCAATTTGGAAAACCTATTGGCAGGCCGATTACAGAAGCAGGGCTTCATATGAAACTGCCTTTTATACAACAAGTAAACAGCTTTGACAGGCGCGTTTTGGAATGGGATGGAGATGCGGATCAAATCCCGACGAAGGATAAGCGGTATATTTGGGTAGATACCACTGCGCGATGGAAAATAAGCGATGCCTTGAAGTTTTACAAGTCAGTTCAGGATACGCGCAATGCGCAGTCAAGACTGGACGATATCATAGATTCTGTCGTCAGGACGGAGATAAACAACAGCCGTTTAATAGAGATCGTCAGGACGACAAATCGTGTATTGGATGAGGCCCGCGCAGGCAAAGATGATGTCCGTTTTAGTAAAAGTGAAAGGATTTCCCGCGGAAGGGAAGAGATACGCCAAAAGATATTCCAAGAGGCAAAGACAATGGTTGCCGACCTTGGCATAGAGCTGATAGACGTTCAAATAAAGCGTGTTAACTACGTAGAAGAGGTAAGGCGCAAGGTATATGAGAGAATGAAGGCGGAGAGAAAGCGCGCGGCAGAGGAATATAGATCACAGGGACGTGGAGAACAGGCAAAAATACAAGGACAAATGGAAAGGGAATTAAAACAGATAAGGTCTCAGGCCTATAAAGAGGCAGAGGAAATCAAAGGAGAGGCTGAAGCAAAGGCCTTGAAAATATATGCCGATGCCTATTCTAAAGGAGCTGAATTTTATGATTTTATCAAATCGTTGGATACGTATAAAAAGATTGCCGATACAAACACGACGTTGATTCTCACAACATCATCCGAATACTTGAAATTTTTCAACAGCGATAAAATAGGGGAGTGATATGACACAACTGATAGTTGCATTGGACACAGAATTAGAGCGCGCAAAGGCGATAGTGGATGAGCTTGGCGCGGAAGTTGGATTTTACAAAGTCGGTTATAAGCTTTTCCTGCGCCATGGAATAGATATCTTATCTTTCTTAAGAGAGAGAAATAAGAAGATATTTTTAGACCTGAAGTTTTATGATATACCAAATACAATGGCAAACGCTGCAAAAGAGTGCGCTGATCTGGGTATAGATATGTTCAACATACACGTAGCAGCGGGAAGAGAAGCTGTGGATGCGATGTTAAAGGCAATGCCTGAAGACAGGCCCTTTCTTATAGGCGTAACTGTCCTTACGAGCAGGGATGCCAAGGCCGGCGAGGTAGAAAGTTTAGCTGAATCTGCCAAGGAATGGGGTTTGGACGGAGTAGTATGTTCTGTTGGCGAGGCGCGCGCTATAAAAGAAAGGGTTGGAAACGATTTTCTTTGTGTTTGTCCCGGAGTGCGGTTAAATAAAGAAGGCGTTGATGATCAACGGCGCGTATATACTCCGATAGAAGCAAGAGATGCGGGCGCTGATTTTATTGTGGTAGGCAGGCCTATAGTAATGGCGCAGTTGCCATTAGATATTGCCCGCCGCATTAACAGTGAATTGAATTGATATGCGCAATGAGCAGGATTTTTTAGGACAGATTGGAATACCTGATGAGCGCTATTGGGGAAGTCATACCGCTAGAGGGATATCCAATTTTCAAATAAGCGATTATAGATTCCCGCATAGCTTTATCAAGGCATATGCTTTAGTAAAAAAGGCCTGCGCAATCGCAAATAAAGAACTCAAATTTTTAGAAGAGAAAAAGGCAGATGCTATTATCTTTGCTTGCGATGAGATTATCAATGGTCATCTAAAAGAGGAGTTCCCATTAGACGCATTTCAGGGCGGGGCAGGCACATCCTTAAATATGAATCTGAACGAGGTTATTGCCAACAGGGCAATAGAAAGATTAGGCGCAAACAAAGGCGAATACGACATAGTGCATCCTGTTTTGGATGTGAATATGCACCAATCCACTAATGATACGTTTATCACAGCGCTTAAAATAGCATGCATATGGCAGGTGCGTTTATTGAGTGAAAAATGCGCTTTATTGCAGGGTGTTTGTCAGGAAAAGGAAAAAGAATTTGCATCCGTTGTAAAAATAGGAAGGACAGAGCTTCGCGATGCGGTTCCAATGACAATGGGCGCGCAGTTTGCCTCTTTTGCCGAGGCATTTTCAAGAGACAGATGGAGGATATTTAAAATAGAGGAGAGGCTAAGAACCGTCAACATAGGAGGCACTGCGATAGGCACAGGCCTGGCCGCTTCTAGAAAATATATATTTAAGGTTATAGAGGTTTTGCAGGATTTAACGCAAATAGGCCTGATGCGGGCGGAAAATCCCGTAGCAGATACTGCCAACACAGATAATCTGGTGGAAAGCCATGGAATCTTGAGCGCATGCGCAGTGAACCTGATGAAAGTCAGCAATGACGTGCGGATGATGTCGTTGTTGGGCGAATTGGAATTGCCGCCAGTTCAGGCAGGATCGTCAATTATGCCGGGCAAGGCGAACCCGGTTGAATACGAAGCTGTTGTGCAAGTGGCAATGCGTGTGATCTCCAATCTAACGGCATTTGCAACAGCCTCTGGCAGTGGAAGTTTTCAGATAAATGAATTTGCACCGTTTTTGGCGTTTACTATTTTAGAGACCATCAACCTATTGATAAACGCAACGGATTTATTAACACGGGCAATGAAAAAGATAAAAGCAAATGAAGAGAGATGCCGTCAATTATTCGAGCAAAGCCAGACATTGATAACCGCTTTCTTGCCTGACATAGGCTATGATAGGGCATCAAAACTATTGGAGTTATACAAAAGCATAGGACAAAAGAAAAATTTCAAAGAATTTCTAATTGAGCACATAGGAAAAGAGATTGTGGAAAAACGCCTTTCCCCTGAATCCCTGCTTAGATTGGGGTATTGAACCTCGCAGAGATTGTCTACATTAGGTTTGTTTGATTTATGATTAAAATTTTGATATAGAGTGATTTTATGGGACATTTAGATTCTGTGTTTGGGGTTTGTGTGGTATATTGTGCTATGTGATTGGTTTGTTAGGAAAGGGGTTTTGTTGTGTCTGTTGCGGTTTTGCATTTGATTAGCTCTAGGAGCCTTTTTGGGGCTGAGCGGGTTGTTTTGTCTTTGTGCAAGGAATTAATTAAGTTGAATGTGCCTGTTTATTTGGGTGTGATAGATGCCTTTTCTGAAAGGAATGCCTTGGTTGATGAGGCTGTTAATGAGGGAATAGAGGTTTTAAAGCTGGTTTCTAAATGGCCTTTGGATTTTTCAGCAAGGCGTTATCTCGTTGATTTTATTAAGGATAATAGAATTTCTGTTGTGCATTCTCATAATTATAAGGCAAATTTTTTCGCTTGGTCCTCCGGATTAGGTGTTCCGTGGGTTGTTACGGAACATACGTGGGGTGGTAAGGATTTAAAGGCTATGTTTTATGAGGCATTAGATAAACGCGTTGTTTGTTTTGCAGATGCCGTTGTTGGGGTGTCTGAAAATTTGTTGGATGATTTTAGAAAGGCCTTTATACCGAGCGCAAAGTGTATGGTTATTTATAACGGTATAGAGTTAATGCCTTCTGATGGTGTTGCCGGACTGCCTTGTGTTTCTTCGGACGTGTTTACTTTTGGTTTTATAGGAAGGTGGTCTGTTGAGAAGAATGTGCTTTATTTGTTGGATGTTTTTGCGCGATTGGTTAGGGATTCTGATAAGGGGTTTTTGTTGAGGATTGCGGGAAAAGGGCCTTTGGAGGGTTTGTTAAGGGATAAAATTATTAATCTGGGTATTTCAAGGTTTGTTGAACTTGTTGGTTTTGTCTCTCCGGATAATGTGCAATCTTTTTATTCTTCTTTGGATTGTCTTGTGTTACCTTCTAAGAAAGAGGGGCTTCCGATGGTTGTTTTGGAAGCTCTGGCAATGGGTAGGCCGGTTGCAGGATCTTTTCAGGCGGTTAGGGCTGTTCGGGATGATGTCGCTGTAAGGCAGATGCCTATTGACAATATATCCGATGCGGCATGGGTTTTGCAAAGGCTCTCAGAGGATGTTAGGCAGGACCCTGACGGATTTTTTTCTCGTTCAAGGGCATTGGTTGAAAATGGGTTTTCCGCGACAAAGATGGCTCGGGATTATTTGGAACTTTATAAGAGGTTTTCTGCATAGATGAAAGAAAAATTGTTGTTTTTGGCGCCGAGGCTCCCGTTTCCTTTGGATACAGGGGGAAAGATTAGGACTTATCATATCTTGCGTTTGCTTGCAAGCAGGTATGATGTGTTGCTTCTGTGTTTTGGTTTTACCAAAGATGATAAGGATTATGTAAGGAACGTGGAGGCGTTGGGTGTAAATGTGAAGGTTATTGATTTAAATCCCGCTTATGTTCTTGCCAAGCGTTTTGCAGGGTTTCTCTTGGGCAGGCCTGTCTCGTTTGTTGCCTATTTTGACAGGCGTATGTTGTCTGCTGTAAAGAAGGCGATTAGTCAGGGGTTTTTGCGGGTTCATTGCGATCATTTGCATATGGCGCAATATATTCCGTTTTTAAAAGGGGCAGGCGCGCGTTTTGTCGTTGATGAGCATAATGTGGAGTATGTGATTGCCCAACGGGCGGTTAAGGTTGCTTGGTTTCTGTTAAAGCCTTTTTTCTTGTTACAGTCTTTTGCAGTGCGTAAAATGGAGCGTTATCTGTGCGCGTTGGCAGATGAGGTCTGGGCGGTTTCTGAGACGGATTGTGAGTCTTTAAGAAGTTTATCGGAAAATAATAATGTGAAGTTGGTTCCCAATGGTGTTGACGGTGATTTTTTTGGGTATAGAGAGGTTGATAAGGATAGCAGTGGTTTGGTTTTTATTGCGTCTATGGATTGGTTGCCTAATGAGGATGCGTGTCTTTATATGGCAAGGGAGATTATGCCTTTAATATGGGAGAGGGACGCTTCTATTAGGTTATTTTTGGTGGGGAGAAATCCTTCTGAAAGGGTGAAGGGGTTGTCAAGCGATAGGGTTGTTATAACGGGTTCGGTTGAGGATGTGCGAGAGTTTGCTTATAATGCCCGTGTTTATGTAGCGCCTTTGAGGTTTGGGAGCGGGACAAGGTTGAAGATTTTGGAGGCAATGGCTATGGGCAGGCCTATTGTTTCAACTTCTCTTGGCGCGGAGGGTATTGATTATACCGATGGTAAGGATATCTTGATTGCGGATAGCCCAGAAGCCTTTGCGGAGAAGGTTATGCTTTTATACAGAGATCAGGATTTGTGTAATAGTATTGGCCTAAATGCAAGGAGGTTGGTTGAGGAAAGGTACGTCTGGAGATTACCTGAATGAGGGCTTTTCGCGGTTTCTTCCGGGTGTTTGGTTAATCGTTGCTGTGTTTTTTATGGCCGGGGTTTATTTCGGGCCTTGGGCGCTGATAGGTATTGTTTTGTTCTTCTCTTTTTTCTATAAGAGGCCTTCTTTTGCTTTTCTGTTATCTCACGTTGTTTTTATTGTTGGTTTTTGTTTGATTGGTATTTTCCTTGGAAGATATGCCAGAGTTGGGTTTTCAGACCTGCCTGAAAAGGCGTTTTTTGCTGTAAGTGGGCGTGTGGTTGAGGTCCTTCCTAATAGGCCCAACACAATGGTTTTGTTAAGCGATGCTGTTTTGTTTGACGGAAGCAAGTCAAGGTTGCGCAGGTGTTTGAAGGTATATCGCAGGGGGAGTTGGCCGTTGAATCTTGTGGGGGAGCGGGTGGTTTTGAATGTGGTCAAGGGCCGCGGCAGAGGCGTTTTTTACAGGGGCGATTTTATTGTTGCTTATCGGGATTGGTTTTCAAATATGTTTGTGTTTATGAGCCGTGTCAGGCATTTTTTGTATCGTAAAGCGCATACTGTTTTGCATGATAAGGCGGCATCTCTGTTGACTGTGTTGTTTACGGGTATTAAGGATAAGGAGTATTTTGATTACAGGCGGGATTTTTACGATTTAGGGGTAGGGCATATCTTGGCAATAAGCGGTTTGCATATTGCTATGTTGATGGGGGTTGTTTATTTGTTTTTATATATGCTGCCGATTAGTTATCGGGTTAAGCATATTATACTCGCCTTGGCCTGTGTTTTTTATATGTTGCTTGCGGGGTGGTGGAGTATGTCTTTGCTTAGGGCAGGTGTAATGTTTTTGTTGTGGTGCGTATCCCGAATTTTTTACCGGAACGTTTCTTTATATGATTTGCTTGCCTTGGCAATTCTTTTGATCGGTATGTATGATGTTAATGCCCTTTTTGCAGTCGGTTTTCAGTTGTCTGTCGCAAGTGTTTTGTCTATTGCCTTGTCTGTGAATTTGTTGAGAAGGTTATATGTAAATGGTATTTTGACGATGTTTGCGGTCAGCGTTTCTGCGTTTATAGGTGTGTTAGGGCTGGTTGTTTTGTATTTTCATAGGGTTGCGTGGTTTTCGCCTTTTGCAAATGTCGTTTTTGTGCCTATCTTGTTTTTGCTGTTGGTATGCGGTTTTTTGTTTGTTGTCTCGGGTGGATTTGTCAGCCTGCCTTTTAAGTGGGTGTCATGGCTTGTATTTAAATTGTCTTCATTGGCAAAGGCTGTTTCTATCAGCAGTTTTTACGTGGAAGCAAACTATAATCTTGTGGTATTCTTATATTATGTGATTTTGGCCGGGGTTGTGTTTTTGTTTATGTCTTTTTCAAAGGGGGATTTAGATGAAGTCATTGATAATAGGTTCCATAGCAATAGATAATATATATACTCCGGATGCGGAGTATAAGAATCTGATAGGCGGTTCGGCTGTGTATGCGGGGATTTCTGCCGCCAAGTTTGGCGAGGTTGGCGTCAGCGGTGTGATAGGGGCGCAGATGTCCGAGGAGATTATGGAATTCTTGAGGGCAAATAATGTCTTGTGTGATTATATAGAGGTAAAAGAAGGCAAGACTTTCTCGTGGAGTGGCAGGTATCTTGACGATATGAATCTTAGGGAGACTATCTCTCTGGATTTGGGTGTGTTTGCCGACTTTTCTCCAAAGTTGCCTGAAAAAAGCGCTGAGTATGTGCTTTTGGCTAATATATCTCCTGAATTACAGGGGTATGTTATGGGAAAGATGCAAGGCGCTTTTTTTATGTTGGATACGATGGACCATTGGATTACAGAGCATCGGCAGGATTTGGTGTCTATGCTGAAGGGGATTGATTTGTTTTTGCTCAATGATTCAGAGGCCCAGCTTTTATCCGGCAAGAGGAATGTTATAAAGGCGGGCCGTGAGATTTTGGCTATGGGGCCGTCTGCTGTAATAGTGAAAAAGGGCGAGCACGGCGCGTTGTTGTTTGTGGAGAGCGATATATTTATTGCCCCTGCATATCCAACCGAAAATGCGGTTGATCCAACCGGCGCAGGGGATAGTTTTGCCGGCGCGTTGCTGGGCAGGATATCTGCTATGGGTTTTGACAAGGACAGGTTGATTGCGGATATGGCTTATGCCTCTGCAGCTGCATCTATATGTGTTGAAGGGTTTGGGCCTTATGTATTGGCCGATGCCTCTGCTGATGATATCTGTGGACGCGTCAGGGGATTTAAGAAGGCCTTGGGGTGCAATCTGTTGGATTGAAATGGATTTGGCTGCTGCGTTTTCTGATATATAATAGTGTGTGGCTTTGGTTTTTATTGACGGGGGATGATGTAGATGGCTGATAGGATAATTAAGAGCGGAAAGATAGACCCGGTGCCTTTCTCCTTGGATGGCCAGTATTTACCTTCACAGTCTGACAAGGAAGAGAAACCCGATTTTGAGACATTGCTTCAACAGGAATATCAACGTGGATTGGCGGAGGGCAGGGCTTACGCCTCTGAACTTGTCAAGCAACAGGTGGAGCTTTTTAAAAAGGCTATTGAGGATTTTTCAAAGGAAAAGGAAGAGGCCTTTAAGGCTGCTGAGCGTCAGATGGTTGACCTGAGCCTTCAGATAGCAAAACTGATTATTTCAAAAGAGGTTTCTATTGATAAGAATATCGTTGCCTCTATTGTAAAAGAGGTATTGGATAGTGTTAAAGATAAAAGCAAGATATCACTTTTTATTAATCCTATTGACGAGGATGTCATCAAAAAACACCTGCCGAAGTTTATGGCAGGTATTGAGGCAGAGGTGGAGCTTATAGTTGATGATTCTATTGAACCGGGCGGGGCTATTGTGCAAACGCCTTCCGGGCGCATAGATGCATTGATAGACACTCAGATAGAGGAGTTGAAGAAGAGGCTGTTATGATAGACTTGTCTCCTTATATAGAGAAGGTCTCAGGCCAGCGGCCTATTCGTTTTTGCGGGTATGTTGACAGGATTACGGGTTTAATCGTTGAGGCGGTATGCCCGCCTGCGCGTATAGGGGATTTTTGCACTATTATAGGAGAAGAGACTATAAGCGCTGAGGTGGTGGGTTTTCGCTCTGACAGGTTGTTGCTTATGCCTTTGGGCGATATTCGCGGCGTCAAGGTAGGCAGTGAGGTGGTTTTATCGGGCGAAGAGGTGTCGGTGTATGTCGGCGATGCGCTTTTGGGCAGGGTTGTCAATGGGCTTGGCCGGATTATTGACGCTAAACAGCCCCCAACAGGTTTGGACAGGTATTCGGTATACAATAAGACGCCCAATCCTCTTACCAGAAAACGCATAGAGGAACCGTTTTGCAGTGGTATTAAGGCTGTGGATGGGTTGATTACCTGCGGGAAGGGCCAGCGCGTTGGTATATTTTCCGGAAGCGGGGTGGGTAAAAGCACTTTCTTGGGTATGATTGCCAATGGCGGGCTTGGAGAGGTGAATGTTGTTGCCCTTATTGGTGAACGCGGCAGGGAGGTTCGGGAATTTATAGAAAGGGATCTTGGAGAGGAAGGGCTTGCAAGGTCTGTTATTGTGGTGGCGACGAGCGATGAGCCTGCTTTATTAAGGGTAAACGCCGCGTTTGTCGCATCGGCTATTGCCGAGTATTTTCGCGATAAGGGAAAGGATGTGGTTTTACTAATGGACTCTATTACGCGTTTTGCTATGGCGCAACGCGAGATAGGCCTTGCTGTTGGCGAACCTCCGACCACAAGGGGATATACGCCTTCTGTATTTGCCTTGCTTCCCAAGTTGCTTGAACGCGCAGGCACGAATCATATAGGCAGTATTACGGGTTTTTATACGGTTTTGGTTGAGGCCGATGATATGAACGACCCTATAGCGGACGCCGCCAGGAGCATTTTAGACGGGCATATCGTCTTGTCCAGAGATATTGCCGCCAAGGGGCATTATCCTGCGATAGATGTGCTTTATAGCGTTAGCAGGCTTATGTCAGAGATAGCCGATGAGAAACACAACGAAATGGCTATGAAGATAAGGCAGATATTGGCTGTTTATAGGGATGCGGAAGATCTGATTAATATAGGTGCGTATAAGAAAGGTTCTTCGGCTCAAATAGATTATGCCGTGTCTATGATAGATAAGGTCCGTGAATTTTTGAGGCAAAAAAAACACGAGAAATTTTCTATGCAGGAGACATTGAATCTGATGTCTAATATAGTAGGTTGATATTCGCTATGGCCAAAAAAGAGGCAATAGGAAAATTAGTCAGGATTAAATCCCATTATCTGCGTCTTGCCCAAATGGAATATTCCAATGCCTTGCAGGATGTATATAAACAGGTTAGTCTTGTGGAGAAGGCAAGGCAAGATGTTGCGCATTTCAGAGAAAAGATACTTGAAAAACAACGCCAAGGGGCTTTTAAGAGCGATGAGTTGAAAGACCTGTCTGAATTTGAGTATATCTGCAGGCAGAATTTGGCTCGCGAAGAAAAAAGTTTAAAAGAAAAGGAACAATTGGCAGAGATTTTGCATAAAAAAATGGAGGAGGCGAATAAAGAGAAAGAAATAGCCGAGCGCCTTTATAAAGGTATTCTTGCGCGCGAGGAGGCTGACAGGGAGAGGAAGGAAAGGAAGGTGATAGATGAGAGCGCAACGAGCAGGTTCTTTTATCGTGAACAATAGAAAAGGGCAGATGGCATTGGTGGTTATTTTATTGGTTTTGGTTTTGGCGTTGATAGGCGCTGTTGTAGGCGGGGTTATCACAGGCAAGATTGTTATTAATCCTCAGGACCAGCCGAGCGCGCCGATTATTACCGATGAGGATATATTGCAAAAAGAAAAGGAATTAAAGGAAAAGGAGAAAAAATTAAAAGAGCTTGAAGAGCGCATTAAGATACAACAAGAGAGTATAAATAAGCAGAAAGAATCTATTTTAAAAGAGATGCAGTCTATCGCAGAGAAGGTTTCTGCCTCAAGC
>CAYXYY010000020.1:0-3990 GCA_964469495.1 uncultured Planctomycetia bacterium | reverse complement strand
TTGAAATTAGAGGATCTGCAGGGCCTTGATTTTACGGACAAACCGCAAGGCCGTGGTCAGCCGATAAAGGTTTCTTATGATAAGTTGGGCAGGTTTCATATCAGGTTTCCTGAAAAGGTGTTTTTTGAAAAGGACGGTTTTACTATGTCAGATAAAGCCCAGCGGCTATTTCAAAAAATGCTGGCATTGTATTTTGATACGCCGTATAGTATTACTGTGGCGGGATTTTGCGGAGGTGGTTCTGATGAAGAAAACTGGGCTTGCGGTTTCAAATTAGCTAGGGATATTTGCGATTATCTTCATAAACAGGGCGTGCCGAATGTGGATCTTTACCCTGAAGCTCATAGTGATGCATCGTTGAAGGGCAAAAGGGCGGTTGAGATAATATTAAGGGCCAAAGAACTTTTGGAAAGGAGTTAATTATGGCGGATCCGGAAGTCAAAGAAGGCTCGGTTGAGAAAAAGGGCGGCAATCCTCTATTGTTTATAATCATCGGCGTGTTGGTGTTGATTATTGCAGGCGGGTCGGTTGCTTTTGTTATGATGATGAATAAGAAAACGCAACCTGAAACTGAGGAGCAGGCCAAAGAAGAACCTCAGGTTGAGAAAAAAGAAGGTGTCATATATGAGTTTGAGGAGGCCTTAATCGTTAATCTTGCCGATACCAATGCAGAACGTTTTATTAAAGTCCAACCTGTACTTGAGGTAGATACTGATAAAGCAGTGGAATCCTTGAATCAAAAAAAGGCGCAGGTAATGGATATATTGATAAACATATTTTCCAGC
Source organism: uncultured Planctomycetia bacterium (assembly GCA_964469495.1). Taxonomy (GTDB): domain Bacteria; phylum Omnitrophota; class Gorgyraeia; order S143-82; family S143-82; genus CAYXYY01. The sequence continues at coordinate 3,205 of CAYXYY010000020.1, read as the reverse complement.
AAGAGCCTTGAAGATGTGACATCACTTTCCGGTAAGGACCATTTGAAACAAGAGATAGTTGATAAGGTCAATAAGATTTTACCTGAAGGGAAGGTGTTAAAGGTATATTTTGTGGAGTTTGTTATCCAGTGATGGAAATCAGCAAAGAAGTTAAGGCTTACGATTTTACAAAACCCGAGCGCATCTCAAAGGATCAGATGCGCAATGTCCAGCTTTTGCATGAAAATTTTACGCGAAGTGTTACTGTTGAGTTATCCGCATTATTAAGAGCCGTATTGAATATTTCATTGTTGGACGTTTCACAGATGATATATTCCGAGATGGTAGGGGAGTGGAGCGACCCTGACTGTATTGCTATAATAGATGCCCCGCCTTTGGAAGGCAATATGGTTATTGAGATAAGCCCTGAGTTTTTGTTCGCCGCAATAGACAGGCTTTTAGGTGGAGATGGCAGGTCTCAGGCAAAGGTTAGGGAGTTTTCGGAAATAGAACGGGTGCTATTGAAACGTGTTTTTAAGAGAATACTGGATGGGGTAAAGGACATTTGGCATACCTTGATTAAATTAGAGCCAAAGCTTATTGAAATAGAAGAAAATCCGCAGTTTGTTCAAGTCTTTTCGCCTAATGAGGTATTACTCAGAGTAAAATATATGTGCAAGATGGGCGATGTGGAAGGACACATAAGTATAGGTGTGCCCTTTATTATGCTTGAGCCGCTTATGCCGAAATTAGGCGCCCAGTATATGTTAAGGGCATCGCAGGGGCAAGGTTCAAAGATGAGCAAAGAACATGTAAATGATATGGATATGGTCTTGTCAGCGCAGTTTCCTTCTATTATAATGGGATTGTCCCAATTTATGGCATTAAGGCCCGGGCATATTATAGATTTGCGCATCCCTGTGCAGGATCGTATTTATCTGGTTGCAAATAACCGCAAACTTTTTAAAGGCAAACTGGGAAGGCAGAGAAACAGCTTGGCGGTGAAGATAGAAGAGGTAATTAAAACAGATTGATAAAGGGGGAGATATGGCGGAAGAAAAACAAGAAGTACAACAACCACAGTTAGAGGAAGTGCAAGCAGATGTTGTTAAACCTGTGGGCAATATTGACCTGTTGATGGATGTTGCATTGGACGTGGTGATAGAACTTGGAAGGACAGTTCTTCCTTTAAAAGAGGTTTTGGGTTTGGGGTCGGGTTCGGTTATAGAGTTGGATAAACTTGCCGGCGACCCGGTTGATATATTGGTGAATAACAAACTGGTTGCGCGGGGCGAGGTAGTTGTTATAGAGGAGAATTTTGGCGTGAGAATTACAGAGATATTGGACACAAAATCCTTGGAGGCAGATGCCGGAAAGGCATAGATATTATGAGGCCCTTTTATAAAATATTCTTGTTTTTGATATTGTTTTTTGCATTTAACTGCGGTGTATTTTCAGCTGAAAACACCGATAAACCGCTTGTTGCTGAAAATACGGTTGTTGCAGGGGCAGATAAAGAATCTGAGACTGTTTTTGCTTCAACGGCAAAGATGCCTCAGGTTCATCCGATTTCAGCAAATTGGCTTAATCCGGAGAAAGAACCTGAAAAACCCGGTGCCTTTTCTATGTTTATGCGAAGCGCCGCATCCCTATTAATAGTATTAGGCCTGTTAATCGGTTTTATGTGGATTGTTAAGCTCTTGTGGTTTTCCCGCAAATCAGGGCCTGAACAATTTATAGAGGTTTTGGCTAGGCATCAGCTTACAGCTAACGCGTCTTTGTGTGTGGTAAAGGTGAAAGAGAGGATTCTTCTTTTGGGTATAGGTGATGATGTGAATTTGATATGTGAGCTGACGGAGGCGCCCAAGAGCGCGTTTAAAAACCTGCTTGAAGGATATGCAAACCAACGCCCGCCTGCAAATACTGAAAACGCGCATGCAAGCGAAAATGCATACGGTGAATTTGTAAATGAAATAAAGCACCATCTAGATGACTTAAAATCAGCAATCAAACGCCGGATTAGATAGATATCGAATCTTCCCTTTAAACCTTTTCTAATAAGTTGGAATAGTAATATTTACAGGCTATACTTTTGATGTAGGGTATTTGTTGTATATGAGACAGGATTTGGTCCCCACCATGATTATACTCCTGATGTGCCGGAGATTGTAAATGTAAGTTGATATGCTTTTGAGAACAACAGTTATGATGGATTAGGTATTGGATTAATGGTAGATCCTGTGCATGTTGCTAATTTTAGCTTGTAGCCGGATTTAATAAATAGAAAAAAATAGTACGTGTTATGTGAGAAAATGGTATGTTAATACGAAATTAGGAGCGTATGGACGAACAAATAGAACGGGAAGATATGATGAATGATATTGGACTTTTTGGTTTTATATACCTGAGAATAACCAGAGTGGGAAAATACCCACGGTATGGTCGGCTAACGAGATAACGGTAAGGTTTAATCAAGGAAGTTTTCAGAATGGAGCTCGTGTATATCTCTATTCGTAGTGGATAGCGAAGGCAATATAAGTGAGGGTTATCCCCTTACCATAGGGGCTGGCAGTTATGAAGACGAAGATGTCAACTAAGACGGCTCAGTGACCGCAAATGATGTTCAGATAATAGTTAACGTAGTTTTAGGCACGAGTACCAACAGCAGGGCGGATGTAAATGGCAGTGGCACAACGGATGTCCAAGATGTACAGGCGGTTGTCAATGAGGTGATAGGCTAGTCCTGCTGGTTATGAGACTCTGCTCTCCAGAAAGATTTAGTCTCACTTTTTAGAATTTAGGCTTTCCAAAGGAGAAGTGGGACTGTTTTCTCCGCCAAACTTTGGGCTTATTTTTGACATCACAATTATTTATTGGTTGTATTGGCATCTAATAAGTTGAAATTCCGGTTATAGCAAGCTATACTTTTGATGTGGAGCATTTGTTGAGAGGGGGTAATAATAGTAGGTTATGTGTATTTGGGGATTGTTAAAGGATAATATATTGTTAATAGGCGCATCTATCGTTTCGTTAGCTGCCTTTTTCTTATTTTATAGGGAGTGGAAACGTGTAGGTGTTATTGGTTTTACAGACTTACCGATAGGAGTATCTATTAAGTTGAAAATATAGATGTTGTGGGTTATACTTCAAATAGCGATGGGTGTGATAGATAAAGATAGGGGAGGAGGTGTTGATTGAGATATATTATGAAGAAAGGTTTGTTGTA
>CAYXYY010000019.1:0-2575 GCA_964469495.1 uncultured Planctomycetia bacterium | reverse complement strand
CTGTTTTAGATACTATGCGGTATGGCACAGGCAGAAGCATTATCCTTTCAGGAACACTTTTGGACGTGCGCAGTCCGATGTCCTTGTTGTCTAATACGTTCGGTATGAAGATGGTGTCTGTGGCGGAATTGCCTTATCTGGTTGCTGAAAATGGTAAAAAAATCACAACAGTTGCCACTAACGCAGAAATTACTGCGGAGGTCACAAAAGATGGTGTTAGCGCTTATACTGATGTTGCAAAGAAGATAGTTGAACAGGTGAAAAAAGAGGGGAAAGATGCCAAGATATTGGTTGCAGTATCCGATATACAGGGATTTGAGGCCTTTAAAAAGGCATTAAATACTGCAATGGAAAAGGCTAAGGAAGGAGCATCAGGAGAAGAACGCAAGCATATAGATACGTTTTTTGGTAATAATTTAGAAAAGGTGAAGATTGCAAGTCAGCCGGGTGAGGCATCTGCGGCTGAGACTGAATTAGGTGGGAAATACAATATGGTGGTTATCGGTAAGGAAGGGTATCGTGGATTGACTGCAGGTAAAGCAGAGGGTGTTAAAAAGGTTGACTTATATGGCGCAATAACAGGCGATGTGTCTTCTGCAGAGCTTGCCCAGTTGGCATACAGGATTAACAGAGAAGACATCCAGAAGGGAAAAGGTGAGATTACGTTTGTATTTGATAAAAAATGGGTTTCCAAGGAACTTAAATCTGCTCGCACGATAAAGACATCGCTTAACACTATGGTGGATAAAGAAATAGAGTATGTGGACGGACAGATAACGGCCAAGGACGCAGAACTTAATAATGCCGGAAAAGAGGAAAAAGAAGAGATAGAAGGTGACATAAAGGCGTTGGAAAATTATAAGGAAAGGTTAAAGAAATTTAAGGAGATTGTTATAGATGGCAAATCTGAAGAGGAGATTGCTCAGGCAGACGCTGTATTGTTGTTCGGAAGTCTTAAAGAGCGTTCGGAATTGATGCGCAAGACAATAAACGACGTGGTTACATTTGAACTTGTAAATGACAAGTGGAATCGATTTAGGGATGCGGTTAAGAATGCGTTAAGTGAGGATCACAACTTGGTTAAGGCGGTTGATGCGGTAAATAGGGAGTTGCTCAACCCTGACAGCGAGCTTTACAGCCGTATGGAGATGGAAAAAAGAAAATCAACAGCGCAAAGCGTTGTTGACGAGGCGTTCCATACGGCAAAGGCGACGATGGATCAGATTATGAAGGAGATGGTCAATAAAGGCGCAGGCAAATTAAACAGCCAATTAAAAGAGGCCTTTGGATATGATGAAGTCAGCAGATTCTTGAATGGAGAGTCTGCCAAGGATACGTCTATTAGAGATGAGTTAACATCTCTTTATGATACGTTAAAACAGGCCGCGGACGGCAATATATTGGATCGCGAGGCCCTTGTTTCAGCTGAGGCTCCTGCAGGTTTGTTTGAGCAGGCAAAAAGGCTTGTCCTTGCCGTGGCAAAGAGGAATAATGAATCTCTGTCTGAAGAGGAGTTGGATAAGAGGGTAAGTGAGATGGCGGATAAACTGGCAAAGGTAAAGTCTATTGTGCCTGAGGAAGGCGCTCGTAAGGAGTTAATAAACTACATCGTTGGTTTGAATGACCCTGACTCGGTTGTTGCAAAACAGCTTAACATAGACGGCGTTAATTCGCTAAACGACCTGCAGGCTGTATTTACGAACATTGATAACAGGGATGTTTCAATAAACGACCTGCATATCTTGACCCAGATATTTGAAAAAGCGATAACTCCGCGCGCAGGGCCTCAAAATGCGCCTAATGGCCCGGAGCAGAACTTTTCAATTTCCCCTGTTAAAAGTCATATGAAAAATACCCTCAACCGCATATCCTCTTTGGCCCAATCCTATATAAAAAATAATAAGCGCAGAACCGCTATCTTAAAGTCCGTCAGGAAATTGCGCGCTTCTGTAAACAGGAATTTCAATTCGCTTTCCGATTTGGATAATTTGCTCGAGAAAATAGAAAAATTGAGAAAGCTCGTCATGGCGACAAATAACAATGAGATTATACAAGAGATGGACAATATGACAGTCAATAATATCGCCGCGCAGATAGTTGAAGATATCAGGAAGATGAATGTTGATTTGAAGGATATTGAAAAAAGGAATAGGGCTCTTGCGAATTTATTGAAAGGTATGAAGGATGTGCCTAGTGATACTTATTATAATAAGGGGATGGCAGATTTCGCGTTAATTCCATTGACTTCTATGAAGAATGAATTGAAGGAGAAAGACGGCCTGTTGGAAGAAAAGCTAAATGGATTGGCCGAGTTGGATGAGAACAATTTTTCATTTGAATCTGCGCTTGAGAAGGCAAAGGCCGTGGCCGAGGCTCTTGGCGTTGGTCCTTTGGAAAGAAAGGAAGAGAGCGCCCCGCTTAAGAAGGCAAAGGCCGTGGCCAAGGATCTTGGCGTTGAGGATGATTTGGCTATAAGAGATATGTTGGCGTATGTTGCCTGCGGGTATAATTGGGATCAGCTTGAAAAACTTGCGGTATATGAAAAGGCCTTGGGCAGGGACGTGTTCTTGAAGTT
>CAYXYY010000018.1:0-4730 GCA_964469495.1 uncultured Planctomycetia bacterium | reverse complement strand
AAATGCGCTTAAATATGAATAATAAGGTATCATCTGTAATTGTAAGGGGGGTATTTTTTGAAAAATTTTCGCGCGCTCTTTTTATTTCCATTCCCACCTCTTTCTCTTTTGAGGCCGAATTATGTCTGTTCCGTTTCCCAGATATTCGATTGAAGGGATTTATCAATTTGCTTTTCAGTGGTATAATAGTATAAAATAAAGTTTATTCGCTTTTATAGGAGGGTTGTTATGTTTACTAGCCGGTTTAGATTTTTGTTTTTATCGTGTTTTTTGGTTAGTATAGGTTTTTGCGTATTTGCGCAGGGCGCTGGTATTGAGGAAAAGACTATAACCGCGGCTGAAAAGATACGCAAGAGCGTTGTTGCCGTGCGATGTATTAGGTATGTGCGCAGAAGGGTTTCTTATGACCCTTTTTGGGATAGTTTTTTGGATGAGTTTTTGGGCCGGCAATATGTGCCTGACGCTGCGCAGCTGGATGTGGGCAGCGGTGTTATTGTCGATAAGGACGGTTTTATATTAACTAATGAGCATGTTATTTCGGGCGCTTCTAAGATTATGGTTACTATAACCGGGGGCAGGCAGTATCCTGCAAAGGTCGCTGCGGTTGATTATAAGAACGATTTGGCATTGTTAAAGATATCTGCAAGTGATGATCTTTCTCCAGCGGTTTTGGCGGATTCCTCTAAGGTAAAACGCGGGCAGTGGGTTATTGCGGCGGGTAATCCTTTCGCCTTTGCCATAGACAACGCTGAACCAACTCTTACTATTGGTATTGTAGGCGCCTTGCATAGGTCTTTGCCTTATCAGGGCTGGGGCCGGACTTACGTTGATTTGATACAGACAGACGCTGCGATTAATCCCGGTAATAGTGGAGGGCCTTTGGTTGATTTAGACGGCAATGTTATTGGTATTAACGTGGCGATTTTGAGTATGAGTGGTGGTTCTGTTGGTTTGGGTTTTGCTATTCCTTCTAATACGGCCAAGAGGTTGCTGGAGAGTGTTAGAAGAGGAGAGCCGATTACCTATGGCTGGATAGGTATATATGGACAGGACGTGAATGAGCGATTGCGCAGGTTTTTGGGCTTTGACAGGCCTCATGGGGTTTTTGTGGTTGAGGTCGCGCCGGGAGGCCCTGCTGATAAAGCTGGTGTTAAGGAAGGCGATGTTATTGTCCGGTTTAATGGAACGGAAATACGTGATATGCAAGATCTACTGAAGTATGCATCCCAAGCGCCTATAGGCAAGCCCGCTGTTTTGGACATTATAAGAAACGGCATTAAGAGGTCTATAAGTGTTATTGTGGGAAAACAGGGAGAAGGCTTTATTGATCAGAGCATTGTGAAAAGGCCATCAACACCGGTTAAAAAACACATATCAGGGGCAGAAGGCAGTGTTAGTTTTATGGGAATGGAGTTGTCGCAAGCATCAGGCAAGGTGTTTGTTTCAGGAGTTGAACCGGGAAGCCCTGCCGATAAGGCTGGTTTGCTTAAAGGAGATGTTGTGTTGAAGATAAATGATACGGAGGTGTATTCTTTAAGCGATATTAGTGATACAATGGCAAAAGACGGTGTTTTGGTTAAAACTCAGCGTGGGTATTTTGTGTTGTTTGAGGAGTAGCGTATGCTGATTAAACTTGGCATAGTTTTGGTGTTTTTTGTTTTGTATGTTTCCTTTGTTTATGCAGAGACGTTGTGTAAACCTGCCAATGTAGCGGGCCGATTTTATACGGATAATCCGAAAGAGTTAGATGCCCAAGTTGATGCCTTTATTGACGATGCGGAAGTTAATCTTTCGCAGGATGTGCGGATTGTTGCAGGTTTATCTCCTCATGCGGGTTATATTTATAGCGGCCCTGTTGCAGGTTATTTTTACAAAGCGGTTAAAGGCCGCGATTACGACAGGGTTGTTGTGATAGGCCCGTCTCATTTTGAGCCTTTTTATGGCGTAAAGGTTCTGGAATCTCCGTGTTATAAGACGCCTATAGGCGCGCTTGACGTGGATTTGGATTTTACAGGTAAATTAATCGATGCTATTGTGTTTGCAGATCCGAGTTTGTCGCGCAATAACCAAGAGCATTGTCTTGAGGTGCAATTGCCGTTTTTACTGCGCGCCCTGCCTGATGTGCCGGTGGTTTTGATATTAACAGGTAGAATGAATTTGAAGCAGATAGAGGAGTTGTCTCAGTGGCTCTATGAAAATGCAGGCAATACCTTGTTTATCGCAAGCACTGATATGTCGCATTATCACGCCTATTCAGAGGCAAGGGATATGGATGCTTTGGGCATAGATGCGGTAGACAAAGCATCTTATGTTGAATTTTTAAACGGCATTGCTGAAAATAGATATGAGTTTTGCGGATATGATGCCGTTGCGATTGTAAAACGTATTGCCAGCTTGTTTGGCGCTGATTTTAAGTTGCTGAAATATGCCAATTCAGGGGATACAGCAGGCCCTAAAGACAGTGTTGTGGGATATATGTCCGGCGTGTTTTTTGTTGATAAGGACAAGGGGGTGGCTATGTATAGCAAGGAGCAGAGAAAGACGCTTCTAAAGATTGCCCGGGATAGTATTGAACATTATCTTAAGACAGGCTCTCGCTTGAAGGTTGAGGTTAGCGACCCCGCTCTATATAAGGAACGAGGCGCGTTTGTTACTTTGAAAAAGAATGGGCAATTAAGGGGGTGTATCGGGCATATTATTGGCGACAGCCCGTTATGTGAGGTTGTGGCAAATATGGCTGTTGAGGCGGCTGTCGGAGATCCGAGATTTCCAGCGCTTACAATAGAAGAACTGCCATTGGTTGAAATAGAAATATCTGTGTTAAGCCCGCTGAAAAAACTGGACGATATTAATGACATAAAGATAGGCAGAGACGGCTTGTTGTTGAGAAGGGGCCATTTTTCAGGCCTGTTGTTGCCACAGGTCCCTGTTGAGTTTGGATGGGATAGAATGGAGTTTTTGAGACACCTTGCCGTAAAAGCGGGCCTTAATCCTGATATGTGGCAGGGAAGTGAGTTGTATAAATTTACAGCTGAAGTCTTTGACGAGGCGCAGGCCTTTGGCGACGAGGAGGAAGGCGAAGATAAATGAGGCGTTTGTTTTTGTTAATCTTCTGTGTTATAGGCCTTTTTAGAGCAGAGATAGTTTATGGCGATGATTTTTTGTATATGGCCAAAGAGGCCCTGCGGGATAAGATTTATGACGTTGCTGAAAATTTTGCAAAAAAGGCGATAGATCAAACTCATAGCATAGATGCGGTTTTTACGCTTGCGCAGGTTTACATTGAAGAAGGCAAAGGGGTAAAGGCCATAGAGATTCTTTCGGATGTGGATAAAGCCGGGCTTGCGAATGAAGAAAAGGGCGGTTTCTATGGCCTTATGGGTTCTGCGTATATGCTCCTCGAAGAATATGAAAAGGCAGGCGATTTTTTCAAAAGGTCTGTTCCCTTGTTAGATTCCCAAGAAAAGGCCTCTGATGCAGTCAAAAAAATGTATTTAGCGTATAAAAAGGCAGGGCTTATTTCTATCGCCAAGAAGGCATTATTGGCCTTTCAGTCGTCTCAAAATATTCCGCAAATGGCAAAGGAGCAGGCGTCATTTTTGTTGGCGGAGATAGCGTATAAAACCGGGGACTTGGCTAAAGCCCGTCAATTATTGGATAGCTTTATTACCAATTATCCTGATTCTGCGTTCTTGCCTATGACGTATTTTTATCTTGCCGATATCTGCGTTAAAGAGGGGAAAGACGAGGATGCGATGGCCTTATACGACAAGATGGAAAAGGCCTATTCAAATAACAAGCAGGTTTTGGGGTATGCGCTTCAGGGTAAGATATGGTTGGCATTGAAAAAAAACGATATGGAAAAGGCAAAAGCCTTATTGGATAAGCTTGGTAAAGAGGCTAGTGTAAGCGAAGATTCCCTGTTGTTTTTAAAGGCAACTATTGCATTTAAAAATAAGGATTATAAAGAAGCCCAAAAAGGATTTTCTGAAATCGTTGATAATTACAAGGACAGTCAATGGTTTCTTTCTGCTATGTATTGGCTTGCAGAAAGCCTTGCCAATCAGGGGGAAAATGATAAGGCGATAGAGTTATATCTGGATGTGATCTCCAGAGCTAATGCCGAGAATCAGCAATTGGTTAATGACGCGTATTACGGTTTGGCATGGGCTTATTTGCATAAAGGAGACTATAAAGAGGCAATGTCTGCGTTTCAGCAGTTAGCGGATATATCCGACGATGAAACGGTCAAGGTTAGCGCTTTGTGCCACGTCGCAGATACGTTGCAGGAAAAAGGCAATTACAAGGAAGCGATAGAGCAGTATCAAAAAATTGAGGAGCTTTATCCTGATGGGTATTTTTCAGACTATATTGCCTATCAAATAGGAAATTGTCTGTTGAAGTTAGAGGATTATGATGGGGCGATACTGGCTTACAAAGAATTTTTGGAAGAATTTAATGACAGTTCTTTTAGGCAGGATGTTATATACAATCTGGCTATTGCGTATTTTAATAAGGGCAATTATTCCTCAACCATAGACGTATTGAAACTCCTGCCTGAGGATAAGCAGACGCAGAGCCATATAGTCTATATAACAGCGTTGTCTTATTACAATATGGGCAGGTATAAAAATGCCTTGCACCTATTTAGGGCGCTTTTGCAGAAGGAACCGAATCTTCCCAATAGAGTTGATGTGGAATATGAATTGGCATGGTCTTATTACCGTTTA
>CAYXYY010000017.1:0-20176 GCA_964469495.1 uncultured Planctomycetia bacterium | reverse complement strand
TTCCAAATTTTTCTAATAGTTCTGGGACTTATTTGCAAACCTTCTAAATTTTTAATTACTTCAGCCGATAATCGCGGGTATTTCTTTTTAAGAGCAATAACGAAATCTTTAATTTCCTGCGCAATAGCATTAGGCGAGTTTTTGGGGCGTTTGGAGAGGTCGAATAAGCCTTGGAAACCGTGTATTTCAAATCGTTTTCTCCATTTTGCGACAGTCTTAACGGATGCGCCGAAAACAATAGCGGCCTCTTTGTTAGTATGCTCTATAGCATAAAGGACCATATCATATCTTATGTTGTGGGGTGTTTTATGATTTACAATCATATCATAATAGGTATAATAAGTTTTGGGCATAGGTTTTCTCCTTTCTTTTAATGTGTTTGAGGGGGCCTATGCCCATATTTTATAATCTCCTGTTAATAATAAATCAAGATTATATTTTGCTTGCAGTTCAACAATAGGGTGCTGCAGTTCATCTATAGGGTGAAAATCCTTAAAATATTGGAATAAACGTTCATATTGCTTATTGTTATTAAATTCCAAGGCATAGCGTATATTTGAGGGGGAATATGCGCTTTTAATAAGTTCAATGTTATGTTTTTTCTGTGGTCTTTGGTTGTTTTTGGCCCCTTTCTTTATGGATTTTGCTTTTTGGGGCAAATGCGCAATTATAGAAAAATCCAGGAGTTGTTTAAAATATTGCTGGGCAATATAAATACATTGTGGCTGAAGCAGGAATGTGTTTTCACTAAAAATGCGCTTAAATATGAATAATAAGGTATCATCTGTAATTGTAAGGGGGGTATTTTTTGAAAAATTTTCGCGCGCTCTTTTTATTTCCATTCCCACCTCTTTCTCTTTTGAGGTGGAACCATGTCTGTTCCGTTTCCCAAATCCAGGATAAAAAGGGATTGGCATAGGCGGCATTTTATGATAAGCTATTGCATTATAGAGGGTTTTGAAAAAGGAGGAGTTATGACCAAGAAAGATATCGTTCTCCGTATTGCAGATGAAACAGGGATAAAACAAGCTGACGTCAAATTAGTGGTTCAGAGGACTTTTGACGTTATAACAGATGCCCTGACGATTGGCGATAAGGTCGAGATACGAAATTTCGGCGTGTTTAAGGTAAAAGAGAGAAAACCGCGTGTTGGCAGGAATCCACGCACAGGAGAAGCCGTTCCAGTTCCCCCCCGCCGGGTTGTTGTTTTCAAACCTGGGCTTGAGATGAAGGAAAAAACAAAATAGTTTATGCCATTTCAACGTCCAAGGGGAACACAGGATATCCTGCCGCAGGATTCAGCACGGTATTTGTTCTTAGAACAAACCGCAAGGGGGGTTTTTGGCCTGTATAATTTTCTTGAGATAAGGACTCCTATTATTGAAGATGCATCCCTTTTTGTCCGCAGTTTGGGCGCTATAACAGATATCGTTGAGAAACAGATGTTTATTATTGAGAGGGATGAAGGCAGGCTTGCGCTTCGTCCTGAAGGCACGGCAGGTCTGATAAGGGCATATGTTGAGAATGGATTAGAAAAAGGCCTTGCGAGTGGCAAGTTTTTTTATATAGGCCCGATGTTTAGAGGGGAAAGGCCCCAAAAAGGCAGATTGCGTCAGTTTACCCACATTGGTTGCGAGAGCATTTCCGGTGATATGCCGGAAGTGGATGCAGAGGTTATCCTGCTTTTGGACGGCCTATTGAGGGCCTTTGGCCTAGGAGACTATAAATTAAAGATAAATACAATAGGATGTAATGAAGATAAGTTATTGATAAGTAAGGAGTTATATTCATATCTAAACGAAAAGCGCCAGGATTTGTGTCATGAGTGTCAAAGGCGGCTTGATAAAAATGTCTTTAGGGTGCTTGATTGTAAGCAACCTGCTTGCAGGGCTATAGCGCGTCAGGCAGTAGATAGAATTTCGGTGTGCGAGGCCTGTCAGTCGCACTTTGAAACGGTGTTAAGTTATTTAGATAAGTTCGGTATAAATTATGAGGAAGACAGATTATTGGTGCGCGGCCTTGATTATTACACCAAGACGGTCTTTGAGGTTGTTCACCCCAATCTGTCTGCTGGCCAGGATGCAATAGGCGCAGGCGGCAGGTATGATAATCTATTAAAGGAGATAAGCGGGGATAAATATGACAAAGGCGCTGTTGGTTTTGCTCTAGGGGTTGAACGCGTTTTATTGTGTTTGGGGAAGGATAATGACATTCTTGGCAGTCCAAAAGTCCTTGTCGCATATCAAGATAAGTCTTTGATGTCTAATGCGCTTCAGTTAAGTAGTGAATTGCGAAATCAAGGGATATCCTGTGATTTTAGTTTAGAGCCGCGTTCCTTAAAGGCACAGATGAGGTTGGCTGGAAGGTTAAAGGCGAGATTTGTAATCTTGTTAGGGGAAGAAGAGATTAGAAATTCAACGTATACGCTCAAGGATATGGACAGTTCTGTTCAGAAATCAGGGCTTTCTTGGGATGCGCTTTTGGAAAAAATTTCATCCTAAAAGTTGACAAACAAGGCTTGAGTGCTATACTTCTTCTGGATACAGGATGAAATGGTTTTTTATAGCGGATAAGACTGATTTAAAAAGGGTAAAAACAAAGGAGGGGTTATGCGAAACTCACGCAAGGCGCAGAGCATAATGGAATATATTATTATCTTAACCGCATTGATTTCTGTGTTTTTGATAGTTAGGTCTAGAATCTCCAATAGTGTTAATAAGTCCTATGGACATCTGTCGGATGAAATGACAGAAGCCGTTACTTCTATAGATTCAGGTGTTAGTAAAGATAAATGAATCGGAGGTGTTTTATGATAAATAAAAAAGGACAGAGTATAGCGGAATATGCAACGCTTATAGCCATTATTGTTGCCGTTATAGCCACGATGAAGGTTTTTCTGTCAAGGGTTTTCACAAAGGGTATCACCCACACGGTTGTTTCAAATTTGGTTGCAGAGACATCTGCTCTAGGAACGACTACTCAGTGGGAGCCAAGCTATATGCGTAGTCAGAGTCAGAAAACGCAAGATTCAACGACAGCAAGGGACATTACAACAGGTGGGCGGTTTTCAGAGACCTCTTCGTATAACGTGGTTGTAGATTCGGGATCTGAAAACGTGCTTGCCGTTGGTGAATATTGATATTGGCTTTTAGAAGGAGGTCTTATATGTTTTCCTTTAGAAAGAGGTTTTATGGCAAACAAGTTGGGCAAAGCACGCTTGAGTTGGCCATGCTATTCATTGTGGTGGTAGCTGTCTTGGTTATTATGCGCAGATTCCTGCAGGGCTCTGTTATTTCAAGTGTAAAGCAACATTCTGATGAAATCAGTGAGAGTAAATTTGATCCGGATGCCCTTGAATCATATTCTGAAGAATCTCATAGTACGGCAACCGTAACAACGACAATAGGCCCTATGGGCCGGATAGATAAAACTATTAATAAACAGCATGCATGGGGGTCCTCAAATGTGGTGTTAAGTAAGATGGAAGGAGAGGCATTGCGGTGATATGGAACGATTTAAAAGCGCAGAGCATTGTGGAGTATATCATATTATTTATTGTATTTGCGTTGGCATCGGTTGCAGCTGTTAAAGGATTATTGTATATGATGGAGAAAGTTGCTCATGAACGATATTCTGAATATGAGACAAGAAATTAAGGCGCAAAGTATTTTGGAATATGTAATATTAGTTAGCGCTGTTAGTATTGCTTTTGCAGGTATCTATCTATTTATGAATAGGGGAGTAAATGCCAAGTTTAAGATATTAGAAATGCAGGTCAATGAATTGCCAAGACAGAAGACAACCACCAGCATAGGTGGGTAGCAATTAAATTTAGGAGGTTTATATGAGTAATATCTATCAAAGGAATGGGCAAAGTATTGCTGAATACGCAACGCTTGTAGCCATTGTTATCGGTGTTGTTGTTGGTGTTAAGCTGTTTGTCCAAAGAGGACTTCAAGCGAGGCAATATGATGCTGCAAGGGGTTTTTTAAGCGCCGTAGGTGTTAACGTTAGCGATGAGGCAAGTATGCAGGCAGAGGTTTACACGAGTCGGAACAATAAACAGGCGGTTAGCTCATCTGACAGCAGTAAGTCTTTTGACGCTTTAGGGACCGCAACCTATAGCAGTTCACAGAATACCCGTATTATACGGCCCGCGACCGAAACGACATTAGCGGCTAATGATTATGAATATTATGCGAAATATTATAATTGAGGAGAGGTGATGTTTTATGAAACGATGCAGGTCTTGTTCTAAAAGAGGACAATCCACAGTTGAACTGGCTGTTTTATTTATGGTGATAGCCGCAGTGCTTTTGATGATGAGGATTTACGTAAAACGTTCATTGGCAAGTAAATTAAAGTCTTCAGCAGATTCTATTAGCGGTGGTGAGGCCTATCATTTTGATACACTTGTTTCTGACCACACGGTGTTCACCTCCCACAGTAAGTATAGCGAAAACAATCGGGGAGGCGGAAGAATAGATAAGACCATAAGCGGGCAGTGGCAGAACTATACGAGGAATGTGGTAATAAACGATGTCTTTGAACATTAAAATTTCTTAGAGGTTATGAATAGGAAGGCCAGTTCCACATTGGAATATATCATTTTGTTTAGCGCTATTATCGCGACGCTTATTGTTGTAGTTAGGCGCGGGGCGCAGAATGCCGCAAGTCAAGCGGTTAATAAGATAAGGGATGCCGGGCAGGCGATATATAATAACAGGAGCGAGTAGATTGTGTAAAAAAGGTTCTTTTATTACGGATTATGCAACGCTCTTTGTTGCTGTTGCCATTGCGTTAGGCACAGTGCGTTTGTTTATGTCAAGGGCAGTGGCAGGCAGGATGTACGATTTTATTTGCGCTGTTGGCCTCAACGAGCAGGCAGATGGATCTGAGCCCGAAGGCATATTAGAGGATTCTTCTGTTGATGGGCAGAAAACGTCTATACGTTCTGATAAGTATCTGTCTTTTGAAGGTGGAAGGGTTTCTGTCTCTATTAATGACCATGAAGACGTGGATATAATGAAAAATGAAATTACAGTTCGCAGTTCAAAATAGTTTTTATAGGGGTATTATGTTTACGAAAGGCCAGAGTATGGCAGAGATGCTAATATTGATAGTTGTTTTATCGGTTGTTTTTTATATCATGCTCGGATACATAAAGGCATCTATTGACGGCAAGATAGAGGGCAGCCTTAAACAGCTTGGCGATGAACCTTATTTACATGATTTAGGCCGGTATAATGTTGTTATACAGGAAACAGTAAAAACTGTCAGGACGATAGATGTTGAAAACGAATCAGAAAATTCACTTAATAAAATTATTACAGATAAAACAGTGGGTTCTAGGAGTGTGGATAATGTCAAGCAATTTGTTGTCGAGATATAGAAAGTTCGGACAAAGTCTTACCGAGTTTGCAATATGGGGTACTTTGGTCCTGATTGTAGGCGGGTCTATGATCTCTTATGCGCTTTATTATATACATCAACAGGACATAATGTATAAAAATTTCAGGCGCGCTGTTGCTTTGGCAAAGAATCCCACAGTTTCAGGTGGTGGGCGTATGGTGTATTCCATTATGATTTGGGATAAGCGTTTCCCGGGTTTTTCAACGAATGTCCCTATGACTAATTTGCAGCACTTTAGTATACAAAGCTCTGCTATTTGGTCTGCTGATATGTTGTGGGACAGTGGATATCCGGAGGTTACTTATGCAATTATTGAAATTAATGGCAGAAATATTGCAAAGGATATAGTGAGTCGTCCGTATTTTATGGTAGATACCGATACACTAGAAGACAAAGTGATAAGGATATTGGATGCCATTTCCGCTATGGCAATGGCCTTATATGAGAAAGATAATCCGACAAGCGAAGAAAGCGATGCAATTACTTTATTGCTGGGGCTGCATAGTGATTTGTCAAGAATGATTGATTCATACACCGGCCCAATAGATGCATCATTTATGGATAATATAGCAGATAGTATAAATACTGTTTTTAGCACACCTCTTGGGACAGGCCTTACCGTTGAGGCTATAATTAATCGGGATAGTGAATTATCGGAGTCATTATCGGATATCCGCGATGAGATTGCGAATATAAAGGAAGATATAAGTAATGGTAATATTGGGACTATTGGTGATTACAGTTTTGTAAAAAGCGAAGGGTTGGATGAAAATGTAGAATATGGAGAGGAAGGGCAAAAGCTATTCAAAGCCGATTCATCTGGAAATATGAAGTATAAAGATAGCGACCAGTATGTGAAGAGGACGTTTAGAACACACTCCGGTGAATATGAGATAGACTCCAGGATTCCAGGGCAGGAAATAGATTGGGGAGATGATTGATATGTCCAAGGCGCAGGCAATGTTTGAGACCATATTGGCGCTGTTGGGAACCATGCTATTTTTTTATGGTTTTATGACGTTTTTTCAATGGGCTAAAACTGAGATGCGGGAGCGAGAATCTGCATATCATGCAACAACAGCTGAAGATGCCCCGGATTACAGTTATAATATGCGGCCCTTAAAAATTGTAGATTAAAAGGAGTGATATTTATGCGAGCTATTATGATGCATGGGCCATGGAGAGAAGATAAGGGGCAGGCCGCAACTGTTCTGACCGTTTTAATAGCATTGATTTTGTTAGCCACAACAATTATTATCCAGCAAGGTCAACGCCGTATTAATCATGCAAGGGTAAGGATTGCCGCGGAATCAGGCGCAATGTTTCTGAATTCTCAGGTGGGCAGTTATGCCCATTATCTGAGCGAAAAATATCTCAAAGGCAAAAAGAAAACCAAGTGCAAACGCAATTGGCTTGGATTTGTCATGATAGTAGTTGCAATTATTCTGACAGCTATTACGATGGGGTCCTTTACTCCGATAGCCGGAGCAATCATAGGCGGGGCTATCGGGTATGCCGCTGGTGGTTCTCAGGGTATGATGATTGGTATGATGGTCGGCGCAGCTATAGGCGCTGCAGTAGCAGGCGCGGGAGGCGCGGGAGGCGCGGGAGGCGCAAGCGTGGAAGGCACAGGCACAGGCGCGGGCGTGGAAGGCACAGGCGCGGGCGTGGAAGGCACAGTCGTGGAAGACACAGTCGTGGAAGGCACGGTCGCGGAAGGCACAGGCGCGGGTGATAGCGTAGTATCCGGTTATTTGGCTGCTGCCAGCATGGCACTGGACGGGGC
Organism: uncultured Planctomycetia bacterium; assembly: GCA_964469495.1. Taxonomy (GTDB): domain Bacteria; phylum Omnitrophota; class Gorgyraeia; order S143-82; family S143-82; genus CAYXYY01. Next base: position 12,978 of record CAYXYY010000017.1, on the reverse strand, counting down.
GTATGATCAGTTTGTCCTATATCCAAGGGCATTGGATAAGGTTGGCAAGATGTTTAAAAAGTTTGGTAAAGATACAAAAGGCTATTATATATACCAAACACTCTATTATATGGCGGGTCAATTGATAGATGATCCCAAATTTCAGGATGCCTTTAAGGATGCGATTGACGAGTATCTCAGGGGCAGTGCCCATTTATCTGCGCTCAACATCTCTGCAGATGAAGATGTGAAATACTTTTTCTCTCATTATATGGAAAATTTTTACAATGACATTGGTACGTATAATAGTTTGATTTCTAGTTTACAGCCCTTGTTTAATGAGGCAAATAATTTCCTAAACGATAATGGTTCCACACCTGTTTACATGCCATACGTGCATTTGCCTAATTATTATAGTACTTGTTTTTCTCTTGATGAAGGAGGAAGGATTAAGACTGACAAGTTTATAGGTAGTCTTTTATATGAGAATTGGGCGCGAGCAATATTGGCGGATCAGTGTTCTAATGCGTCTTTCCAAACTTTTTATAGAGATACTAACTCAATGATGGTAGGAGAACATTCTAGTTTGGCGTATAGTATTATGGCGTCAAATCCATGTATGATAAAGCCTGTTTGGTATTGTCAGCCTCCCTGTAATGAGTCTTCTGACGTTTCAAGCGATGATGAAGAAAAAACTGACGAATCGGATATCAATGCGGATTTAAGTTGGCATGCAGAATTATCAAAGGTTTCCGATGCAATAGCGCAAGTAAGACTAAATATAAATACACTTTATGATAGGGTGCGTCAGGTTTTTTTGTCCTTGCCGCCGGCGCCAACGAATCCCATGGTAGTTGATCCATATGCGGATACCAGATCTGATGCCGCTTCTTTGATGTCAAGGTTATCTAATACTGGGGATCAATTGAAAGATATGAAGGACATAATAGACGGTTTTCTAATACATATTGAGGATACATTCCAACCAATATTATGTAAAGAGGTTTTATCTATGGGAAGTAGCGCTGATTATTCCTTTGATTATTCGTGGAACGATGCTATTGGCAGGCCACATCACGTTTATGTGGGGGTCTGGAATTTTAACTTGCCTAAGATAAAGCCCAAGAAGTGTTTTCTTGGTTCTAGATTAAAGTTGAAACACTATAAAGGCGATTTACACGTTATAGCAGAGAGAGACGGCTATCGTGTGAGGATGAAGAGCCATTACCATTACAAAGGCACAGAACATTGGAGTATTAGTGCAGAGTAGGTTGATAAATCACAGAGCCAGCAGTATAATAGAATATGCTGTATTGATATTAGCTGTGGTATTGGCCTTTTCTGCAATACGTGTTTCTATCCGAGCCTATATAGAGGGGAGTTGGCGCAGTAATGTCGCTGCGGTTGTCGGGGACGGACAATATAATTAGAGTATAGATAGGGGGACTTAGAATAGGGGATTTTATGGATTTGTCCTTTTTGATTGTGTTGGCGCTTTTTGGTATTTCTGTGGCTTTTTTTGTTTTCTATACCATTCGCAGACTTAAGCCTGTGCATAGCAGGAGGATGCAAAAGGCATCTGAGATAGTGAACGATATGTTTCTGAATATGCCGCGCAACCGTATTAGGTTGATGTTTACGGCCAGTCCGATTGTTTTTTTTATAATAGCTTTTCTGTTGTTTAATAATCTTTGGATAGCAATTGTTGCTATGTTGCTTGGATTATTGTTTCCAACACTGCTTTTAAAGATTATGATTGATAATAGAAAGGCCAAGTTTCTTGTGCAATTGGTGGACACACTTTACATTATATCCTCTTCTTTAAAGGCAGGGATGACTTTGCAACAGGCCTTTGATGTCGTTGTAGAAGAGATGCCGCCGCCCACAAGGGATGAATTCAAGCTGATTTTGCGACAGCTTAAGATGGGGGTTCCTGTTGCAGACGCCCTTATGACCTTGAGGAAACGGATAAAAAATGATGATGTGGATATTGTTGTTATCTCTGTTTTAGTTGCAAGAGATACAGGTGGCAATATAACGGATGTATTTAACAATTTGACAAATGCCATGAGGGAAAAGAAACGCATTGCAAAGAGGACCAAGGTTTTAACTGCTCAGGCAAGGCTTCAGACATTAATTATTACCGCCTTGCCGTTTTTCTTTGTGCCTGTTGTTTACTCCCAGAATCCGCACCATTTTGATATATTTTTTACCGATCCCGTAGGGCAGATTCTCTTGGTTTATGCAATCATATCACAGATTTTGGGGCTTTTTACCATGAAGATATTGGGGAATGTGGAGGTTTAAGATATGTTTTGGGGATTATTCGCTGCCATAGCGTTGTTTGCTGCCTTTGCCCTTTTATTGTTTCAGAGCATAGCAAAAAAGGGGCAAAATGCTGAACTTAGGCAACGATTTGAGGATTGGGACCCTTTGGCTGTCAACAATGCGGTTCAAAAGGCCCGAGATGACCTTAAATCCGTGCTTGCTGTAATGAAAATCTTGTCGCCTGTTAATGATGCTATAAAAATTGTGGTTTTGAGAAAATATCTAAATCGCAAGCTGATTGCCTCAAGTTCCCCGTTTACTGTAAATGAATTTCTATTATTGCAAGAAATAGTTGCAATTTCTTTGTGTTTAGTATATACTTTATTAATCGATAAAATAAGCATCGATATAATATTGCTACTTGCGGGTGTCGGGTTTATATTGCCAATTATGTGGTTAAATGTTAGAATAAAACAGAGAAAGAAGGAGATAAGGAAGGAATTGCCTAATGTGATTGATTTGCTGACGTTGTGTGTGGATGCTGGTATGGATTTTATGTTGGCAGTAAAGCGTATTGTTAGAGATTACAAACAATGTCCATTGACAGAAGAGCTATCAAATGTATGGAGGCAGATACAAATGGGCAGGTCTCGCGCAGAGGCGTTGAAGTATTTTGCCTGGCGTGTTGATTTGCCTGAGGTTCATTCTTTTGTCAGGGCATTGATACAAGGAGATAGGATGGGAACACCTGTTGGCGTGATTCTTAAGGCGCAGTCTGAAGAGATGCGCACGTTTAGGGTCCTAGAGGCAGAGGAGCAGGCAATGAAGGCGCCTGTGAAGATGCTCCTGCCTATGTTTATCTTCATATTGCCTGTAATCCTTGTTATTGTGGCCGGGCCTATCTTTTTGGAGTTTTTCAAAAACGGATTAAATACTGCCTTTAAGTAGGTTACAGGAGGTTGAATGAATAAAAGTGGTTTTTATGCCCGATTATTATCAACTTTTATAAGTTTTTTATTTTTGCTCGAAAATTTCTCTTGGGCATATAGTTATGACTCAAATTTTTTCCCTTCTTTGTTTAAAGAATACTCATTAATGCCAAAAGTGGAGGCTATGTTTTTTGATGTATATGGTGTTATGCCAGATTCCCGTCAAGCACGTTATTTTGCCAGGATCTTGTCTGCTTCAGATGAAAAATACGTGCGTTCCATTATGAAACGCGCAAAAGACAATTACAATCTTTTGGGCCTATCACCAAGAAGAGATGACCTTTTTGGGTATTTATCTAGGTGTAGTGACGAGACACTTTCTTATATATTAAAGGAAAACGGTATAAGCGCGAGCTCTCCTGATCTTGCGCCGTATATATATATGGCTGATTTAGTTCAAGGAAACGCTCCAGTGGTTATGCCGGATTCTATTGACCAGGGGCTTTCTCTCTCAATGTTTGCTATAATGGCGGTCTCTGTTTATAAAAAGACTCCTTTAATAGGATTGAAACTGAAACATATTGATTTACAATCGGTTATGTCCTTGCAGAGATTAGGATTGCCCGTTATAGCCCACCTCTCTTATGGGCATTATGTGGTATTAGAGGCAATAGATGGAAATGAGGTTTTTATACGGGATAACGGGATAGAAAGGGTTATTCCTATATCTGATTTTCTTGATCTGTTTTCGGGCTATTTTCTGGCCCTGTCTGCTAATGTAAATATAGATAATCTGCCCAAAGGTATTCGGATGATTTCTATTGAAGAGGCAAAATCCGTAAAAGGAAGCCGCAGGGATTCGGAAAGAGTCGATCCCGATGACCTATTGCCCGGTACGAGTTTGACTGATTCCCTGATTTCTGTTGGGATACAATTGGGATCGGCTGCCATAGGTGGTCAGGTTTTTTCCTCTGGATTTATGACTTCTCTAGCTGCTAGTAATTTGGGCAATCTGACATCTCAAGTGGCGGTAAATGAATTAGATATGAGTCCGTTAGGAGCCCAAGTATTAGGTAGCGTTGTAAGTGGGATGACCTTGAGCGGAATTAATTTGTCCTCTATGACGAGTCAACAAATGGCTTCTCGTTTTTCCAGCACATTTGGGGAGGGTCTTGGCAACAGCCTTGCAAATTCATCGCATCCTGTATTGGCAGGTATGGTAATTGGTGGTGCTCAAGGCGCTTTGCGCGGTTTGGCTACATATGAGATTAGCAAGGCCCTGGAAGACACGATTCACAACGATAGCTTACGCAATGCTGTAGCTGGTGTTACAACAAGTGTTGGTATGACTATACTGCAGTCGGGCCTTGCAAGTGCATTAGAAGGTTCTGACACAGGCGATATTAAGACTAATGGGGTTGTTAACAATAATACGGGTTTCTTTACTAATTTTGGCAAAGGTATTGCCCATGCTATTGATGTAAATAAGTGGGCATGGTTAGGCGAAATGGGAACGCTTGGGGTGCGTTATTTGGCCGTTGAAAAGGGGTTGATGAGCGATAAGATGGCAACGCTTTTGAGTATGCCTATTGAAATGGGAATAGGATATAAGGCATCTGCCAGCAAGGGGGGTAATTATGATTTCAAAAAGGCATTTGGGTCTGCTCTTGCGCATGCAGCGGCTGACCTTGGCGTTGGCTATTTGGAAAAACGGCTTACCAAGGCAGGGTTTTCAGAATTACAGGCAGCATCTCTGTCTTGGTTGGGTATGAGCCTGACAACACCTATGATTGGACTTGCGTTTGGGGTTAATGAATCATATTTAGATGGCCTGAAGGCGAATATAAAGTCTTTGGGTAATTTAAATGCCGGTTTTCAGATGCCATTGCCTGAGAATTATCCGGATCTATCCCAGTATACCTATGCTTTTGAAAGGTATCATATGAATGTCTTGGATATGTCAGGTGTATCTAACTTGCGTACCGTTTATATGCGTTATAAAAAAGCAGGGGAGGATTGGAAGGGACAAAAGATATTGCCCTCTGCTATGGACATGGTGGCCAATGCCACTATGAGTGGTTTACATAGGATTTCCGCTAATGAGGTTTGCTTCTATGCAACAACCCCTGCCTTATATAACCTGACAAAGCCGCTGAATATAATAAACCGTACGAAGTTAGATGTTATTGTTTCCAAAAAAGACAGATCGCCTCAGCCGGGAGCAATTACTATTGGCCCTATTCATGATGCGTATGAAGGGACTAGCTTGTTTAAACGCGCTATGCAGGGGTTATTAGGTTCCAATTACTATGCATTTTCTGAATACGATGATACAGATACAACCTCTTCTTTGCCGGTTAGTTCCACTTTGGCTGCAACGGGTGATACTATATTGTATAAGAATAGCAAAACAAATGAACGGATATTATTAATTCCTGATTATATGGCCGTGCCGGATAAAACGGGTGTTAGTCATAATATGGCCTTTCAGCTTTCTCCTATCCAGTCATTGAAAGGTGTTGTTTCGGATTATTCTGATAAGAAGGCATGGCAGATAACCGGTCTTGTGAGCTTGGGAAGACTTGATAATGCATATACAGATGCCCAATTGGTCCAGAGTGCAACTAGCTATAAAAAATCAAGAATAGATTTGGATTTAAGTCTAACAAATAAAGGTATAACTATTAATCAAGGCAATAATAATCTAGAGAACATATTCATAACAGATGGCCTTATAACTCGTTATGAGGCATTTGATCTAAGAAATCATGGCAAATTGTCTGTGGATGTATATAGAGAAGGATTTACATATAATAAACTCTCTATTACTGGAGAGGGTGATTTTGCAAACAAGAAATTTTCTAATAAGGAGGCTTATGATAGCCTTCTTAACGTAAAACTGAATAAGGATGACAGATATGCGCCTGTTGCCAGTTTTGATAAAGTTGGGAATATATCTGTTATAGGGGCAGGAGGCACTTTTATTGCAGAAGATGAAAACGGCGATTTGCGTGTGTCCAATGCCTTTGTTAGCGGATTTATGCCGAATATGCTTGCGCATGAATTTGATGCGAATACGTCAGAAGGGGTTGTTAAAAAGTTGAATTTGACGACTATATCTGCTTTGAAAAAGGACAATAAAAAGGTTTCTAAACAGGATTCACCTGAACCAAATGCGTTGGATATCTCTCCCGGAGAAGATGGTTATGTTATTCATCAAAAGAGTGGTTCTTATACGATTTCAAAAAACGATTTGTTTTCCCCAGAGTCTTTATTAAGCGGGACGATGGGCGATGTTTCCCAAAGTATTTATGATAGGGCGTTTACTTATGTTGGAAGGGATAGTATAACATCCAATCGTTCTTATGATTTGACGAAATCAGGCTCTCTGGACGTTATTTTTGACACCAAACAGGGTTTGTTGCAGGATGCGAAAACAGAGATTGAATACCGGCTTTCAACAGAGGTAAACCTTGCAAACAATAAAAAACGCCTCATAGACGGTGGGTATGCGGTTAAGGATTTAAAAACAAATTCCGTATCTGTTTATCTGGCAGACCCGTCATTTACTGGTAAAAATCTCAATAAGGCGTTTAATGAGTTTAAAGGCAGGCCGTCTTTTGGGATGTTGGATAATTACAAATTAAGCGAATACGGCGTATTTTCCAATGAGAAGCAGATAGGAAACATATATTTAAGCGGACAGGGGCTATGGAGCGCCAAGTTAGAGACAAAACAAATAACAAAGAATAGCAAAAAATACATTACGTTTTCCATTGACGATACCTTTTCTCCTGATTTTAATTCGTCTAAAAAGATTGACGAGATGCGTTTGGCTCAGTATATGGGGATTAGTCCTGATGCGGGCCTTTCAACAAATGACAGTTATCTATTTTCGTATGAAGGTGTTCAGGTCAATCGCATCAAGGGTTTTTCAGATGCCGAAGGTTTTTCTCAAGGCAAGGTAGTGGCAAATATTTCCAAGTTGTATAATGGGAAAGACCTTTTTGATAATGCCCTTGCATTTAAGCACTTGGCTAATGGCTCCAAGCCCAATCCAAATAAGCCTGCCATATTCTCAGCTATGGAGGGTGAGGTTATATTAAACGATGATTCAAGCCATACGTTTAAACGCGCGCCTAACGGCACAGATGTAAGCGTGAGGTTCAATGGAAATGAGGCAATGGGAGGGAATAAATCCCTTAAACTTGCAAATGTCAGTTTTGGGGTTAAATATGAGAAGGACGGCAAGCTTGCATCAGAGCAGTGGTTTGAGATGGCGGCAAACAGATCGCCGTTCTCTGCAACAGTTAGGGGCAGTAGGGCAGGGCAGGGCCAATTAATGTTAAGCGATGGCAATCAAAAATTTGCCATAATGACCACGTTTAATACGATTAAAAATTCAAAGGGCGAGATTATCGCCCAACACAGCCTTAACGCAAAATCCTTTAATGCAATGGATTCTATGTTCGTGTTGGGGGCCAATAAAAACAATCCGTTTGTGCAAATGAAGTATTTTGAAAAAGGCAAGTTTGCGTCTATGGCAATAGCCCCCAATATGTCGGCAACGAACATAAATTTCGCATTGAATATATCAAACGTTCAAAGCAAGATGCAAAAGTTGTCTAAAGCAGGCAATAAGGTAATTGCATTTACATCTGTCTATGCTCCCAACAGCAAATTGGTAATCCCAAGGGGACTTGAGATAAGGGGTGAAAAAGGCAAGGAGTTTGTCAGTTTTGCCTTAAGCGGTGTTGGTTTTAAAGGGGAAACTGAAAAGGAATTGAAGAATAATCTTGCTAATCTAAAATCAAAGCTCAAGGATGGCGATACTAAAGGGGCCAAAGAAATAGCCAAGAATATAGCCAATCTGCAAAAGACCATAGATGGCACCTTAAAAATTAAGGGACTTAAAGATGAAAAAATGACAAAATACAGCTCTATATCCATTGTCAATGACACGAATACGATTTTAAACGGAAAAAAAGAAAATGAACACTTTATTACGACATATTCCGGCATAACCAGCGGTGGCAGTGGCGGTGAGTATATGCCGGTTGAGGAGGTTAATATCAGTGAAAAACACAGGTCCTCTGTCAAACTTAATTCAGGTACTGTTTTAACAGGGCTCGAAACCGACATAATTGGTATGTCCAAGAGCGTGAGTGATTTTCTCTCCGGGGAGCAGATATTTTCCGAATCGCGCTATGTGCCCGGCGGGCAATCGGTGGATATAATAACAGCAGGCAAGATTGGTAATAAAACACTATCAGTTAAAATCAATAACATATATGCAGATGCAGTGCATACCTTCTCTGCAAACGAGGGTGGGAATAAGGTGAATTACAAGACGGATGTTAAACCTATACTCTATAGTTTTAATGTTACAAATCAACAAAATATAAAATTAGAATATGATATGAAAAAAGGAACAGGTAAAATAATAGATGAAAATGCAAAGAAAAACATTGGCGAATTTAAAATCCTTAATCTGCCCGGATTAAACCCAATCTTAATCATACACGATAATAACAAGCCAAACCAAAAATATGATATAAATTCATCAGGTATGACACTTCCACCAGGTATGACACTTTCAGTTACTTGGAAAGACATTAGCGAAGGTAAGACAAAGAAGGCTTCCAAACAAACGATAACAACATTATCATCAAAAAGTGGTGCTGCCAATGCCGCGGAGATGAAATTGACCTCTTCTCCCGCCAAAAAAACAGAGGGGAAACATCATTCAACTATGGCATTGAGAATTACTTACAAGGAAAACGAGTATGATGTCTTTGCTGTGACAGGAAAAAAAATATTAGGCCAGAGTAAAGACGGGACATTGATGGCATTTGATTTTAAGGAAGGTAAAGCTGAGAAATTAGATACCCAAACAGACTATGAGTTAAGATCTTATGGCGGAAATTACAGACAGGTGTTGCAGTATAAAGATGGTGAAGGCTGGCTGCGATATATAGTAAAGGGAGGTAAGGATAGTAAGAACAAATATTTGATAAGGTTTCGTGATGAAAAGGGCAATCTTATTGTGGAATCGGAGAACCAGTCTGGGGAAATAAAATCCTTCAATGAAAAAGAAGGCCAATTACAGGACGTTGATAAAAACAAACCAATAATACTTTCTAGTGATTATGCCACAAAGGGAAATGAGAAGGTTAGGTTAGCTGTGGTTTTGAAAGGAAATAAGTTTGAGCAGGTTTTATTAGCGCCTAAGAATACGAGTTCTGATAAACAACAAAGTAAGCTGGCACAATGGGTTGTCCAGGGATATTTACCGGGCGGAGGTGTTTATGCACAAAACGGCAATCAATATGCCATTGTAGACGCCAATGGCATATTTAAAATAATCAACGACTATACGGAAGTCTCTGTTAGTTTAAATAAGTCAGATAGGCATTATATGAAGTTTCAATGTAAAGATGGCAAGTGGACAGTTGAGGAAGGTATATGGCAGGGGCAGAATTTAAGTAAATATATCCCTCTAAGGAAAGTTATAGATGAGCAGGGTAATAAAGTAATATTGTTTAAATTAAGCCATTCCGATGATCCAGGTAAGGATAAATCCGGTCCTGCAAAATTTCTTGTGTTAAAGGGAAATAAAACAGAAGCTGTGAACTCTACGATGAATTTTAAGGTTCCCGGAAATGCCAAAATTGTATATCATGTAGATCCTGAAAAAGGCAGATCTTATATTGGTGTTAAAATTGAGAATAATGAAGTTGTTCATCTAAACAGTATTGTGAAAGCAAGGAATAATAATAAAGCAGAGAATAATGATAAAGTGTATTTCAACACAGAAAAAGGATTCTATAATAGCCAAGGCCAAAAGGAAACATTAAACCCGAAAAATATTACACAGGTTTTAGTAGGTGGGATTTGGCTTCCTGTTAATACGTCTTTAACTAAAAAGCAGATAAAAGCGCTTCGTCTTAATGTGCCGTCAGAGGGTAAAAGAGATTATAATGTGAAGGTTTCTTCTAAAGGAGTTATCTATGCATCGAAGTCTTCGGATAGCGAGGAAAAAGTGGCATTATTTAATCGAGAAGGACGGACAGGTAAGTTTATGTCAACAAAGGATATCAATGAAAGATTGGATATATTAACAAGTGCTGTAAAAGAAAAATTGGATGCCAAATTAAGTGTTTCCATGGTTTTTGTAGTGGTAAATATGATGGTAGATTTGATTAAAGGATATCCTAGAAGATTACATTTAAAAACAGAGGACGATAATAATAGCAATGATGATATTAGCGAGTCGTATATTAAGATTTATCATAATCTTTGCACGTTAAAAGAGTCTAATGATAAATCCGCAATAGAAAAGTATGTTGGATTAATCCAAATAGAATCTAAATTAAACACTGTGTTTGCAAAAGATGAAGAAAAAACAAATACTGCGAAGGGTTATGCTGAGAATATGTATCTTAGATTTAAATCAGGCAATGATTCTAACTCGGCTGATTTTTTATGTACTACTTATGATGCGTATAGGAATCAATATAAACGGTTTTTGGCAACATCCACCGCAATACAAGGCACTACGGATGTTATTGACCATCCAAGTATATATGCGTCGCTAGATACCATTACAACGGTTAGTGATGCTCTAGTGGTTTTCTCTTTGGGATCAGGTGTTGGGGAGCTAATAGCTGCGCCTTATGCTGTCGCGCGGAGGTTTACAGTAAAGGCATTGTTAAATGTTGCTAAGAAAATGAGCACAGGGGCATTGATTAATGCTGGTGGATATGTTCTTGCTTCCGCAACAGGAAATATCATAGCAGGCAGAGGGGCATTTGATGGATTTTCAGATATGAATTTCTGGAAGGGCATGGCGCAGACAGCCACTATCGGAGCTGTTTTGCATACTACTTATGCTGGAACTAGAGGTGTGCTTGCATCGGTTTCTCGTGGTAAGAAAAATTTATCCGTTGGCAAGGAAGCCGTTTTACAAGGAGTAAAGAGAGGGTCTCTTGCAGGTATTGGCGCGCTTCAGGGAAGCAATTTATATATGGCAATTAGATATGGGGTAAATAGCCCTAATATGGCCTCGTGGTCCAATAAAGTGGTTCCTGCCGTAGCGGCTTTCCATATTATGGGTGGGACAGGGTTTGTGGATTCGCTTTTTTCTAAAGGCGTAGGCGCAATAGGGAAGTCTTTCGTAAAATTAGGAACAATAACAAAAGTGGGTAAGGTAAGTAAATATTTGGTTTCCGGTGTTATGGTTGTTGGTATGCCAATGGGTGCAATTGGCGTCCATATGCCTGATATTCCAGGCGCGGGTTTTATAAATAATGTATTTGATTTTAGCGCCAGAACTGGAAGGTATATATTAGGCGGACGTTCTATTCAATTAGGATCGCTGATTGCAGGTGAGTCTAATGTTAAAGGGGCATGGTCTAGAATTGGCACAGCTATCAAAAGAGGCGATGCTTATATGTTATTGGATAATATAGATTATGGAGATAAGTTAACCGAGAATGATTTGAACCGCATTAGGAGTATGCCTATTGGAGATAATATCCCCGGGACAATAGGAGATTTACCTTTTGTAGAACAGGTATCAAGAATTCTGTCTATTAAATCCGGAGAATTATTTGCCGAAGATCCTCAAGCAAACAGAAGTTTAGCAGCGAGTATGATATCAACAGCTATGATAATGAAGTCTCAAGATATGTTTTTTAGTATACAAGGAGGCAAATATCTTTTTGGCGGCGCAAGGGCATTGCTTGCAGGAGATAGATATTTGGGTTTAGCTCTTAACGTTGCGGAAGGTGTTACTATTGGTGGGCCGTTTATATATCATGCTTCTAAGAATTTAGTTAAATTTACAGGGCTTCTTAACGGATTAGATGGCCATGAAAAAGATTCTGCCTATTTAGCTAACTTAATATCCAGTGGTGTTGAATTTGCTTCTGTGGTTGGTACTATGGGGGCTATGGGGGCACTTGCCAAAAAAGAGTCTTATAATAGTATGTTATCTGATGTTAAGAAGGGTGATAATGTAGATGGAAAATTTTTAAACATATCTAGGGATGGTTTATTGTATAAGACAGGCAGGGCTATTGGCAATAGTTTGCCTTTTTTGTTTGTAAAAGAAACGGGTAAAGAGGCCTTAAAAATAGGTGTTTTATCTTCTATTGGCGCGATTGCGGGACATGTGGGTGGAGAAATGGCGTTTGATGGTGCTGTTTGGACAGGTATCATTGGAAGTTCTATCAAGGGAAACATCCGAACTGCGCAAGTTGATATTCTTCATGACGCGAAATCAGCGGTAGAGAGAGGAGATTATAATACAGCCAAAAAGTTACTGCGTAATCCTATATTAAATGGGATTAAACTGAACTTTAATAAACCACAGCAAGAAATTGTCTCTGATATAACGAATAAAATAGAAAAGATTGTATCTCCGTCATTGACTAAAAAATTTGTAGGGATGTTGTTTGGTGTTAATTATTCTAATGTTCCATTGAATAAAGATGATATTTTAGTCTTGTCTCAGGTGGCTAAAACTCAGGATGCGAGCAAATTTATTTCCGAAATAGAAGGAACGCATACTGATATAGCAAGAGCCGTAAGAATGGGATTGTTATGGGAGAAGAGTGCACCCGACGCGGTTAGACAGCTTGCGCTTGGGTTTGACGCTGAGCTTCCGGAGCATTATGTGGAAGATGAGAACATACCGAATAGGTTTAGTGCCAATGAATATCAACGCGCAGCGTTGCGTGTTATAGATAGCCGGGGCGAATTGGGAGATTTGAGAAAGATAGATGAATCTGCAAGAGAG
>CAYXYY010000016.1:0-24886 GCA_964469495.1 uncultured Planctomycetia bacterium | reverse complement strand
ACAGGACTGTCTAAAGACTTGCCCTTCAATAACGCCCTGCGCATATCTCCATCGACAAATGTGCCCCTAAGCCTTTTATCTTCATCAACGACCAAGACTATCTTCTCCAGCCCATTGGCAATGGATTGGACAGCTTCTCTGATACTCGTCTGCGGGCCTATAAGTAATTTCTCAAGATCTCTTTCCATAACGAAATCACCTTAAAAACCTGCTGACCGTCTCTACATCTTTTTGAGACATGCCAAAATCAGAAGGCAAACACAAAACCCTGTTCCACATCTTGACGTCATTGCCCTTTCCAACGAACACATTGTCCTTATAAGGCGCGAGAAGCCTTAATGGCATCCACAAAGGCCGCGCCATAATACCTTTGGACCTCATGTTTTCCAAAATCCTATCCCTTTTCCTCTTCGCATCAGCATCACTTTTAACAGAGATAACAACCGCATTTATCCAATAATTCGGTTCTGAATCTTTCATCGGACGAACCAATTTAAAGTGTTTATTCCCTTTCAACGCCCATCTATACCACGTCCTGATTTCCCGTTTCTTCTGCAGATGCGCACCAAAATGTTTCAATTGCGATATTCCAAAACCAGCGCATAGCGCAGGCATCCTGCAATTAAACCCTATCTCATTATGCACGTAATAAAGGCCGTCGTCTTTTGCCTGCATACTAAGATAAACGGCCTTTTCATATATCCTTTTATTATTGGAAATAAGCGCTCCGCCTGAACCTGTCGTCATCATCTTATTCCCGTTAAAACTAACCACAAAAACGTCTGCATAACTTCCAACAGGCCTGTTGCGTAAATTCGAACCCATAGCCTCTGTTGCATCCTGAACAACCTTCAATTTGTTATCTTTCGCAATCTCCAAGATAGGCAATATATCACACGGATTGCCCAACACATCAACCGGCACAATGGCCTTTATAGGCCTGCCCTCTCCTTTTAAATAGGGCCTTCCCCTTTTTTTCTCTACGAATTTAGAAAAAAAGACCTTTATGCTGTTAACAGATATATTTAAATCCTTTGTCTGACAATCCAAAAAAACAGGCTCTGCCCCGCAGTATTTCACAGCATTTGCAGTTGCAACAAAGGTAATTGACGGCACCAAAACCACATCGCCTTTCCCAATACCAACGGACTTTAATGCCAAGTGCAGGGCAGACGTGCCGCTATTTACTGCAAGGGCATATTTGGCCTGGAAAAAATCAGCGAGTCCATCTTCAAAGGCCTCTGTCACGGGCCCGACAGGAGAAACCCACCCGTCCTGAAGTATTTTAGACAAAAGATGAACGGCATCTTCATGTATCAACGGCGTGCTTAAATTCAACATCGCCCCCCTCTTAGATTCCTAAAAACTAAATCTGGTTTCGCATCTTCAGTATCAACTCAACGATATCCCTGCGCGAGACAACCCCGACTAGCTTCCTGCCATCAACAATAGGCACTCTTCTAAACGGATTATTGATAAAAAACTCGCATACGTCTAATATATTATCATCTTTATAGAAAAACTTAACGTCCTTTGTCATAAACTCATCTACAGACTGATTTTCGTCAATTGCCTTTTCCATAAGCAATCTCAACATATCCTTTTCTGAAATAATCCCAACCAAATTGTTATCAAAATCCACCACAGGCAGGCCGCTAATTTTCTTCTCTGCCAACAACTTCATTGCTTCATAAATCGGTGTTGACGGCAAAACAGAAAGCACATCTTTCACCATTATGTCTTCCACCTTAAACATAACCGCCCCCTTTCTTTATATCAACTTACTCATATCTCACAGGAACTGTAACCCGCCATAAATATTCTTCTTCATCCAAAACCTTGCCTGTGCCTTGGGCAACAGCTGTTAATGGATTGTCGGATATAATAACAGGTAGCCCTGTCTCCTCTGCCAAAAGCCTGTCTATACCCTTCAGAAGGGCTCCTCCACCAGCAAGGACGATTCCTTTATCTATCAGATCTGCCGCAAGTTCCGGAGGCGTCTTTTCCAAAGCCAGACGCACGGTTTCAACAATCCTGTGGACATAATCCCTTAAAGCCTCCCGCACCTCCTGAGAAGATATAGTAACAACCTTTGGCAGGCCCGTGACCATATCCCTGCCGCGAATTTCCAATTCAGTTTCATCTTCCAACGGATAAGCGGAACCTATCTCCATTTTTATCATCTCCGCGGTCCTCTCGCCAATAAGCAGATTATAAGTCTTTTTGACGTGCTCCAGAATAGCAGCATCCCACTTGTCTCCGCCCATCTTTATAGAATTAGAATAAACTATCCCTGAGAGAGATATAACAGCTATTTCGGTTGTGCCTCCGCCTATATCTATAACCATGTTTCCGGAAGGATCGGCTATTGGCAAGCCCACTCCAATGGCAGCTGCCATCGGCTCTTCAATGAGAAAGACCTCTCTGGCGCCCGCCCTTTGAGCAGACTCCTTAACCGCGCGTTTTTCCACTTCAGTAATTCCAGAAGGTATGGCTACGACCACCCTCGGGCTGGAAAGATATCTGCGCGGATTTGCCTTTTCAATAAAACGCCGAAGCATTGCCTCTGTTGCGTCAAAATCGGCAATAACTCCTTCCTTTAAGGGCCGTATGGCCATGATATTGCCGGGCGTCCTGCCAAGCATATCCTTTGCTTCGGCCCCAACACGCAATACCTCATTCGTCTCTTTGTCAACCGCTACCACCGACGGTTCACAAAGAACAATACCTTCACCCCTGACATAAACCAGCGTATTCGCTGTCCCCAAGTCTATGCCAATATCTGTGGCAAACAATCCCCCTAACCTACTAAGCGCCCTGCTGAAAAACCTCTCAGGATTCATAACTCTCTCCTTATTTTATAACGCGTTTCAACAGGGTCCAAAATTCCGGAAAAGAAATATTTACACAACTCCCATCGTCAATAATAGTCCTTCCTTCACATGCCAGGCCGGCTATTGCCATGGCCATAGCTATCCTATGATCTGAAAAAGAACGAAGCTTTGCAGCTTTTAACTTGGTAGGATATATAATCATATCCTCTCTGCCGTCTTTCTTGACAACTTCAACCTTTACGCCCATTCGGCGCAGGTTATATTGCAACGCCTTTATCCTATCGCACTCTTTTACCCGCAATTCAGCTACATTCTCTATATATGTCTTGCCTCTTGCAAAACTCGCGCATACAGCCAAAATAGGGATTTCGTCAATTAACAGGGGAAGATCCTTTGCCTTCACCCTCACACCCTTTAACTTAGAAGATTTTACCACAATATCGGCATAAGGTTCACCACTTTTTACTGTATTTTTAAAACTTATTTTAGCCCCCATTTTCTTCAACACGTCAACAAGGCCTGCCCTCGTCGGGTTAATTCCAACTTTCTCCAATATCAAATTGGAATTAGGGGTAATTACCGCCAAGGCGATAAAGAATGCCGCAGAAGAAATATCTCCGGGAACGTATATTTCGCCGGGGCTCTTTAATTCATCCAATCCGCTGATACAAAGCCAGCCCGATTTTTTCAATAACTTTACGCCGAATATATCAAGCATCCTCTCTGTGTGATCCCTTGATTGGTATGGCTCCTTTACGCAGGTAATACCCTTGGCGTAAAGGCCTGCCAAAAGGACAGCCGATTTTACCTGAGCGCTTGCAACATGTATCTGCACGCGTGTTCCATGCAGTTCCCGTCCTTTTATGCGCAATGGCGGGAATATATTCTTCTTGCCGCCTTTTTTAAGATATCTGCCTGATATCACAGCACCCATCTTTGAAAGAGGATCTGCTACCCTTGCCATGGGCCGAAGATTTAAGGATTTATCCCCATAGAGAGCTGCATTAAAACACTGGCCAGCCAAGACCCCTGACATTAAACGCATCGTTGTCCCGGAATTACCACAATAAAGACGCTTCTCAGGCCTCTGAAGGCCATATTTGCCTTTGCCTAAAACAGTAGCCGTCTTAAGACGTTTATTTACAGACAGTTTAACACCTAATTTCTTTAAAACGTCTGCAGTGGAAAGGCAATCTTCAGCGATTAATAGATTACGAACCTTTGTCCTGCCTTCTGCTATGGCTGAAAAGATAAGGGCTCTGTGAGAAATAGACTTATCACCCGGGATTGAAATCAAACCTCTTGCAGAAGCAACACCTTCAATAGAAACTTCCATATATGCTATAACTTACCCTCCAATACAACGCTAACAACTTCACCGACAACCAAATCAATATCGCTTGGCACATCAATCGTCGCCATATTCTGTTTTACAGAATCAATAACAGAGGTAAAGGAATCACCGCTTTCCTTTTGCACCATCACCTTCCATCCGGGTTCTAACTCTGCCGGGGCATTGACTCCGATAACTGCAAAATTATATCTTTTATTTACGACCAATACTTTGCTATTAAGATTCTCTCCAATCAAACTCGCTATCTTCTCATCACGGCCTTTTCCCTTGTCACTTTTAACCACTTTTATATTCTGCAGGTCAACCTTGCCTCCGGATTTCACCAATACCTCATATTCCTTTTGTTTTGCTGCCAAACGTTCCTCTATGTCCTTGAGCCTAACTCGAAGCCGGGCAACTTCTCTCTTCAATCTAAAGATATCTGCGTCCTTAGATTTCACTAACTTATCCACGTCTTCATATTGACTCTTAATCTCATCTATCTTTTCTTCCAACTGTTCTTTTTCGTTCTGCAGTTTTTTGATCTGCTTCTGCAAAGAACTAACCTTACCAGAAAACTTCTTTACAACTGAATTTAACTCCTTTATCTTGGCCGCTTTTTCTTCATTCTCCTGCTTTGACAATTCCAACCTGCTTTTATAATCTGAAAGAGACTCCTGTATTCTATATTTAGAGACCTTTAGGTCAAAATAGCGAAGCAGTGTAATGAGCATTGTTATCCACGAACCTATCAAGACAGCGGTAACAACCCCAAACATTATTTTCTCTTTTCTCGTCATCTTCCCCTCCTTATAACAGGCTTTGCAGCCCTTATAAATAAACACCCCACAACAACAGCCCAAATATGGACGTTAATTTCTGTATTGCAATACACTGGACAAGAACACCGCTGCCACCTGAAGCTAATATTATTTGCACATTATATAATAACAGGTTTAATGCATAACTTCAATATAAACCCATGCCTAATTCCTGGCGAATATAGGCCCATACAATAACCGCGATGACCAATGCCAACAACAAAAGAGAAATTTTTTTTCTATCCATACCCACCTACACCTTCTTATTGGACAACGCATCTACAAGCACATCATACAATTCGTCCGGTTTAAGCTCCATCTTTAGCCTGCCGTTTACCGCCGTCGATATCCTGCCGGTCTCCTCTGACACGACGATACAGATTGCATCGGTCTCCTCTGTGATTCCTATGGCCGCGCGATGCCTTGTTCCCCGCACTTCCGAATGGCGTTCACTATCGGTTAATGGAAACAAACAAGAGGCCGCAACAATTCTATTGCCACGTATAATAACACCTCCATCATGCAAAGGCGAACCGGAATAAAAAATCGTCTCGATTATCTCAGGGCTTATTAACCCGTCTATTTTTATACCTGTATCAGAAAACCCCTTAAGCCCTATTTGCCTCTCAATGGCTATTAATGCCCCGATCCTGCGCTCTGCCATAAAAGAAACAGCAATAGTAATATCCCGGGCAATATCTCTAATCTCCTTTTTGCCCAAGGGGAATATGTCAAATAATGGATTCTGGCCTAATCTGGCAAGCCCTTGCCTGAGTTCTGCCTGAAACAGGATGACAAACACCACAATAGATAACGCAAATATCCTGTCGAAAAGCCATTTTAATGTATAAAGGCCGCTTATCTTAAAGAGCATAAATGCAACGAGGATTATAACAATCCCCCTTAAAACATACAATGCCCTCGTACCTTCAAGATATAAGATAATCTGATAAAACACATACCATAAAATCAATATCTCCACTACCGGTTTCCATAAATGAAGCAAGATTTCCATTTACATTCCCTCCTGACCCAATACGCGCGTCAAAACCGCCTTTTGCATATGCAGACGGTTCTCTGCCTGGTCAAAGACGATAGAGCGCGGGCTTTCTATAATCTCGTCAGTAATCTCCTCGCCTCTATGCGCCGGCAGGCAATGCATCACCACTGCGTCTTCTTTTGCTACAAACAATAACTGCTCGTTTATCTGATAAGAAGCAAAGGCCTTTTGCCTCTCTAATAATTCCTTCTCCTGTCCCATGCTCGCCCACACGTCAGTGTATAATACATCCGATTCAGCAACCGCTTCTTTCAGGTCGTTTGACCCGGACAATATCTCGCCATACCCATTTTCTTGGGCAATCGAATTTATCTTTTCAACAAACCCGCTGTCAGGCCCGTATTTTTTAGGGCATGCATAATGCATTCTCACACCTAATTTGGCGCAAGCATAAGCCAATGACCTAAAAACATTATTGGCATCGCCTATAAAACACAGATTAATCCCTTCCAATCTGCCAAATCTTTCCCTTATAGTAAACATATCGGACAATGCCTGACAGGGATGCAAAAAATCAGACAACGCATTTATAACAGGGACAGTTGAATAAGCTGCTAGTTCTTCAACAGAAGAATGGGCAAAGGTTCTGATAATTAGGGCATGGACATATCTGGAAAGCGTTCTAGCCACGTCCTTTATGGCCTCTCTTTTGCCTAACCCGACCTCAAAAGACGATAGAAAAATCGTCTTACCCCCCATTTCCAAAACACCGACTTCAAAAGAAACGCGCGTCCTCGTCGAGGGTTTCTCAAATAAAAGCGCAACCGATTTGCCATCTAAAAATAAACGCCCATATGACGGCCTGTCCTTTTTAAACAAAACCGCCTCATTTATCAAACTCAATAACACATCCTTGTCTATATTTTCAAGAGATAGAAAATGTTTCATCCAACACCTCTTCCAAAATATCCAACCCTTTAAACAACACCTTTTCAGGAACATTTAAAGCCGGCATAACCCTTAACACGTATTTGTGAGTGCAGTTAATCAACAGGCCATTCTCCATAGCCTTTTCAACAACGGGCTTACACTCAACCGAAAGCTCCAACCCAAACATAAATCCTATACCCCGCACGTCTTTTATCTTATCCGGCCACTTCTCTTTCCACTTTTGAAAAATCCCCATACATTCATCAGACAATCTCCTCACCCTTGAAAGGAGCTTCTTTCTTTGCACCTCTTTTAATACGGAAAAAGATGCGCGAGATACAATTGGGCTTCCGCCAAACGTCGTTGCGTGCATACCCGGACTAAACGCGCTTGCAACTTCTGCCCTTGCGACTACCGCGCCGATAGGCACACCTCCGCCAAGGCCCTTTGCAAGAGTAAAGATATCAGGCTCAACACCATAATGCTCAAAACAAAACCAATGCCCGCACCGGCCTATGCCTGTCTGGACCTCATCAAAAATCAAAAGAACATCATTAATATCGCAGAGCTTGCGTAATTGCTCCACATACTCTTTCTTTGCGACATTGACCCCGCCTTCCCCTTGCACAAGTTCTAAAATTATAGCACAGGTTTTATCATCAATACGGCCATCAAGCGCTTTGATGTCATTGAAATCAACTATATCAACCATTGGCAACAATGGGTCAAAACCCTTTTGATACGAGCGCTGGCCTGTCAACGTCAACGCGCCCATCGTCCTTCCATGGAAGGAATTATTCATAGCGATTATCTTGTTTTTGCCTCGGCTGCTGCCCCAAGCCCTTGCCAATTTCAACGCGCCTTCTACAGCCTCTGCCCCGCTATTGCAAAAAAACACACGGGATTCAAAAGGCACGCGATAACAAAGCTCCTTTGCCAGCTTTGCCTGTTGAATGTGATAAAAATTATTTGGCAGATGCACAAGCCTTGAGGCCTGATAACGCAGGGCATTTACAAGCGGCGACGGGCAATGCCCTAAAACAGAAACAGCCCATCCCGGAAATAAATCAATATATTTCTTTCCGTCAATGTCCCATAAATACGAGCCCTTCCCCTTTACAAAAACAACAGGGGACCTCGTATATGTATTCATAATACAAGACCTATAAATATCAAACACTTCATTCTTTTTCATAACATCATCCATCCTCAGCAACTATCTCTGTGCCAATACCCTCTTTAGTAAATATCTCCAACAACAATCCATGCCTTAAATTCGCATTGACAATATGGACCTTATTAACGCCTTTTTCCATAGCAGTAATCCCCGATGAAACCTTCGGAAGCATACCGCCGGTAATAATGCCATTTGCCACCTTCTCCTTGATATCCGACAAAGACATAGACGAAATCAGGTTCCCATTCTCAATAACCCCGTCAACGTTTGTTAAAAAGACTAGCTTCTCTGCGCCTAAAGCCGCGGCAAGATCCGCAGCAACCATATCGGCATTTATGTTATATACCTGCCTCTTGCGGTCAATACCCAATGGCGCCAGCACAGGCACTTCATTGCGCGAGAGCAGAGAAAACACTGGATTGGTATTTATAGAAATAATACTGCCAACCCAGCCCAAGTCCTTAGACAACGCCGAAGCTCGCACAACGCCATGCAAGTCAACAAGCCCTTCGGAAGCGCACCCTAAAGATTGAAGGTCTTTTACAATCGCCTGATTTAATTTGGATAACTGCTCCCTAACGATAAACAACGTCTCAGAATCAGTAATCCTTATGCCGTCCTTAAACACAACCTTAATCCCGCTGTCCTTCAAGGCCTTGTTAATAAACGGCCCGCCGCCATGCACCAGAACAGGCCTCAATCCGACGTAATGCATAAATACAATATCCTGAAGCACAAAACGGCGGATCGCCTCATCCTCCAAAGCGCTTCCACCATATTTAATAACTATTACCTTTTCGTGAAAATGCTGTATATACGGCAACGCCTCCAATAGCACGTCTGTTTTATCTATCGCATTACTAATCATAATCTATTTAGTATATAGTATTTATTGCCTCACTGCAAGTCCAGCATACAGGCACAACGCAAAAAAATAAGAGGCGGGAACTCCGCCTCTTATATAAAAGCAATTATCGTCTAAATTATCTCTTGCGCCTTAACCCAACACCAAACAGGCCTATTCCCAAAAGCGCAACAGAAATAGGCTCAGGCACGACATCCGTAGGCCCATTATTATGCCCGCTCTCGTTCTTATAAATATTATAATTGCTTCCTGTTGAATCCGACGTCACAAAAATCACAGGACTGGCCAGATTTGCTTCTCCATTTTGACTGGTTATCCCAAAGTTGCTGTTTACCATACCCGGAGTAATAGGCAGAGAGTGAGGAGAATAATACATCATAGCAACATAAATCGTATCATATCCATTGAAAATCGTTTCTAACTCATTATTTACATTACTGAAATTAAATGTTTCAGTCAAACTGGAAATCAGATTCTCAATTGCTTCATTGCTGTTATCTGTATCACCATCGTCTTCCGCTAACCATGCATCCCAGCCATGAGCAAAATCCGCATATGCCAACGGCCCGTATGCATTTCCCAAATAGTCCAAATCAACCCCAATGGCAAAGAACATTATGTCTTCTTGGGTATTATTTGTAACAGTATAATTAAGGTCATATCCACCATCTTCATAAAAGATTAGGGTTTCTAACACATCTAGATTCGTATTTGTGGAAATAACAGCGGCGGATACCGAGCTCAACCACATTACACACATCGCAGAAAATACTATAAGCGCTTTTCTCATAAACACACCCTCCTTGTTTTATTAAAAGCAAAACCTTTTGTTAATAAAGCCAATTCTAAAAGAATTATATCACTTTTTTTGCGAATTGAAAAGTATTTTTCTCGCATTAAGAAACCAAAAACGATAATCTTCCTTGTAATCTGGATATGTCCAAGGCAGGGATTGCCAGTTGTTATTCTGATAAAAAAAGGTCAAATCCGCATAAATCCCTTTATCCAAGTGAATGCGATGGGAATAGTTCTTTGTGCTGGCCAAAATAAATTTAGCCGCAGATAACCATCCCGGATCCATGTTAACCCGCCTATTGCCTTGCGCATCTTGAAACTCCGCCTCTATTTCATTTGACAAGAGCTTTGCGCTTACTATCCGACCGACCGGCGCATATAAATCGTAAACAAAAAACTTTCGGACTAGATTATCTCCCATCTCGTTTCTATAATAGGACGTCCTTTTTGAAAAACCCCAGTAAGGGCTTTCAAACAGGACCCCGCAAGACATAGAAGATATAAACCTTGAATTTGCTTTTTCTATTAATGCCTTATCTGACGAGATAAATCCGCAAAAAAGATAACCTTCATCTGGCTGACGAACAGTTCCCATCGGAAGGTTTTAATTTAGATTAGCGGAATGGGCCTCTACAAAGTGGTTCAGCTTACTCATATCGGATTTATTGATATCCGAAAAATATATGGCAACACAATAGTGATTGGTCCCATTGCTCAAAGGCATATGATCAGTTCTTACAACAATGCCCTTGCAGGAAACCGCCTCTGTCTCGCCTTCACCTTTGGGAAAAACCAAAGTAATATCGATCTTGGTTAAAGGAGGCAAATAACGCGTCACTTCACAATAAGCACCGCTACAGCTCACATTCTTTGTCTCTGTGATAAAATCAAAGTCTCCCTCTCTCAACTTTAATGGCAGGCGCGACTCAATCCTTTTGTGCTTGCGTTTCTCCACATTTGATAACATAATGCCTCCCGGTTCAAAAATCTAACCGCATTAATCATCCTTCAGCAGCTGCGGCGGCAGCTTCTTCCTGCTCTTTCCTAATCTTTTCCTGCATCTTCTTAAAACAATTCTTTCCGCAATAATACTTCCCATTTCTATAATACATATTAATTCGTCTAATCAACTTGCCACAAAAGGCGCAATTAGTCGATTTCGTCCTCTTAACAACTGTTGTTTCTTCAGACATCCTTTCATCCTCCTGTCATTAAGTAATAGTCAATATAATTCCGCAGATCACGTTGATCCTTTACATTCATTTCACAAAACTCAATTCCCGATGCAAACGCATCATCACGATAAGGCAGGAACTCTGTCCAAGCAATCCTACCCTTGGCCAAAAAGCGGCGTTTGGCCCTATCCAAAGATATCTCAACGTCTAACAATCGATCCCTTGCAAGGAATCTGTCAGTAATAACCCTAACTCCTCCTGCCCCTATATCCTTTGATAAAGAACCATGATAAATACCAGATTCGCCTAATATCTTATAACGAATAGGCAAACTTGCCCTCCAACGCGGATACATCCGCCTTTCCTGAACACCCATTCATCCCCCCCTTTTTATAAAGAACTGTTACTACATATTAACACATAACATGCGATTTGTCAATTAATGGGCCGAAAATTTTTTAATATAACACCATAAAATACAGGGGGTTTTGCGCTTAATACCCAATTTCGTCCGCTCCAGCGCCTTTGAACCAGCCTTTTACTATTATAAAATCTTCCTTATATTCAACGCTCTCAACCTTGCCTTTTTTATATAACCTATTGACTAACTTAGTGTTAGAAATAGGGAAGACGATTTCTTGAAAAATATAGCCCGGCAACAGGCAATCAGAAATCTTTTTCAATAATTCCTCTATACCTTTACCTGTCTTTGCGCTGACCTCCACAGGGTTTGGCAAGGATTTTTTCATAAGGGCTAATTCCAGCATATCGCAATCTAAATCAACCTTATTGATAGCCGTAACTATTGGTTTTTCCCCTGCGCCTATCTGATTGAGAACCTTATTAACGGCCATTGCCTTACGCCGCCAATCAAGATCAGCGCCATCAATAACGTGCGCCAACATGTCTGCATATTTCACGTCCTCCAATGTTGCATTAAAGGCATCTATCAATGTATGGGGAAGCCCATCTAAGAAACCAACGGTATCTGTTAGAACGGCAAGCCGTCCATCAGGCAATTTAATCCTTCTGGATATAGAATCCAATGTGGTAAACAGCTCACTTGAAACTATCTGCCCTGTCTTGGTGATGGCGTTCATAATACTTGACTTGCCTGCGCTGGTATAACCAATCAAACTTATCTGCAACAGGTTCTTGCGCATATTCTTGCGGGAAGTATTCCTATGTCGTTGGTAATCATTGAGCTGCTTCTCCAATTTCGCTATGCGCCTTGCTATGCGCCGCCTATCCACTTCCAATTTGGTCTCACCCGGCCCCCTTGTTCCAATTCCCCCTCCAAGTCTGGATAGTAATATGCCTTTTCCTGCAAGCCGCGGCAAAAGATATTTCAGCTGCGCCAATTCCACCTGCAACTTTCCTTCCATAGAATTTGCATGCAAGGCAAAGATATCGAGGATTAATTGCGTCCTATCAATCGTCTTTATCTGCAAGACATCCTCAAGATTTCTCTGTTGAGATGGTTTTAGCTCCTTTCCAAATATAACGAGGTCTGGAGCAAATTCCACAATTTGCAGTTGCAACTCCGAAAGCATCCCTTTTCCGATAAAAAAACGGGGATTTACCTTCCTAACGTGAAAACAGACCTTTCCGCAAACCTGACAAGAAGCAGTGCGCGCCAGAGACGTTAGCTCCTCTTCAAATACGTGAGACTTATCTCGCTCATCACCTTCTGTGATGATAACCAAAAAGGCCATTTCAATACCTTGATTAACACTATCCATAACCATAAACCCCTTATTAAATACTCATTTGCATTTATTATAACATAAAATAGAAATAGTTTTTTCCAAAGCAGGATTGCTTGTATCACAAACACCTTCCTATTAACAAAGCCAATTCGGAAATAAAATTATAAGAAGGGCGTTTTATATATTATAATAGCACAAATATGGAGTAATAGGTGGTCATGGAAAAAAAACACATAACATATTGGAATCTGATTAAAAAACCACTGGCCCATGGGGCTATATATGTATCAGGAACAGCCATTAGCGGGATAGTAAGCCTAATTACTTTTCCAATCCTAGCAAGGCTCGTCTCCGTATCCGGCATGGGCGAATACGATTTCTTTTTGTTTTTGCTGATGATAGCGGTTCCCTTCACCACTATCGGAATAGAATACGGCTTCGGGGCATTTGCTCATGAGTTGTCTTTAAGTGAAACAAATAGCTTATTAAAAAAAATAATACCTTTTAGCGTAACATCGGCCATGCTACTATCATCGCTTATCTTTACATTAAAAATTATCAATATATTTCAGACATTTTCCTACAAATTGATACTCCTTTGGGCATTTTCTCTGATTGCCATATCTTTTTGCACCATTCTCAAATCTCTTATGATATGGAGACAACACCCGATAAAAGCAGCAATCATAATAAACGGTGAATGGATATTGGCATCTATTTTGGGGATTTTTCTTGTTTTATTTCTTGGACACAAGATTGACAACTATCTCATTGGATTATCTATAGCTTTTGCAGTTTCGTCATTTATGTCCTTCAAATTGTGGCCCAAAAGCACCGCCCATACAGATTCCCATATTCACTTAAAACAGATTTTAGAAATATCATGGCCATATGGAATAACAAATATGCTTTTTCTAATATCTCTGGGAATAGAAAAGGCGATTATACTAAAGGCCCTAGGGCCATACGCATTAGGCATATATGCGATGGCAAATAAAGTCGGAACCATACCCCAGCTTATAGGCCTAAATTTCATTATGGGATGGATTCCTGAGATCATAAAGAGCCCTGATTCTAAAAAGATATATAAGACATTATGGCTAATAATGTTTATATATGGTGTTTGCGCGATAATGATATCCTTTCTATTTAGGACCCCTATAATCGGATTTTTCGGCGGGGAAAAATATAGCGAATCTGTCAATTTATTGCCTATAGCCACCATTGCATCGGTGATAGGGCTTATCCCTTGGACAATAAATGCCATTCTGCTCAAAAGAAAACAAACACTGCCTATCTTATATTACAGCATTATATCAAGCCTTATTACAATAGCCCTAAGCCCTGTATTGATTTCAAAATACGAAATAATGGGAGCGATATACGCCGTTATAACTGGAAGAGTTATAGGGAGTATAGGATTTATATATAAAATTAAAAAACATCGGAAGTAAAATTCTTGAAAAATTTATAACATTTATATGCCATTTTATATACTATACTTGGTATTAATATAGCAGGTAATATCCCTATCCAGAAAAATGGAATCCACTTATATTCATATTTCAACATATTAAATATCTCCAAATAATATTGTAATCCTGCATCTTTTAATTTTAATTTTGCACCTATTATTATTACCATAACATCATATCTTAATAGTATTTTTTTTACTTTATATTCTATCCATTTCTCATTAAAAACATCTCTAATCATAGATAAAAAGTAAATTGCACCTATCATAATCCTCTGCTTTCTACCTTCTAAACTTAAAAAAGACACAGAACACTCCCCAACCCTTAGGCACATCATTTTATCATTAATATACAGAATATTCTTACTTCTCCTGAGAACCGACATATAAATATATACATGATGGCTATTGGACTTATCATATTTATGCAAACTCTCTCTATTACAAAATCGTTTAAATATATTCCTCTTGCAAACACAAACAGAAATCTGCGTTAACAAAGCACAAGGATCATTTACATCTCTAAAAAAATTCACATAGTTTTCATATATGAAATTCTCATCTTTTTTAAACCAATTCTTACGCTGGCTAACTATATACCTACTAGAAAAAGGTGTTTCCTGTAAATAAAAATCCATATTAAGTAAAGCGATATCAATATTTCTTAACTTAAGATATTTCAACAACGTTTTGTCTATTTTTTGTAGCAAATAGTCATCATCTCCTATAAACCACACATATTCACCCTTTGCTAAACTAGATAATAAAAAATACCCGCCCGTAAATTCTAATGTCGTCTTCTCTCTATAGACGCGCATATTAGTTAATAACTTTTTGTATTTTTGCAAAACAATATCTGTTTCGTCTTCCGAGCCATTATTCAATACTATAATTTCTATATCTGATCTTACACAGTTATTGTCGTATAAACTCTGTAAAAGCTGATCTAAAAAATGAGATCTATTATATGTTGTAATTAATATACTCAACAACAATCGTTTTTCCATAACATATTAAGGGCTTCGATAATAGCAGATATCTCCACATTCCGACATTGCCATTTACTCTGATTGATACACTCGAAACTTTTCTTCGTATATGAAGTATAACATGGGCTACAACTTAAATTTTCATCTCTTACAACTATATATTTCGTATTCCAAGGCGAAATTAGTTTTTCACTTGTAAATGACAAGACCAAGACAATAGGCTTTTTTAAAGATGCCGCTAGATGATGTATACCGGAATCTGTTGAAATAATTAATCTGGAATTCGCAATCACTTGGGCAGTTTTGAAAAGATCCTCTGATGACCAAATAATGATTTTCCCATCTATCTCTAATCCCTTCAGAAAATCAGATGCTCTTGCGGAAAAGGTTTCATTAGGCCCTTTATTGATCACGAGAAATTGTTTTCGCTCTATCAAATTGACAATTAAATCCATAAAAACATCATCCGGTAATTTTCTATACTTAGAGCCTCCTTTTGTAGTAGATACCCCATTATGCAAGAAAATATATTCTTTGTTCAAAAAGAAATCATTAATATCTGTATCATGCAAGTTTGGAAATGGAAGATCTAAATCTTCAGGAATATCAAGTCCTAATTTTTCTAAAATCTTTGCTGCATTACTGACATTATGAATAGATTCATCCACTTCTATGAGATCTGTATATAAAAATCCACATTCAGTAAAATAACCTTTTGGAAACTTAAATCCCATTCTCTTTTTTGCACCTATTAAATATGAGACAATCGCATATTCTTTCCTATAAGATGGGAAAAACATGATAGAAATATCATACCTATATTCCCTCAATTCACGCAGATAAAATAAAGATTTGACTAGTCCTTTTTCCATCATAGGATAATAGAAAATATCGTCCACATCATCTATCATCTCCATAAATTGTTTGGAAGAAGAAAACATAGTAAAGACATCTATTTTCGCATCGGGGAAATGTTTTCGCAAAGGCTTTATTATAACACTGGACATAATAACATCGCCTAACCACCCCGTATATACAAGTAAAATCCTCATCTATTTAATTGCCTCGCCAATTTATATGCCCCTAAATTCACCAATAATAACAGATAACGCCATATCTCCATCCATCCGAGTTTGCTTTGGCCATATGAACGCACTCCGAAATGAATAGGTACCTCATAAACAACGGCATCCGGAGCCTTTACTAATATTTCCAATAATATCTTATATCCTATCATATGCCATTCATCAATACCCTCTATAACCTCTCTTTTAACAGCAAAACACCCGCTCATAGGGTCCTTAATACTTGTGAAAGGCAGGGCCAAGGCAGTGGCAACCTTTGAGATGATATTCCTTCTCTGTCCCCATTCATCTGAAACGTCGCCTAAAAACCTGCTCCCGATGATTATATCCGCGCCCTTGCCAAACATATTAATCATCACAGGCAAAATTCCTGCATCATGTTGTCCGTCGCTGTCTAAACAAATAAGTTTCTCTGCATTAGACGACAAGAACCCTGTTATTACAGCAGATGCAAGCCCCATTTTTTTTGGCCTGCGTATCAGGTGGACTGGAAATTTTTCAGATAGATTGATGGCCTTCTCGTACGTCTTGTCTGGCGAGTTGTCATCCACAATCCAGATTGCATAATCAACCCCTTGCATTACCTCTGCAACCGATTCTACCACCTTTTCTATGTTCCCCCGCTCATTATACGTGGGCAAGATAACGGCAAATTCCGGCATATTTACCTTTCAAAAGGCAGTCCCCACAATTTTATAAAACCTTCTGCATAGCTGTGATTAAATTTATCCGTCTCATCATACGTGGCCAGGTCTTTTTTATATCTGGAATATTTTGATTTTCTTCCCACTACCTGCACAAGCCCTGCTGACAGCTTTAACCGCACTACTCCTGTAAGCGCATCCTGAAGGGAATCCACAAACGCGCTCATTGCCTTTCTCAAAGGAGAAAACCACAAACCAAAATATATAAGCTGGGCAAATCTATTCGCAATAAGCCTTTTAAAATGTAGTGTGTCCCTATCCAAAACAAGCATCTCAAGCTCTCTCTGCGCAGTATATAATATCTCTGCCGCCGGAGATTCATATATCTCTCTTGATTTTATCCCAACAAGCCTGTCCTCCACCATATCAACCCTGCCGATACCATAAGAACCACCAATCTTGTTTAGTTGTTTTATCAACTCCAAGGCAGGCATCTTTTTTCCGTTCACGGCAACAGGCACACCTTTCTTAAACTCTATCTCTATGTAAGAAGGTTTCTTGGCCACTGTTGCAGGGTCTTTAGTCAAGATATATGCATCTTTCGGAGGCTCAAGCCACGGATCCTCTAATTGCCCGCACTCTATGCTAACACCCCACAAATTTTCATCTATGCTATAAACCTTCTTCTTGGTCACATCAATCGGAATCTTATTTATCCTGCAGTAATCTATCTCATCTTCTCTTGACTTAAATTCCCAATCCCTCACCGGAGCCAAGATCTCCAGATTAGGGTCCAACGTCCTTGCAGATACCTCTATCCTGACCTGATCATTGCCCTTTCCTGTGCATCCATGGGCAACAGCGCTTGCCCCTTCTTTATGAGCAATTTCCACCATCTTCTGGCCTATAAGAGGACGCCCTAGCGCTGTTGCTAAGTAATATTTCTCTTCATAGATCGCCCTTGCCTTTAGTGTTGGGAATATAAATTCCTCAACAAACTGTTTCTTTAAATCCTCTATATATATCTTGCTTGCACCGGCAGCCTTTGCCCTTTTAACGGCCGTTTTTTTATCCATTTTTTGGCCCAGATCAGCCATAAAACAGATAACATCCCACCCCCTGTCCTTAAGCCACTTCACACAACAAGAGGTATCCAATCCTCCGGAATAAGCTAATACTACCTTCTTTGTCTTCGGCATATTCCCTCCTTATAACAAATCCTTACTCGTAACATTTACTTCCTCACCAGTTAATATCCTCTCGGCAAACCTTTTTGCATCTTCTTCAACGTCATTTTCTCCCTTAATATTTTCTACGGCGCCATGCAATAATCTGCGGGCCTGTTCAAGATCACCCTTTTTAAATGTTATGAGACCTTGATTATACAAGCTAATACCCGGCCTTGCAACTAATCTAAATATAAAATTCTCAACACGCAACGCATCTTCATACCTGCCTTCATCAAACAATTTATATTCATAAAGTCTGCTTAAATATAAAAATGCATCTTGTATGGAAACAGGCATTGTGCTTATCCGATGCATATTCTTATACATCTCTCCTATTATGTCTTGGGATAGGAAAATATGGAAAACCAACTGCCAAGGTTTTTCTGAAAATTTATACCAAGACGGCATAGTAATCTTTGCCACATTTAAAAGTGTTATAGCATCTTCATATTTTCCCTCCATCAAAAGAAATTCAACTATTCTAGAAGTAAAATACGGCCACTGCATATACCTGCCCATTTTCACTGGGTCAGGACTCTCGAATTCAAGTTCCGGGAACTTTTTTCTTTTAACAAAAACAACTGCCGCCTGCGCCCAAAAAACAGGCTTCCAGATATCCTGCCTTCGTACAAAATAATGATACATAAAAGGCAATTCTTTATATGCAACCAGAGCCACATCAAATTTGTTCTCATCTAATGGTTTCTTCATCTTTGAAAATTTAAGATTCATCAAGTTAACATAGTCTTCCACATGCCCCATACGAGAGTCCATATAATCCTTATAATAAGGATACCCTTCAAACATCAGATAAGAACCCGGAGAAAGTGTTGTGAAGATATTTGACCCGGAAGGTATGTGTGATTTGATGTACTCAACCTCTAAAACAGGCGTCCACGCGCCCGGGCCTAAATTTCCATGTTCCCTATCGATAAAGAGATTCTGTTTAATAAAGAAAAAGAGCATTAATAATGCCATTACATTTATAATCGGCCTAAAATAACTATTCTTGGATAAAAGGCCTTTCATCTTAAACGTTATATAAATGATAGAAAACGAACTAAAAACAGCAAACATATAGGAAGTTCTACCTATCTTCAATCCCAAGATAAAAAGCACAGACAATATCACAAAATCAAACAAAAAGAAAAATCGCGATTTTTCCTCATTATTTCGTGAAAAATAGTAATAACTTGCGGACAACGAAATAAAGATTAAAGATACAGCCAACATCCATAAAAACAGGATATCATTTATGGAAATCTTGACAGGGGTAAAGGCCTCTATATAATTTAGGGCATTCAGATGTCCAGAATCCACATTCGCATATACCTTAAAAAACAGAAGCGATATAAATTTGCTCCGCGCTAAATTAAATAGATAAAATGGTTTATTCGTAATAAAAATGGAAAAACCAGAGACAATCGCTGATGCCAGCAAACCAACGGCATTACGAGTTTCCTCTTTGCCTGCCCAAAAACGGTTATATATCAGGTTTAATACCGCCCACAACCCAAATATGCCAAGCCCGGCAATGACGGAAACATGTGAGTTTGCCCATAATACAAATAATATCGGAAATAAAAGCAGGATCTTTTTATCCGAATTAATGCGATAGCTATAAAGCAAATACGCCTCTATTGTCAGCCAAAAAACACTGAACATATCGGCCTTTAGCATAAGCCCTGTTATTGCCATAGAAAAATATATAAATAGCAAAAGCATCAAAAGACCTGAAAAATCAAATAATTTTAATTTACGGGCCATCAAAAAAAACAATAAGAATATAATCGCCAATATAAAAAACCTTATCAAGTACAATCCCTTATATCCCATTAATCTATACGCCTCATAAAAAACAAAATGTGGTATCCAAGAAGGATATATACCACTGCCTTTTTTAAAGGTTTTTACCCATGAGAATTGATTCTCATCTATGCGCAAGGTGTGGTCACGTAAATACTGCCTGCCGTATGCCATTGAAAAATATATATCCCCATCATGCAGGCTCTCGGTATAGCGTATGGACAGGCCCCATAAAGCAAGCACTGCAAAATATAGCAAAGCTATTTTATATGCTAATGAAAATGCGTTTTTAAATGTTTCTTTTACTTGAGCATCCATCTATCCCCCCTTATTGTTTTTAACTATCTCTATCTCCCTGCTCATCTCGTCAATGTGCCGTATATATACGACAAAATCAACCTGCTGTTCCAAGCCCATCAATCTATCTATCCATTCAATAACCACTATCCCGTTTTTATCATTTATTGCATTATAAAAACCTATATCAAAAACATCGCCTTCATTTTGCAGCCTATACACATCAAAATGATAAACCCTGCCCAGTCCCAAATCATATACATTTAGCACAGCAAACGTAGGGCTGGAAACATCTTCACTGTTTCCGCCAAGCGCATCCACCAATGCCCTGACGAATACGGTCTTGCCTGCGCCCAAATCGCCAATAAGCCCGATTACACAGGGCCGAGTTTTCAAGCCTTTCGCAAACTCTGATGCAATTCTTTGTGTATCCTCTATGGAATGTGATATGTATTTTTGCATCAGGTCCCAATAAACAATCCCGGCCTATCGTAATCACTAAGCCGTTTTAAAGCGGATAAAACCGCCATAAAACTCGTCTTCGGATTGACCGGCGAAGGTGCGTTTTCAGTCCTAGTAACAATGATGCCTTGCGATCCCTCTACTTTTAACTCATGAACGTTAGTTGCCAACAAAGGAGAGGCAATAATCCTGACAAACATATTCTTACTCATGCCTGCTGCAAGGCTAACTGTTGCCGCAACGTTGATATTTTTGGGAAAGTGTTTCACAGCCTCTTTAACTGTGCCGTAAAAGACCTCCGTATCTTCACTGATAGCAAATAGGTTTATGCCTTTCTCCTCTATATAGGCGACACCCTCAAGACCGCGTGGGGGTTTATACGTCGTTAAGGTTATGCGCTCTATTTTACCGACGCTTGCCGCCTTGACTGCGTCAATCCCGGAAACAGCGCCGCTTGGGGCAAGAACATTTATCCCTGCTTTATATGCCTTTTCAAACAAATCATCACATATGAGCAATCCGCCCACGCTTAAAACCAATAAATCCTTTTTTTCTCGCACCGCCATCTCTAATGCCGGCCTTACTACACTCACGCGCGCGCTTTCAACTACCAAATCGCAAGACTTAAACAAATCATCAAGGCCTTTGGCGCTCTTTACATTGTATTTATCAGATAGACGCCCTGCCTTATCAACGTCTATATCAAATATCCTATGCAATCTCAGATGTTCAATCCTGCCTTTAAACAAATACTCTGCAATTACCCCGCCTATTGCCCCGCATCCTATAATGCCAACCTTCTTCTTTTTCACCTTTCACCTTTTACCTTTCATGTTAATGATTACATTATCTATTAACCGCGCCTTGCCAAACCAAACGGCAAGCGCCAATATCATTTTGCCTTTAGGACGCTTAACCGGCCGCAAGTCGTTCAAAGAGACAATCTCAACGTAATCAATCCGGCCACTGGTTCTGCTTATCATCTTTTTAACGACTGACTTAACGTAAGCAGGCCTCTTGCCAGCTAAAAGCAGTCTTTTGCCCTGCATAAGCGATTGAAACAATACAACCGCTTCTCTGCGTTGATTCGGTGTTAGATAGACGTTTCTGGAACTCATAGCAAGGCCGTCTTTCTCCCTGACAATCGGCATTATCCTCATCTTTACAGGGAAATTCAAATCCCTTATCATCCTTTTCAATATGATTGCCTGTTGAATATCCTTTTGCCCAAAATAGGCAATATCAGGCATTACTATATTAAAGAGCTTTGCAACCACCGTTGCAACGCCTTTGAAATGCCCCGGCCTGCGCGCCCCGCATAACACCTCATCCAATCCTTTTACCTCGACAAACGTTGAAAATTCAGCGCTATACATACCCTTTGCATCAGGCGCAAACAGGAAGTCCACACCCTCTTTTTCTGCCAACAACTTATCCCTTCTAAAATCCCGGGGATATCTGTCTAAGTCTTCGCCCTGCCCAAATTGTATGGGATTTACAAAAAGGCTTACCACAACCACATCGCATTCCTTGCGCGCCTTCCTCATAAGAGATAAGTGCCCTCTATGGAAATATCCCATCGTCGGAACAAATCCAATAGTCTTACCTTTTCGTCTATAAGGAGATAACAATTTTCGGATCTTGGAAATAGACCTTACCACCTGCATAAGACACCCTGCCTTTTGCCTGTGAAATTAAGATTAAGGCATTTGGCGCTATCCATTTCCAACAACGGCGCCATTACAAAATCCCTCTCAAACATTTTTGGATGTGGAATAGAAAGATCAGGCAAATCCACTTTAACGTTCTCACACAAAAGTATATCTATGTCAATAGTCCTTGCCGAATTGTTAAATTTCTCCCTTCTTCCAAGCCGTTTCTCTATCTCCTGCAAGCGAATTAAAAGCCCATAAGGACATAAAAGCGTATTAACCATCACAACAGCGTTATAAAATTCACCTCCGCTATGTCCCTGAGCCGGGTTTATGTATATAGGCGAAACCTCTTCAACCCTTGTAAACCACAGGCCATTTATCTGCTGAATAGCACAGGACAAATTTCGTTTTCTATCTCCCATATTAGAACCAATAGATAAAAACGCTTTCATATCAGTCCTTGTCAAATAAATGCCCCAATTTATCTTTTTTTGTCTTTAAGTAAAACTCATTTTCCTCGTTGCGGCCAACGATGATAGGCACCCGTTCCACAACCTCTAAATCATATCCCTGCAGCCCGGCAATTTTTCTGGGATTATTCGTCATAAGTCGTATCTTTCTTATTCCTAAGTCCTTTAATATCTGCGCACCTATCCCATAATCCCGCAGGTCAGGAGGGAATCCCAAGGCAAGATTCGCATCAACCGTATCCAACCCTTTATCCTGCAGGTGATAGGCCTTTATCTTATTGGCAAGCCCAATACCTCGCCCTTCCTGCGACATATATAAAACAACGCCTCTCCCCTCCTTTGCAATCATCTCCATTGCCTTGTGCAATTGCGCGCCGCAATCACACCTGCGGGAATGAAATATGTCTCCTGTAACACACTGAGAATGAACCCTCGCCAATACAGGTTCGCCATTGCTTATGTCTCCCATCCAAACGGCCAGATGTTCCTTTTGATCTACCAAAGATTTATATATTATCACGTTAAACTTCCCGAAATCCGTCGGCATCTTGGCCTCGGCAATTCTTTCTATCAGTTTTTCAGTTTTTCGGCGATAATCAATCAAGTCGGCAACTGAACCTATCAGGATATCGTGCCTTTTTGCAAAATCTATTATATGGGGAAGGCGCGCCATAGATCCATCCTCATTCAATATCTCGCATATCACGGCAACTGGTTCCAAACCGGCCATCTTGGCCAGATCAACCGACGCCTCGGTATGGCCTGCCCTTACAAGAACACC
This sequence comes from uncultured Planctomycetia bacterium, assembly GCA_964469495.1. GTDB lineage: Bacteria > Omnitrophota > Gorgyraeia > S143-82 > S143-82 > CAYXYY01. The sequence continues at coordinate 1,355 of CAYXYY010000016.1, read as the reverse complement.
CCCGCTTCTCGCCATCAACGGAAACATATGCCCGGGCATTATAAGGTCATCGGGCTTACTATCCGGATTACAAAATACCGCAACTGTCTTTGCCCTGTCATGCGCAGAGATGCCCGTTGTAGTGCCTTGAGCCGCATCAACAGACATTGCCCATGCAGTTGAATAGGAATCACCGCGACTTCCTTTATGGGAAGTTAAAAGCGGTATTTCCAGCCTATCCAATATATGCCCTTCCGTGGCAATGCATATAAGGCCCCTGCCTTCTTTTGCCATAAAATTTATCTTCTCAGCAGAGGCAAACCTGCCTACCACAACCAAATCGCCCTCATTCTCCCTGTCAGGGTCATCTACAATTATAACCATCTCGCCTTTTGAGACAGCTTTGACAATCTCCTGAACAGGGGCAAAAACGTTATTTTTGTTTTCTTTCATAACGATGCCTTTGATTCCTTGCCTTTAATCAATTTTAATATATTGCTCCTGTGCCTGATAACCACAATCAGGCCCAATACCAGAGCAAACATTTTAAGCCAAATCTCTTCAAAACGCAACAATCCATATATGGCAAAGGAAAACGCGCCTAATATAGAGGCAAGGGACACAAACCCTGTCAACCTGTGGACAACAAACCACACGCCTACGAAAACACACAACGCAAGCAACACAGGTTTATAAAAAATCCCTATCCCTATTAACGCGCCTAATCCCGTTGCAACACCTTTTCCGCCTTTAAAGCCTATATACACGGGAAACATATGCCCTAACACGCTAATAAGTCCTGATAAGACAATGACTTTTAGCTCAAAATGAAATAAACCGGCCAAAACAGGCGGTATCAATCCCTTAAGCGCATCTAATAATAAGACAATCCTGCCCCAGAACCTGCTCACAGAACGAGAAACATTAGTTGCCCCGATATTACCGCTTCCCATCGTCCGAATATCCCTGCCAGTAAGCAATCTGGTAATAACATACCCGAACGGCACAGCTCCCAAAAGATACGCCAATAGGACAATAAAAATCCCATTCATCGCTTAATAGATTGCCTGGCTTATTGTTCCTGCTTGTAAAGCAATTTAACCCCGCACTTTGGACAATATTCCATATCCGACGGATACTCCCTTCCGCAGACAGGGCAGAATTTGACCTTATGCTCCACTACAACCTGAGGTTCCTGCGTTTGGTATGTTGTATTGCCCTGTTGAGGATACGTCGTTGCCTGTGAAGGCTGCTGTGCATTGTTTTCCATAGCGTCGCCGGCAATAGCGCCCGCTAATCCGCCAACCGCGGCTCCAATAGCCGCGCCCTGAGCCGTTTCACCGCTTTGATGCCCGATAACAGCCCCAAGGCCTGCC
>CAYXYY010000015.1:0-26766 GCA_964469495.1 uncultured Planctomycetia bacterium | reverse complement strand
AATTACGAGGTGGAGAAGGCCTTTATCAACGCAGTGGCAAAGGCATATATTTATGGTGATGATAGCCATACCATTGGAGAGTATGATGCGCAGGCCTATCTTAAGGAAGGCGATATAGAGGGTTTTATGGAGTGGTTAAAGCGGATATATGCCAATGTACCGTATGATATCACAGACAGAATAAGGGATAAAGAGCAGTATTATCAGACGACAGCGTATTTGATTTTCCACCTTTTGGGATTAAGGACAGGGGCAGAGGTGAGGACAAACAGGGGCAGGATAGATATAGTAGTGGAGTTAGAAAATAAGGTATACATCATAGAGATGAAGATAGGGGATAATGCTCAAGATGCCCTAAAACAGATAAAGGAAAAGGGCTATGCGGCTGGATACAAGGGAGAAGGAAAAGAGGTAATCCTTTTTGGAATAGGATTTGATATAGAAAGCAGGAATATAAGCGATTATCTAGTTGAACCCGCCTGATGCGGATTTATATCCTCATCAATTCTATGTATTTTGCGCCGTTAGGCGATAAAATGCTTTCATAAATAGACAGGGATGTTATCTTTATTTCCAAAGGCAATTGTTTGGATGCTATTTCTATTTTGCTAACGTCTTGTTTGTCTATGGGGCCTTTTAATCTGGCCAATGTTATGTGTGGAATAAAGTCAGGTTTTTTGTCAAAGGTTATATGGGAAGAATTTAATGCCCCTATGATTTGCGTATAATAGTGGCAAGGTTGATCATCTTTTTTCGTTGTCCCAATCCATATTACCCTTGGCCGTTTTATATTGGGAAATCCGGAGATAACTTCTGTCTGAAAAGTAAATGGATTAAATGTGATTGTTTTTATTCCATCTATAAGTCTTTCAAGGAGTTTTGTTTTTATTTTCCCTATAAACGCCAACGTTATGTGCATGTTTTCAGGCCTTGCCCAAGAGGCCCTTGTTTGAAACGGAAAAAGATTTTCCTTGATGAATTTGTTGATGTCTTCTTTGGATTCTTTATCTATGTTAAGTGCAATAAATATCCTGTTTTTCATCTTATTTTAATTGTTTTAGTGTCATTATAAGCGCGGTTTTTACGGCCTGTTTTTGTATCTGCATACGTGTGCCTTTAAATTTATATTTTTTACAAATAGCCAGCCCTTTGAAGTTCACTGCGATAAATACGGTTCCTGTTTTTTCACCTTCTGCATCAGGCCCGGCATAGCCTGTCGCTGCTATGCTCAATTGGCTGTTGAATGCCCGCAAAGCTCCTGCGCTCATCTCAACGCAGGTTTCCTTGCTTACCGCGCCGTATTTGTTCAATGTCTGTTTTTTTACTTTTAGGACAGACGTTTTTATCTCATTCGTATATGCGATTACCGAGCCTTTAAAATAAGTAGACGCTCCGGGATATTTGGTAAAGGCATAAGATAGAAGCCCGCCGGTTATCGATTCTGCGCAAGATATGTATATTGCCTTTTCCCGGCAGATTTCCTTTATTTTAAAAATTATTTCAGTTATATTGTCCATAAGGTTATAATAATACAAAATATTCAATAGTTGAAGCAATGTTATAGGGGTGGTGGTTATGCGCAGAAAAAAGTTAGGCGTAAATGTAGATCACTTTGCAACGCTCAGGCAGGCAAGGGGGACTGTGTATCCCGATCCTGTGGATGCGGCCCTGTTGTGTCAAAAAGCGGGGGCTGATTCTATTGTTGCGCATTTGCGTGAGGATAGAAGGCACATTCAGGATGATGATGTGTTCAGGCTCAAGAGTACGTTGAGGATTATGTTTAATTTAGAGATGTCTATTGCAAAGTCGATAGTGGATATTGCTGTAAACCTCAAGCCGCATCAGGCAACACTTGTGCCTGAAAAAAGGCAGGAGTTGACGACGGAGGGCGGGCTTGATGTGGTTAAAAATTTCAAGAAGGTGCAACGAGCAATCAAGCGCCTTGCAGATGCGGGAATTGCTGTGAGTTTATTTATAGAACCAGACAGAAGGCAAATAGAGGCGAGTATAGATGCAGGTGCAGGCATCATTGAGTTGCATACAGGAAGATATGCCGATGCAAAGGCGAAACGGCGCATGTTGAGCGAGTTAAAGAAGATTGTCAAGGCCTCTGAATTTGCCGCAAGACTTGGGCTTGTCGTTAATGCTGGCCATGGATTGCATTACGAAAACGTATCTGAGATTGCAAGAATAGAAGAGATTAATGAACTTAATATAGGCCATTCTATTGTTTGTTATGCCGCGTTTTATGGGATAAACAAGGCCGTTAAAGATATGATAAAGGCTATTAAGATATAGGCCTTCTTGTGGTATACTAATGCGAGGTGGTTTTTATGTTATGTGATATGTGTGGCAAGGCAGAGGCAACTGTCCATTTAACAGAGATTGTTGACCATAAGGTAGTGGAATTGCATCTATGCGAGGCGTGCGCGCAAGAGAAGGCCGCCCAGATGCAGATTCCAACTGCGTTTCCTATGTTCTTGGGAGGGATTGCGCCCGACAAATCCAAGGCAAAGGACAGCGAGCCGTTAACGTGCCCTAATTGCGGGCTTACGTATAAGGAGTTCAGGAAGATAGGCCGATTAGGATGCAGCCAGTGTTATAATGCATTTAAGCAGAATCTAAGGCCATTGCTCAGGAACATACATGGTTCGGCTAATCATGTTGGAAAAAGGCCGAAACGCGTTTCCGAAGAGATGAGTAAGGAGTTAGAGCTTGCGGAGTTAAGGCAGGCCTTGAAAGATGCCATTGCAAAAGAGGAGTTTGAGGAGGCCGCAAAGTTAAGGGACAAGATTAGGCAAATAGAGGCAGGCGCTTGATATGTCGCACTATTCGGATATGTTTGAACATATGCTTAATAGTCAGAGCCGTTGGCTGATGCCCGGACCTGATTTGGATATAGTTATATCCTCAAGGGTGCGTCTTGCGCGCAACCTGCGTCATGCGGTTTTTCCCCACTATGCGGGCAGGGATATGATGATAGATGTGCGCAGGCAGGTTTTTGATGCGGCCCTTAATATGGATGTTTTTAAGAATAATTGGGCAATCGCCTTGGAAGATGTCAGTGATTTGGACAAACAATTTTTGATAGAGAGGCATTTGATTAGTTATGAACACACAAACGATGGCGATGGCAGGGGAGTTATTATATCCTCTGATGAGGGTGTTTCTATCATGGTAAATGAGGAGGACCATATTCGCTTACAGGTAATGTTAGGCGGTTTTGATATGGAGAATGCCTGGCTTGAGGCCAATGCATTGGACGATGCCTTTAGTCAGAGCCTTGATTTTGCATTTACTCCCGACGTGGGGTTTCATACGGCATGCCCGACGAATGTCGGGACAGGGCTTAGGGGTTCTGTTATGGTGCATTTGCCCGCATTGGTGATTACAAAGCAGATTAACAAGGTCTTGCAGACTATTTCAAAGTTGAATTTTATAGCAAGGGGGCTTTACGGCGAGGGAACGCAGGCTATGGGAAATTTCTTTCAGATATCCAATCAGGCGTCTTTGGGATATTCTGAAGAGGAATTAATAGACAGCATTAAACGCGTAATAAAACAGGTAGTTGAGCAGGAGCGCATGGCGAGAGAGCGGGTGCTAAAAACAGGCCGTATGATGCTTGAAGACAGAGTCTTGCGGGCCTATGCGGTTGCCCAAAACGCGCGTATTGTCAGCAGTAAGGAGGCCTTGGAACTTTTATCCTTGGTGCGTTTAGGGGTTGATCTGGGCATTATTACAGATATAGACAACGCCTTGATCAATGATTTGTTTATAATAACTCAGCCTGCTCATTTGCAAAAGATAAGCAGAAGAAAGATCTCCAGCAGACAGCGCGACATAAAACGCGCTAAAATTATGAGGGAGAAGTTTTCCGGGGAAAAAGAGGATAATGAAACAAAATCTTAATAGGAGGGATTTTTATGTTTAATCGTTTTACAGAACGGGCCAGAAAGGTCATCATATTAAGTAAAGAGGAGGCGCGCCGCCTAAACCATAATTACATTGCAACAGAACACCTCTTGCTTGGGTTATTTAGGGAAGGCGAAGGTGTTGCCGTTGCCGTGTTGAACAAATTAGGTATCAGTTTTGAGATGGTCAAGAAAGAGATTGAAAAGCTAGTCGAACCCGGGCCTGCTGAATCAAAGGTTGCTGACGTGCCTTTTACGCCGCGTGCAAAAAAGGCATTGGAGCTTTCAGGCGAAGAGGCAAGGGCAATGGGGCATAATTATATAGGCACAGAACATCTTTTATTAGGGCTTTTGCGTGAAGGAGAAGGGATTGCCGCGCAGGTATTAAACGGTTTTGGCCTTGAGATAAATAATGTTCGTCAGGAAATAATGGATTTGCTTGGAGCGGGCATACCCGGGCCTTCTGCTTCTGCTCAACAGCAGGCAGGCCAGGCAAAGTCTAAGACGCCTGCTTTGGATTCATTTGGCAGGGACCTAACTGCGTTGGCAAAGGAAGGGAAGTTGGATCCTGTTATAGGCAGGACAAAGGAGATAGAGCGCGTTGTTCAGATACTCTCGCGGAGGACGAAAAACAACCCTGTGCTCTTAGGCGAGGCAGGTGTTGGTAAGACAGCTATTGTTGAAGGGCTTGCCCAGCGCATAATTGAGGGTAATATCCCGGAGGTGTTGCATAATAAACGTATTATCGTCTTAGATTTGGCTCTTATGGTTGCGGGGACAAAATATCGCGGCCAGTTTGAGGAACGTATCAAGGCTGTTATGGACGAGATTAAGAAGTCTGAGAATATAATTATCTTTATAGATGAGTTGCATACTATTGTCGGGGCAGGTGCGGCGGAAGGCGCAATAGATGCCTCAAATATATTGAAGCCAGCGCTTGCAAGGGGCGAGATACAGTGCGTTGGGGCAACGACAATGGATGAGTACCGCAAGTATATTGAAAAAGACGCGGCATTGGAAAGGCGTTTTCAGACCATAATGGTAGAACCGCCCAGCGTGAGTCAGACTATAGAGATATTAAAAGGCGTTAGTAAGAAGTATGAAGAGCATCACAAGGTCCATTATACTGATGAGGCAATAGAGGCAGCTGCCCGGTTGTCCGATAAGTACATCACCGGCAGGGCCTTGCCTGATAAGGCAATAGACCTGATAGACGAGGCAGGCGCAAGGGCCAAACTCTCCGCCTTGGTCGTGCCTGAGGAGATTGTCGTCCTTGAGAAAGAGGTGGAACGTTTGAAAAAACAAAAAGAGGATTTCATAGCCAATCAGAATTTTGAAGAGGCCGCTGCTGCAAGGGATGCGGAAAGAGAAGCACGCAAGAGATTAGAAGAGATGAAGTCCAAATGGGAGAGTGAAAAATCCGAATCAGTTGTTGATATCACAGCCGAAGATATTGCATTTGTGGTGTCTCAATGGACAGGCGTGCCTTTGACCAGATTAGAAGAAACTGAAAGCGAAAAACTATTGAAAATAGAGGAGGCCTTAAGAGATAAAGTGGTTGGCCAGGATGAGGCTATATCTGCCATTGCCAGGGCGGTAAGGCGTTCTCGCGCGGGGATAAAGGACCCGCGCAGGCCCATAGGTTCGTTTATATTCTTGGGCCCGACAGGTGTTGGTAAGACCCTGCTTGCAAGGGCGTTAGCTGAATTTATGTTTGGCGATGAGGATGCGTTGATTCAGATAGATATGTCGGAATATATGGAAAAATTCAATGTCTCTCGTTTGGTTGGAGCGCCTCCCGGATATGTGGGATATGAAGAAGGCGGACAGCTTACGGAAAAGGTTCGTAGAAGGCCATATTCTGTTGTTCTGCTTGATGAGATAGAAAAGGCGCATAGCGATGTATTTAATCTGCTTTTGCAGGTGCTTGAGGACGGGCGTCTTACTGACAGCTACGGAAGAAAAGTGGACTTTAGAAACACCATATTGATAATGACCTCTAACGTTGGAGCAGAGACGCTTAAGAAACAAGGGTCGCTTGGTTTTGGCGTGCCTGATGAAGGGCAGGAATATGGCAACATCAAGGATAAGTTAATGAATGAAGTCAAGAAGGTCTTTAAGCCGGAATTCTTAAACAGAATAGATGAAATAATAGTATTTAGGCCGCTTGACCGAAAGGATTTGGAGAGCATTGTTCGTATAGAGATAGAGGCAATAAGAAGAAGGATTGCCGAGCAGGGAATAAAGTTTGTATTGGAGCAGTCTGCCCTAGACTTTCTTATAGACAAGGGTTTTGACCCTATGTATGGGGCAAGGCCATTAAAGAGGACGTTGCAGAGGTACATAGAAGACCCTCTTGCCGAAGAGATAATCAAAGGCACATTTTCAGAGGGTCAAAAGATGCGAGTAATCAAAGCGGAGGATAAAGAAGAGTTGTATTTTGAGCCTGTTGCAGATGAAGAGCCGGCGCCTCAAGCGGATCAGGCTCCTGTGGAGGGATAATAGAAATTGTTATTCTTTAAGGCTGTTATTCAGAGGTGGCGAGCAGCCCTTATGTATTTGGGCGGTATCGTCCTGCTGTTTATCAGGGCATTTGCCGGGATATTTACCAAGCCTTTCCGCATCCTGTATACATTAGATCAGATAAAACGCATAGGTATGGCAAGCAGTTTTATCTCTATGATGGTGGCGCTTTTCACAGGTATGATTATTGCAATACAGAGCGCTTATCAGATGCAAAAGGTATCTGCGGAGATGTATATCGCCAGTTTAGTGGCCTTATCTATGGTGAGGGAACTGGGGCCTGTGTTGACCGCAATGATTGTGGCAGGCAGGGCAGGTGCGGCTATCACCGCAGAGATAGGCACTATGAAAGTGACAGAGCAGATAGATGCTTTAAAGACCCTTGCTATGGAGCCTGTCAAGTTTTTAGTCTCGCCCAGGTTAAGCGCAATGGTAATTTCCCTGCCGATATTGGTATTAATGGCGAATATAGTAGGGATTATAGGCGGGTATTACGTCTGTGTTTACAACTTAAACATAACCGGCGGGCTCTATGTGCAGACCGCCTTTAACGCGCTGGTCTATAAGGATATCGTTATAACCATAGTTAAATCGGTTAGTTTTGCTATGTTAATCTCTATGATAAGCTGTTATGAAGGCCTGCGTGTTGAAGGGGGCGCCGAGGAGGTAGGCGAGGCCACGATGCGTTCGGTTGTCCGCTCCTTTGTTTCCATCCTAGTTGCCGACTGGATTTTCACAACCCTATTTTATTTTGTGTTTTAAGGGATATGAATCTTATTCTGTTAATGTAGTGATTTTTTTATAATATCCCCTCAAACTGTCTTTTCGTTTATAGGTCCTTTTGTGATATAATAAATTCCGTTTTCACAGGAAAGGAGTTATGTATGTTTCGGTTTATAATAAGATTTGTTTTTTATATTTTGGCAGTGTTTGTTATATCCATGGTTATATTAAATACACTGGGAGGCCCGATTCTTTCTTTTGCCTTAAGCAAGGCGTTCAATATCCCGATAAAAATAGGCTCTATTTCTTATTGGGGCAAGGATCTTGTTGTTAAGGACATCAAGGTTGATAAATGGGTAAACGTGGAAGATCTGGAAGTCTCTTTTATACGAAAAAACAGTTTTTTGTTTCCTGACAAGATTTATATCAGAGGCATAACTTCAAGGTTTTTTGTGGAAGGCGGGGAAGGAATTGTCTTGCCTGTGCCTGTTTTGCCGAATAAAAGTGAGGATAAGGGCGCAAAGGGCGATTTTATTGTGCCGTTTAGGTCGTTTATTGCAAAGGACATAGAGCTGTTTATATGTAAAAAGGATGAAGATAGTTGCATTCGTCTGCACGATTGCGATGTTTCGGTTTATCACCCGAAAGACGTTATGTTTTTCAATGTGGATATGAAGGCCCACATAGGAGAAAAGGGTGTTATATCAGCAAAGGGGTGGATTGATTGGGACAGGAAAGACGCTGACATTGATTTTGAGAGCAAAGATATTGACTTGACAGAGTTTAGAGGGTATTTTAATATGAAAGCTCTTTCAGGAACGCTGAATTTGACGTCAAAGGCCGTTGCTGAGAACGATGATTTAAAGATAAAAAACAAACTGGAATTGAGTTCATTGGGAATGGATGGTCAAGGAAATGCCTTGGCTGCAGGTATATTATCGGCTCTATCAGGGTTGTCCGGCAATGGACATATGGGTATGGAGTTTGCGCTGAATACGAAGCTCAGCAAGCCCGATTTGAGTTTAGAGAATATCTTATCCAAGATATACAAAGAAAGAAGGCCCGATCAATACATAAAGGATACTGCAATAGGCACAGCAGAGAGCGTCTTGGATTTGGTTGGCGATGTAGTTGGTGGTTTTTTAGACCAGATTAAAAAGAAAGATTAATGGTGGGTGTAGCTCAGCCCGGTTAGAGCACTTGATTGTGGCTCAAGAGGCCGGGGGTTCAAGTCCCCTCACCCACCCCAAATATTGATTTGATTATGAAAAATATCTTTTTATCTGATAATGGAGAATTTCGTTCAACTCTTTGTGATAAAGAGGCGTATTTCCCCCTTACGAATTTTAATTTAATGGGATCTATTACCGCGGATTTAAACGGGGATTTAAAGCTCTCTAATCACGAGTTCTTTTTTGAACCTGCTACGCGTTTTGGCCTTTCTGCGAACAATCTTGGAGTAAACGTGTGGGCGCTGTTTGAGGGGGGAGATCTGTTTTCTCCTTTGGGCAAGTCTGCGACCAAGTTGAACACAAATTTCCCCGTTAAAAAAGAGGTTAACGCAGGTCTTTTGTGGTATAAGGTTTTGTATGTTTCGGATTTATTGTCCTGTGACGTGCTTACTTTTGTGGATATAAAGGAAAATGTCCAGTTGTTTAGGATATCCATAAAAAATACCTCTGGTAAAAAACTTTCTTTTTCCCCCGCAGTTGTTGTGCCTGTTTATGGCAGGAGCGCAGATAATATCAGGGACCACAGGCACGTAACGTCCTTGTTAAACAGAGTGAAGGCCTTTAAAAACGGGATTGTGTTAAAACCGACTATGTCTTTTGATGAGGAAGGCCATAGAGTTAATCATACGAGTTATTCTGTTTTTGCAGATTCTAATGATTCCGATCTTTTACACGTGTTTTCTGATTACAATGACGTTATCAGGACGGGCAACTTATTAAACCCCATAGGGCTTCTTGATCGTCCTAAGCGTTTATGTTATGGCTCTGAGTGTTGTTTTGCAGGCGTATTTAATCGCGTTTCTATTAATCCCGGAGATGCGTTTGAGTTTTATCTTGCATTGGGCATATCTAAGGATAATGGCAAACGTCCTGCGAAGGCCTGTAATAAGGCATTTTTTGATAAGGCATTTGACAGGACAATTGAATTTTGGCAGTCCTATACGAGAAGGTTATCTTTTGGTTTCCCTGATGGTGAGTTTTCCAATTGGTTGAAGTGGGTTTCTATTCAGCCCTTATTGAGAAAGATATACGGTTGTTCCTTTTTGCCTGACTTTGATTATGGCAAGGGCGGCAGGGGATGGCGTGATCTATGGCAGGATTTGTTGTCTTTGCTTTTAGTGGATGCCGGCAGTGTTAAAGAGGATTTGTTAGGGAATTTTGCAGGCGTGCGCATAGACGGGTCAAATGCCACGATAATAGGCAAAGAGAAGGGCGAGTTTATAGCCGATAGGAATAAGATTACGCGCGTCTGGATGGATCATGGTGTATGGCCATTTTTGACTGTGATGTTGTATATAGACCAGACGGGCGATTGGGAGTTTTTGTTTGAAGAGGCCCCGTATTTTAGGGACAATCAGATCTTTAGAGGAAAGCGATGGGATTCGTTGTGGGATGGCAACACTCAGCTCCTTGATAAAAGGGGAGTGCCTTATAAGGGTTCTGTGTTAGAGCATATATTATTGCAACATTTGGTGCAATTCTTTAATGCCGGAAGGCACAACCTGATAAGGCTGGAAAATGCCGATTGGAATGATGGGCTGGATATGGCCGCTGATAAAGGAGAGTCAGCGGCATTTACCGCATTTTATGCGGGGAATTTGGATGAACTGGCCGACCTTTTAGATGACCTTTCTTCATTGGGCATAAAAAAGATAGAGCTGTTTAAGGAAATGGCATTATTGTTGGACACACTTGGAAAGAGCCCTGTAAGTTATGCCAGTTCAAAGGCGCGGCAGGAGAGGTTGTTGGAATTTTTTGATTCTGTTCAGATAAAGGGATTATCCGGCGCAAAGATATCCGTGTCTGTAAAAAGGCTTGCTGATGATTTGAGGAAAAAGGCGGATGCCTTGAAAAAGGCGGTGCGCAGGCAGATTATTGACACGCAGAAAGGCTGTTGGGTCAACGGGTATTTTGACAACAATGCCCGCGCCTTGGAATGTGTCTTTAATGGCACAGTCCGTATGACGCTTACGGGCCAAGTATTTCCTATAATGAAAGGCATTCTGTCTAATGACGAGTCAAAGCTGGTTGCAAGATCCGTTGACAGGTATTTATTTGATAAAAAGATAAAAGGATATAGGCTCAATACCGATTTTAAAAAAGTCCTTCTTGATATGGGAAGGGCATTTGCATTTGCCTTTGGTGAAAAGGAAAACGGCGCTGTGTTTTCTCATATGGTAGTTATGTATGCCAATGCATTATTTAGGAGAGGATTGGTAAAAGAAGGTTGGAAGGCGCTGGAGTCATTGTTTAATTTGGCGATTGATACCCCTAATGCGAAGATATACCCGTGTTTGCCCGAGTACTTTAATAACTCGTCGCAAGGGATGTATAGTTATTTAACGGGTTCGGCAAGTTGGTATGTGATGACGCTTTTAAGAGAGGCCCTGGGAATCAGTTCGGTTATGGGCGATTTATTCCTATTTCCTAAACTGCTAAAACGGCATTTTAAGGACGGAAAACCGATAGAGGTATTGAGTTCATTTAGGGGATTTAGAATCAGATACAGTTTTCATAACGAAGGCAAACTGGATTGGGGCAGGTATTGCATAGAGTCTGTTGATATAAACGGCAGGGTTTTTAGGCATGGTAAAAGAGGGCTCTTGCTTGATTTTGAGTTCCTAAAACCTATACTGCGCAAGAATAGAGAAAATACAATAAAGGTGTTGTTGGGAAAATGTGTGGGATAGTCGGGATATTAGGGCCCGGAGACAAACCAAAAGAGCTTACCGAAGGGCTGTCCTTATTGGAATACAGGGGCTATGATTCTGCAGGCATTGCCGTTGTAAACGCCAATGGCGATATGTCGTTGTACAAATCCAAAGGTAAGATAAAGGCATTAAAGAGTATTATTGAAAACACACAGATATCAGGGAACGTTGGCATTGCGCATACGCGTTGGGCAACGCATGGCGAACCAAACGACGTTAATGCGCACCCTCATACGGATTGTTCTGGTAAGATTGCGGTTGTTCATAACGGCATCATTGAAAATTTTGCCGCATTAAGGGAAGAATTGGTTTCTAATGGGCATAAATTTGTCTCTGAAACAGATACGGAAGTGATTCCACATCTTATTGAGGAATATTATGAGGGTGATTTATTTACTGCGCTTAAAAAGGCCGTGGGGCGCCTTGCCGGATCTTATGCCATAGCGGTTGTTCATTGTGATGAGCCGAACGTCTTAGCCTGCGCGAGAAAGGGGTCTCCGCTGGTTTTAGGAATACACAAAGATAAGTTTATCGTTTCCAGCGATGTTACGCCTTTGTTGCTTTTCACAAAAGACGTCGTATTTATAGAAGAAGGGGATTTGATAAAGCTTTCATTGGGTAAGAAACCATACATAGAGAATACCGATAGGCAAAGAGATTTTGAAATCAGCAAGATAGAGTGGGACATAACACAGGCGCAGCGCTGCGGATTTCCCCACTTTATGAAAAAGGAGATTCACGAACAGCCGGTTGTCATAGGCAGGCTTATTGGTTTGCACTTAAAAGAAAAAGGGGTTGTTTTTCCTGAACTTGATGGATTAGATATTGAATCGGTAAAGCGCATATACATAATCGGATGCGGCACGGCATATCATGCGGGGTTAGTCGGAAGGTACTTGATAGAATCTATTTGTTCTATTCCTGTTGAAATAGACGTGGCCAGTGAATTGCGTTATAGGGATTTGCCTATTGAAGAAAACAGTTTGTGCATTGCAATCAGCCAGTCAGGAGAAACGGCAGATACCTTGGCGGCGGTTGAGGTCTTTAAACGCAGAGGCGTGCCCATTTTGGCCGTGTGCAATGTTATAGGTTCGTCCCTGACAAGAACAGCCGATTACGTTGTTATGACACATGCCGGTATAGAAATAAGCGTTGCTTCCACTAAGGCCTATACAGCCCAGTTAAGCGTAATGGCGTTATTGGCTATGTATATCGCAGGCAGGAAAAATACGCTTGATGCGCGCCTGTTAGAGGATTTTTACAATCTGCCTGATAAGGTGAAACGTGTAATAGATATGGATTCCTATTTGCAGGATTTGGCAAAGGCGCATCATAATTTTGGTTCGTTTTTGTATCTGGGAAGAAAGTTTGATTATCCTACGGCGATGGAAGGCGCCTTGAAATTAAAAGAGATATCTTACATACCTGCTGAGGGTTATCCTGCGGGAGAAATGAAACACGGCCCTATTGCGCTTATAGATGAATATAGAGCGGTTATATGTATTGCCACTGATTCAGACGTATATGAGAAGGTGTATTCCAATCTAGAGGAAATAAAGGCACGGAACGGAAAACTGATTGCCTTAGCATCTGAAGGCAACAAGCAGATTGGGGAAGATGTCCCAGAGGTTGTTTTTCTCCCTAAAGTAAGGCAGGAGTTTGCGCCCATTGTAAATATAGTGGCCTTGCAATTATTTGCCTATTATGTAGCTGTTTTAAGGGGGTGCAATATAGACCAGCCAAGGAATCTGGCCAAATCCGTTACAGTTGAGTGATTATGAAAAATTTACTGAGAAATATATTTTGGGGACTGTTAGTCTTCGGGATTTTATTCTTTAACGGATGTGGTTCAAGCAAAAGGGTTGTTCACAGGACTGCCCGCAGGCAGGAGCACATAAAACTAGCGCTTGAAGGCAACAACTATAGGTATGATATGCGGGCAGGGATTGTGGAACTTGATTACGGCAATAGCCATCTCAGGTTTCTTTTAAACAGCTCTTGGGTGCTTATAGATGGGCGTGAGGTTAAACTGCCGTCTAAAACGATATTATCCGGGAATTACCTTTTAGTGAGTCCTGCTGTTGTAAATTACGTCAAAAACAACGTTGCTTTGAAATCGCGAAAAAAGAAGAAATTTATTGTTATGCTTGATCCCGGGCACGGAGGAAAAGACCCCGGGGCCATGGCAAATGGCATAAGAGAGAAGGACGTGGTATTAGATGTTGCAAAGAGGGTAAAGGCATTGCTCGTTAAATATGGCGTAAAGGTTGTTTTGACAAGAGACAAGGATGTGTTTGTCAGCCTAAAGGGCAGGGCCAAGAAGGCCAACAGGCTTATGCCGGATGTCTTTGTCAGTATACATGCAAATGCGAGCAGGAAGAGCAGCGCAAGGGGTGTTGAGGTCTATTACGTTTCCGAGAGGGTTGATGATTCAACGCGAGCGGTTGTTGCAACAGAGAATTCCGTATTAAAGTTGGAGGAGAAAAGTTTACATTCAGATAAAAAGATAGAGACAATTATCTGGGATATGATTTACACGGACAATAGGGCCAAGTCCAAAAAATTGGCAGGGTTTATAGGCACAAGGCTCTCAAGGGCTATTGGCACAAAGAACCGTGGAGTAAAAGGGGCGCCTTTCTATGTCTTAAAATGGACGAATTCGCCTGCGGTTTTGGTGGAGATTGGATTTGTTTCAAACAAGGGAGAGGCAGGTAAATTAAACTCCAGTAGGTATAAAGAAAAAATAGCAAAGGCAATATCCGATGGTATACTGGAATATCTCAGGAGGAGCTGAATAGTGAGTGATAACAGGCCTATAGGTATTTTTGATTCAGGGGCAGGAGGCCTTACTGTTTTTAAAGAAATAGCAAAGGCATTGCCTAATGAAGACATCGTTTATCTGGGGGATACTGCGCGCGTGCCGTATGGCAACAAATCCAAAGAAACCGTTATAAAATATTCAATAGAAAACACATTGTTTTTATTAAAGAAAAACGTAAAGATAATAGTAATAGCGTGTAATACCGCATCGAGCCTTGCAGGAAACGAGTTAAGGTGTTTTTTTAATGTGGAATTTTTAGACGTTGTCAATGCAGGTGTTGATGAGATAGAGAGGTTAGGGAAAAAAAGGATAGGCGTCATAGGGACAAAGGCAACAATAGCAAGCCGTATATACCAGCAGAAATTACGGCGTCGGGTTAAAGGCGCGCGAATAATTGCAAAGGCATGTCCTTTATTTGTGCCTATGGTTGAGGCGGGAATTATAAGGGGAAAACTGGCTCAGTGTATTGTAGATGAAGTGTTGGCTGATTTTAAGAATGTAGATGCCCTGCTTTTGGGGTGCACTCATTATCCTATGCTGAAAGCGTTAATTAAAAAATCTATTAAAAATGCGCAGATTGTAAGTTCCTCTGCCGCTGTCGCAAAGAACCTAAAGATTATTATGAAAGAAAAGGGATTGCTAACAAAACGCACGTCGATTGGCAGGAGAGATGCTTACATAAGCGATGCATTAGATGATTTTGCGCCATTGGCAAGATTGTTTTTAAAGGATGCTATGGCCGTAAATATACGTAAAACGGAGTTATAAATTTTTCTTTACATATGAGTTGTTTATTTGATACAATGAGTCAAAGTAAGGGGTTGCATTCCTAACAGGTGAGAAGGGGGGCGATTTGTTGAAGTCTTTGTTTAAACCTAGCCGTAGAGTAATAGGGGTAGATCTTGGCGCTTCTAGTATAACTTTGGTTGAAGTCTTGCACAAACAGAAGCAGCATATCATAACTAAGGCAGTGAGAGAGCCGATAAAGAATGTCGATGCCTTAACACATTTTTTGGAAGAGATAAAGGGTTCTTTGGATCTTAAGAAGTCGGTTGTTTCCGTTGCCATTCATGGGAGTAAATTGATAGCGCGCGTAGTGTCTATGCCTATTTTAGAAGAAGATGAACTGCGTCAGGCATTGAAATTCGAAGAGGAAGTATATATGCCGTTTCCTATTGAAGAAAGGGTTTCTGACTTTGCTGTTTTGAAAAAAAGGCAATCTGACCAGTTGGTTCTTTTAGTTGGTTCTCGCAGATCCGTTGTCGAGGAGGCCATAAAGCCGTTTTTAGATGCGCAGGTGCCCTTATCTGTTACTGATATATCTGGCATATGTTTGGTGAATTTATTTGAGTTTGTAAACCCAAAAGAAAAACTATCCAAGGCATCGGTATTATTAGACATAGGCGATCAATATACTATATTTACGATACAAAAGGAAGGCCTTCCCATGCTTATAAGGGATATCTCTATTGGCGGCAAGATGTTTACAGAGCAGATAGAAGACGCCTTCAGGATTAGTTATAATGAAGCTGAGCTTTTGAAATGTAATCCTCCGGAAGATAAAAAAGAGGCTATATTAAAGGCAACGGAGCCCATATTTTACAGATTGCTTGAAGAGGTCAGGGTATCTATGGAATATACGGGTAACTTGGATATAGGCGAGATTGCCGGGATGTATGTAAGCGGCGGAGGCAGTAGGACAGTGGGGCTGATAGGCTATTTTAAGAAGTTTTTGGGAATTCCTGTTGAGACTTGGGATCCGTTGGTTGGGTTTGATGTTGGCAAGGGTGTTAATAGAGGGAATTTAGAGACGTGGAAGTATTCTCTCCACATAGCATTGGGGGCGGCGTTAAGATGATAAGGATAAATCTATTACCTGCAGAGTTGAGAACGCAAAAGGAAAGTTTACTTCCTTATTGGTTTTCTTTTAATGTGTTTAGCATACCGGTTATTGTTTTGGTAATTATGTTAGTAATGGACACATTTGTGGGTGTATTAACTATGTGGCAGAATGCGGAAATCAAGATGATGACCATGAAAAAAGACGGGCTTTACCCTAAAAGGAAAGAACAAGTCGCTTTAGAAAAGAAGTTGTCTATGTATAAACGCAAAATGAAGTTAAAGAGCTCTTATGCCCGGGTTCTAAATGTAATTAGCGATTGTATGCCGCAAAATGCATGGTTTTATAAATTTGCTTTAGATGAGTCCACAGGGACGCTGGAGATGAAAGGGTCTTTTTATGATCCAAAGGGTTCTAATAAGGGTATAATAGGCCAGTTTATATCCTGTATGAAAGGAGAAGACATCATAATAGAGAAATTCAGTGATATCTCTGTTAAGGGGCTTACTCAGAGGGATATAAAAGGTACGCCGGTAGTTGATTTTAGCATATATTGTGAACTTAAAACAGATAAGTAAGAGGTAATATTATGCAGATATCCATACTTAATGACGAGAGAAAAAAGACCCTATTGTTAATTGTATTGTTATCTGTTGGCATTATATTCTTCAACATGCTCTTGATATTCCGTCCATTGTGGAATAAATACTCCGCATCTAAACAAAAATATTCTTCGATTGTCAGGGAATTGCGGGCCAGTATGAAGAAGGTAAAGGATAAAGACTTGTTATTATATATTGCCAAGTTAAAGAAAGAGATATCCTTGTTGGATGAACGTTTAGTCAATGAATATGATTTACCTTTTATTATGGAAAAGATATCCTCGTTAGCATCAGAGTGCGGTGTTATCACAAAGAGGATAAACCCAGAGGATGCGGAAAAAAGCGGCAATCTCTATTTCTCTGTTTTTTCATATGCAGGAAAGGGGACTTACCACAATTTAGGTAAGTTTTTGAGCAAACTTGAGGGCGAACATTATATTGCGCGGATTACTTCTATTAGGATAATACCAAATCCGAATGATTATTCTCGGAATACTATCAAACTTACTATATCCATTTTAACGAAAAAATCTTCATGATGGTATCTCACACAAAGTCTCAGTTTATTGAATTGTCAAAAAAATACAGTTTTGTTCCTTTGTATACGGATATATCCTCAGATATCTTTACGCCTTCTTATGTTTTGGCTGTCTTTACTAATCAAAATTACGTATATTTGCTTGAGTCCGTTGAACCTGATGAGCAAATTGGCAGGTTTTCCTTTGTTGGCATAGGCGCGTTAAAGATATTGCGCTGTTCCAGTCAAAAAGATCCATTAGTGATGGTGCAAGATGCATTTAAGGATATACGTATTCCCAAACAAGATGGGGCGTTTCCTTTTGAAGGAGGATTTGTAGGGTATATTAACTATGATTTGATTAGTCAATATGAGCCTGTTTCCGTAAAAGCGAATAAGGAATATCCGGGTTCAATTTTTGTGATGTCAAGGGACATTATCTCTTTTGACAACAGAGAGGGCCGTATGAGGATTACGACCTTTGTCAAGACGCATGGCCTGAATAAAATTGAATTGGGCAAGGTATATGATAAAGCGGTAAAGAGGCTGAACGGTATTATCAAGTCGATAAAAGGCAAATCGTCCGGATTACAGCATATTCCGTATGATTTTCTGAAGCACAAAAAAAGGCTTGTAAAATCAGGCCTAAAAGGTGTAAAATCTTCATTTGCCTATAAGTCTTTTGAAAAAGCTATTCAAAAGGCAAGGGATTATATATATAATGGAGAGATTATACAAGTAGTTCTTTCTCAGAGATTGGAGTTAAATACAAAGGCAAATCCCTTTGATGTATATAGGGTTTTGCGTTTATTAAACCCTTCGCCATATATGTTCTTTTTGAAGTTTGGCAAAGAGGACTTGTATGCAGTTGGCGCTTCTCCTGAGGTTTTAGTAAAGGCATCCGGGCGCAAGGTTGAGACCCATCCAATAGCAGGCACCAGATGGAGAGGGGCAACTGTCCAGGAGGATGAGATTTTGGCCAAAGAGCTTTTAGCTGATGAAAAGGAGCGGGCCGAGCATATTATGTTAGTTGATCTTGGCAGGAATGATTTGGGAAGGGTGTGTAAGTCAGGCTCTGTTAAGGTCAAAGATTTTATGCATATCCAGAATTTTTCTCATGTTATGCATATAGTTAGCAAGGTAGAAGGCAGTCTTGATAAGGGCAAGACCGCATTTGATGCCTTTAGGGCGGCCTTCCCTGCCGGGACAGTTAGCGGCGCTCCAAAAATCAGGGCTATACAGATCATAGACGAATTGGAGCCCGTTGCCAGGGGAATGTATGCGGGAAGCATTGGGTATTTTGATTTTTCAGGGAATATGGATATGTGTATTACTATACGCACTATTGTTTTTCATAAGAAAAAGGCATATGTGCAGGCAGGGGCAGGAATAGTGGCGGACTCACAGCCTAAAAAGGAATATAGAGAAACGCTGAACAAGGCCGCTGCGCAGGTTTTTGCTATTAGATATGCGGAAAAATTAAGGAGGAAATAATATGGTAAAGATTAGATTAAGGAAACCAGGAAAGAGTGTAAAGCACAGGTATCATTTTTACATTATTGCAACGGAGTCAACAGAGGGAAGAGAAGGTAAGGTATTAGAGGTCTTGGGGTATTATGACCCGTCTAAAAATCCTATGTTTTATGACGTAAAGATTGAGAGAATAGACTATTGGCTCAAAAACGGCGCTCAGCCTACGCCAACTGTTAAGAGCCTTATAAAAAAGGCCCGCAGGGCCGTTGCTGCGTAAGGGGTTATACTTGCTTATCCCTTTGATATGAGGATAGATGTAATAAGTATATTCCCGGAACTCTTTGATTCTATTATAGATATATCTATGTGGAAGAAGGCCCGTGAAAACGGGCTTTTTCTTTGTTTATGGAACTTACGGGATTTTTCTAAAAGCAAACAGTATAAAGTAGATGCTCCGCCTTTTGGCGGCGGAGCCGGAATGGTTTTAATGCCTGAGCCGCTCATCAACGCAATAGAGTTTTTAAAGTCTTCTTCGACCAGTGTGATAGAGCTTTCTGCCAGAGGCAGGCGTTTAAACCAGTCATTGGCAGAGTATTTTTCAAAAAAAGAGCACATTGTTTTGATATGCGGGCATTATGAAGGAATAGATGAGCGCGTCTCTTCTGTGTTCGATGAACGGATTAGCATAGGGGATTTTGTCGTAACCGGAGGGGAGGTTCCGGCGATGCTTTTTATTGAGGCAGTTATGAGGCTTCTGCCCGGGGTTTTGGGCAATGAGGATTCCCATAAAGATGAGAGTTTTTATTCCGGTTTATTGGAATATCCCCAATATACTCGTCCCCGCACCTATATGGGGCACAAAGTTCCTAATGTCTTGTTAAGTGGAAACCACAATGACGTTTTAAAGTGGAGAAAAAAGCAGGCATATAAATACACAAAAAAATACAGGCCAGATTTATTAAAAGAAGGTGGCATGTGAATAGGGAACAAAAAAGGGCAATTGAGGTTTACAACAGATTAAAGAAGGCCTATGGCAAGGTTAAGATCGCGCTTAATTATTCCAATCCGTTTGAACTTTTGGTTGCAACGATTCTCTCTGCTCAGTGCACAGACGTTAGAGTCAATATGATAACGAAAGAGCTTTTTAAAAAATGCAAAACCGTGGAGGATTTTGTCAGAATCAAACAGGATATACTTGAGAGCCTTATCCGCCAGGCAGGTTTTTTCAAGAACAAGGCAAAAAACATAAAGGCAATGGCTATGCGCCTGTTAGACAAATTTGCTGGACAGGTTCCTGTTGAAATGGAAGAACTTACATCCTTGCCCGGTGTGGGAAGAAAGACAGCCAATGTTATAAGGGGAAATGCATTTGGCCTGCCGGCAATTACTGTTGATACCCATGTGAGGCGTTTAGCATACAGGCTGGGATTTACCAATCACAAGAATCCCGATAAGATAGAACAGGATTTGATGAATTTATGGCCCGAAAAGATATGGACAGAATTTTCTAATTTGCTTATCTGGCATGGAAGGAATTGTTGTAAGTCCAGAAACCCGCAGTGTAATTTTTGCCATTTATATGGCCTGTGCCCTAAGAAGGGAATTTAAATGGGGATATATACATTATTAAATGAAGATAATGATACAAGAGCTAGGCGAGGCAGGCTTTTTTTGCTAAGGGGTGAGGTTGAGACGCCTTGTTTTATGCCTGTTGGCACGCAGGCAACCGTAAAGTCGGTTGCCCCGTGGGAATTATTGGAGATGGGCGCGGAGATAATCCTATCCAATACATACCACTTATATGTTCGGCCGGGGCGAAAGTATTTTGAGATGCATAAAGATTTACATGACTTTATGAAATGGCCTAGGCCGATATTAACGGACAGCGGAGGTTTTCAGGTTTTTAGTTTGGCAAAACTAAGGAAAGTGAATGAACGAGGAGTGGAATTTTCATCGCATATCGATGGGACGCGTTTTGTGTTTACGCCTGAAGAGGCCGTTGATTTTCAGCTCCTATTAGATTCCGATATTATTATGAGCTTAGACGAATGCCTGCCCTATCCTGTGGAAAGGGAAGGGGCCGAAAAATCAATGGGTATAACGATAGCTTGGGCGAAACAGGGCTTGGATTATCTAAAATCAACAGGCAGGCCTAATGCCCTGTTTGCGATTGTTCAGGGTGCCCATTACAGCAATTTGCGCAAAATATGCGCTCAGCGGTTAATAGAGATGGATTTCCCGGGATATGCTATTGGCGGCCTTAGTGTTGGTGAGCCTAAGGACGTTCGCGATGAGATGGTTGAGGTTTGCACATCGTTACTTCCTAATGATAAGCCCAGATATTTAATGGGGGTTGGCACTCCGAAGGATATAGTGCGGTCTGTTCAGCTTGGGATTGATATGTTTGATTGTGTGATACCAACGCGATATGGCAGAACCGGTTCCGCTTTTACGTGGGAGGAAGGCAGGATTAATATAAGAAACAGCATACATAAGGATGATGAGAAACCGCTGTCACAATCTTGTATATGTCCGGCTTGCAAAGGAGGTTTCTCAAGGGCATATATAAGACACCTGATTATGAGCAATGAGATTTTGGGTATAAGGTTAATGGTTTTGCACAACCTTTATTTTTATATGAGTCTTATGAAGGAAATACGTTCCCATATTGAAAATGGAACATATGGCCAATTTAGCAAAAGTTTTCTGGACACATATAGAGAGTAAATGTAAAATTAGGTAAATTGTTGGGGGGATATGAATAAAAAGATTCTTTTTGCATTTTTATCCTGTATAGCGATTTTTACAGCGCAGATCAGCGCCTCTTCTATTGACGTTATTGAGAAATCTTTACTGAAAAGGGATTTCACCCTTGCAATAAAAGAGGGCGAGCGGTTATTGTCTGCTTCTCCTTCACAGATGCCCGGATTTGACGAATATTATTTTCTTGCCTTGGCATATCTCAACAAAGGCATTACTCGAAAGGCATTGGATATATCCGTAATCCTGTTTGAGGAATATAAACTCTCTAATTTGGAAAAATCATCAGTTGCTTTAATCAAAGCATACGCCTATAAAATGCGAGGCCAAAGCAAAGAATCCCTTCGTTGGCTCCAAAGGGCGTGTGAATTTGCTCCTGAGAACGCATCTATTTATAGGGCAAACTTTCAGAAAAAAAGAACGGTTAAATCCAATAAATGGTATCAAGTCGGCGCCTTTTCCAAAAAAGAAAATGCAACTGCTCTTTTCAAAAAACTAAAACAGAAAGGTTTTCCCAGTAAGATTGTCAAATCAGGTGGCTTATATAAAGTTAGGGTCAAGTGTCCAGATGGGGCCTGTAAGAGTAAAGTTCAGGGAATGGGATTGCCATTAAAAGCGGTAAAATAATGATTAAGCGTATTGCCTATTTAACAGGATTGTTTTTGATTATAGGTTTTTCTGTTGTTTCCATCTTTAGGCTATATTCTGTCAAGACACTTGATGGAGACGTGTATTTTCATTTGGCATACGGCAGGCAGGCTGTTGAGAAAAGTGTTTTCTCGATAGACGAAAATGCCTATCGTTGGAGTGGTATTAACATACATCTTTATCCTGCATGGTTATTTCAATCCATTGTCTATCTATTGGAAAAAAATTTTGGATTTAATTCCATATACATATTAAGATTTTTTTTGCTGATTGGCCTCTATTTTTTGTCGTTAATATTTTATAAAAAACTGCAAATTGACAGCCCATATATATTCTTTTCTATGTTATTTGCTGTCTTTATACTGGCAAAATCCGTATTCATGCTTAAAGCAGATATGTTCTCGGGTTTCTTTTTCTTCTTGTTTGTATATATATATTTTTATGCCAAGATGTTCGAGAATTACAGGATATTAATCTGGCTTCCGCTATTAACAGTATTGTGGGTAAATTCACACATTAGCGTTATGGTAGGCATTGGATTTATAGGATTGGCATTTATTTCAGAGCTATTATTTTTTAGAGATAAGAGATTATATATATGGTTGGCAATTTCTCTGTTATTATCTGTTTTGGGATTGTTTATCGTTCCTGATCCGGGTTATGTTATAGATATAATAAAAGGTTTGATTTTCCATATAGTTAAACTTGCCTCGTTTGGAGAGTGTAAACAGTTCTTCGAAAGATACATATTAGCATATCAAAGCATTTCCTTTTCACTGGAAAACCTATTCGTATGGGTTCTTGTGGTTATGTTTTCAATATATACACTATTATTAATACGTTATGCGAATATAAAAATAGAACAGAGCCGCGTAAATAAAAAAATCCAGTATTTACAGTTCATTCCATGGTGGCAGTTGATTTTATTGTTGCCATTTCTGCGTATGTTTTTCTTGTTTAGCAGACTAGTCTATTACGTAGGCCCTGTTTTATTTTTCTGTATGCTTTGGATTTTAAAGCAAACGCAGTATCCGAGGGGTATAAGAAAGGAATTCGTATCTGCTTTATATGGTGTCTTGGTTATTTTTTCTATTTTGACAACTTATAAGGCCTATATAACAAACTCTTTTGGTTTTGGGCATGGCTTGTGGGTTCCTGTAAAAGATGCCCGATATATCAAAAGATACATTCCGAACAAATATAAGATACTAAATAGCTATGGACAAGGGTCGTATCTGATGTGGTTTTTAGGCCCTGATTATAAGATATTTATGGATTCAAGGGCTGGAAGTAATTTTGCCCAATACATATCTTTAATAAAGACGTTGCATTTAGGAGATAAACTTCAGGAGTATAAACTTGATTTTGATGTTGCTCTGATAAGTTATAAAGACCTGCGTCTATTAAAACAGGTTTACGATATGGAAGATATGGATATAGGGTTTTATGACACCTCAGGAGTTGTATTTTTGCGCAAAGATATTGATGCGCCGCGATTCTGCCCGAGACAAGATTTTATCCCCGAATTAAAAAAAAGAGCAAAAGAGATAAGAGATTACAAATATAAACAAAAAATGTTTGCGTTTTTTGTTTATTCCGGTTTACTAGATGAAGCTGAATCACTTCTAAATATCGTTGGCGATAAAGAAACTCATTTTATTATAGAAGCTGAAAGAAGCGTTTTCCCGCCTGATGTATACCTAAAGCGATTAGACGATATAAAGAAATTAGATGCATCTATAAAATCGGCCCTGTTGGACCTGTGGAGAAAACGCGAGGCTGAAGCCTTGAGTAATTCGCAGGTATATGAGGCAATGGTATACGAAGATTTGTGTTCCAGATTAGAATCCACAAAATATATATGGAGGCATCTTTACAACGAAGCAGTATTGCATTCTTCATTGCTGGCGATTAATGGGATACCTTCACCGAGCAAGACGATAAAGGCTTATGTAAGTGCTGTTTTAGATATATGTAAACGAGATACAGAAAAGGGCATTTGTAGTGCTGAATTTGTAGAAAAGTTAGAGGAAGTTTTAAAAGAATCCTCTTTGCCCAAAGAGATTTTGAAGAGATAATTATTTCCCTTGACAGTAAATTTCGATGGTTGTATATTGTAGGCGATTTTGTTTAATGGCTCGCTAATGGGATGGTAGTATGTTTAAGAAAATAGGAAATAAGATTATCCGCCGTATCATCAATGTTTTGATGTTTCTGTCCCTTCTTTATATCTTTTTCCTGAGTATTAAATTAGTTGGTGTAACGTGCAAATTTTTAGGCAAAGATATTGTTAAACATTTTCTTGCAGATACTTCGTCCCCACTTATCGGACTATTTATTGGCATATTAACTACTTCGATAGCGCAAAGCTCTTCTTTTACAACTTCATTGGTTGTTGGTTTTGTGGGCAGCGGGGTTTTGCCTTTGAGTTATGCCGTTCCGATTATCATGGGTGCGAATATCGGTACAACAGTAACCAATACCATTATTGCAATAGGGCAGATAAAGTGGCGGTCAGAATTCAAGAGGGCAATATCAGCGGCTGTTGTACATGATTTTTTTAATATATTAACTGTTATGGTATTATTGCCTATTGAACTAAAATTTCATTATCTTTCCAATATGGCCACAAATCTCAGCGTATTATTTGAAAATATTGGTGGAGTTAAGCTTGTAAGCCCTATTAGTATGTGGGTAAAGCCTGTTGCAAAGTTTATCAAACACCTGATTGTTGAAATATGGCATATTCCAAAACCGTGGTCAGTCGTTTTGCTTTTTATAATTTCTCTAACAATGCTGTTTAGCGCCCTTATATTTATAGTGAAATTCCTGCGTTCAACAATGATTTCCAAGGTCGAGGTAATGATAGATCAATACATATTTAAAAACGGGGCGATAGCGATGGGGCTTGGTTTTTTGGTTACGGCGATTGTCCAATCCAGTTCCATTACTACTTCACTTATTGTCCCATTGGCAGGTGCGGGATTGTTATCTTTGGAAAAGGCCTTTCCATTTACTTTAGGCGCCAATGTTGGAACAACGGTCACCGCTCTAATGGCATCGCTTGTTCTGACAGGCGACGGCCAAACAGCGGCCTTGACAACGGCATTAGTGCATTTGTTGTTTAATATAAACGGTATACTCATCTTTTATGTAGTTAAACCTTTAAGGGTTTTGCCTTTGTTTTTCGCAACGAAATTCGGAGAAATTTGTGAAAAGAGAAGGCGTTATGCTATAGTATATTTGATAAGCGTTTTTGGGCTTTTGCCTTTGATTGTCGTATTACTCGGGAGGTAAGTTATGTTTAAAGAGATATTGGCTGTTTGGAAAGGTGAGAGTTTTCTCTCATCGATTTTGGATGATTTTATCTTGATGCTTGAAAATGGCTTGTGGATGTTTGATAATGCAATTGAAAGTCTAAATAACGGAAAAAAGGCCAAAAGTGTCAAAGAGGAACTTTATGCAAAAGACAAAATTGTTAACAAAAACGAGCAGAAGATAAGAAAACATTTGGTCGAGCACCTTGCAATAAATCCACGCGAAGATTTTGTCGCCTGTCTGGTATTTATGAGCGTTGTTAAGGATGCCGAGAGAATAGGCGATTATTCTAAAAACATATTCGAACTTAACACTATAAGCGACTCCAAAATGGATGATGATTTTGCGTATCTTATGATGGCATTAGCAAAAAAGGTGCGGGCTGATTTGGAAAAAGTAATAGGGGATTTCAAGAATTCTGATACAGATGAGGCAAAAGCTATTATGTTAAGGCATGAAGGTATTTCTAAGGATGTCGAGTCTCTGATTAGGAGTTTGGCTATAAGAAAGGAATTCCCCTCAGATAAAGTAGTGGCCTATACATTATTCTTGAGGTATTTAAAAAGAATATCTTCACATACTGCCAATGTGGCATCTGCTATTGTTAATCCGCTTGAAAAGATAGATTTTGCGGTAGAGGGAGAACTTTGATTTTATGAAGGAACTTAACGTGCTTTTCCCAGAGGGGAAAAAGATAGATGTTGAGGTAGACGGATTTCTAATTAAAACAGACCAAACTGAATGTGGGGGAGGAGAAGGTTCGGCTCCGGAGCCTTTTGATTATTTCTTGGCATCGTTAGCCGCATGTACAGGCATATACGCGCTTAATTTTTGCCATCGCAGGAACTTATCTGTTGATGGCCTTTCTTTGAAAATGGTCTGTCATAACAACAAAGAAAAGAAACTGTATGATAAGATGGAATTTATTTTAACACTTCCGAAAAACTTTCCTGAAAAATACAAAGGCGCTATCATGCGTTCAATGCAATTGTGCGCAGTCAAGCGGCATATGGAAGATATGCCGCAGATGTCTTTTGTGTTAAAGGGATGAGGTCTGGATATTGGCCAGCTTTTATCCTTTCAAAAGAGCGAGATAACTGAATATTTTGAATATAAGACATTAGCCGACTCTGGCAAAGGCAATAATAAGGGCATATTACCGAAAATAGAGCAGGATGAGCTGGCGCATTACAATAGGAATTAGCACGGACATGGCTGTGTGGTTAGTATGGTATTTATATAACAAATCTGCGGCATAATCAAGATCTATCGGAGGCATTCTGAAAAAGATATTGGAGATATTGGGTCCTTTTTCTTTAGCCAATTCATAAGGTGTTTTATTTTCTTTATAGCTGTTAGTCCGTTTTAGATTAAAGAATAGTTGACAACAATAGACTTTTTGCATAAACTCTTCTCTTGAATGGAAATGCTCTATTTCAAAGAATTCTCTTTCAACAATATCAGAGAGGTTTCTATGTCTGCTTGAATCCAGCGGGATTCTGGCAAATGCGCAATTGCAGAGAAATCCAGGAGTTGTTTAACATTGTGGCTGTGGCAGGAATGTGTTTTCACTAAAAATGCGCTTAAATATGAATAATAAGGTATCATCTGTAATTGTAAGGGAAGTATTTTTTGAAAAATTTTCGCGCGCTCTTTTTATTTCCATTCCCACCTCTTTCTCTTTTGA
>CAYXYY010000014.1:0-33570 GCA_964469495.1 uncultured Planctomycetia bacterium | reverse complement strand
AAGTTCCTCAAACTTCTCTTCATAAGAGGACTTTTCAAACTTCACACCATACACATCAGCCGTATTATCCAACATATTTGAGATTTTTTCCTGAAGCTCATCAGTGTTTTTAAACTTCTTTTTGCTAAAATCCACCCTTATTACAGGATATTTATCATCCCAATTCCATTTATCCTCTATCCACAGGCCTTTAAATAAATCCTTTTCACCTTGAAACAAATAATTTAATGTGGATATCATCAGGCTCTTGCCAAACCTGCGCGGCCGGGAGAGGAAATAGACCTTTCCGCCTGTTGCTAAATTATATAAATGCTCTGTCTTATCCACATAGATATAGTCTATCTGTGATGTCCTTAAATCCTTAAAATCCTGTACCCCTATTGGCAATGCCTTCATATGCCGTTCTCCTCTTTACATCCACAAAAACACGACAAATCTAGACCTAATTATACCACAAAATAAACCTCAAATAAAAAGCATTGGCCGAAAGATAGCCAATTTTACAAGACCCCCTCCGCCCAAAAGTGAGACCAAAGTTTGGCGGAGAAAACAGTCTCACTTTGGTATAAAAACAAAACCTACCTAATCACAATCATATCCAGATTAATACCACCGCGGTCAGCCGGAGATGTCGCCTTCTCACTGTAAAAGCCGTTATTGGAATTCTCATCTGACTTTTCCACTAATTGCCTTGCTTCATCCCAGCCAGCCTTGATATTAGAGGGCTTTATTTGCTCTCCACTTGTTAAGACAAAATCTATATATATCTCCTGTAAAACCGGCCTTTCAACGAAATTTAATGCATTTAAGAACGCTGTTATTGACAACACCTTTTCTGTATTGTTCATCTCTTTAAAAGATTGCCCATTACAAAAATCCTTTATTTTTTCGAGCACCTCATCAGAAATGTTATCTCCTGTTATAATACCAATCAACTCATTTATATCCAGATCACCTTGGTTAATTGCCTCTTTTATCTGTGAAGCTATATTCAAGGCCTTTATATCGGCATTATTCCCTGTCGTAAAATACGTCCCAAAGATACCGGTAATATCATTAATTCTTTCCTTTTCTATATGCTCATACATCTTTTTCAACACCTTATTGAGCAACCCGATATCATCAATGGACGCCTTTTTACGCAATCCTTTTGGCGTTGGCATATCTTTTATGGCTATACCATTTACTGCAAGTATTCCTGCAACAGTCCTTGCGACATATTCATTCTCTTGAGCCAAATAATCAATCACCTCTTGCCATGCCTCTGGAGAACTTGCTTTCTCTTGTGAAGGAAATGGTATGTTGTTCAAGAAGATATCTGTTTCTCGCTTATACTTTAATATTCGCCTGGCTAAAGTAAATAAGATAGGAGCAATAACGCCCAAAGCAACAATTACAAGCCAGACTTCTTCCTTAAAAAATTGCCCCATTTCACCTACCCATACATTATTAGGGAGAAGAAAGATAGGCAAAAGCAAAGATTTGATAGAAACCAATACTCTTACTTTATTGTCAGATCCTTTTCCACCTATATGAGTATTTTTATTAATCGCTTCTAAAATTCGCTTTTTTATAGGTGCGGAATAAATTTTGGCATCCAAATATGACTGCAAGTTTTGATAATCATCCGGATTGTATTTTCGTCTTACAATAAGAGTTATACCAAAATTGCTTGATAGAAAATCTATAACATCCTTAACTATCATCGGGTTTTCATATTTTCTCCATATAATATCAATAGTAGCATTCCATGACAAACGATCATAAGGATTAATAGGAATATAAAGATCTTTAGCAAAATATTCAGCCTCTTTTCTCTTTTCTAAATAACTTAATCCTACAAATCCTGTGAATATCCATGCAAAACCCCAAAATAACCAATCAAAACTCTTTAAAACCAAAAACAAATCATCTACCCCTGCCCATACATTATTAGGGAGAATGAATAATGATAAAAACACTGCAGAGGAGATAGATAATAACAAAAACATCGGAAGGGTAGAAAATCCAGATTCGTCTATTTTCACATTGCTCGTATTACCTGCGACTTTCACTCCTTGCGCTATATCATAGCCTATTGTGGATAATACCGGAGATCCTTTTGTGTCTATTATATTCTGCAACAATGAAAAGATTATAATATCCCTTTCCTGTTCGTTTAATAGACCAAACTGATTTAAAAACTGACCCAAATAGAATAAGCGAACATAATTATTCTTCGCCCCGTTAAACTCATCTGATTCCAGCAAATCGTTCAGGGCATCTTTAATATCTTCTCTTGCCTTCTTATCCACCTTTCCATTTTTAACTAATATACCCCACACATCATTACTATTTACTCCTTCTTTTCCAAGAATGTTATAAAAATCCTCTACTAATTCCATCTCCTTTTTCTCTATTGCGCGCATAAATGCCAAAGTATCATTCAAATTAATCTCAATACTATACCTTCCGACTTCACTTGTTGGATCAGAATATATTGGGAAAACACCGCTTACATTGCTTACTTCCCCTACCCTTTTTATTTTTCCCAGATCTGCTTTTCCTCTTCTAACAAGACTAATCATTTTCAAAAAAGCATACAAATTATCTGCGTTCATATTCAAATGTTTTCTTATCCCTTTAGAATTTGTCAAATCTATAAATTCATCTACACCTAATTTTCCGCTTTCTGTAGTAGCTTTAGGCAGTTCTAAATCTATTCCATTAAATAATGAATACAACCCTAATAATGTGGCCTCTTCTTTTTGCCCTGCATTAGTCATAAATTCAACTACTTTTGGGAAGAAAATATTAGAATCGCCTGTATTATATAAAATAGGCAACATCCTGTGTTCTCTATTAATAAACCATTTATATGTTTTTTTTGTCTTCAAATATAAAGCTAGCGACATAATCACTGTAAGCGCAGCCAAACCTTCATACATTGACAAAGAAACACTATGCTCACCGATAATAAGTGGGAGAATTGCTAAAATAAAAACTCCCGAAGTTAATATCCAAAACATCTCATCAATACTAGTTCCACCACTTTCACCTTTCAAAAATGGCTTATCCGCCTGTCTTGGTTTCTCTTGTTCGCTGTCTGGAAATTCAATCCTTGCCTCTTTATCGTTTTTATCTTGATATGTGCTTAAAACATTGCCACCTACATATTGCGGGTTAAGGGCCGTTGAGACAAAACCACCGCTGTCTATTCCTGTTAAACTATCTCCTGCGCCCATAAAATAGAGGCGCGTAAACTTTACCAAATACTCCTTCCTGCTCCAATATCCTGCGCTTAACTGCGGCAAGGCATATCTGTTTATTGTCTCATCTATCCTCTTTACCCTGCCGGGGAATCTGTCTTTATACACCTGCGCAAGGATTAATGCCTTGTATGCGCTCCTCAACTCTGAAAACTCCTTTGACCTGTTTATCCTTCTTTCCAATACAGGAGCGACCTGTTCCTCAAGCAGGCCCTGAAGCGCGTTATCACTGCACTCAACCCTTACCCTTAACCCCACTTTTTTTATCACAACCGCGTTTTCCCTTGCCTGAACCTGCGCATACTTGGGCTCCACCCAAAAACGCAATCTCACATCATCTAAATCCGCATCCAATAAAGCGTCTGCCAAATCCTCATTCTCCCCCATAATCTCCATTGCCATCTTCTTAAGACGCAAATCCGCATCCAATAACGCCCTGCCAAGCTCAGTATAGGCAAGCCCCCTGCCTGCTATGATGCCCTCCTCTATAAATACATTTAGGTTCACCCACCAATCCTTCTTTGGAATTGCCAATGCAGTAAAGAAAAACGCAAGGGCCTTTTTAAATTCAGGAGACTTCTTATCATCCTCGCTAATCATCTGCCCTTCCTTAGACCATATAAAATTTATTGCGCCCTTATCAAACCTAAATCCATCCAACTGAATAACCCCTGGCCCATTAACCTCGCTAAACGAACTAACAGGCATAGAAAACCCGAGATTATTGAATGCCAACACCGCGGCCAACAACAAACTCAATACCTTTCTAAACACAATCGCCTCCATAATTTATGTATAATAAAACAATAACATCAATAAATTAAAACATTTTATTATCAAATCAAACAGAAGTCAAAAATAAAATGCAAAGCAAATATTTATGCTACAGATATAGCGCAACAGATATAGGTATCGGATTAAGTAGTATTATGTTGTTTTAGATAACAGCTTTTCTTTTAAGACGCTGGCCTTATCTGTGCGTTCCCACGAAAATTCAAGCATATCTCTGCCAAAATGCCCATAAGCAGCAGTTAAGGCATATATAGGCCTTTTTAGGTCCAACGCATCTATTATCGCATTTGGACGCATATCAAACACCTCTTTCACTGCCTTGACTATATCCTCTTCTGGCACGACATTCGTGCGAAATGTTTCCACCATAACAGATACAGGCTCCTCCACGCCTATTGCATATGCAATCTGCACTTCACATTTACGCGCAAGGCCGGCTGCCACTATGTTTTTGGCTATATATCTGGCCATATATGCGCCTGAACGATCTACTTTTGAAGGATCTTTGCCTGAAAACGCCCCTCCGCCATGCCTGCCCATTCCACCATAGGTGTCCACTATAATCTTACGTCCTGTAAGGCCTGTATCCGCATTGGGGCCTCCAACCTCGAATTTGCCGGTTGGGTTAATATAAATAGTCAAATCCTCATCATACATATCTTTGGGCAATACGTGGAAAATCACTTCTCTTTTTATATCCTCTCTTATCTTTTCCATATCCATGCCTCTGGCATGGTGCGCGCTCACAACAACACTCGTTATCTTTTTGGGAAGCCAATCTTCGTAAAGAACCGTAACCTGCGTCTTTCCATCAGGCCTAAGGTAATCCAGTGTTCCATTTCTCCTGACTTCTGTTAAACGAATAGCAAGTTTATGCGCAAGATATGCAGGCAAAGGCATTAAGGTATCTGTCTCATCGCATGCAAAACCAAACATCATCCCCTGATCTCCAGCTCCACCCGTGTCAACGCCTTGCGCAATATCAGGCGACTGTTTTTGAAGCGCTACTACAACAGCGCAATTCTTGTAATCAAATCCAAAATCGGCATGGCTATACCCTATTTTTTTAATGGTATTGCGAACAACTGACTGGACGTCTACAACAGCGCTACTCGTAATCTCTCCTGAAACAAAAACCATGCCTGTTGTAAGCATAGTTTCACAAGCAACACGCGAACGCGAATCCTGTTCAAGATACGCGTCCAATATTGAATCGGAAATCATATCCGCCATCTTATCAGGATGCCCCTCTGTCACAGACTCTGAAGTAAACAAAAATCTCTTTGACATGTCCCTTATCCCTCCTTATCTTTTACTAAAAAAGGCCTCTGCCTGTTCATAAGCCTCTTTTGAACCTATATCAAACCAAGTTCCAGAAAAAACATAACCAAACAACTTGTCGTTCTCCGATAACCACTTCAGGAAAAATCCTATAGCGTCTCTTGGGTTTTGCGAATCCTTTAGATAATCCGCAATAAGCCTTTCTAATTTGCCTTTCGGAAAATAATACAAACACATTCCTATGGTGCTTGCCTTTGGTTCCTGCGGTTTTTCCTCAAATGAAATAACCATGCCTTCACCGTTCAACTCAAGCACCCCAAAAGAGGTGGCAAGCGAACGGTCTTTTAAATCGTATACGCCAATGGAAACGGCCGGCGACTTTGCGCGGGCAAATTCTATAAATCCCTGCAATCCCCCATCCCATATATTATCCGCGCCAAAAACAAGGACATCGCCTGTTACGGGCATATCTTTTAAACAAAAGGCAAGGTCACCTATTGCCCCTAAACGCGATTCGTTCTCTAAAGAATGGTCATTTACGATTTCTATACGATCGTCTGCCTTACCTTTCTGCCATGCCTTAAATTGTGGATAAAATTTCTCATTACACACAACATAGGCCTTATTAACATCCGAAAGGCCTAACAAAACATCAAGTGTATAATCAATAATAGGTTTGCCATTCACAGGCAAAAGCGCCTTTGCTTTATCTTTAGTCAGAGGATATAACCTTGTTCCATATCCAGCAGCCAAAACGATTATGTCCATCACAAGTCCTTTGTTAATGGTTCAACCCTTTTCTTCAAAAACGCCTGTATTTCTTTCGGGCTAGTGAATGACATGGCCTCCTCGACCACTTGTCGGGCATATTCCAAACTCGTGCGCCTAATTATATATTTTATTTTTGGCACGGATAACGGAGGGGCGCTGAACTCATCCAATCCCATACCCAATAATAACAGGACTAATTCCAAATCCCCTGCCATTTCACCACACATGCCAACCCATATATTGTTATCATGGGCATTATCGATCGTCATTTTGATAAGCCTTAAGACAGCAGGATGCGCTGGTTCATATAGGTATGCAACTTTCTCATTAGCCCTGTCAACCGCCAGTGTGTATTGCACAAGGTCATTGGTGCCTATACTAAAGAAATCCACTTCCTTCGCCATTATGTCTGATGCAATTGCCGCTGACGGAACCTCAATCATTGCCCCTACTTTTATGTCGGGATTGAATTTCCGACGCTTTTTCTTTAATTCCTTTTTACATTCATCCAAAAGCTTATTGGCTCCTTTTATCTCTTCAACACAAGATATCATAGGATACATAATTCTAATATTCCCATACGCACTTGCTCTTAAAATAGCCCTAAGCTGGGTCTTGAATATCTCAGGCCGCGCAAGACAAAATCTTATAGCCCTCCATCCTAAAAATGGATGTATTTCATCGGGCATATCCACCGGAGATATAAATTTATCGCCTCCAACGTCCATTGTCCTTATAATCACAGGATTCGGCGCAACTTTTTCCGCTGCCTGTTTGTATATCTCAAATTGTTCTTGTTCTGTGGCAAGTTCTTCTTTATTCATAAATAAGAATTCCGTCCTAAACAGGCCGATACCTTCTGCGCCATGGCTTATTACGGAATCTATCTCATTTGGAAACTCTATATTCGCGGCCACCACTACTTTGTGGCCATCAGTGGTCTGGGCAGGCAAATCCTTAAGGTCATCTAATCTCTTTTCTTTGTTTATATTCTTGGTCTTCTTTTGCTTGTACTCGCGCAACTTATTCGTATCTGGATTGATAATAACCAGTCCTGAATAGCCGTCCACTATAAGAAGGTCATTAGGCCTAATAATACGCGTTGCAATTCCAAGTCCTACCACGGCAGGTATCTCAAGCGATTTTGCCAAGATAGCCGTATGCGATGTCTTTCCACCGATATCGGTTATAAACGCCAACAGATTTGTTTTCGACATAGCCGCTGTATCAGACGGAGAAAGGTCGTGGGCAACTACAACCGTCGGTTCGTTCAATAATATCTGGCCCTTTCTATGCCCAAGCAGATTACGCAATATACGCCTTCCAACATCGCTTATATCAGATGTACGTTCCCTTATATAATTATCCCCCATTTGGGAAAACGCATTTATGTACTTCTTCAGGACTTGTGAAAATATGTATTCAACACAAAACTTCTCTTCTTTTAGTCTGGATATAACCTCTTCTATCAGCATCCTATCTTCCAATAATAAGAGATGGGCATCAAATATCTTGGTATTGGCCGCGCCTTTATTTGCAAGAGAATCCTTGAGTTCTGTCAATTCCTTCCGCGTATTAATCAGGGCCTCTTCAAAACGCGCAATTTCCTTTGGAATGTCGAAATCCTTTATTTTCCTGCGATAAATAACAAAATCCTCTTTGCCATACAAAAATGCAGGCCCAATAGCAATGCCCGGAGAGGCAGGTATGCCTTCTATGGTTTCATTCAGAGATACATTCACCTTCCAAAAGCTCCTTAAATTCCTTTAATGCGTTATCAGCCTCTTTCCCTTCAATAATAAGCTCCACTTCCGTGCCTTTAGTGGCCTCAAGCATTAACAGGCCCATAATTGACCTGCCATCAACGGTCAAATCGCCTTTTTTCACCTTTACGCCCACATTGTATTTATTGGCTATCTCAACAAACAACGCAGCAGGCCTTGCATGAAGCCCTTGTTCATTATTTATGACAACATGTTCATATAAGATCTTCATATCTATTCCACTCTAACATTAACATCAAAATGTAATGCATCTCCTTTTTGTTTTTTCAGCACAAAAAACAAACAACTGCCCTGAAAAGTGGACTCTATACCCTGCTCCGAATCGGAAACAGTCTCCACAGGATAGGCATAGAGCCTCACAGGCTGGTTAAACCTGTGTATTATATTTATACCATACCATTCGTCTTTAAACCAGTATTCTGTTTCAGGCCCGTGAAATTTCTTGGATTTGGAAAAATCATTTGAGTATAAGGAATAATTCATTTCCAAGCCAAGCCCAATATTATCAGGCAGTTTGTGATCAACATCGATACTGCATCTTATCTCATTCTTGCCCGTAAAATAAAGCAATTTCTTTACAAAAAGATTCCCTACCGCCTCAAAAGAGTACCGTTCTTCAACAAACACGGCATTTTCTCTGGTATCAAGTTTTACCTCAACAGGCCATGCGGCAACATGGCTGTGCGCATACAAATCCGATGCCTTTTCAGAACGAATCAAAACAACCCTAAAAGTATCACGCAAATAGGCATCGTATTTCAATATCTTGGGGTCTTTTACATTTGAGGAATTAATATCGTGGATACTAACTACGCCTTCATCCTGTCTATCCGGCTTTACTTGACAGCCTTTAATCACCTTGTCATGATACTTCTCATACCTACGCGACAAGACATTGGATATGTTAACCGCTTTTTCATATAAATCCCACTCAAAAACTTGGCCATCCTTCCCCACAAACAAGGCCATTGATTCCGATGCAAGCACCACTTCATCAACGCCATTCAAATCAATGTCCTGCTTTATCAGACCCTTTGGGAGTGTATTTGCCTGTCTCTCAGCTAAAATAATGTTTTTGTATATAGCAGAGCGCAAATGATTTAAATAAAGCCCGCCAAATACGCCATGCCAATAACCACAATTACACTGAGACATATATATGTGCTTTTTGGCAGGATGAGAAATGCTCAACTGTTCCATCTTTTTACTTGCCCAAAGCATGCGTTTGTGCATCTTGTTTGATTCAGGATATTTCACCAAAAAATTTCTATAATATCCGCCTGACCATTGCAACATTTCACGATAGCTCACACACGGCAGATAGATGTGCCCAGACGGCGGATTCTGACTAATAAAATCAGAAAAGGTCTGGGTCCGAAGCCACGAGGAATTTTCTACCAACAACGAAAAAAACCTCTCCAGCCACTTCTCATTATATACCCACTGATAGGTTCCCGGCCAAAGGCCAAATTTTTCGCCGTCATCTCCAAAAGTCAACGCCTTAAAACCTGATTCATATTTTTGCCTCATATAGTCTATGGTCTCATGAGGCAGTTTAAACGGCATAAAATACCTCAATTTTTCAGACGTTGGAAAAACAAATGCCATATTTCCATTATCCTCGCATGCATAATACCCTGAAAGGGATTCGACATCCCAGCCTACCGAGGCAAAATGGCTGTCATCAACAATAGTATATCGCATGCCGGATTTTGCCAAAATATCAGGTAATTTTGGTTCCCAAACACGCTCGGCAAGCCACATACCACTCGGATCTTGGGAAAAATTACACTTGATAAAATCGTTCATCATCGTTATCTGGCCAATCGCATCGCTTTCTGGAAGCAAAGTCAATATAGGCTCATAATATCCTCCTGAAAGGATTTCAACCCTGCCACTATCGGCCAATGCCTTTAATCTGGCTATAAAATCAGGCCTATTGTTCATAAGCCAATTCAACAACGGGCCGGTGTAATGCAGGGAAATGCGAATCTGAGGAAACCTTTCCATGACCTCAATAAACGGCAAATAAGACTTTTCATAGGCATGGGCAAAAACTCCGTCAAAATTACCAACAGGCTGGTGACAATGAATAGCCATCAAAAGACTTATCTTTGACATAAACGCCCCCTGAAATTAGATGATTCGACTCTGTAAAACGAGCTAAAACAAATTCCCCTTAACCAAGTTATATATCTTATGCGGATTATGCCTTAACACATCTTGCGCATCAACCACACTGCCGTATATAAGCTCTATACCCAACGCCTTTATCTGTGAAGA
The DNA here is from genome assembly GCA_964469495.1 of uncultured Planctomycetia bacterium. GTDB lineage: Bacteria > Omnitrophota > Gorgyraeia > S143-82 > S143-82 > CAYXYY01. The sequence goes on along the minus strand of CAYXYY010000014.1, from coordinate 23,411 downwards.
ATCACTTATAATAACAGGTTTACTGCCCTCTTCCTTATACTTTGCGCGCAAAGCTCCTGGCAACAATGTGCTATCCACAATACAATGACTAATGATACCATGCCCGGTGTGTTCTATCAATACATTTAGGTGGTCATATACCGAAAAATCATCTGTTTCTCCTCTCTGCGTCATAACATTACATATATAAATCTTAGGCGCTTTTGCCGTGCGCAACTTGCCTGAAATATCCTTTACCAATAAATTCGGAATAATACTTGTATAAAGGCTTCCAGGGCCTAAAAAGATTACATCAGCCTGTTCTATTGCCTCTAATGCCTCTCTGGAAGGGGCAGGGTCTTTTGGATCGAGCATCACCCTTCTTATGCGTTTTCCATATTTAGGGATATCGGCTTCCCCGCGCACCAATGCCCCGTCCTCATATTCGGCAACTAAAGAAATATTTTCATATGTGGAAGGCACAACCTCTCCCCTGATAGCCAAGACTTGACTGGATGCCTTGACCGCCTCTTCAAAATCACCTGTCACTTTTGTCAAAGCTGTGATAAACAAATTCCCAAAGCTATGGCCCTCCAATTCACTTGCCTCAGCGCCAAATCTATACTGAAAAAGATCGCGAACCAAAGGCTCTGCTTCAGCCAAAGCGACCAAGCAATTACGAATATCTCCCGGAGGCAGTATATCAAAAGAATCCCTTAGCCTTCCCGAACTTCCGCCACTATCGGCAACAGTAACAATGGCCGTTATATTACTCGTATATTCTTTAAAACCTTTAAGCAAAACGGATTGCCCAGACCCGCCGCCGATAATGACTATTTTAGGCCCTTTAGAAAGCATATTCCTTTGGTAAAGGATATCCGCTACCTTATACTTCTGTTTTTTTGGCATAAACGCCTCCAGCAACAACGAGATAATCTTCCACACGCCAACAAAAACAAATCCCAACCCAAAAACCAAGAACAACAAATCCCCAATGGATATATCTTTGAACAATTTAAAGGAATGGCTCGCGCCCAAGACAATCAGGACTAATCCCAGCAAAGAAAGAAATGTCCACCTTTTTATGCCAACGCCGGGATAAAGCCACCTTAACAGGGCTGATAACGTATTAATAACGGGAATCTTCTTGCTCAATTAACTTCAAGGCCTCTTCTTTTGAACTGACATCTTTTAAAACCGCACGAAAAGACTTGTCTTTTAACAAACGAGAGATTCGGGCCAATGCCTTTAAATGAGGGCCCGCAGCATCTGCGGGAGAAATCAACAAAAACAAGATATAGACCTTTTCTCCGTCAAGCGCGTCGAAATCAACACCATCTTTGGAGATCCCAAGAGCAGCTACTAAATCCTTGACAAGTGGGCTTTTCACGTGAGGAATTGCAATACCATTGCCTATCGCCGTTGAACCCAAGGCCTCTCGCTCCAAAAGCACTTTCAACAATTCATCCTTTTCTTTTGAAGAAACCTTTTTAGATTCGATCAAAATATCCAAGAGCTGAGACAAAACACCTTCTTTATTTTCAGATTTTATGTCAACACTAATATTTTCCGTGGATAACAATTCTACAATTTTCATTTTCCTCTCCTTATTTTTAATAACCCTTCCTGAAATTCAAAATATAAAAATCAAAAGCGGGTGATGGGATTTGAACCCACGACAACCACGTTGGCAACGTGGTGCTCTGCCAACTGAGCTACACCCGCTTGCCTTCTGCCCTGCGAGAGGTGGGACTCGAACCCACACTCCTAATCGGAACTAGATCCTAAGTCTAGCGCGTCTGCCAATTCCGCCACTCTCGCCAATATCAAAAAACAAATCAATGGGTCGTGAAGGACTTGAACCTTCAACCTTGGGCTTAAGAGGCCCCTGCTCTGCCAATTGAGCTAACGACCCAAGGAATAAACTATATAACATAAATGTTATAGCTCGTCAATCTATTTTAAACATCGTCGTAATTTAAAGACGCGCTTAACATACCGATCAACACATCCCTTTCATCTTCAGATAACTGTCTATTAATAACCTCCTCAAACTTATCGATTCTATATAAAACCTGAAGATACCTTGATATATCCTCTGCAACGAATTTCGCATCCTGCAGAACACCCATTAAAGACTGCAATTCAGACAAATCCATTTGTTTTAAGCTGGCATCGCCATACTTCTGCAAAACCCCTGTCAAACGCTTAAATTCCATAAGCCAATCATTGAAATTATTCTCCATCTTAGCATAACCCAATGCATCTGAAATTATCCATCCTCTCACAATGGAAATATCATCCCGCGTCAAGTTTTCTCCTCTATGCAATTTATCTATGATAATTTGTATCTTATCCTTTGAAATGGCCTGCAGAGATTCCCTTGCCTGAACAAAAGCCTTATCTATTTGCTGTATAAGTTCAAAAAAACGCTCTTCTGTTACATCTTCGACGGCCAAAGCCATTTCTTTTGATAATTCTTTAAGCACTTGTCCCTCCTTTGGACAATAAAAACAAGGCATCTTCGGCAAATAAATTCGGTGCGAATTTTATTCTTCTGCCTTTTGAGAAAAACTCGCAACGCATAACATCGATCTGATGGCTTTTACAAAAATGCTCAAAATCCTTTATACTCAAAAAATGTATATTAGGGCTGTCATACCATTCATAAGGCAGTGCCTTGTTTTTAGGCGCGCGTCCTTCAAATGCAAGGGCCAACCTTAAAGAAAAATGCGCAAAATTAGGAAAACTAACAATAGCCCGCCTGCCAACCCTAACCATATTAACCAAGACAGGTTCCGGCCATCTAATAACCTGCAGTGTGCTAGATAGAATCACATAATCAAAGGCATTATCCGGATAATTTTTCAATCCCTCTTCTATATCGCCATGGTGCACAGTAATGCCCTTTTCCACACAACACGCAATCTTTTCCTCATCACAGTCAATGCCATAACCAATAATCCCTTTTTCATTCTTCAAAAAATATAATAACTCTCCTGTGCCGCAGCCAAGGTCCAAAACCCTTGAGCCATGAGGGATAATTTCCTGAATCAATTCAAAATCTATACGTTTTCTTATCATATCTCACCGTATAACCTGTTTAAAAAACCCGATAAAATGCGGCTCTGTTTTTCGTTATATATCAAAAATGCATCGTGTCCATAATCAGAACTTATACAACAATAACTTACATCCCTTTTTTCTTTTTCCAAAAGCCTTGCGATATATTCGACCTGATGAGGAGGATATAACCAGTCCGACGAAAAACTCACCAACAGAAATTTCGTCATAATTCCTCTAATTATATCATTTGAGATTTCCCCCTCTAAATCAAAATAATCGATTGCCTTTGTTAAATACAAATAAGCGTTGGCATCAAAACGCTGAACAAAAGAATCTCCCTGATGACGCAGATAACTTTCTATCTCAAAATCTATTGAAAAGTCATAGCCGTACTTTTCCTTTTCCCTGAGTCTGCGCGCAAACTTTATATTCATTGCCTCATCGCTTAAGTATGTGATGTGCCCTATCATTCTTGCAACGGCCAAACCTTGATATGGATAAACATCTGTCTCATAATAGCTGCCTCTATTCCACGCAGGGTCCCTCATAATCGCCTGCCTGCCCACGGCGTTGAACGCAATTTGTTGAGCAGTGTGTCTCATCGTCGTTGCCAATGCAATGCACCCATAACACAACTCCGACTTTTTAAACGCCCATGACAGGGCCTGCATGCCTCCCATAGACCCGCCGATAACGCACAGCCATCTTTTTATTCCCAAGTGTTTCATCAGAAATTCCTGCGCGTTAACCATATCATTTATAGTGATAACGGGAAATTCCAATCCATAAGGATGATTTGTCTTTGGATTGATAGAAGCCGGGCCGCTTGATCCATTACAACCGCCAATAACATTACTGCACACCACAAAATACTTATTGGTGTCAATCGCCTTGCCCGGGCCGATATACATATCCCACCAGCCGGGTTTGCGCGCCCCCTTATGCCAGAATGCCGCATTTGCGCTCCCTGAAAGCGCATGGCACACAAGCACGGCATTCGTCTTATCTGCGTTTAAATCCCCATAGGTCTCATAAGCAATCTGCAATGGACTTAAGCGTTTTCCGCTCTCCAAAGATATTTCATCAAAAACAGCAACCTGCGTTTTTACTAGATTTTGGGGTTCAACTAAATCCATTAAAATCCTTCCTCAATTTTAATACAAAAATGTCCTCCCCTTGCGCTATAAAATGGAATATACAGACACATTGAATTTAATTATACCACAAAACAAATCCCAAACAAAAATGCATTATTAATACACTTAAATACCTCAACACATTATATTATAAAAATTACTGCCAGTTTATTATAAAAAAGGCCCTTTTATAATTACATCAACATATTTACATTTCTATCCGGAAAATTATGTAATATAATGTCTTAACATCAAAGGGGTGTGTGGTGTTTAAAAATGCGTGGACAATAGGATTAGGCACATTTTCATCGCGCGTTCTGGGATTTATAAGGGACGTGTTAATAGGCGCATATCTGGGTACCAGCGATAGCGCTCAGGCCTTCTTTGTGGCATTCAAACTCCCTAATCTGCTAAGAGACATTGCCGCAGAAGGCGCGGCAAGCTCATCATTTATACCCGTCCTTGCGCAGTATAAGACAAAAAACGAATCTGAATACATAGAATTAGTCTCTGCCCTGTATTCCGTAATGACAAGCATACTATTAGGCATTTCTATAACAGGTATGCTAATGGCGCCCATATTGGTAAGTATAATCGCCCCCGGATTTTTGCAAAATCCCCAACTATTTCATACGACGACCATACTTGCCCGGACCTTGTTTCCATTCATATTCTTCATAGGCATATTTGCAGTTAATATGTCGCTCCTGCATACAGAGGGCAAATTCTCTACAACGGCTATGGGACAACCCTTGTTCAACGCATCAATGATATGCGCGCTCCTGCTCTTTGGCAGGACAGGGCCTTTAAGCGCGGCCTCTATCGGCGTCTGGGCAGGAGGCATTGCCCTAATAAGCATGCAAACGATATCTATATTAAACCTGCCGTTTAAAGTAAAGATAACACGGCCCCGGATGCACCCGGGAATCTTTCAGATGTTCAAATTATTCCTCCCAAGGATATTCGGCACGGTTATATACCACATCAACATATTGGTTGACACAATACTTGCGTCTTTGGCATCAATAGTCGGACAAGGAGGCATAGCGGCTATATATTACGCAAACAGGCTGATGCAATTTCCCCTTGCATTATTCTCAACCTCAATTGCCCAAGCAGCGCTTCCGCACCTGTCTCTTAAACACGCAGAGGAAATAGACGCAGGCCTGTTGTCAAAAGACATCCAAAAGGCCATTACGACAAGCGCGTTTTTTATTCTGCCATCAGCAGTATTTCTCGGAATGTGCAGAAAGCTCGTCATATCCGTTATATTTAAGAGAGGCGCGTTTGACGACTATGCCGTATCCATCACATCATCGGTTCTCCTGTTCTATGCCGCAGGCCTTGTCGCTTTTGCCGGAATAAAGATACTGGTCTCCATATTCTATTCTATGCAGGATACGAAAACCCCTGTAAAAACAGCCACGATATCACTTATCGTAAACACGCTCTTAAACGTTATTCTGATGTTCCCTATGAAAATAGCCGGCCTTGCCTTGGCCAGCGCAATCGCAGGCACTGTCAATATGCTGCTTTTGGCATTTCACTTAAATAAACGCGTAAGGTTTCTCTCAAAGGGATTACTTTCGCCCTTATCAAAGATAACAGGGGCATCGGTTATTATGGCAATCTTATTAATGTTTTCCAAAATTTCTCAAAGCCCGCCCTCCATAATAATCCTTGCAAAGGCAATCGCCATATCTGGGGCGGGATATTTATTGGGATGCGGCATATTCAAATGCAGGATATTGGAGTATATTATAAGGAGGGGCAGTGAAAGACTTTGAGATAACCCTAAAGGTCAGATACGCAGAAACCGATCAAATGGGCATAGTCTATTACGCAAACTATTTCATCTGGATGGAGGTCGCAAGAACCTCTTGGTTTCAACACATATGCAACAAGGATTACGGCAGGTTAGAAACAGAAGACGGAATACTCCTGCCTGTTATAGAGGCAAACTGCAAGTATAAATCCGCTATTAGATACCCAGACGAGGTCAAAATAAAACTCACCCCGTCAATCCAAAAACGCCTCTACATAGAATTTGACTATCAGATAATTGCCCGGGAGAAACTCTGCGCGCAGGGCTTTACAAAACACATCCTAATGGATAGACAATTCAAACCCATACGCCCCCTGCCGAAATTCATAACAGAGGCCGTCAAACAATAATTTAGGACAACCCAAATTTAAGACAACTTAAATCTGGAGACCAATGACTTTATTTCATTGACGATACCCGCAAGCCCGTCTGCCACAGCGCTTGTCTCATTGCTAAGGTCTGAGACCTTATTTGCCAAAAGCGTAATACCTTCTATGCTCTGAGTTATCTCCTCAGTTGCCTTGCTTTGCTCTTTGGTCGCATCGGCAATCTGGCTGACCATAATCGTAACCGTTCCGGTTGCCTCGTCTATCTCTGTTAGGGCCTGGCCTGACTGCTGCGCCATCTCCTTCCCCGCCTCAACCTCTTTCTTACTGCGCTCCATCTCCTCAACTGCCAGCGTCGTTTCCTGCTGAATAGTCTTGATGGTATCGGCAACCTCTTTTGTCGCTTGCGAGGTGCGTTCGGCAAGTTTTCTAACCTCATCTGCAACAACCGCAAACCCCCTGCCCTGCTCGCCCGCGCGCGCAGCCTCAATCGCCGCGTTTAATGCAAGCAGATTGGTCTGGTCCGCGATATCGTCAATCACGCTTATAATCTCGCCGATCTGAGCGCCCTTCTCGCCAAGGCTGTTTATAGTGCGCGATGCAGCTTCAACCGCATCTGATATGCTGTTCATCTTCTCTATTGTCGCGCGCACGACATGAGATCCCTGCTTTGCCTTCTCTGTCGTCTCCTTTGACTTGGAAGATACTGCCTCTGCATTCATAGCAACCTCATTGACAGTGGAAGAAAGCTCTTCCACAGCAGTTGCCACCCTGTTAACGTGGTCCCTCTGCTCATTACTGCCTTCTTTTACGTCCAAACTCTTCTCAGTCAAACGCTGAGTCTGCGTCAAGGCCTCATTTAAGTTATTCGCAATAACCGAAATCATCTCCCTTTGCTTGTCAATAAACACATTAAACCACCTTGCAAGCTCTCCAACCTCATCCTCGCTTTTTAGATCTATATGCTTTGTCAAATCCCCTTCACCTTGAGCAATGTCCTTAATAGCATCGGCAATAACAGTCACAGGCGTTATCATCATACTGATATACCACATAGAAACAATCGCCATAACAATGAGCAGGATAAGCGATATAAACACAGACTGCCACACCACACCATTTAATGTATTATTCACATCAGCGTGTTCCATAGCAACTACTAAAATTCCATCGTACATAGATCCTTTCAACACTGCCGTTTCCAGATCACCATCTTCCTTGTCATACTCCCAAATCCATTTATACTCTTTTAACATATCACGATTTTCACCTTCCAAAAACCATTGCTCGTGACTAGATAACTCCGCATCCGTACTTGACCATAACACAGGCTGGTTATTAGAGATCTTAAATATCAACACATCTGAACCTATGGACTTCTTGACAAATTCAGCGAATTTCTCAGCATTTTGCGATGTCAACTCGCCCGTTTCAGTAAAGTTTTCATATTCCACATCAATCAAATGGCGGTCAAAATCCACAATGTTCCTCAAATTAGACAATACCTGCCTTTTCATTCCATTATAATAGGCTATGCCGTATATAACCTGTCCGACGAATAAGACCATCCAGATGCGCAAGAATATCTTAAAGGAAATGGATTTGAAATTGAACTGCAGTTTCACAACGCCCCCCTTCTTTGTTGTGTATCAGGTCCCATAAAAAAACTAAAACGGCGCAGACCACTCTCCGCCCTTGCCCGATGACCACTTAACATTTCCCCCAACGTATAAGACGTTTCCACCCTTTCCCCTGTGATTCTCAGGCCTGTCGCACACAATAGGCGTTGTTGACGGCTCGCTCTCCGTCAGGCCGGAATTATACAAATAACTCCCCTCATCAGCAGAAGATATATCCGTAAGATTAGAGCTTGGGCAGATAAATACGTCCATATCGTCTATATACCCTCCGTCCACCAATTCCTGCAAGGTCTTGGGAAACCTCTCATTGTGTTCAGAAGCATACATATGCAACGCCGTGCCAATCTGCTTGAGGTTATTGACACAGCTTGCCTTCCTGCCCTGCTCGCGCATCCCCTGCAATGCAGGGAAAAGCATACCTGCCAAAAGCAGGATGATACTTATAACCACCAAAAGCTCTATAAGCGTAAAACCTCTTTTATTCAAAATTAAGCCCTCCTAAACAACTTTATCTCTAACTTACAACAACAGCAATTTTATCACAACACAGAATCAAATGCAAATAAAGGCCTATGCTATTGCGCCGCATTTACTTCAGCGCCTTGTTCCACTTTTGGTAAAACCTCCGTTTTTCCCTTCTCCACAGCGGCGACCTCTTTTATTTTAACATCTATCTTTACCTTTTCATCATTCTTGCCGCCTTTTATATCCGTCTTTTCAGAACCGCCTTTTTCCATATTTTCTTCCTTCTTGTCTAAATGCGTCAAGTCATTCCACAGAATAGTCTTCACCGTAGGCTTGCTATCCAAAACCTCATAGAGGCCGACACCAAGGGGAGACCTGTGCACAATAGGATTAAAAGTTATTTTACTACCAAGCCCAACATCCATCTTGGTCCTTTCAGCGGACACCTTTATGGCGCTTACATCAACAGACCCCGCCCTTGCAATGATATCACACATAACCTTGGCCGCCAGATAGCCTTCAAGAGAAACAAAACACGGTTTTTCGCCAAGAGAAAACCTCTTTAAATCCCTTAGATATTCCCTCACTATTGCATAACGCTTGTCCTTGGGATGAGGCGTTACCTGCGTAAACCAAAACTTGCCCGGGGCAACATACTTAGATACCTTTTTTACATAGGAACACGGAAATACAGACGAAAGCGTAATTACATAAGGCATATTTTCCTTGCCAAAGGCCTCTGCTATCTTTTTGATATAAACCCTGCTTACCACAGCGCTTGCAATAACAATAATTACATCCGGCCGCTTTTCCTTAACATCCCCGACATCTACCTTTTTCGGATCGCCCTTATGGCTATATTCATAAACAGGCCTTAAATTATAATCACTCAAAATCCTTTCCACGATATCCTTTCCTGCCTCTCCAGTATAATCTCCCTCGTAAAACACGCCCCAGTTAGATATCCCATAATTCCTGATAAAATAACTCAATATCAGAGAGACTTCCTTATCTGTTTCAATCCTAAGTGAATATAACTGGCCCTTTATATTCACATTAATAAAACGAGAGGATGTCAGAGGAAAGAAAAAAGGAATCTTTATCTTTTCTTTTTCTATATAAGCAATAGTTTCACGGACAGCATCTATCCCGACATAACCTGCCAATATCTTTGCGCCCCAATCTATCAGTTTTTCTGTATTGGCAACCGCTCTTTTAGGCATGTATTTATCGTCTAAAACGCGCCACTGCAGTTTCGTCCCGTTTATCCCGCCTTCTTTATTTACCTTTTTCAGATACGTCTCCCAACCCGCCAAATAGACCTTTGCCAAAGGCGCATAATGCCCGCTCAACGCGCAGGAGATGCCTATCTTTATCCGCTCCTCGGAAAAGCTATCTTGAAACGGAGAAAACAATGCAATCAAGAAAAAAAGACTAAATAATACCTTCTTCACAGCGCCCTCCTTATAATTTAAATCTGTCAATTTGTCCCTTAATCTCGTTGACTATCTGAGACAACGTTTCAACGATCTGTCTTGTCTGAGAACTAATATCTGAAACCTTATTGGACAAAAGGGCAATTCCTTCAACGCTTTGCGTTATCTCTTCAGAGGCGCGGCTCTGCTCCCGCGTTGCATTTGCTATCTGGCTGACAACCGCTGTTACATTTTCACTTGCTGATTCTATTTCATTAAGGGCCTGTCCCGATGCGGTTGAAAGTTCCTTGCCTTTCTCAACCTCTTGTTTGCTCTCTTCCATTACATCCACAGCAAACTTGGTTTCCTTTTGTATCGTCTTAATGGTATCGGCGACCTCTTTTGTCGCTTGCGAGGTGCGTTCGGCAAGTTTCCTGACCTCGTCTGCGACAACCGCAAACCCCCTGCCCTGCTCGCCAGCGCGCGCGGCCTCAATCGCCGCGTTTAATGCAAGCAAATTGGTTTGATCCGCAATATCATCAATTACACCTATAATCTCTCCTATCTGCGCGCTCTTTTCTCCCAAACTATGTATTGCTAAAGACGCCTTTTCAACTACGTTGGAAATCCTGTCCATACCACTAGTCGTCTGATTAACGATGTTAGCCCCGGCCTTTGCCTTATCAGCCGCCTCATGAGACATGCCTGCGGCAGACTCGGCATTATTGGCAATCTCTGCAACCGTTGAATTCATCTCCTCAACAGCCGTGGCAACCCTATTGATGTGGTCATTTTGCTCGCTTGAAGTGCTGTCCACATCCATTGTCTTGCCTACGAGCTCATTCATCTGAGCAAGCAAGGCCTCAACCCGCTGTTTTATGTCCAGAATCATATCGTGCTGTTTGTCTATAAACCTATTAAACCCTTTTGCAAGGTCTCCTATCTCATCGTCCGTATCTAAATCAATCTTCTTGGTCAAATCACCCTCGCCACTTGCAATCTCGTCTATCATATCGGTAATGTCCACAACCGGTTTCAACGAACGATTGATATACCACAAAGACACAATAGACATAATAACCAAGACAATCAATGCAAGCACAACCGTCTTAAATATAATACCCCGCATTATAGCGCCAAAATCAGACGGAACTATCTGCAGAAATATAAATCCGACCTCTCCTGAGAAATCCTTACCAGGCACTGCTATCTCGGTATTGTTCGTTTTAGGATTATACCTGTAAATCGTCTTGCCTTCTTTTAACCGTTTTAAGTTCTCCTTATTAATGACCCACAAATCAGAAGAGGGTTTTTGCTTTGAAGTCCATGCCAATGGTTCCAGTGAACTTAAATATACAGTATCCCCATTTGCATTCAGTTTTTTCATGGTAAAGATAGCCCACTCTCCGCCAAAATTATCCTTAAAATCCTGCAACATCTGCTTTCCTATACTTATGCCTATCTCAACAGAGCCAGCAAGATATCCTTCGTATAACACAGGCATAACTATCCTAAATCCCCATCCGCCTCTTCCTAATTCCGGGCCTATAACAGGTTTTCTCTCTTTTATACATTTAACAACGGTATGGCGAAACTTAGACAAATCATCGCCGTGCTTTTGCAGCTTATGAAGCCTTAAAAAAGACGTTGCAGGCGGCACGTGAAACTGAAACTGGCTTATGCCAAGTCCTGCCAAATTCTTCCATAAAGAAAGTGTCAAATAAATAAGCTTTTCCCTTTGCCTTAAATAAAGAGACTCCTGAATATTCCTGTCATTAATCAACGATTGCAAGGCAAGCATGCCGACACCGCGCATCGCATTAAATCTCCCCTTTATAAGCCCGCCGACTTGTTCTGATGCAATCTGCATCTCAATTTCTTTTTCCTTTCGCACGTCATTATAAGAGATTATCCCCTGCAGGATTTGGCCGGCTACCAAGACTATTAAGATACGCAAAAAAATCTTTACAGACAAACGCCCCTGTTTCATACACCCCTCCTCTGAGAAAAAGTAAAAAGACAGGATAGACAAGAAACAAAACTAAGAGATGTCCACCTAAATAACCCCATTTTATACATTAACTTAGCGCCCCCTTTTTAACCCGTTTAAAAACGGTTTGGAGTTATTTTAGCACAACATATAAAGAATGGCAATGAAATATTAGCCTCTACCTAAAACATCTTTTTAATATCGGCTACTACCCCTCCTCAACAATCCACTCATCTATATTGCGGATATCTGTGTTGAAATTTATTCCTGTCAGTTTTATTGACTCTATATCTTCCCTATTCCTGTAGTTATCTACATAGATGCAATCTATATCTGATGTCCTTAAGACTTCAAAATCCTGCACGCCTATTGGCAATGCCTTCATGCATTCTCTTTTTTGATTTCACACGAACATGCCAAATTTTAGACTTGATTATACCACAAAATAAATCTCAAACAAAAAGGCATTGTCTATAAGATGGTGTCGAAAATTTTATTTTCTATTAAACTGATACCCCTGAAAAAGCAGGCAAAAAGTTCTCTGAAATAGCGCCATAAATCGAACTCATTTTTCACTTAAGCATCTCATCCTTTATTCAAAGGCTGAAAATTACTTTTATTCTTATGTCCTTATTATTTTTCAAAAATCCCAAACATTACCCACACTAACAGGAGTTCTATTTTAGTTGACCTCAATATATAATAGCATTATACTCTTTGTGTGGAAACAGAAAGGTGGCAATCACAATTATTTATCATATTAGCGGGGGTCTGCCTGCTAATAGCTTCATTAATTTTATCCAGCATCCTTTCCTACAATGATCTGCCTATATTTCTCTGGAACAAATTAGGCCAGCACATATTACTGACAAGAAACACGCCTTACTTAATCAAACCCTTTTGGCTGTTTGCAAGTATCACATCCTTATCATCAAACATACCTGCGGTGATATTTTTCCTAAAAAATATCACGATGGCTATGATTTCTATGGCAATAATTTATTCAGGAATAAAAAATAAAGACCCATGGCACCTTATTATTTTGAGCGCATCCCTGCTCATTTTATGCATCCATCCTCACATCTTTGCAAATCACATATCCATTTCCCTCATATTTTTTTGCATTTTTCTCTCTATATTATTCATAGAAAACATCCCTATCTCAGTTATCCTGCTATTACTCCTGCCTGCGCAGATAATATGGTCAAACATCTCCCCTTACGCAGTTTTAGGGCCTATATTCATGGTCTTATTCCTTATTTCTGCCATAGCAAGCATATATTTCCCCTTGCCATTCGAAATGAATAAGAATCTTATAATCCCAAAACAAAAACTTGTATATTTATCTTTGACGTGCTTTTTGATTATATCAGGGGCGCTTATATCTCCTGCTGGTATTAAAATACTCTCTTCTTTTCATTCTGTCTTGCAAAATACACAATATGGATTTGGTTCGATTTTCAATGCGGCTTTCATTATCGGCATATCAGCTATCTTTATAAACCTGCGTTATAACAATCTATTTTATATTTTGAGCTTTTCAACTATGGCCATACTGGCATATATATTCCCTGATACGAACCTGTTTTTTCTAATCACATCAACATACGTCTTTATGCGCAGCATTTCAATAAGGCTGCAGATAGGATACCATCCCATACTAAAAAACGCGCTGAAACTATTGTCCTTGTGCGCTGTGATTCTCGTCTTTCTGAATGTGAACAATCTAACAAATAATCTTGATTATTGTTATAAAAAACATATGTTTGAATCGCCTGTGTATAATTTTAATCAGGATTATATCCCTTCAGGGCTTGTTAACTATTTAAAACTAATCAAATATTCAGGTGTAATAATAAACACATCTCCAGAAGATGGTGATTATATTTATTTCAAAATGCACCCATCTATAACACCAACAAGAATGTCCTATCCTTTTAATCCCAAATCTTATGAGATAATCCTATCTAACGTGGATATACAAGGGCTCTATGACCTTTGCAGAACTCAAAGGATAAATGCCATTTATGTCTCTAATAAAGATGCCAAATATTATGAAACATTATTGCTATATTTGTATAAATCCCGGCAATGGGCAATTGCAAGAGAGGATATAAACGGTGTTCTATTTCTAAAAAGCGGTTTTATAAAAACGCAAAAAATACCTGTTTTACCTGCCATCTCTTTAAAATTGCCGGACATTACCCAGATAGGGTTAAACAATATAAATGTTTCGCCATTATTAGACGCTGCAGAAACCCTTTTGGCTATGAAAAAAATAGACCCTGCCCTAAAAATAATAACGTATGCAAATCTTCTTTCCCCTTCTCCTAAAGGGAAATTTTTATATGCAAAGGCCTTGTTTATTACAGGACATTACAAAAAAAGCTGGGCGATACTGCGCCAAATCCTCAAGGCAAAACCTGGCAATGAGCAGGAATACAAATCGTTAGCAATAAGGGCACTCTGCAGGGCAGGCAACTTGGTTTACGCAAAAACATTAGCATCCGAAGAAATTTCAATTTTATCCAAGATAGAATTGTTAGCCGCGTCAAGAAATAAAGCAAAAATAAAAGAATTAACTAACCAATACATAAGAGAAAACAACATATCTCATCTAAAATTAAATATGCTGTTGGAAAAGGTCAACAACATACAGCAGTTTTATAAAAAATGAATATAATTAGACCGATAGACATAGAAAAATGCACATTAATGGATAATACCTCATTGCTTCTTCTTCCCAACAACCTTTTTGCTGCGAGGATAAAAAACGCAAAAAACGGACTGCAGCCTATAATAGAAGCAATACCTGCCACTGAAGAAATTATTATGCCATATGCAATAGAGTTGCCGATTTTGGCGGCTATGCGCAAAAAAATAGACATCATGGATAAAAAGACGTTAACTAACTGGATTATATCCGCTCAACACTTTCAGAATGGCATAATTATCGGTATCAACGGACTATCCTTAATTTCATATAACGATTTGATTTGGATTAGAAATAACATATCAAACGTCCCTACCTTGGCGTTTTCCGCTCCTAATGGAATTTACAGCAGCATAGCCGTTTTAAAACACAAAATCAATGTCATAGCCTCTATCCAAACATATAAATATATAACTCCTGAAATAAAGGGAATAGATATATCAGGACACTATGTCTGTTCCATAGGAAAACAAATCGCAAGCAGGTATATACAAATGCGCTTTGAGCTGGATAACAACCTATCCGGCTATATCGCGAGTTTTTCAAAGGCAGATATAACCATATCAAAAGCAATAATAGGCATTGAAAATGGCAATATCCGCTTTTTATCCCGTTTAGACGGGCTTGAGGATAAAATGCGCATAGGTTATTACCGCCCGGATTATGTTATAGAGCAAATACAATCCTTACAAGGAGTTATTTCTGATAAACAAACCAATCCGTTTTTTATAACAATACCTATGCCCTTTTGGATACACTGTATGAAAGATGAGCAAAAAAGAATCTTGCGGTTATTGAATAATTTGAATTATAAAGGTATAATACCTATAGTCGTGATGGAAACAGGCCTGTTGCATTCAGGCATATTGGACGGGGGGAATATTTATATAGTAAAGATAGGCTAATATATGTCTTTTTTCAGTTTTTTCAACAACAAATCAGAAGAAGAAAACGAACACGATGTAATCCTGCTTTCTCAAGAGAATGCGCAATTAAGAAAACAAATTAAACACCAATCTTACCAATTAGAGGCATTTAAACTGATAAACAAGATTACCGCGTCCACCACAAGACTGCTCAATTTAGATGAAATATATGCCCTATTATCCAAAACAGACTTTGAAAGCATAGGTATATCGCTCTTTTTATTAGCCATACTGCAAGATAATAAATTCGTTTCTGTATCACATTTTGGAATATCGCCCGAGGATACCGATACAATTATAGAAGCTGTTAATCAACAATTTGACGAGTTTAAGTCTATGGAAAGGATATTAACTACCGATGAATTAGTCATAAAAAACCAGCAGTTGATATCCTTGCTATCCTCACTTGGTATTGTGAGGACCTCTATTGCCCCTGTTAAATTTGAGAACGAATTCATAGGCATATTGATATTGGGGATTTCCAATAGTTTTATTCTCCCTGCGGAAACCATAAATGAGCTCTGCCAAGCCCTTTCAGCTGGAATTGCCATAATACATAACTACGCCTATAGGCATAAAGAGTCTATGATAGAAAAAAAAGAACTGGAGGAAAAGATACTCTCCCACATCCAACAACTAAAACAACAAATAGATACAGTCAATCAGATAAGCAGAGAAAAAACAGAATTTATATCAACAGTATCTCACGAATTAAGGACTTCCCTGACATCTATTCATGGATTTGCAAAACTTATAGCTCAAGGAAAACTCGGTGAATTGCCTCCTGAGGCATCTACTCGCATAGATAAAATTATATCTCAAACAGAAAAACTCGTTCAGATGGTCAATATCCTCCTCGATATCAATAGAATAGAATCAAGAAAAGTAAAAATGAACTTTGCAAACGTGAATTTACATGAAAATGTCACTTCCGTAATTGATACCTTTTTAGGGCAACTGCAGGAAAAACATATTAAACTCACACTTAACATCCCACATGAAATAAACATATATGCGGATCCCGTCTATATTGAACGCGTGTTTTCTAACCTTATTAGCAATGCTATAAAATTCACTCCTGAGCATGGTGAAATAGAAATTTCAGCAAAAGAAATTAAATCTTACATCCACATTACTGTAAAAGATACGGGCATAGGGATATCTAAAGAACACATAGACAACATATTTAAGGACTTTTATCACATTGACCACCCTGACCTAACAAACATACGCGGCATAGGACTGGGGCTGTCGCTGGTAAAAAGGATTATTGATGCCCATAATGGAGACATAAGAGTTGAATCGGACATAGGAAAAGGAACAAGTTTCCACATAAAATTAGAGAAAGGGAAATAAAATGCACTATCAAATTCTTATATGTGATGATGATCCTGACATTCTGGACGTAATAGAGCTGACATTATCCAGTGAAGGATTTTCATGCATAACAACCCATGACGGAGAACAGGCATGGGAAAAGATAAAAAACAATCGCATAGATGCGGTGATTATAGACTATATAATGCCCAAAATGAATGGAATTGATTTATGCAAAAGGATAAAGGC
Organism: uncultured Planctomycetia bacterium; assembly: GCA_964469495.1. Lineage (GTDB taxonomy): Bacteria > Omnitrophota > Gorgyraeia > S143-82 > S143-82 > CAYXYY01. The sequence continues at coordinate 6,364 of CAYXYY010000014.1, read as the reverse complement.
GGACCCCCTTCTCTCCTCTATGCCTGTTCTTATGCTAACGGGAAAAGCCGAAACAGAGGATAAAATACATGGCCTTGAAGCTGGCGCTGACGATTATATAGCCAAGCCATTTGACCCCAATGAGCTGTTGGCAAGGTTAAAATCCATACTAAAAAGGACAAAAGTCATACTAGACACCAACCCGCTTACCCATCTTCCTGGAAATAACACCATACATGAGGAATTTAAGTCCGCAATAGAAAAAGGGGATTTATTTTCAATAGGCTATCTTGATATAGACAATTTCAAGGCATATAACGATAAATACGGATTTGAAGCGGGAGACTTGTTAATAAAAGAAACTGCTAGAATACTCCTTGACGAAGGTAAAAAAATAGACCCTAATATATTTGTAGGGCACATAGGGGGAGACGACTTTGTATTTATAAGCAATCCGGAATATATAGAAGACATAGCAAAGGCCGTCATCAATGCGTTTGACGAGGCTATACCTTTATTCTATGATGAAGATGCACGCAAAAAAGAGAAAATCAGCATGCCTGACAGGCAGGGCAATATACAGGACTTCCCTTTGGCAACAATATCAATAGCCATCACGAGCAATGAATACACAAAATTTTCACACATTGCAGAGATCTCGGAAAGGGCCGCCGCATTAAAGAAAAAGGCAAAAACACTAAAGGGAAGCAATTACTTGAAAGACCAGCGCAAAACCGAGCGATAAAAACATCATAGACTATTGCTCAAGTAATTCTCGCAGAAATTTTCCTGTCTTTGAATTCTTGTTTTTGGCAACGTCTTCCGGCATTCCTTGCGCAACTATGGATCCTCCTTTATCCCCTCCTTCCGGGCCCAGGTCAACAACCCAATCGGCAGTCTTTACAATATCCATATTGTGTTCAATAACTATTACTGTATTGCCCATATCGACCAATCTGTGCAAAACAGCAAGTAGTTTTTTCTCATCGGCAAAATGCAAACCCGTAGTTGGTTCATCCAAGATATACAAATTATGTCCTTTGGACCTGCGTTCATATAATTCAGATGCCAATTTTATCCTCTGCGCCTCCCCTCCTGAAAGAGTTGTTGCAGATTGGCCAAGTTTGATATATCCAAGGCCAACATCATGCAAAACACTCAAAAAACGCATAATCTGCGGGATATCTTCAAACAAACCAATGGCATCGTCAACCGACATATCCAGCACATCTGCAATGGACGCTCCCTTATATAAAACCTGCAGAGTTGATTCATTATAACGCCTACCCCCGCAGACTTCGCAAGGGACATATAGATCTGGCAAGAAATGCATCTCTATCTTTTTTATCCCAGCGCCTTGGCAGGCCTCGCATCGACCGCCTTTGAGATTAAAACTAAACCTGCCGGCAGAATATCCGCGAACCCTTGATTCAGGCAGTCTCGCAAATATCTGCCTTATATGAGAAAAGACACCTGTATACGTTGCAGGATTTGACCGCGGAGTCCTGCCAATAGGCGATTGATCTATCATAATTACCCTACTTATCTGCTTAATCCCCTTGATAGATGCGTGTTTTCCCGGTTTTTCACTTGCCTTATAAAACTTACGGGCAAGGGCTTTATACAAAATATCATATATCAAGGTCGATTTTCCCGACCCAGAAACCCCTGTAATACAAGTAAACACACCTAAAGGCAGATTCACATCTATATTCTTAAGATTATGTTCCTTTGCCCCTTTTATAGAAATCCAAGATATGGGCCGTCTCCTTTTCTTCGGAGTTGGGATTACTTGTCTGCCTGATAGGAATTCAGCTGTTAAGGTATCTGACTTTAACAACTTGTTCACAGGGCCTGAAAAAACCACCTCACCGCCGCGCAGGCCCGCGCCCGGCCCCATGTCAATCACAAAATCTGCTGATAAAATGGTGTCTCTATCATGTTCAACAACAACCAACGTATTACCCAAACGTTTCAATTCCATCAGAGAATCTATCAATCTATTAGTATCAGCCGGATGCATGCCAATAGTTGGCTCGTCTAAAACGTACAAAATGCCCCTCAAATTTGCGCCCATTTGAGTGGCGAGCTGAATCCTTTGAGCCTCCCCTCCTGAAAGGGTTGAACTCAACCTGTCTAAAGTTATATACCCAAGCCCTATATTCACACAAAAACGCAACCTATCCAATGCCTGTTTTAATATGGCCTTGGCTATTTGTTTTTTTGCCCCTTTAAACACAAGGTTTGATAAAAAATCATATGCGGCGCTTATATCCATAGAACAGATATCATATATATTTTTATCCTTTATGAATATAGATAAGGCCTTCTTATTCAAGCGCGAGCCTTTGCAAACCGGGCAAGGCGATTTAGACATATACGTGGAAATCTCTCGTTTAAACTCATCGCTGTCCGTGTTTTCAAAAACACGCAGCAGATGAGGCACAAGCCCTTCAAATTCAAACACAGAAGAATCGCCATAAAGGATTGCGCGCTGCTGCTTCTTGGGCAAATCCGAGAAGGGCCTCTCCGTGTCAATACCTAATGCGTAGCAAAAACGCCTCAACAACCTTTTATAATACATCACATATCCCCTGCCGCCCCTGCGCCAAGGTATAATAGCGCCCTCGCTGATACTGCGCGAGAAATCAACGGCCTTTTCAACGTCTATATCAAATTTTACGCCAAGCCCATGACAAGAGGAGCATGCCCCATAAGGGCTATTAAAAGAAAACAACCGCGGACTTATCTCCGGAAAACTAACATTACAGGAAGGACAGGATAACCGTTCGCTAAAAAACACCTCTTCATTAGCATCCTGCATATAAAATAAGACAGACATCCTGCCATTGCCTATCTTTAAGGCAAGATCAACCGACTCATTCAATCTTTGCAGGGTATTCGGTTTCAATATAAGCCTATCCACAATAACATCTATATCGTGGGGGGACCTTCTATTAAGCTCTGGCAAATCAGTCAGCTCATAACGCTGATTATCTACCCTTACGCGCAGGAAGCCTGCCTTAAACAAGTCCTTAAAGATATCTTTGTGTGCCCCTTTTTTTCCGCGGACAATCGGAGCCAATATCTCAATTTTAGAGCCTTTTCTCTGCATAATAGCATTTACCATATCTTGAGCAGACTGGCCTTGCAATGGCCGATGGCATTCAAAACATCTAACCTCGCCCAAACGCGCAAACAAAAGCCTCAAATAATCATAAACCTCCGTTTGAGTAGCAACTATCGACCTTGGATTATGGGACAGCGCCTTTTGCTCAATAGCAATAGCAGGAGACAATCCTTCTATTGATTCAACATTTGGTTTCTTAATCCTACCCAAAAACTGGCGGGCATATGCAGAGAGGCTCTCCATATACCTGCGCCTGCCTTCCGCATAGAGCGTATCAAAAGCCAGAGACGACTTGCCTGAACCGGACAACCCGGTAATAACAACAAACTTATTGATAGGAATCTCAAGGGATACGTCTTTTAAATTATGTTCATTAGCACCCTTTATCCTTATAACATCCTTCATGGAGAGTTATTATATGCCAAAATCACAAAACCGCAACGGGTATTTTTCAATCTAATCTACAACAATATAATCTCATATGATCCATACCACAATCACTTGTACAATCAAAACCAACGGCAACGTATCCTGATGGACAACTAGTTACCGTAGAATCACTGGCATATTGACAAGTTGAGGGCAAAGAACATCTTTGGAACACATATTGGATTATCATTTATATCTATCCCCTGCAAAACTTGCTGATTTTTATTAACGCTTATAGATAGTATATCACTTGTTGTTAATTCCCGACCATGTTTGTGCAGGCACAATAGTCCTGATTCGTCCCTGCCAAAGACTCGCTACGCAGTTCAACATACTCGCCATACGGAGATGGATAAAAAACCGACATCTCTCTTTGTATTGCAAAAAAACGCCTGACAAGAAAATAATAAACAAGAATAAAAACAAGGCCTTCACAACCCATCCCATTTGCTTTATTAAAAATATACAACTATATTTTATTTAGCACACGAAAATCAAGATATCAACGCAGAACCAATCCTGACAATAGTAGCGCCTTCTTCTATGGCATTCTCATAGTCATTGCTCATACCCATAGAAAGTTCCCTTAGATTTAATATATTCGCCCAACTGCGCGCCTGCGCAAAACAAGAACGAATTACTTCTATATCATCTGTATTGGGCGCTATACACATAAGGCCTTGACACTCTATTAATCGGCTTTGATTTATAACGTCTATCGCGCGCTTTAGTTCGTCTAGATCTCTAAAACCGAATTCCTTGTTATCCAATCCGAAATTGACTTGTAAAAGACATTTTACGCCATCATTTATCCTCTTACTTATAGCCCTTATCAAATCAACAGAATCAACGGAATGAATTAATGCGATTGGGATGTTAAATAGCTTCCTTACCTTGTTCTTTTGTAAATGGCCTATGAAATGCCATTTTATATCCTTATACTCCTTAAAATAATCGTATCTATTCGATAGGCTTTGCACATAACTTTCAGCAAAGTCTCGCACCCCTAATTCATATAAAATATCAATCTGTTCAATCGTCATATATTTGCTAACAGCAACCAGTAATACGTCTGCCTCCTTGCGTCCGCTTTTTTTGCAAGCAATGGCTATCTTTTCTTTCACGAGAGATAGGTTCTGCGCAATTTTCTCTTTATCTTGCATGGGGATGGGCATTGTCGTATACCTCCCTTAAACGGTCTGTGGTTAGATGAGTATAGATTTGTGTTGTGGATAGGTTTTTGTGTCCTAATAATTCCTGAACCAATCTTAAATCAGCGCCTCTGTTTAATAAATGCGTTGCAAACGAATGCCTTAATGTATGGACACTGAGCCCCCTTTTCCATAGCCCCGCTTCTATGAGCCGTTTAGATACAATCATCTCAATTGCCCTGCTTGAAAGGCCTGTCGCATTCTTGTTCAGAAACAAAAAATCCACTTCCTTGTTTTGAGTGTTTGCAATTAACCTGTTTCTATGCGGCAGATACTTTTTAATAGCGGAAATAGCTTGTTTGCCTAATACTGCAAACCTCTCTTTTTTCCCTTTTCCAAATAGCAATACCACAGAACGATCAAAGTCAAGGTCCTTCATCTTAATGCCAGACAATTCACTCACGCGCGCCCCTGTGCTGTATAACGTCTCTAATATTGCCTTATCCCGCGCGCCATAAAAATCCTCTTTAAATCTTAAATTCAATAACATATCAACCTGTTCTTCTGTCAGGAATAAGGGGAGTTTTTTTTCTTGTTTTGGGTTTGGAATATCGATAAAAGGATTATCTTTGCTGGCTCCCTCTTTTTTCAGAAATCTATAAAAACTCCTGAGAGCCGCCATTTTTCTGGCGATAGTTGATTTATCATAAGCGTTTTTTCTCAACGACGACATATACATTTTAACTGCCATGCGGGAAACAGGCGCGCCTTTGATAAATGAATGGTCAATAGAATCTAAATAAACGAGGTAAGAATCAATATCGCGATTATAACTGGCAACCGTGCGCGGAGAATAGTTTCTCTCTATTTCTAAATATAACAGGAACTTCTCTTTCCACCAAAACAGGTCCTTAACCATAAGGCCTATTTTTTAAGATACTTATCCCCATATTTGCGCACAAATTTCTCTACACGGCCTGCGGTATCAACAAACTTCTGTTTTCCCGTAAAAAACGGATGGCAATTTGAGCATATCTCTACCCTAATCCCAGGTTTAGTTGCCCTTGTATGTATCACGTTTCCACAAGCGCATGTTATTGTGCAATCCACGTATTCAGGATGTATACCCTTTTTCATCAAAAACACCTCCTTAAAAAATATGAAACTCTTATTATATAACGTTAAATTCGTATGTCAAGTTTAAAAAGCATCCATAGGGAGTTGGCACAGACATAACTGGCTGGTTAGTCTTAACAATCAAGGTCTATGAAAGCCTCTTGAAAAATCAATCGAAAACCTTCTCCCATTCAACCTTTGTTATATTCTTCTCCTCTTCATTGAACTCTATCCCTACAAGGATTATCTCCTTGCCCCTGTTTTGGTACTTCTCCCAATACCTCTTCTCCTTTATCTGCTCTAATGCCGAGCCTTCGCCTACCTTTACCTCTATAATGAATATCTTGCTCTTAAATTCTATTGTCAAGTCCACCCTGCCCTTGTTCGTCACTTCTTCTACATTGGCAAATATCCCCATCCCATCTAAATACGAAAACAACACGTTTATATAATAGCCCTCAAAGTGCGCTATGTTGTTCTTTACATAACTGTTATATGGCAACGACGCAAATAACGCCTTGAGCTGTCTTTCAAAACCCTCCATATCCTCTCTTACCAG
>CAYXYY010000013.1:0-33009 GCA_964469495.1 uncultured Planctomycetia bacterium | reverse complement strand
AATGGATCTTCTTCTCTCCAATTAGAATTACTTGACATAAAGCAGAGGTAAATATGCCTGTGAGTTTCAGGGATTTTTTACGCGCCAGATTTGAGTTTCCTATAAGAAAACTCCCTGTGCATCTTGGGCTTGGTTGTCCTCACATGGATAAAGGTGGTTGTTTTTATTGTGATAACAACTCTTTTATTAAATCTGATTTTGCCCGGTTGTCTGCCAGGGATCAGATAGAAAAACAGATAGCAATGTATAGGAAGAAAGGATTTAGCGGCAGGTTCATAGTGTATTTTCAGTCCCAGACTAATACCAATGCCCCGCTTGATAGATTGAGAGAGTATTACTCACCTGTGCATGAATTTAAAAAGGACGTTATAGGCCTTTCTATAGCAACGCGTCCGGATTGCATTGACGAAGAAAAGTTGGATTTGCTAGAATCCTTCTCCCAAGATTTTATGGTTTGGCTGGAACTAGGGCTTCAGAGCGCAAATGATAATGCCCTTGAGTTTATAAACAGGGGGCATACTTGCGCTGATTTTGAACGCGCAATGGATATGACGATGAATAAGAATATATTGGTTTGCGCGCATATTATTCTGGGCCTGCCATTAGATGATATGTCTGATACAATAATGACTGCTGAATTGTTAAAAAAGTATCGTATCCATGGTGTTAAAATACACCACTTGCAGATAACAAAAGGCACGCCACTTGAAAGAATGTTTTTGGAAGGCAAGGTAAAAGTCCTTACAATAGAAGAGTATATAGAAAGGCTAAAGATGTTTGTTAGCCATTTGCATAAAGAAGTTGTTTTGCATAGATTAATAGGAGATATTCACAGGGATTATTTGGTAGCGCCTGTTTGGGATAAAAACTATGTGCAGCGATTAGCCAGGAGGGCGGTTTTTGGAGAAAGATAAAAAGTGGTTTTTTATTGTTTATTTTTTGATTTCTGCTGCCATTTATTTGTTGCATTTCTTTTATACACTGGATTTTTCTTATAATAATTTGGTGTCAGGGACAGATACGTATTTTTATTTTATGCTTGCTGGTAAAATTGCATCTGGAAAGATCTCCCTGCCATTTACTTGTATACCCGGTTATCCGTTGTTTTTGGCTGTTTTTGCAAGGTTGTGGCACTGGTTTCCGTTGTTTATATTTTTGCAGCACGTTTTGCTATGGTTGTCAGGCATATTGTTATTTTTATCGGTAAAAACGCTTTCATCAGAGAGATCGGCTTTCCTATCAGGTATGCTGTATCTTTTTTATACCCCATTTATAATGCACGCTTCTGTATTGGCGCCTGAAGGATTGGGGCTGTTTTTATTTGGCATGCTGCTGTACGGGTTTTCTAGGCGTATGGATAGAGGCCTTTTATTATCCAACAGTGTGATATACGGATTAATCGGAGGTTTTGCTATCATAACCCGTCCGGTTCTCTCTGCTTGGGTTTTTTCTGCGCCCGTATATGTTTTTCTGACAAGAAAGTCATTTAAGAAATTCTGGTTTGTTTTCGTCTTTTGGCTTATATGTATTATCCCGGTATTTGTTGTGATGTCAATGAATTACAGGACAACAGGGAAATGGTTTTTGAGCGCCCATACTGGCATAAATCTTTATATCGCAAATAATGAAAAGGCCAATGGATTGTTCAATGGAGTTGGTGTTTTCAGAACTTCTCAAGAAGGCCTTTTAACAGATTCCGTTATGGTGGCCAGCAGGCGTTGCAGACGTTCTTTATCTATAGAGGATGCAAATACGTATTGGAAAGATGAAGCCGTGAATTTTATTTATCACAATCCTGTGAAATTTGCCAAACTGCTTTTACTAAAGTCGTGGTTTATCTTATCTTCTAAAGAATTTTATGAAGCCCAGGGCCTTATGCCTTTACCGGGTATCCCTTTTGGAATAATAGCTGCTTTGGCTGTTATAGGTTTATGGATTACTCGTGGAGATGCAGGCGTAGGCATCTTGCGCCAAGCATTTGTATTAGTGTTTATAAGTTCATTGTTAGGATTTATCAACGTCAGATACAAATTGATGTTTGCATATCCCTCAATAGGATTGGCGGCCATAAGTCTTCGTGAAATTATAATCGTTTTACGCAGAAAACGATTGCATGGGTTGACATATTTATTCTTATTTTTGACATTATCTGTCTTATCATTTTTAAAACCCGCTGTCTTTGTAGATGTGAATTCAACAGGCCAATATAATAAAGCGATCTCGTGTATTGAGGCCGGTGAGCCTGAAAAGGCAAAGCAAATCCTACTTAAGATGTTATCAAGGAATCCCAAAAATTGGGCGGCATGGTTTGCTTTGGGACAGGCCTATTACATATTGCAAGACTTTGGCGCGGCCAAAAATGCGTATAAAACAGCAATGGCCTTAAATACAAATTTTTTTGATGCAGAATATAATCTTGCTCTCTGTTATAATAAATTAGGACAAAACGAAAAAGCGCGGGCCTTGATTAAAAAGATGTTGGTTGTTGCCGAAAATGAACCAGACGTCTTGTTTTTATCTATCAAAGTTTATACTGCATTGGGTGAGTGTAAAAATGCCGCTTTCTATAAACAACGGCTAATCAGTTTAAATAATGCGTTTCAAGAATTAGCGCAAGATGCAATGAAAGGATGTCAAAATGAACGAACAGAATTGGATAAATAAACGAGTTGTTCCTGATGAAATAGAGAAACATCTAGATTCGGGCAAATCCTTTATAGACGGGGAAAAAATCTTTTCAGTTTTATCTAACAAAGAGGTTCCTGACAAGAAACAGATAAGGGATATATTGGATAAAGCGCGGGCAATAGAGACATTGTCATTAGAGGAGGCAGGGGCGCTTATCAACGTTCCAAATGAGGTTTTTGAAGAAGAGATTGCACCTGTATGTTTAGAAGTTAAGAAAAAGGTATATGACAATCGTATTGTAACCTTTGCTCCGCTTTATATGAGTAGTTATTGTGTTAATAATTGTCTGTATTGCGCATTTAGGCGTGAAAATGACAAGGCGCAGCGCGTATTGCTTTCTATGGACGAGATCAAACGAGAGGTTGAAGCGCTTACAGGGAAGATCGGACATAAACGACTCATAGTTGTTTATGGAGAACATCCTTTAAGTGGTATAGAGTATATGTTAAAGAGTATAGATGCTGTATATAGCGTTAAGGTCAAGGCGAAGTATGGATTATCACAGATAAGACGCGTTAACGTAAACGCCCCGCCCATGCAATTAAATGAGCTTAAAAGATTGAATGCCGCTGGTATAGGTACATATCAGGTATTTCAGGAGACCTATCATAGGCACACTTATGAACAGTTCCATCCAAAAGATACAATTAAAGGCAATTACCTATGGAGGCTTTATGTAATGCATCGGGCAATGGATGCAGGCATTGATGATGTTGGCATAGGTGTTTTGCTGGGATTATATGATTGGAGATTTGAGGTGCTTGCTCTTTTGATGCATGCTATCGAGTTAGAAAGACGTTTCGGGATAGGGCCGCATACGATATCATTTCCAAGAGTGGAGCCTGCTTACAATACGCCATTTGCGGATAATCCCAAACACAAGGTTTCTGATTCAGATTTTCTTAAGTTAATAGGTATACTCAGATTGGCTGTGCCATATACAGGATTGATAATAACGGCAAGAGAACCCAAACATATTAGAGATAAGTCATTTTTATATGGTGTAACCCAGACCGATGCATCATCAAAGATAGGGTTGGGTACCTATTCGGAAGAAGACGTTGTTCAACACGGTGAAAAACAGCAATTTTTCTTAGGTGATACCAGGACGTTAGATGAACTTATAGGGGATCTGGCTGATATGGGTTATATCACTTCGTTTTGCACTGCTGGGTATAGGTGTGGCAGGACAGGGAAGAATATTATGGAGTTATTGAAATCAGGACAGGAGGGCATGTTTTGTAAACTAAATGCAGTGCTTACGTTTAGGGAATGGATAGATGATTTTGCCTCGGAAGAAACAAGGGAAAAAGCAGAGGGATTAATTGATTTTGAGATAAACCAAATAAGAGAAAAGATGCCGGATGTATTTCCGAAACTAATGGAATATTATGAAAAGACAAAACAAGGCATGCGGGACCTATATTTCTAGAGTTCTATATTTAAGGGGCGCTTTTACATTGGTGGAGCTTGTGATTGTCTCTGTGTTAATTATGTTGATTTTCTCTATTACTGTGCCGAACATCGCCAAGCGTTATGATAAGGCAAAGGCAGAGAATCTGCTTGAGAATATCACGGCCATGTGGGAATTTGCCCAATTGAAGTCGGTTGAAACCCAAAAATTGGTATGCCTAAAGATAGACCTCTTAAACAGGCGTTATTATTTGTATACTAAAGGAATGGCAAAGGCAGGTTCCTTTTTAAACAGGCCTTTGCCAATACCATCGGGTGTTGAGTTGAAATCAACGGCATCAGATATATGCGTCTCTCCAGCAGGAAATTGTAAGTCAGAGAGCCTTTTTATAAAATCCAAAAATAAAACAGTGCGGCTTATTATAAATCCGGATGATTGCAATGTGTATAGATTCTAAAGACAAGCAATATAATCAAGGGTTTCTATTAGTTGAGGCCGTGTTAATGGCTGCGGTTGTCAGTATTTCTCTTATTCCCATATTAGGACTATTCAGGCAAATAGTGTTTGTATCATCAAAAACAAGGGCTGTATTTGAACTGACAAATGCCTCTGTATCACAGGCCGCTTATGTTTGCGCTTTATACGATGCCCAACATTTTGTTGATCCAAAGAATTTAGAATTAGATTACGCAGGTTTTTATATAGATTGCGATGATATTGAAGAAGACGAAGAGGATTTTATATCAATAGAATGTGTGTTGAAGAAAAGACATGCACACTTAAAGGAGAAGGTAAATTGCACGTTTTTTGTTCCGGAAGAAGACAATTTGGGTTTACGTTAGTGGAAGTAGTTGTCGCTCTGTCGATTATTTTTCTTATTCTTTCAGCCATATATTGGGGTTTTTCTGTTGGGATAAAAGCAAACGAAAGGGCAGGCAGTCATATCAAACTTTTATTAGAGGCGTATAGGCTGTCGGGAAACATAGAAAGTGAACTTTTGAATAGCTGTAAGTATAGTGCTGATTACGATAACTTTGTAGGAACCAGCGCAGGTATTAGTTTTATCTCAAGAATTCCTATAGAAACATCCAAGGGCATAAGCATGGCTTTGGCCAGAATCTCATACATTTCTTCAAAGGGCAAAGGCGTAGTTAAATTGATAGACAGATCCGATATGAGCCTTCCAAGCCTTGAAAATATTGATATTAAGAAAGCTGCGCGAATAGGCAAGTATTTGTCGAGAATATCCTTTGTATATGGGTATGATTCGGGGAGCGAATTGCATCCTATCGACTGGGAGGATGAATGGAAGGATAATTCCGCCCTGCCCAAATTAATCAAAATTTCTTTTATTTTTAAGGATCGCAAAACGGTTTTTAGTTTTGATAAGATTATTTGTATTGAGCAAGGAGCGCTTGGAAGTGAAGAATTTTCGCTTGAATAAGAAAAAAGGAAGTATTTCAGTAGTTGTCTTGTGGACGCTTATTATGCTGGGAATGCTTGCTATGGGACTTGCCTTTAGGTCATCTTTATACATAAAGGCCATGAATATGGTGCGTAAGAGAAGTAAGGCTTGGATATATGCCCACAACGCTGTTGAGGTTGCCAGATTTTGGTTAGCGCAGGACACAAATAGAGATATTGATGGATTTCAGGATACGTGGGCAATCGGTATAGATGAGGGAGATTATATCTTTAAAGAACATTGTAAAAAAGATTTGTGTTGGGAGGTATCTTATGATCAGGATGGCCAAAAAATATACGGTATAATAGACCTCGACAGATTTGTAAATATAAAAACTGCGCCGCATAACCTGATAATGTCGGCTATAACAGTTGCCGGCGCAGATGAAGAGCTTGCCAGACAATTGCTCAACGCCTTATTAGATTATCAGGATTCCGATACCACGTTAAAAGATGGCGGCGATGAGCCGGAAAACTTTAAAAACGCCCCTATACTGCACATGGAAGAATTATGGCTTATTCCCTTGTTCAAAAAACACGCAGAGATAACACATAACCTGTTTCAGATATGTGTTGTAAAAGAGGGAGACTGGCTTGTTAATGCCAATACAGCGCCAAGAGTTGTATGGGAGGCCATATTCTTGTCATGTGGCGCGTCTATGCAAGAGGCAGAGCAGTTAGGGGATATAATCGTTGATTATAGGACCGGAAAAGATGGGGAGCTTGGAACAGATGATGATAAATATTTCTCTTCCGTTGATTTGTTGGGGCATCTTATGGGCGCGGATATTACACTGACGGATAAACAAAGGACCTATTTAAATATGGCGTCTGCAAAAATAAAAGTGAGTTCTAATAAATTTTGCGTTAAAATAAAGGTGTATCGTAAAAATAGGGGTGTTTTGCTGAATTCATGGGCTGTTTTCCAGCGCCTTGGCAAAGACAATGCCATTGGATCGGTGGAAGACTGGGGGCAATATTGAGAATTATACCTTTTTTAAAAAACTCTAAGGTGGTATTTGCCGAGGTATCGGCAAAAAGGATTAAGATATTTGTATTCTCCAAAAAAAGGCAGAGATTATTAAAATATATTGAGTTGCCTTTTGGAGATAAAATCTCTGCCGCAGGTGAATTAGAACGTCTTTCTAAAAAACTAAAATTGCGATATACATCTTTATATGTTGGAGTATCCCAAAGTATAGCCATTAATAAATATGTTGACCTTCCGACGGGCGATGAAAAAGAAATACCAGATTTATTAAAATGGCAGTTGCCCAATCTTGTTTTTTATCCTGCCGAAGATATCCTGTATTCCTATAAAGTAATGAATAAGTCCGCTACCAAATCGCAATTGATGTTATTTTTGGTCTCAAAACGGTTGTTAATGCCGTATTTACAGGCGTTTTCTAAGGCAGGATTTAATATAGAAAAAATCGTATTAAACCCGGAAATAACCGCCCAGTGGGCGATGCGAAAAAGGGATGAATACCATTTTAAATTTCCACTATGCCTGATTAACGTAGATGGATTTACGGGTGAAGTTACTGTCTTGAATAAAGACGGCCTGTTGTTTTCAAGGGGATTTAATGTCTCTGATAATGAACCTGTTGACCAGATTGCCAGAGAGATTGAGATCTCATTGGACGTATATAAAAAGATACCCATTGCAAAGCCGATTAGTCAGATATACGTGTATGGAGAAAATGATATCAGCAGCGACGTATTCAAAACCATACAAGAAGTTCTCTTGCCTGGGCCGAGCGTATTAAACGTTGCCGGAGTTAGCGGTTTTGAAGGCTATAAAGACAGCAGAGTATCGCTATCAACCGCAAAGCAGTTTTCCACGCTTGATTCTATTGAGTTTTCAATGCAGTTTACCCCGTATGAATTTTTAAGAAAGCAAGAGAATAGGAATGCTATAAGAGATTTGGCCTATACATTTTCGATGTTATTTCTGCTAGGGGTGCTTATGATTTATCATCTGCTGGCGCAGTACAGGGAGAGAATATCAATATATTCTCAGTTAGAGGACAGATATACATATATAAAAAGATTATCTGATAAACTGAAACAGGATAAGCTAATTGTCTCCAAGATGAAATCCATAATACCAAAAAGCCTTTTCCTGCCGGCATTGAAAGAGATATCCGAGGCAAAGGGCAAAGAAATATCTATAGACTTGATACTGTATAGAGCGAGTGAGTCTATTTCCATAAAAGGATTGGCAAAAGAACTACAAGATGTTTTATCCTTTGTGGAAAATTTAAATACTAGCGGATTATTTGTGAACTGCGAAATAAAATATGCCGTAAACAAAGAGGTAATGGGAGAGGAAAAGATAAGTTTTGAGGTCTTTTGCAGATTAAAAGGGGCGAAACGATGAGTTTGCATATGAAGTTGGCGAAACTAAATAGAAGGGAATTATTTCTATTAATGATAGCTATTCTGGCCGCTTGTTTTGCCCTGTTTATATATTTTGTTCAGCCGTTTTTAGAGAAATACGATGCGTTAAACAACAGCATAGATTCTATGCAGACAGGCATAATGAAAGGCAAAAAATATCTCGATAGAAATGCTGATCAGGAGGCTTGTTTTATTACAGTAATCAACACACACAAAGCGCCCTTGGATGTGGCGAATATATCCAACGTTGTGATAAAAGACATTGGATTGTTTGCAAAGTCAGTTGGCTTGTCTTTGAGAGAGATTAAACCGGCATATGTTGATAAAGAGGGTGATTTCCTTAAAGCCGCTGTGCAATTACAGATAGTCGGCAATTTGCAGAATATATTAGATTTTATAAAAAAGATAGAGAATAATGATGGACTCTTTGTTATAGAAAAGGCGGTTTTGAGCCAGAACAAAAACGGCATTACCTTGCAGATGACTTTATATAGAGTATATTATGCGGGATAATTTGGAGTTGGTTTAATGCCCATAACAGAGTGGCCTATAACAGAACGTCCGAGAGAAAAACTTCTGGAAAGAGGCGAGGGTTCTTTAAGCGATGCAGAGCTTTTGGCTATTGTTTTGCGAACAGGCGTCAAGGGCCGAGATGCTGTCTCTTTTGCAAGGTCATTATTGGAAGAATTCGGCGGTTTAGATGCAATAGTAAAGATGCACCCCGAGATGTTAATGCGGATAAAGGGGCTTGGGTTGACAAAAGCTGCGCAATTAAGGGCGGTTTTTGAATTGGCCCGCAGGATTATGGAGAGTGAAAATAAAGAGAGCAATCCTGTTGTATCCTCGTCTATAGATGCGATTAAACTTTTGCGGCCTCATTTATCTAATAGAAACAAGGAAATTTTTGTCGTATTGCTATTAGACAGCGCAAGTCGTCCTATCAAGACACACGTTGTTGAGCAAGGCACAGTGGACAGGGCATATCCCATTATTCGAGAGGTATTCTATGAGGCCATAATGTATGATGCCTCAAGTATAATCTGCGCTCACAATCACCCGTCAGGCAATGTCGAGCCCAGTGATCAAGATAGGGTATTTACAGATGCATTATTATCTGCTGCCAAAATCTTGGAGATACAGCTGTTAGACCACATCATTATAGGGTCGGATAAACACTTTAGCTTTGCAGAGGCCAAAGAACTATATTGATTTTGTAAAAGTAATTATGTATGTGTTATGCTGTTAATGGGTGTCATAAAAAGCTGCTCAAAGCAAAAATATACATATTTCACTGCAGACCATCCGTTTATGTTTGTTGTAATGGATAAGGAAACAGGCGAGATTCTGTTCTTGGGTAGGTTTATGGGGTAATAAATTAGGGATATAATTATTTCTGTTAGGCGTATCTGTTATTGAAACAACCAAAGCGGTTTTTATCTGATACATATTTTATGGTATAATCAGGTTTAGATTTGGCGTGTTTTTGTGAAAACAAAAAGGAGAAGAGTATATGGAGAATTTGCCAATAGGCATTCAGGATTTTACCAAACTAATAAAAAGAGAAAAGATATTGGGAGAAATGCCAAAGCAGGGGCAAGGAGATAGCGCTTGTGGGGATAATATTTGATGAAAATGGGAGGAATATTTTAAAGGTAAATCGGGAGAAGGTGTAGGGGGGCCTGATTCTTGCAACCGTTGATATAGTGTCAATAATTTTGCCTGCTATCAGCACGTTCAATTATACGAACTTTTTGAGAAAAATAGCAGAATGCCTACCAAGAATTAATTCTTGGATTTTTAAAAAGGAGGGGTCTTCAAAAAACAAGGGCATTAGATTTTTGCTCTTTCCCGAGAATATTCTGTATGTTTATTCAAAAAGACTGTCTCAGCAGAAAGAATTTTTAATACTATGCTATAAAATAGTTTTTTGACAAGCCATATCCAAGGGTTATACTATAGGTGATAAAGGCAGAAGCTGGTAAAACAAGGGGTTAAGCATGGGAAAGAGGGGTTTGGCAGGAGAATGCCGCTTGGGGCGCACAGCTATAATAGCGCTGATAATGATGCCTGTTTTGTTCAGTGGATTTGCAAAGGCAGATACAATAATAGCGGATAGCTGTTCATATGAGGATGTGTCATCTGCCATAGACAGCGCAGAGAGCGGGGATACGGTTATCGTGCCTGCGGGCGAGTGTGTGTGGGATGAAACGCTGACAATAAGCAAGGGGATTATGCTGCAGGGCGCGGGGATAGATAAGACGGTAATAACCTCGACTGTTGAAGGTCGCTATAATTATGCCATTGATTTCAATTACAATGGCGCGGTGGGCAGTGGTTATGTAACAGGGATCTGCGGGTTTACGCTAAAGGCGGCCGCTGATTTTTATGGCCTTATAAAATTGTCTAATCAAGATTGGCAGCATCCGGTAAGGAATATAAAGGTGTATGACAATAAATTAGACTGTAATGGCCTAACTATTGGAATAGTTCACTATCCGGCTTGTTTTGGGGTTATATATAATAACATCATTTTGGACACTTCTCATGCATGGAGATTTTTAGGAGGTAGTTATGGATGGTGTGTAGAGACGTGGGTTCCAGGCACGTCTAATGCGATGTATTATGAAGACAACTATTGCGCATTGACGTCAAAGGATTTTGATTTCGATTTAATTGTTTCAGGTGGAGCTGGGAACAGATATGTAGGTAGGTATAATACCTTCAATTTATCTGTATTAGAGCCGTTTAACGGTTCTAAGCAGTGGTTTGATATACACGGTAATCAGGGGAACAATAACAGCGCCGGCATAGGATTAGAGCTATATGGGAATTTAAGGGTAGGGACTAGAGGGGCTTTGATCAACCATAGGGGTGGGCAGGTATTTTTCTTTTTAAATCAGTGGAAGACCACGGATAATAACTATCTAGGCACTGTTGGTATATGGGAGGAGTTTAATGATGATGATTTTCAGCCTGTTAAATGCGACAGCAGCACATATGCAAAGACAACGGAAGGCAATGTTAAACAGCGCGTACATAATTCGTATTACTGGAGAAACTATGGAGGGGTAAATGGAGATATTTTATCGAGTGATACCTCTGTCGGATTTGATCATTATAATAGGGTGAATGGGACACTAAATGACCCCTTGATTATGTTTGAGAATAAGCAATGGTTTAGGGACCATAATTCAGCATTTGACGGCGAGGTAGATCCGGTAGGTTCGTGTGGATATTATGGAGGGCCAGCGTGTGAGAAAAGTGGAGTTGGTTGTGGCAGTTTTGCGGATATGCTGGCAATTGAGCCTAAAGAGGCAGGGCTTGGTTTTTGGGTGACGGGGCAGAGCTGCAGCGATATTTCGAATGTTGTTGGCAAGGATCATAGCGAGACGATATCGGGCACATTGTACAGGTCTGTTTCAGATGGTAAAGGGGGATATAGATGGGAACATTATTATACCCCCTACAAGTATCCTCATCCGCTCAGGTCAGCGCCTGTGGGAGTGGGTATCTGCGCAGAGGGGCAGATAACGAATGAGTGTTGGTGCGAAGGGGTTAGAGAGAGCGGGTATTGCTGGCATGGTTATTATGTCGGAGAGAGCGGCAACTGTGATGTCAACAGGGATACAAAGGTCAACATACAGGATGTGCAATGCTGCGTAAACCAGATCACCGGCAGTCAGGAATGGAGCGGCGCAGACGTAAACGGGGATGGGGCTGCAGACATACAAGACGTGCAGGCAATAGTCAATGAGTTAATTAGCTGATAACCAATTAGCTAAACGCGCTGATTTTTAGGGTGTTATAACTTATTGCTCGGCAATTCCATTATTTTCTCTTAAAGAGTTCGCATGATTGAACTTCCTTTTATTAAAGATATAGCCATTGCAAGAGTCCTGCTTTGATGTTAAAATATGCCATTCTTGATGAGATAGGTGGTTGTTTTTTATTTTTAAGGAGGCTTTATGAAAGAGGTGAGGATCCATGCCCGCGCAGGGCAGGGCGCGATTACTACTGCAGGTGTTCTTGGGAGCGCTATCTTTAAGTCAGGACGTTATTCTTATGCATTTCCTTATTTCGGCGCGGCGAGAATGGGCGCGCCTATGAATGCATTCTTGCGTTTTGACGAAAAGCAGATTCGTCTCAGATCCCAGGTATATGAGCCGGATTTTGTGCTGGTGATAGATAGGACGCTGACTTATGGGTATAATTGTTTTACAGGCCTTAAAGAAAACGGCGTGGTTATTATTGACGACGAGAAGGAAAACTTGTCTGCTTATGAGGGCTTGTCTTCTTCTCAGAAAATATTTGCCGTTCCAGCAAGCGATATTGCATATCAGACAATTGGCAGGAAGCTCGGCAATACCACTATTTTAGGCGCTTTTGCAGCCGCTACCGGCGAGGTTTCTCTTGAGGATTTATTCGCTGCTATTGATGAACGCTTTGCAGGGAAAGGCGCTATTGCCGATAAGAACAAAGAGGCCCTTCAAAAGGGATATGATTATATAAAAGAGAACTATTAATAAAATAAATAGGAGGGTTTATGTATCCGTTAAAGATCTTGGTTTCTTCTCCCGGGACGAGTTTGGATAATAAGACCGGTTCGTGGAGAAGCGAACAGAAGCCGAAATTTCTTCAGAAGGATTGTATTGCCTGTAATATGTGTTTTATTGTTTGCCCTGAGGGGTGTATTTCAGGCGAGGGTAAGAATACTTATATTGCTGATTACGATTATTGTAAAGGATGCGGGCTTTGTGTTGAGGTATGCCCTAAGAATGACATCGTTATGGTAGAGGAAGGAGAGCAGATATGAAGAAATTCGTTGAAGGATCGCACGCAATAGCGGAGCTTGTGGCAAAGTGCCGGCCACAGGTCATTTCCGCTTATCCTATAACTCCTCAAACTCATATAGTTGAAGGTTTGGCGAAGTTGGTGGCAGATGGCAAGTTGAATGCGGAATTCATCAATGTTGAAAGTGAACATTCAGCAGCTTCCGTTGTTTTAGGAGGGTCCGCAGCAGGGGCGAGGACTTATACGGCAACTAGTTCTCAGGGGCTTTTGCTTATGGCTGAGGTTATATTTAATATCGCCGGTATGAGGCTTCCTGTGGTTTTGACCTGCGCCAATAGGTCTGTGTCTGCTCCAATTAATATATGGAATGACCATCAGGATTCTATGACTGTCCGCGATAGCGGATGGATTCATTTTTACGCTGAAAATATTCAAGAGGCAATAGACCTGCATGTTATTGCCTATAAGGTTGCAGAGGATAAACGCGTTTCTCTGCCTGTGCTTATAGGTATAGACGGGTATGTGTTGACTCATGCCTTTGAAGTGGTAGATATGCCTGATCAGGATGTGATTGACAAGTATTTGCCTGCTTTTTCACCTGTTGCGCATTTGGACGTTGATAATCCTTTGAGTTTGGGATTGCTTGGCGGCCCGGATGTGTATATTGAAACGCGGTATGCTATAGAGAAAACGATGATAGATGCATTGCCTATAATAGAAGAGGCATCAAAGGAGTATAGCGGACTTTTAGGCAGGAATGCAGGCGGGCTTGTTGAGGCATACAGGACAGAAGATGCCGATACAGTGGCTATTGCCATAGGTTCTATCGTTGGAACGATTAAGGATGTTGTTGATGATTTACGCGCGGAAGGTAAAAAGGTCGGTGTTGTAAAGTTGGTTACTTATAGGCCGTTTCCTAAAGACGCGCTGATAAAGGCGTTGGGGTCTGCAAAGAATGTGTTGGTAATAGAAAAGGCCGTTTCTCTTGGCGCTGACAGTCCTGTCTATGCGGATGTGCGTTCCGCTTTATATGGAAAGGGCAATGCAAATGTGGAGGGTTATGTGATAGGCCTTGGAGGACGCGATATTCCTGCAAGCGAGATTAAGAACATATTCTTGAACGCAGGAAAAGGCGCTGAGAATGAGTATGTTGGATTGAATATAGAATTATTGGAGGGCTAATTATGGCGGTAGAAGCTGATAAAACAAAACATTTACTGCAGGCAGGGCATACTGCGTGCGCAGGTTGTGGCCAGGCTTTGGCTGCAAGGATAGTGATAAATACGGCAGGCCCAAAGACGATTATTGCCAATTCTACGGGCTGCTTGGAGGTCTTTACGACTCGCGCTCCGCAGACTGCTTGGGGCGTGCCTTGGGTGCATTCACTTTTTGAGAACTCTGCGGCAGTTGCTTCCGGGATTGAAGCAGCGATGCGTTATTTCGGTAAAATAGACGAGGTCAATATTATTGCTCAAGGTGGAGATGGAGGAACCGGCGATATTGGTATGGGCGCCTTATCCGGTATGTTGGAAAGGGGCCATAAGATATTGTATGTATGTTATGACAATGAGGCGTATATGAATACGGGCATACAGCGCAGTGGGCTTACTCCTTTTGACTCCAATACAACGACTTCTCCTGTCGGATCGCAATCAACAGGTAATCAGCGTCCAAAGAAACCTGTTTTTGAGATTGCTGTTGCACATGGCATTAGTTATGCGGCAACCGCCAGCGCGGCATTCCCAAAAGACATAGAGAAAAAGGTCAAGAAGGCATTGTCTATGCCGGGCGCAAAGTATCTTCAGATACATGTGCCGTGTCCTCTAGGTTGGAGGTCTGCGCCTAATTTGACTGTTGAGATAGCAAAACTTGCTGTGGAGACTGGACTATATCCTATTGTGGAATTTGAAAATGGCAAGCTCGTTTCCGTTAGGAAGATTAAGCCAAAACCTGTTGAAGAATACCTGAAAACACAAGGCAGGTTTAAGCACTTGCTTAAAAACGAAGAAGAGCTTGAAAAGATAAGGGAAATCGCAAGGCAGAATATAGAAAAGTATGGCCTCTCAGTTTGATCTGGCCGAGTTTTTAGAGACGCTTCCCGATTGGGAAAAGCGCAATAGAAGTAAAATAACAGGACAGCCGTGGTCGCTGTCCTGTTTTTCTTCTTATGTGAAGGCTTTTGGCCTTGCTAAACCTACGCCATTGCTCATAGAAGTTGTGGGCAGTAAATTGAAGGGCTCTTTTTCCGCTAATCTTGCGAGTTGTATATCTATGTCTTTAAAGAAAAATGTCGGTGTTTTTTCCTCTCCCCACGTATTATCGCAGACAGAACGCATCTCTGTTTATTCGGGATGTAAAAAGATGGACATACCTTATGAAAAGTTGGCGGATATTATTTCAGGATTATCTGGTCAGGTGAAAAGTCCGTTAACGTATTTTGAGTATTTTACGTTGGCAGGCGCGCAGTTTTTTCATAAAAAAGGATTGGATGTTTCTATTTTTGAGGCTGGCCTTGGAGGAAGGTTAGATGCAACGAATGCCTTTGAAAACGATTATGTGGTGTTAACGCCTATTGAATTGGAACATACAAATCACCTTGGGAATAGCTTGGATGCTATTGCCTATGAAAAGTTGTCGGTTGTAAAACCATTGACAAAAAAGGTTTACCTTTGGCAATTTTCTGATAGGCAGTTTTCATCTGCGCGCAAGGCCCTTGCGCGTCTTGGGATAAACAATCGGAGAGTGAAATCAATAAAAACAAGGGATTTATTAAGAGCTGCTAATCAAGTTGCAAATGATATATTGAAGACAGAGCGGATAGGTTGTGTTGCAATTTGTCCTAAAGAACCTGTTGGCTTGCCCGGGCGAATGGAGTTTGCTCATTTTGCAGGGAGTTCTCTATTAATAGATGTTGCCCATACGCCTTTTAGTATGGAATATGTGCTTAAACAAATGCCGCGCGCAATAGATACGTGTTTTTTTGCTATTGCCAAGGATAAACGTATAGAAGAATGTCTGCGTTTGTTAAGCCATTCTATGAAAAGAATATACTATGTAAAGATAGAGGATAGTCGTATGGCTGGTTTTGATGATATTTTATCGGTTTTCAAGAGCATAAATAGCAAAAGCGCAATTTATCACATAAATGCAGGTCATTTAAAGGACTTTATGCAGATCCACAAGCATTGTTTGGTGATAGGTTCATTTAGATTAGCTGAACTGGTAAAGCGTTTGATAAGCAAGACGCAAACCTAT
Organism: uncultured Planctomycetia bacterium; assembly: GCA_964469495.1. GTDB lineage: Bacteria > Omnitrophota > Gorgyraeia > S143-82 > S143-82 > CAYXYY01. The sequence goes on along the minus strand of CAYXYY010000013.1, from coordinate 16,994 downwards.
TGACAAGATATACGGTTTTTCCCATTTGCCTTTGCGTTATAAAGTCGCATATCCGATAATTTTATAAGCCCTTCTTTTTCCGTTTCTTCCTCGGGGAATGTTGCAATTCCTATGCTTACGGTTAATGGAGATGCCTCTTCAATTGCCTTGCGAATGCGTTCGGCTATCTTGCAGGCCTCTTCTTTGCCTGTTTGCGGCAGTATCACTGCAAATTCTTCACCGCCGTATCTGCATACGAAATCCATTTTTCTGGATTGTTCTTTGATTTTATATGCAATGCTTTTTAACACTATGTCGCCATTCTGATGGCCATTTGTGTCGTTATAATTTTTAAAGTTGTCTATGTCTATTAATAATAGAGAAATCTGTTCTATTGGAGATTTTTGTTTTGACTGTTCTATAAGCCTTGATAGGGTATATTGAAAGTATCCATGGTTCCACAATTGAGTCAGGGAATCGGTATGTGCCCTTACTAGCGCCTGTTCATATAGCATAGAGTTTTCAATGGCGAGCCCCGCTTGGTTGGCAAACATACTCAGCATTTTTATATCGTCTTCTGTTATGGGTTTTTTGTTGAATATGTTATCTGCGACAATAATCCCGACTATGCGGTCATGCGCCTTTAATGGGATAACTACGAATTCCTCTGTTCCGAGATCCTTTATCAATGGGTTGTTTTGATACAGATGTATCTGATTAGGCGTAATGTGGTGTATTTGTTTGTCCAAAACGGCCTTTGCAAGAATGCCGTTTTCTTCATTTATGGATATTTTTACGTTTCTGACTAAATGGTTTAGTCGGGAATCAGCAACTTTTTTAGAGTGCTTATATTGTTCAATCAAGTCGTTGAGCGTCATTTTGGCAGTATCTATGAAATCCCATATCTTACGGGCATCTTCTCCAGAACCAGGGCCAATGCCCATCTTGCCCTCTATTGTATTGTCTTTTTCGTTTACCAAAAACAGAATTGCCCTGTTTAATCCCAGCCCGGCGTGTGAAGTGATGGCAGTAAGTATGATATACAGGATTTCATCAAGTTTCAAAGTGCTTCTCATAGCGTTGCTTATCTCATAGAAGATATTAAGCTCCCTTTGAAGTTCATTTAATTTCTCCTGTAAAGGGCCGTTTGTGTGTTTTTTCATTCCCAACATAGATACCATTCTATTCTTATTTGGATTTTATGCAAGGTTTTTGTGTTTTGTCTTCTGTAAAATTTTCTTGATTTTTGAGAGAAAAGTTGTATACTATGCAGGGTTCTTATTCGTCCCCATCGTCTAGCCAGGTCTAGGACACGGGCCTTTCGAGCCCTTGGCCGGGGTTCAAATCCCCGTGGGGACGCTTTTTTTATGCAAATAAGATTGATTAATACATAGTTTGACATTAAAATAGGGCATGTCCCTATTTTATTTTTTGATTGAGGTTGTATGTATGATTTGGATGTAATAAGACATAGTGCCGCTCACGTAATGGCTCAGGCCGTTAAACGCCTGTTCCCTGATGTGAAACTTGGGATAGGCCCTGCCATAGAGGATGGTTTTTATTATGATTTTTACCGCGAACAGCCGTTTACTCCGGAGGACCTCAAAAGGATAGAAAAGGAAATGAAGTCAATCATCAAGTCTAACTTTCCTTTTGAGAAAAAGGTGATGAGTAGAAGCGAAGCAATGGATTTTCTCAAAGAGAAAGGCGAGGACTTTAAAGTAGAATTATTAGAGAACATACCTGAGGATGAGGAGATATCGTTTTATGAAGACGGCGATTTTATTGACTTGTGCCGAGGGCCTCACGTGGGTTCAACCCGCGAGGCCGGCGCGGTAAAACTCTTGTCGGTTTCAGGCGCGTATTGGCGCGGTGATGAGACGAGGCCGATGATGCAGAGGATTTATGGGACGGCCTTTCCAACGAAAGAAGAGTTAAAGGAGTATCTTGCCTTGCTTAAAGAGGCCAAGGAACGCGATCACAGGCGTCTTGGCAGGGAATTGGGTTTGTTTGATTTTTACGATGAGATAGGCCCGGGCCTTGCGTTGTGGCATCCTAATGGGGCGTTGTTGCGTACTATATTGGAGGATTTTCTTAAAAAGGAACACCTTAAAAGGGGATATCAGTTTATTATTACGCCACATGTTATGAAGGCCGATATATGGAAGATTTCCGGGCATTATGATTATTATAAAGACAATATGTTTATGTTTGAGATAGATGAAAAGGAATATGGCATAAAACCCATGAATTGTCCCGGGCATATTATGGTATATAAATCAAGATTGCGAAGTTATAAAGAACTGCCTATCAGATTTTTTGAATTGGGGACAGTTTATCGTTATGAAAGGGCAGGGGTTTTGCACGGGCTTTTACGCGTGCGCGGGTTTACTCAGGATGATGCCCACATATTTTGCACGGAACAACAGCTTGAATCCGAGATAAAAGGCGTAATAGAGTTTGTAAAGGATGTATTGTCTATATTTGGATTTGAAGAGGTTGAAGTTGAGTTGAGCACAAGGCCTGATAAGTTTATAGGATCAGAAGAGGATTGGGAACGGGCGACAAATGCATTGAGTTCGGCTTTGGAGTCGTTAAATATGGATTATGACATTAATCCCGGGGACGGGGCGTTTTACGGCCCCAAGATAGATATAAAGTTGAAAGATGCCTTGAAACGCAGGTGGCAGTGCGCAACTATTCAGTGTGATTTTTCTCTGCCTGCAAGGTTTAATCTGGAATATATAGATGAGGATGGACGCGCTAAAAGGCCTATAATGCTTCATAGGGTTGTATTGGGAAGTATTGAACGTTTTATAGGCACGCTTATTGAGCATTATAAGGGCGCGTTTCCGTTTTGGCTTGCGCCTGAGCAGGTGAGGATTCTGCCTGTTTCAGATAAATTTGCCGATTACTCAAAACAGGTTTTGGGTTTCCTTGTGGAGAAAGGCGTGCGCGCGCATATGGATACAGGGCAGGATACCTTGCCTAAGAAGATTCGCCGGGCGGAAAAGGAAAAGGTGCCTTATATGCTTATTGTAGGCGAGAAAGAGCAGGGATCTGATTCTGTTTCTGTGAGAAAAAAAGGCGGCCAAGATTTAGGCAGTGTTAAGTTAGATGGCCTAATGGGTGTTTTATCGTAATAGGTTTTATAAAAAAGGAGGTGTATTATTTTCGACGAGAGAAAAATCAGGATTAATCATGAGATCAAGGCAGCGGAGATACGTGTTATAGGGCCGGAAGGCGAGCAGATGGGGCTTATGAAGGTATACGATGCGCTTAAAAAGGCAGAAGAGCTGGGATTCGATTTAGTGGAAGTTGCGCCCGGAGCGTCTCCGCCTGTATGCAGGATAATGGATTTCAATAAATATAAATACGAGCAAAAGAAAAAACAAAAAGAGGCAAAGAAGAATCAGAGGCATAACCAGCTTAAAGAAATTCGTTTTAAACCAAGAATAGATAAACACGATTTGGATGTCAAGGTTGCGCATATTCGCGAATTTTTGGCAGATGGGCATAAGGTGAAGGTTACGGTTATGTTTAGGGGCAGGGAGATGGCATATAAAGAGGCTGGCGAGCAGTTGTTGGATACGGTTATTGAAGGGTTGCTGGATATTGCCCATCTTGACAGGGAAAAGAGAATGGAAGGCAGAAATTTATCAGTGATTTTGAGTCCCGGTTCTTCAAAGAAGCCCGCGAAAAAGAAAGGAGAAGAGAATGCCGAAAGTAAAGACGCATAAAGGCGCTAAAAAGAGATTTAAAACTACCGCAAAGGGAAAGGTTACTCATGCAAAGGCAGGCAGGCGTCATATTTTGACTGGAAAGGCTCCTAAGAGGATGAGAAATCTCAGGAAAAAGGGCCAGATTCCGGGCAAGGCGGCAAGGACTATTCGTTTATTGCTCGGCGGTGAAAATTAATCGTTGCGTTGCCCCGTTTTAAAAACACGCTTAGGAATATTCCCATAGACACCATTAGAGATATTGCTATAAGGATATTAGGCAGATATTTTAGCCACGGGTTTGTTTTGGTTTTGACGCGGTATTTGTATTGATGGCTCTGGCTATCGTGTGGAAAAGGATAAATTAGGATGTTTGGCGTGTTGGCTTTGTCTTCTGTCTTGATTTTTTCCAACAGGCTTTGGCATTGATGGCATAGAGAAAGGTGTTCTTTTACCTCGTTTGCCTGTTTCTCCGTCAACAGGCCTTTTAGAAATCTATATAATACAAGCCTTGAGCAGTGCATAGTGAGATAATAACACAAACTGTTTAAATATAGTAGTGTGTTTTATGTTAGTGTGAAAGAGGTTTTTATGAAAAAGAAGAAACAGCGAAATCGTCCGAAAAAGAGTTTTTTATACGGCAAAAGGTCTGTGTATGAGCGTTTAAAGGCAAATCCCTCTTCTATACATCAGATATTTATTACGGATAAATTTTCGGATAAGCAGATTTTGCATTTGATAGAAGAAAACAACGTTTCCGTTAAATTGGTTTCTGAAAAGGAGATTCAGAGGATAAAAAGGGCTGACCGCGTGCAGTCTGTTGTGGCAAGGGTGGATAATTTTGTTTATACGGAATTAGACGATGTGTTAGATGCTGGCTATCGGTTATTCTTCTTGGAAGGAATTACCGATCCGCATAATTTGGGCGCTATTATACGTACGCTGGCATGTTTTGGTAATTTTGCAGTTGTTATAGGCAGGCATAATTCCTGCCTTGTCAATGACACTGTTATGCATGTTGCATCCGGAGGAGAGAATTACGTGCCAGTGTGCGCTGTAAACAGTTTGCCTATGGCGATATTGAAGGCGCGCGAAAGCGGTTGGTCTGTTTATGGCGCGGTTATAGAGGATGCGAAGGACATATCCGATATTGAGTTTGATAAAAGGCCGGCTATTGTCTTGGGATCTGAGGGAAAGGGGCTTTCCTCATCAGTAAAAAAGGCTGTGGATCATAGGATTAAGATCCCTATGAAAGGGGCGAGCCTGTCTTTTAATGTATCCGTTGCATGTGGTATAATCGCATATGCGGTTGTTATAGTAAATAAATTTTCTTGATTATAGGATGTAAAACATAAAGGGGATTTATTTTTTATCTATCATTTGTAAAATAAAGATAGTGTGCGAAAATATTTGTGTATATGTTATAATCATTGTGTGTTATGTAATAATAGGTTGTATGGAATAACCGGAGAGGTGTTATGAGACAGATTGTTGTAATTGGATTAGGCAGGTTTGGCTCTACTATTGCGAGAACGCTTAGCAATAAGGGGGTTGATGTTATTGCCATAGATTCAGACAAGGAAAAGGTGGAGAATATAAAGGATTACGTCGCAATAGCCGTTGCTTTGGACGCAACCGATGAAAGCGCCTTAAAATCCGTTGGCATAGAGAATGTTGACGCTGCGATTGTCTGTATAGGAGAAAATATAGAAGCCAATCTTTTGACTACGAGCCTATTGAAAAAAATGGGGATAAGCAATATCTCGGCCAGGGCAATGGACCCCTTACAAGCGGAGATACTCAGGTATATGGAGGTTGCGAGGGTTATTAAATTAGAAGAAGAAATGGGTGTTATGATTGGCAATAGTATGGTTGCTTCCCATATTGAGAAACATATTCCGCTTGCTTCGGGGTACAGTTTCGTTGAGATAAAAGTGCCCGATAAATTTATAGGCAAAAGCCTGAAGGATTTGCAATTGCGCAACAAGTATAGGATTAATATCGTTGCCATAAAAAAACGCATTCCGGAAATAACAGAATCCGGTGAGCGTTCGTATAAAGAGGTTATTAATAATATGCCGCAGGCCGATGACATTCTGGAGGAAGGGGATATCATTATCGCTATCGGGTCGGATGAAAGCATAGACAGCCTTTCAAAGTAAGGAATTGCAATGCCATTTTTGATAATCAACATAATCATCGCTTTTATGGCAGAGGGGTATCTGCTTTACAGCGCGTTTAATTCACAGGCGTATATAGAGGCTGGTTTAGTGTTTTTGCTTATAGGCCTTTCTATGTATTTCTTGATCAAGGTTGCCAAATTTCTTTCCGTAATCAGGCAATTGATAAGCGCGTTGAACAAGGCTGATTTTGATGTGGATCTCGTTTATAAATCAAAGGATGGTTTCGGCCAGATATTCTCTCAATTTATTTCAGCCTTGGCAAATGCCGGGCGTTTTGAGGAGTTAAGGCGCAACAGGGTATTGATGTATTATAGGGCGCTTTCCGTGATCTTGCGGAAGATAGAATCCCCGGTGATATGGATAGACGTTGAGAAGGATTCGTTTAAATTAAATTCAGCTGCGCAGGCATTGTTTGGCATAGAGCAGGATGAATATAAGTTGTCAGGCATCTTAAATTTACCTGAAAACGAGGTTTTTACTATTTGGCTCAAAAAGGTGATAGAGGCCTCGGATATCGTTCCTATGGATATGAGTTGCGAGGTCTCTCTTCCTGTTGCAAAGGCGAAAAGGATGGTTTATATAGAAGCCACGTCTATAAAAAATGAGGAATCAGGAGTGCAGTTTGTGTTTTTATTTTTGAAGCAGAGTTGATTATGGATTTTAATATCTTGATGATAGACAACTATGATTCCTTTACTTACAATATTGTCCAGTATCTTGGCCAGCTGGGCGCGCGGGTGAAGGTTGTTCGCAGTAAAGAGGTTTCTTTAGAAGACGTTATCGCGCTTTCGCCGCAGAAACTAGTTATATCTCCCGGCCCGGGATGGCCTGATGAGGCAGGAATATCAATGCCGGCCATTGAATCTTTTTATAAGAAGATACCTGTTTTAGGCGTTTGTCTTGGGCATCAATGTATAGGGCAGGCCTTTGGCGCCTCTATAATCCATGCCAAGAGGATTATGCATGGCAAGGTTTCAAGCATTTTGCATAATAAAAAGGGATTATTCAAAGGCCTGCCGCAAGGATTTAAGGCAACGCGTTATCATTCCTTGGTTATAGATGAAAAGACATTGCCGGAGTTTTTGGAGGTATCGGCAAGGAGTGAAGATAACGAGATTATGGCCCTTAACCATAAAAAGTACCCGCTTTTTGGCGTGCAGTTCCATCCTGAATCAGTGCTTACGGAGTATGGTATAGAGTTGTTGGATAATTTTGTGAAATTGTAAATCATATGAGCTATTCCCGCGGATTATATATTGATTGGAAGTGGATTTTATTGGCAGGTATTTTTATATCATTTGCCCTGCTTTTTATTTTGCTGGTATTCGGCGGGAAAGTGGCCTTGGCGGCATTTGTTGGAGCGGTTACTGTCCTTGCCTCATTTTTTGTGCCTGAGACAGGACTGCTTTTATGGGCGCTTTTGGTGATATCCGAGCCGTTTATGACTGGTTATATGAATCTTGGCGCAGGCCTTAACCTGACTAATATATTTCTTGTATTGATTATAACCGGATATCTATTAAAGTGCGCTGTTGAGAGAAAGGATATAATCCCGTATTCTACGCTGAATGTGGCTATTTCCATCGTTGTTTTTATGGCGGTTTTGTCTTTTATCAGGGGGTCCAGCTATTTTGGATATTCTCTGACAGGTGAGGATTTGAATCAGTTTAAACGGTTTTTGACGACGTTTATCGTAATGTTTCTTTCCTCTAATATGTTTGAAAATAAAAAGGCCATTTTTGCCTTTGGATTAGTTGTTTTGGCAACGCTTTTATATGAAACGCGTGTGGTTTTTATAGAACATTCCAGTGTAAGCCACTGGCATTATTCCCATGCAATGCGCATCAAAGGCACCTTTGAGGGAGGGGGAGGCGCTAACGAATTAGGGGAGTTTTTGGCTCACAATTGCGCTATGCTCTTCGCATTTATTATAAACCTGAAAAAGAAGCACTGGATTTTGATAGGCATTATGCTTGTATTTTTGATATTAGGCATTATGGCTTTGCAGTATTCCTATTCTCGTGGCGCTTATTTGTCGTTTATATTGGCAGTGTTGGCAATGAGTTTTCTGAAAAGCAGGAAGTTGTTTGCCACAGTTGTTATTATCGGCGTATTGTCCTATCCATTGTGGCCGGTTTCCGTGAGGGAGAGGTTTACTTCAATTAAGCAGGAGGACAAAAGCATACATACCAGAAAAGAGATATGGAAGATGGCAAGGGCACATATAGCAAAGTCGCCTATAATAGGGTATGGATATAACGCCTCTTCCCATATGTTGCCGAGAGATACCCACAATATGTATTACGATATTGCTCTTGAAATGGGGATACCTGCGCTCTTGGCTTTGTGGTATTTGTTGTTAACAATGATGCTAATGGGCTATAGGCTTTATAGGGCTGGCCCTAATTTTCTGTATAAAAGCGTTGGACTGGCATTGTTAGGGTCAACTATTACGGTTAGTATGGGCAATATGTTTGGTACTCGTCTTGGGTATTTCCCGATTAATATGCATTGGGCGATATTGTCAGGTATAGGCGTTGTATTATACAAGAAGATAAAATGGCCACCAAAAAACTCTTAATAGTCGTTGACTATTTCCCAAAGATAGAGGGCGGAGCTGAAAAACAGATATTTCTGCTCTCAAGATTGTTGACGGAAAAGGATATACCGGTTGATATATTGGTTTTGCAATCCGAGTGTCTTATAGAAAGGCAATTGAGAGAAAATGGCATAGGCCTGTTTTGCGAAGGCATTAAACGGGTTTATTCTATTGAAGGCCTGCTCAAAGCAAGAAGTTGGTATGAGAAAATATCGGCATACGACGTGGTGATGTCGTATCACTTTGGCGCTGATTTATGGCTGGCCCTGTTTTTTGGGGCTGTTAAAAAAACAGGTGTAAGATTTATCTCCAATCGCAGGGATGCCGGTTTTTGGATGAGGCCCATGCATAGATTTGTTTATGATAAATTTGTAAATAAGTTTTTTAGCAGATGTATTTACGTTTCCAAGTTTGCAATGGATTGTTGGCCTGCGTGCGGGCAATCTGCTGTCATACCTAATGCAGTGGATTTGAGGGATTTTGAGATAGATGTAAAGGATGCCCGTTTGAAAATACGGCAGGAATTAGGCCTGGATGAGCAGGAGACAGTTATATTGTATACTGCAAATCTATTTCCTATTAAAAACCACAGCTTGGTTATAAAGGCGGTTAAACGTCTTTGTGATAGAGATATAAAGGTAAAGGCGGTATTTGCTGGGAAGGATAAAGGCAGCCAATCCCTATTAAAGGATATGGCTGAAAAATTTGGTGTTTCAGATAGAGTGTTGTTTCTTGGCCCAAGGTCAGATATCCCGAGATTGATATCCGCATCGGATATCTGCGTTCAGGTGTCTTTTAGCGAAGGTATGTCCAATACGCTTTTGGAATATATGGCAGGCAGGAGGCCTGTAATTGCCTCGGATATACCGCCAAATAGAGAAGTAGCGCAGGGGTGCGCTAAATTTATTTTGCCAAATGATATTGATGGTTTTTCAGATGCGGTTGAGCAGATAATAAACTCAAAAGCGCTTGCGGAAGATATGGTTAGGCTTGCCTATGAAAGGATAGTAGAGAGGTTTTCTTTAAAGGCAATGGTTGATAGATATATAGAAGAACTATTTTGATTATGGATGATAAACTGGCCAAGCAACTTAGAGATATGCCTGATGTGCCCGGTGTGTATCTATTTAAAAACAAGTCCGGTAAGATTTTATACATAGGCAAGGCCCTTTCTCTAAAAAAACGCGCGAGGAATTATCTGCAGAAAAATCAAGGGATAAAGACGCAGAGGTTGTTAGAAGAGGCAAGGCATGTGGAATTTATTATCCAAAAGAGTGAAGAAGATGCCCTTATATTGGAAAACAACCTTATCAAAGAAGAAAAGCCTAAGTATAACATAGCCCTTAGAGATGATAAGACGTATCCGTTAGTGTGTATTAGTCAAGATAAGCAGGCCATTAGAATATACATTACGCGCAAGAGAAAGGAGAACAAGGCATACTATTTTGGCCCTTTTACCAACGTCAAGTTGTTGAGACTGGCATTAAAAGGGATTCGTTATATATTGCCATATGCCTCTTGCAGGAGCTTAAGAAAAAGTGGGTGCGTTTATGCCCACATTAATCTATGCCCTGCCCCATGTTTGTTTAACAAAGGGGACGTTAATACGGAAAATGACCTATTGATGATACTGAAGGCCTTTTCAGGTGATCCCTCGTTTATTGTGGAAGGACTGATGGAAAGGGTGAATAAGGCATCTGAGTCCTTAAACTTTGAACAAGCGCAGGAATTCTTGAATATGGCATTAGCTGTAAACACGGTTTTGGGAAAGGGCAAAGGCCTTGCAGGCATAGGCATAGCCGATGTATTTGACCTGCAAGAACGCCTCCAGCTAAAAAGATTGCCTCGCCGGATAGAAGGCGTAGATATATCAAACCTGTTTGGGACGTATGCCGTTGGCTCATTGGTATGTTTTGTTGATGGCAGGCCGTATAAGGCCGGGTATAGGAGATATAAGATAAAGAGCGTCAGGGGCATAGATGATTTTTCTATGATAAGGGAAGTCATAGAAAGAAGATGCCGGCGCATAGCTAAAGAACAGGCTATTGAACCGGATTTGTTTTTAATAGACGGCGGCAGGGGGCAGGTCTCATCCGCGCAACAGATTTTGCAGAAATACGGCATTCAATCAGACCTTTTAGGGCTTGCAAAAGAAGAGGAGCTGATATTTTTGCCCGGCAAAAAAAATGGGATAAAACTCCCGCGATATAGTGGCGCGTTAAAACTATTGCAGGCCGTTAGAGATGATGCCCATAGGTTTGCGGTGAAATACCACCATAAGCTGAAAAGAGATGGAGATTTTCTTTAAGGAAGGGCCTATTTTTGTGGTATAATACAAAAAAATAGTAAAAAGGGGTTATTGATGGTGGATTTGGTTATGTCCAAAACAGAGATACGAAAGGAGGTAGGTAAGCGTATCGCAGAGCTTACTGATGCGGAGAAGGTCTCTGCAGCCCAAAGGATAAAGGATTTAATTGTAAGGATTAAGGAGTTTATTAAGGCAAAAACAGTTATGGTGTACCTTGCTAAGGCAGACGAGGTAGATACCTCTCCTTTGATAGATGAGGCAAGGGCAGAAGGAAAGGAAGTAGTAGTACCGGTGGTAGAGGGTGATAATTTACGAGTATGCAGGTTAACCAAAGAGCTTGAAAAATCCGATTTAGGAATTTTAGAGCCTGTGAAAAGAGATCAAATTGATATGGAAGATATTGATCTTGTAATAGTTCCTGGAAGGGCCTTTGCGCCAACAGGCCAAAGGATAGGCCGTGGCAAAGGATATTACGATAGGTTCTTGTCGGGGCTGGATAAAAACGTCTCTACCATTGGCATTTGTTTTTCTTGTCAAATGTTTCCTGTATTGCCCGTCTCAGAGCAAGATAAAGAGGTATCTGCTGTTATTTCTGCCTGATGTAGCAAGGCACCTGCAATAAGGAGGTGCTTTCTATGAATGGCATAATAGTTCCCATTGTAAGTTCAATTGTTTCTTTGGCAATAGGTTTTGCCATAGGATATAAACTTTATTCCGTGTTTTCTTCGAAAAAGATGAAAATGGCGGAGGATGAGGCAAAATCTATTATAGAAAAGGCCAAAAAAGAGGCTCAGGCAAAGAGAAAAGAGGCTGAGGTTGATGCAAAGGCCTTGCTCTATAAGATGCGCACGGAGTTTGATGCAGAGAGCAAAAAACGTAGAGAAGAGCTGAACGCCTTGGAAAAAAGGCTTATGCAGAGGGAAGAAAACTTGGAACGCAGGCTCGATTTATTGGAAACAAAAGAGCAAGCCATTGACAAAAAAGAGCAACAGATTAATAGTATAGAAAAAGAACTTAAAGAGAAAGAAACAGAATTAAACAGGATTTTAAGTGAAGAAAAACACATGCTTCAACGTATATCAAGTATGTCTCAAGATGAGGCGAAGAATCTTTTGTTAAAGCTTATGGAACAGGAATTATCTGAAGAGAAGTCCAAAAGGATACACCTTTTAGATGAGGAAATCAAACAGTATGCCGATAAAAAGGCAAAGGAGATAATCTCTGTTTCTATACAAAAGTATGCCGCGGAACACACGGTCGAAAACACGATTAGTGTTGTAAGCCTGCCAAGCGATGAAATGAAGGGCAGAATCATTGGCCGTGAAGGGCGGAATATCCGCGCATTTGAGATGGCAACAGGCGTGGATGTTATAATCGACGATACACCAGAGGTTGTTACGTTATCTGGTTTTAATCCTATACGAAGGGAAGTTGCGCGTATTGCGTTGCAGAAGCTTGTGAGTGATGGCCGTATTCACCCGGGAAGGATTGAAGAAGTAGTTGAAAAGGCGCAGCAAGAAGTGGAAGAAAATATAGTAGCTGAAGGTGAACAGGCCGTATTCGATGCGGGTATTCATAGTTTACATCCTGAATTGGTAAAATTGATAGGCCGTTTGAAGTTTAGATCCAGCTATGGCCAAAATGCATTACAGCACTCAAAAGAGGTTGCCTTTATAATGGGAGTTATGGCGTCAGAATTGGGGCTTGATGCCACGCTGGCAAAGAGAATAGGTTTATTACACGACATAGGAAAGGCCATAGACAGAGAGGTGGAAGGTACTCATGCCTTGTTAGGTGCTGACCTTGCCAAGAAATACGGGGAAAGCGATGTGGTAGTAAACGCAATAGCTTCTCACCACGAGGAAGAGGCCCCGCAAAGCATATATGCGGTATTGGCGGCATCTGCTGATGCTGTGAGCGCTTCAAGGCCCGGGGCAAGGCGCGAAACAATAGAGGCTTACGTCAAGAGATTGAAAAAACTTGAAGAAATTGCAACCGGATTTAAGGGTATTTCTAAGGCCTATGCGATTCAGGCGGGCCGCGAAGTGCGTGTTATGGTTGATCCGGGTAAAATAGACGATAAGACACTGCCGCTTCTTGCATATGACGTGAAAAAGAAAATAGAATCGGATATGGAGTATCCGGGACAGGTGAAGGTCGTGCTGATTAGGGAGACAAGGTCTGTTGAGTATGCAAAATAACGGGCTTTTTAGGATACTGTTTTTGGGAGATATCGTCGGGCCTCCGGGATTGGAGGCCTTGGCAGACAATCTTCTCGATTGGCGCGCTGAAAACAATATTGATATGGTCGTTGCCAATGGCGAGAATATCTCCGGAGGATCCGGGATAAGCGTCAAGAATACAAAGGAGTTATTGAGGATAGGCATAGATGTGATTACCAGCGGGGATCACATATGGCGGCATAAAGATTTTGCCGACAGATTAGACGAATTTCCGTTTATCATAAGGCCTGCAAATTATCCCGATGGCGTGCCCGGAAGGGGATTTGTCGTATGGTCTTCTATGAACGGAGTTTCTGTTGGGGTGATAAACCTGATGGGCCGCGTGTTTATGTATCCTATTGAATGTCCTTTTAAGGCAGTGGATAATATACTTGAGCAGATAAAGAATAAGGCAGATATAATAATCGTTGATTTTCACGCAGAGGCAACGAGCGAGAAAAAGGCGATGGGGTATTATCTAAAAGGAAGGGTAAGCGCAGTATTCGGCACACATACGCACATTCCCACGGCTGACTTGTCAATTGATGAGGGGACAGCTTATATGACGGATGTTGGAATGTGCGGCCCAAAGCATTCTATTTTGGGCAGGGAGCCGGATGCGGTGTTGAAAAAATTTCATTTAGGTATACCGGTTAGATTCCCTGTTGCCAAGTTTCCTGTGATAGTGCAAGGCGTACTTGTGGACGTAAACAAGGAAAATGGAGAGGCAGTAAAAGCTGTTAGGTGGGAAAAGAATGTTTCCGGAAGAAAATGACCGACAGAGTTCTTTATTTGATGAGGAGTCGGTTTACAGCGTTTCCGAGATAACATATCTTATAAAATCTGTTCTTGACGAAGAGTTCCCAAATCTATGGGTTGAAGGGGAAGTCTCTAACTTAAAAGAACCGAAATCCGGGCATATATATTTCACATTAAAGGATGATAAGGCCCAGCTCAAAGCCGTGATGTTTAATTCCAGCCGCAAGAAAGTGAAGTTTAAAATAGAAGATGGAATGAAAGTCTTGTGTTTTGGCAGGATTAGCGTATATCCTCAAGGTGGGAGTTATCAATTATACGTTGAACAGATGCATGCAAAGGGTGTTGGGGACTTGCAATTGGCGTTTATGCAGTTAAAAGAGAAGTTGGAGAAGGAAGGCCTTTTTCTAGACGATCACAAAAAAGAATTGCCCTTTATGCCCAGTTTGATAGGCGTAATTACGTCAGGTACTGGCGCTGCTGTAAGGGATATTATAAAGGTTGCGCGCAGGCGGTTTCCTGAAGTTGGCATATTGATATATCCTGTGAAGGTGCAGGGCGATGGCGCAGCTGAAGAGATTGCCGAGGCGATAAATGAGATGAACAGGTTGTTTAAAAACGAGGTAGATTTGCTTATAGTCGGGCGCGGAGGTGGAAGTATAGAGGATTTGTGGGCATTTAATGAAGAAATAGTTGCAAGGGCAATATTTGATTCAGAGATTCCCGTGATTAGTGCTGTTGGACATGAAATAGATTGGACGATATCGGATTTTGTTGCAGATAAAAGGGCACCAACTCCTTCTGCCGCCGCTGAAATTGCCGTGCCGGATAAGGATAAACTGATAAGGCACATAGACGGTTTGAGTGCGCGTTTAAAAAATAATGCGCTATTGTCAGTTCAGGCCTATCGCAACAGATTAAAACTTATCGCAACTTCCCGCGCGTTTATGGAGCCGAAATATATAATACAGCAACAAATGCAGCGATTAGATGAATTGATAAGGCGGTTGGGCGATAATCTAAAACAAAGACAGGAAAAAACCCAATTGCACTTAAAACATCTTGGTGTTAAGCTTGAAATATTAAGCCCGTTGAGTATTTTAAACAGGGGATACGGCATTGTGTACGACAAAAATAAGAAGGTGGTAGTTTCAGTAAAACAAGTTAAACCTGATGATAATTTAGATGTGCGTTTAAAGGACGGGTCTGTTCCGGTAATAGTTCTGCGTCGGAGCGGAGCTAATCAGCAAAGGAGGAAAGATGCGAAAGCAGGACAAAGAACTCTCTTTTGAAGAGGCATTACATAAATTGGAGACAATAGTCGATGAGCTTGAACGAAACACAGATGGCATAGAGTCTGCTTTGGAAAAATATGAAGAGGGAATAAAACTGTATAAGTATTGTTATAAAAAATTAAACGACATACAAGGAAGAATAGAGATTCTGTTAAAAGACGGCTTAGGAGATGTAGAGAGAAAGGATTTTGAAATAGATGAGCATAATTGAAGGGATAAATTCACCTGCTGATTTAAAGAGATTATCTCAACAACAGTTATTGTTGCTGGCAAATGAACTGCGCGCAGATATAATCTCGGTTGTCTCAAGGACAGGCGGGCATTTGGCCTCGTCGCTTGGCGCTGTTGAGTTGTCTATTGCGTTGCATTACGTCTTGGATTCTCCTAAAGATGCGGTTGTCTGGGACGTTGGCCATCAGGCCTATGCGCATAAATTATTGACAGGCCGCAGGGACCAATTTAAGACATTGAGGCAAAAGGATGGAATTAGCGGATTTCCATATCACAAAGAGAGCGAATACGATCCATTTACAGTTGGGCACAGCTCTACAGCTGTTTCCTTGGCATTGGGCTTGGCAATAGCCAATCCGTTTAAACATAAGGATTCAAAAGTGGTAGCGGTTGTTGGCGATGGTTCTCTGACAGGTGGTATGTGTTTAGAGGCCCTCAACCATGCAGGCCATAGCGATGCAGATTTATTAGTGGTGTTGAATAGCAATAATATGGCAATATCGCCTGTGCAGGGCGCAATGGGTAAATACGTAAACAAGATAATCTCAACGAATTTATACAATAAACTCCATGAGAAGGTGAAAAATATACTTCTGAGTATGCCTGCCGGCAGAAAAATAGTTGATTTAGGAGGCAGGATAGAGGAAGCCCTAAAAGGTATAGTCGTTCCGGGCCTGCTGTTTGAAGAATTCGGTTTTAGATATTTTGGCCCGATAGATGGACATAATTTGCCCCTGTTAATAGAGACCTTTAATGATATACTTCCATTAAAAGGTCCAAAGCTCTTACATGTTATTACAAAAAAAGGCAAAGGTTATTCTTTTGCAGAAAAAAATCCAACGCTATTCCACGGAGTTGGGGCGTTTGACATAGATACAGGAGTTGTCAAAAAAAGTTCAGCAAGGACGTATACGAATGCATTTACTGATGCGGCCCTTATGCTCGCCGAAAAGGGAGATGTCTTGTTTATAACCGCTGCAATGTTAGACGGAACAGGGCTTGCGCCTGTAAAGGCAAAATTCCCCAAGAATGTAATAGATGTGGGTATTGCAGAACAGCATGCCGTATCTTTATCTGCCGGCATGAGCCGGGCAGGGACGATGCCCGTTGTTGCGATATATTCAACATTTCTGCAGCGTTCATATGACCAGATATTAGAAGACGTGTGCCTGCAGGATGTCGGTGTTATATTTGCAATAGACAGGGCAGGATTGGTTGGAGAAGACGGGATTATGCACCACGGCATTATGGATATCGCTTTTTTAAGGCCGATGCCTAAGATGCATCTATTATGCCCGAGAGATGAAGAATCTATGCGCAAGTTATTCGAATGGGCATATAAGATTGCAAAATCTGAAAAAGTCCCCGTTGCCCTTCGCTATCCGCGGGCTGTCTTAAAAGATAGTGCAGTATCGTTTTTTAATATAGATGAAGTGAAAACCGGAAGAGGCCAAGTGCTAAGATATGGCGCCGAGGGCCTGATTATGTGTTTGGGGCCGAGCGTAATAGATGTTATGGATATAGTGGAAGAAGAGAAGTTGGACTTGACTGTTGTCGACGCTGTTTTTGCTGCGCCAATTGATTACGACTGGATTAAAAGCCTTCAAGGGCGTGAGAGAATCCTAACCATAGAAGAGGGAGTTTTAGACGGTGGATGGGGTCAGGCAATAAAGGCAAAACTTGCAGGCAAATCAGTTGTTGA
>CAYXYY010000012.1:0-15698 GCA_964469495.1 uncultured Planctomycetia bacterium | reverse complement strand
CAGCAGAAAATGGCATCGGGTATTGCCCCTAATTTGATAAGGTTGTCAATAGGCATAGAATCAGTGGACGATATAATAGAGGATATAGAAAAGGCATTGTAAGGTGAGTATTAGATTTTGGGGCCTGTCTTGTTTAAGATGATGATTTTTCTGATATCTTAAGGCGCTTTTGTGGTAAAATGTATAAAATCGCAATTATTTGGTTTGCATGGCGTTTTATGTTTATTTAAATTTAGGAGGGCGATATGAGAGGTTTATTGGCTGTTTTGTTAGGATTGGCCTTATTTTCAGGCGGATGTGTTGTGCGCGTTTACAAAAAGGAAGTGCCAAGGACCGATATTGAAGTAAGCGGTAATCAGGGGTATTTGGTTGGCAGTCCGGATTCTCAACCCAAAGTAGTGAAGAAAACCCGCCAGATCGTCGTTACGGAAATAGAGTTTGGCACGCGGCCGCAGGAAGATACCCTTGACGTGCAGGAAGATGCCGCCCCTGCGCAGGAGCAGCAGATCGCAGGGCCTGTTTCCGATGTGGACGAAGGGCTTGAGGCTGATGCCGTTGCTTATGATGAGGGCGGCGTTGAGGATGAAGAGGTCATCGTGGAAAATGAACCGGTTGTTGAGCCTGCGGCGCCTGAATTTCAGGAATATACTGTCAAACAGGGAGATACACTGCAGAAGATATCTTTTAAATTTTATGGAAAGTACAGCTTTTGGAAAAAGATATATGAGGCCAACAAGGATGTCTTAAAAGGTCCGGATAGTTTATCTGTTGGACAGGTGCTAAAGGTCCCTGTGCTTGATAACGAATAGTTAACACTATGGGTTGGTTTAAAAAGGCCATCAGGCCCGCAGGCAATATAGTCCCAAAAAAGAAGCCCGCTAGAGAGGGCGGCATAGGACTTGGCATAGAAGTCCTTCTTGTATTATTGGCTGTTTTCGGGATATTTTTCTTTGCCGGCATCAATATAATGGTCTTTATTTTGTTTATATTCTGCGGGGTTTATTTAAAGTTCTTTCGGCGCAGGCGGTTCTCTGTTACGAAAACTTATATACCGCTTACTTTGTTGTTAATCCTTTATATTCCAGTAGTGCAGAAGGTAATTGCTCATGGCCTTTCTCCTTACTATATACCTATTGGCGCAGCTTCGATGTTGATTATATTGACGTATGCTGATTTTGAGCTGATGTTCGTCTTCACTATGTTGTTAAGCATAGTTGTCAGTGATATGCTGGGGCAGGATTTCTTTTATTTCCTGATAATGTTTACGTCTTCCCTGCTCGGCGGGATATTTGCATATAATATTCGTCTTCGCAAGGACTTGTTCAGGACAGGATTGACGATAAGCGCGTCTATGCTTATCCTGCTCGTATTGCATATCTCAACTTCGTCGGGAACGTGGGCTAAGGGCAATTTTATTGCCGCGGCAGTAAACGGTATTATTTGTTTTGCTGTGGTATTAATAACACTTCCTTTGTTTGAATTTTTGTTTTCACGCATAAGCAATATCAGTTTGATAGAGTGGGGAGACAGTCAACAGCCGCTTTTGAAGCGCTTAATCATGGAAGCTCCGGGAACGTATCACCATAGTTTGGTTGTTGGCAATCTGGCAGAAGCAGCCGCAGAGGCGATAGGCGTTAATTCATTGCTCGCGCGAATAGGAGCATATTATCACGACGTTGGTAAGATACCGCGCGCGGAATATTTCGTCGAGAATCAGCTTAAAGGTGAAAATCATCACGAGAAGTTGTCTCCGACGATGAGTAAATTAATCCTGATGAATCACGTCAAGGAAGGTGTGGAGCTTGCTAAAAAATATAAATTGCCAAGACAGATTATTGATTTTATTGAACAGCATCATGGCACGAGTTTGGCATATTATTTTTATCAGAAGGCCATAGATGAAAAACGTTCAGACGTGAGTGAAGACGATTTCAGGTATCCGGGTCCGAAGCCGCAGACAAAAGAAATAGCTATTGTCTTATTGGCTGACAGTGTTGAGGCAGCTGCCCGCACAATACAAGATCCGGACATAGACAAAATCACTTTTTTGATAAAAAAGATAATAGATACCAAAGTTGTTGACGGACAGTTGGATGAATGTGATTTGACGTTTAGGGACCTGGACGTGATAACGAAACGATTTGCAACTGTCCTTTCCAGTATGCATCATCAACGTGTAGGATATCCCCAAAAAGACGCTAAGGCAAAAGATGAGAAGAAAAATAATAACCATAGCCAATCCGGCAAGGATAAAACGCAAGACAATATCCAAGGTTAAAAAGTCCGTATCTCACGCCATATCTTTTTTAAAAACAAGATCAGCAGATGTCGGTATAGTTATTGCAGATGAGAAATTGATTTCTTATCTGAATCATACGTATCTCAGGCACAAAGGGGCCACGGATGTTATTGCGTTTTCTTTGCAAAGTGGGGATCGTGAATTGTCTGGAGAGGTATATCTTGGCAGTAGGCAGATTATGAGAAACAGCCGATTGTACGGCACGTCTTATGAGAGGGAGTTGTGTTTTTCAGCTGTGCATGGCGTTTTGCACTTGGCTGGTTATAGAGACGATACTGATGCGTTAAAGAAGCAGATGTGGAAGATGCAGGATGAGATATTAAGACAAGCAGGCATATGAAAATGAAAGATATGTTTTTTGTTGATTATTACGATTACGACCTTCCGCAAGAGTTGATAGCCTTTGAACCTGCAAAGAGAGGCGGCTCCAAGATGTTGCATTTGGATAGGCAATTAAAAAGCCTTTCCGACAGATATGTTAAAGACCTGCCTATGTATATAGACGATAAAACAATAGTCGTTTTTAACAACAGCAGGGTTATCCCTGCGCGTCTTATAGGCAAGAAGGCTGAATCAGGCGGCAAGGTTGATTGTGTTCTTATAGAGAATCTGGGTAATGACCATGCTTTGGGCCAGTTTATCTGGAAGGCGCTTATAAAGGGCCGCCGCCTTTCTCCTGGGCAAAAGCTTATATTCCCTAAGGGAGTTGGCGCGCAGTTCTTGGGCAATGGATTGCTTGCATTTGAGCATGAGATCTCACTGGAACTTTTATCGAAGATAGGCCTTATGCCGCTTCCTCCTTATATAAAACGCGTGCCGAATGCGCAGGATTTCTATAACTATCAAACCGTTTATGCCAAAGAAAACGGCTCAATAGCCGCTCCGACAGCAGGGTTGCATTTTACGGAGACCCTTCTGGAGCAGATAAGGGAAAGGGCGTTTAAAGTAATCGAAATTACATTGCACGTGGGTTATGGCACGTTTGCTCCGGTAAAGGCAAGGGATATCAGAGAACACAAGATGCATTCGGAGTGGTTTTCGGCCCGCAAAAGCGATATAGAGCTTATTTTAAATACCAGAGATGAAAAGCGGGTTCTTGCAATAGGGACGACGTCTGTAAGAGTGCTGGAATCCATTGCCGTGTCGTTAGATCAGGGAGAATTGGAAGAGGCCGATGGCCTCTATTGCGGGAAAACGGATATCTTTATACATCCTCCATATGCCTTTAGGATGGTTGATGCATTGTTTACGAATTTCCACCTGCCCAAAAGCACATTATTGATGTTAGTCAGCGCATTTGCCGGCAGGGATACGTTATTGGACGCATATCGATATGCGATTGAACGCAAGTATAGATTTTTCTCTTATGGCGATGCAATGCTGATAACATAAATATTGGACTAAAGGCATAAAAGTATTGCCTATTGACTTATTTAAAGATACAATTATTCTGTATTGTTGGTGATTATTTTTAACAAGGGGGGGAAAGGTGGCGCCGTCTATATTAAAATACAGTCCTATTGATAAGTTTGAGGAACGTTATAAGAATTTCATCAATGATTCGGAATTTTTTGGTTTTCCCGTGCAGCCGGTTATAAGTGCCGAGGAATCTCTTGCAGGAGAAAACACCTATTCAATAGCTTATTTTTCTATGGAATATGGGCTTGCCCCGAGTATCTATAATTCATTCAGCAAGACAGGCGAGATCTCCAAAGAGAATATGTTTACACGACATGACGTGTTTTCCAATATGCGCGCATTGGATTATTTTTTAGACATCAGGATAGATAAGATATTAGATTTGCCTATATACAGCGGCGGGCTTGGGGTTTTAGCAGGCGATACAGTAAAAACAATGGCGGATTTGGGCATGTCAGTTGCAGCAGTTGGAATCCTGTGGAATAAGGGGTATTTTAAACAGAATTTCTGGTTTAGATACGGACAATTGCCTGAAGAAATGCACTGGGATCCGTGGACATATCCGGGGTTGATTCCTTTAGAGAAAAAGGTCTCTTTGGAGATGAGGAACGAAACGGTTCATCTGAAGTTGTGGAAGTATTATGTTTACAGCTATGATAAGAGGTTTGTCGTGCCTTTGATACTTTTGGATGCGGATATCGATGAGAATCCTGAACATTTAAGAAGGCTGACCGACCAGTTGTATAGGAGTGATAATCCGTGGTGGAAGGTTTATCAGAGGGTTATTTTGGGATTTGGCGGTATGAAGGCCTTGTCGGAATTGGGGTATTCTATCAATAAGTATCACTTGAATGAAGGGCATGCCGCATTTGCATTTATTGAAAAAGTAAGGGGCAAGTCGGATAAAGAGATAGAGGCGGAGCGTAAAAATTTCGTATATACGTGTCATACGCCAGTTGAAGCAGGACACGACAGGTTTTCTGTTTCTGACATAGCTAACGTGATGAAAGACGAAGACGTGGCTATGGCTGAGAGGTTTGGGTCAGAGCCCGGCAGGCCCGGGATCGTAAACCTTACGCTTCTTGCTATGAATACCGCAGTCAATATAAATGCAGTTGCACAGAAACACTGCTGGGTTATGCACAATCAATTCCCGTCTTATAAAGACAGGATTATTGCTATAACGAATGGCGTGCACGCATTGACGTGGGTGTCTAAACCTTTTGTTGATGTTTTTGACAAATATTCCGATAAGATTGGGCCTTGGCGCAAATCTCCGGAGAGATTATCGTCCGTATTAGGGCTTATGGAGGATGAGGAATTTAGGCGGGACGTATGGAACGCGCACCAAGAGAATAAAAAAAGGCTCGAGAAGTTTTTCTGGCGCTGGGGAATTGACATCAATGCCTTTACGATTGCATGGGCAAGGAGAATTGCGGCCTATAAGCGTCCTATACTATTGTTAAGGGATATCAACAGGCTGGTTGATATTGCAAAGAGATACGGAAAGGTCCAGATCTTCATAGCAGGCAAGGCCCATCCCAACGACAATTTAGGATTTACGTTTATTAATGAGATAATGAATAGGATAGATACGCTATACGAGCATAGAGATAAAATAAGGATACTTATGTTGGAGAACTATGATACTTATTTTGGAAAATTGCTTACCAATTGTGTTGACGTGTGGTTGAACAATCCATTGCCGCCGTTTGAGGCCTCTGGCACGAGTGGAATGAAGGCCATCTTGAACGGCGTTTTGCAATTAACGACATTAGACGGATGGGTAGTTGAAGCTGAGGACAAGGATCTCGGATGGATATTCGGATATAGAGATGAAACCAATGATGCCAGCAATGAGATAGAGCTGCGTTTAGACGAGGATTCCGATGCCTTGTATAAGACATTGGATCAAGTCGTGGAACTCTATTATCGCACGAATAAGTCAGGGCAGGTTGATTTAACTTCGCCTTGGATTACAAAGATGATAAACGCCGTGGCTCAGGCGGGATATTTTAATACCAATAGAATGGTGCGAGACTATATGCAAAACATATGGCAGATAGACGCCGCATTTGCAACTGCCTAATTTTTGACGAGGGAGGAGATATCTGTGGAGATAGACAGCCTGCTTTCAATAATGAGGGATAAAAATGCGTCGGATATGTTTTTGCGTCCCAAAAGTGTGCCAAGGCTTAGGTTAATGCGCAAAGTAATTCCCATGGAAGGGGCGGAGGAACTTTCCATAGAGGACATAAATGCATTTGTGCAGGAAATTGCGCCGGAACATGCATTGAGGACATTTGAACAAGAAAAAGACGTTGATTTTACCTTCTACAGAGACAATATAGGCCGTTTTAGGGCCAGCCTTTTTTTTCAGAGAAACAACCCTGCCATTGTCCTGAGATGTATCAGGGAAATCCCGCAGTCTTTTGAGGAGCTTAATATGCCCTCAGATGTTCTGGGAAGCCTGTGTCGGCAGGAAAGGGGGCTGATTTTGTTGACAGGCACCACAGGGAGCGGCAAAAGCACCACTATTGCGGCTATGTTGCAATACATCAATTCATCTATGAATAAACATATTCTTACATTGGAAGATCCTATAGAATTTGTATTTAGCGACAACAAGAGTATTTTTAATCAACGCAGTGTTGGTTTTGACGTGAAGAATTATGCAGTGGGATTAAAACAGGCAATCTTGCAGAGCCCGGATATAATTTATATAGCCAACATCCGGGATTTAGAGACCATGAGGGCGGCTATCTCTGCGGCTGAGTTGGGTGTGTTGGTCTTTGCCACATTGCATACCAATAATGCCGTTGAAAGCATAGAAAAGATAATCAATTTTTTCCCGCCGCATCAGGCGGTTGAGGTGCGCAGGCAGATCTCTCTGTTGTTAAAGGGCCTTATATCATTAAGGCTCTTACCAAGAAAAGGAGGGGACGGTTTAGTGCCTGCCTATGAGATTATGATACAGACCCCGTCTATAGTGCGTCTTGTTAGGGATAATGAAATACAGGATATACCGAGGTATCTTGAGGATGGAGACATATACGGTATGTGTTCGTTTAAACAATCTTTGGTCAAATTGGTAAAAAGTGGTATAATAGACAAAGGAACCGCATTGAGTAGTTCGGATAGTAAAGATGACCTTTCCTTGTCTTTGGCTGATGGTCAGGAGGGCATGAATATCACTTATAACACATAAAGGAGTTTGTTATGAAGTTTCTTAAAAAACTGTGGCATTTTTTGGTTGATAATAAGTTGTATGCAATAGCGGCTATTTTACTTATAGTCAGCACAATCATAGCCGTGATTCTTATGAGTAAATTAGACCCATATCATAGGCTTTCCATGCTTGCTCAGGGCGCTATGTATATTCCTATGGGTGCTGTTAATGTGTTTTTCTTTATTATATTTTTGTATTGGCTGCATTATGGTGGAGGAAGTTTCTCCAAGTTTACGCAAAAAGGCGTTAAGGCATCGGATGTTATGGTTTACTGGGATGATGTTATCGGCATGGATGAGGCAAAGCAGGAGGCCCATGAGGTTGTGAACTTAGTTAAAGATAGGAAAAAGATAAAGAAGATAGGAGGTAAAGTGTTACGTGGTATTCTAATGATAGGGCCTCCCGGATGCGGTAAGACGTATTTGGCAAAGGCTATTGCGACTGAAGCAAATTTGCCTTTTATCTCGATTTCCGGTAGTGAATTTGTGGAAATATTTGTTGGCGTTGGCGCTTCCAGGATGAGGCAATTGTTTAAGCAGGCGCGGAGAATGGCGGAAGAAGAGGGTGGCTGTATTATTTTTATAGATGAGATAGATGCGGTTGCGAGAAAGCGTGTTTTTAGTGTTTTTGGTGGAACGGAAGAAACCAATAGCACTCAAAACCAGCTGTTAGCGGAAATGGACGGCCTAAAATCTGATGATAAATATAATATTTTGGTGATAGGCGCCACAAATGCTAGCGAGGATGCGCTTGACCCGGCGCTCTTAAGGCCAGGGCGTTTTGACAGGAAGATATATATAGATAAGCCGAGTTTGAAAGATAGAGAAAATATTTTTAGATATTACCTGTCAAAAGTTAATGCGGAGGAAGCTATTGATATTGCGCGACTTGCCAGAAGGGCAGTGCATAAGAGTCCTGCCGATATATCCAATATAGTCAGGGAGGCCACTCTAATTGCCCTGCGCAATGGAAAGGAAAAGGTCGGATGGAAAGAAATATCAGAAGCTATGGAGAGGATTGACTTGGGTATAAAGCACAGGAGGACTATATCCGCGCAGGAAAAAGAGCGTATTGCCTATCACGAGGCAGGACACTTGATAGTAATGTATTTGTTGCATCCGACAGATGATGTGTTTAAGGCTTCTATTATATCGCGTAAAGATACGTTAGGTGTTGTATACCACCAGCCAAGAGAGGAGTTCTATACCTCAGATAAGAATCGTCTGCTTGCCAATATAAAAGTTGCCTTCGGTGGATATACCGCTGAAAAAATACGTTTTGGCTCGACTTCCGATGGAGTGAGCGCTGATTTTGCCAACGCATCCTATATTGCGGAGTTGATGGTCTGGCGGCTTGGTATGAATAATATAGGTATGATTGGAGATTTAACTCGGTTAAATCCAGAATTATTGTCTGAGAACATCAAAAACAGGCTCAATCAGGATATGCAAGATATCTTACAGTCTTGCCAGAGCGAAGTTGAGGAATTATTAAATAATGAACGGGCTTTATTGGATCGTTTTGCGCAGGAACTTATTGCTAAGGAAGAACTTGAATACGACGAAATTGAGCAGATTTTTGCTGAATACGGCAAGTCCAACCCGCGTTTTTCCGATGGAATCCATGCGTAAGTTTTTTGTTTTATTGCTGGCGATAGCGGCCTTGTTTTTTTCTGCCGGATGCGGTGATTTTCTGCAATTATACGATAGAGACAGCATTACAAGGCATGGGGAAGAAGACCTCGATAAGATATATCATATACATTCCAAGTGGGAGATATTAGGCAACAGCTTATGGGTTTATGTTCCAGTTGAGGGCCTTATGTCTGTTTACAAAAATGCCAAAGGCAAGTCCAAAAACAAAGAGGATAAAAAGGATGTTTACTCTTACATAAACGATGTTATTTCCACTATAAGGCGTGTTCTTATGAACAGCGATGTCAATGGCATAGAATTTTATGCCGCAATGTTTGCAGATACACATTCAGGGCTTGCATTGACGATTATAGGCGCTGTAGAGGATGTGAAGGCAGTAAATTTCGATCGGATTTCAATAGATGAATTTAGAAAACGCTTTCTGCATGAGACCTCTATTCTGCCACAGGCCATCGGCGATGAGAAAGGCGATAATTTCAAGCCATTTAGGATATCAAAGGCCGCTTTTATAGCAGAGCTTATAGCGCAGGGAGTTAAGGCTGATTTGGTTTCTTTTTATGGATTTTCTATGGGATTTGCCGTTGACTGGGAGATTAGGCCGCGAGATGGAGAAAAGCCGGCGCTTGCTTTTCTGATTATCCCGGACAACAGCAAGGTTAGAACGATTTTAAAAAAACATATAAGGCATATTATCAGGGCATATAAATATATGGGATTCTCTTCTTTTATTATAGATGGCAGTAAAAAAACAGAAGTCGTGCCTTTAATAGATGTGTTGTCTGAAGAGTATATCAAAAAGAAGTTACAAGACATGTGATTATTTGCTAAATCACTTGACAGGATTATTGATAGGTATTAAATTATCCGATTAGATTATTTATCGGGATGTGGCTCAGTTTGGTTTAGAGCACCTGCTTTGGGAGCAGGGGGCCGGGGGTTCGAATCCCTCCATCCCGATTTGTTTTTTAGTTATTTCTATCCTATTATGAAGAAAAACCTATTGCCACAAGACTTATTATATCAAAAGGCATATCAATTAGCCCGGCGTATTAACACACATATAAGGCAGGACGTATTAACTGCCTTGAGGGACCAATATGGACAAATTCCGTCTAAAACAGGCAGGTCTGACGCCTTAAGGTGTTTTTTGGGCGCATTGATTGAAAATACCTCGATAGCTAGGAATAAAGGCCTGCCGCTTTGTCAGGATACAGGCCTTGTGATTATGTATGTGGAGCTGGGCGCAAACGATGTAATTGACAGGGAAGGTGTTTTATCCCTGAAAAGGGCGGTTGAAGCGGCTTACAAGGATTCTCGTTTTCGGGCTTCAGTAGTTGATCCAATTAAGAGAGGCGCCCCATCCTATAAGGGCACCGCAGATGTCCATGTTGAGTTTACGAATAAGAAACGGTCGAGACTGGTTATGCTTGCAAAGGGCTTTGGCAGCGAAAATAAGAGCAAGACGAGGATGTTTTTGCCAACGGCTTCTAATGAGGAAGTGGTAGATTTTATCGTAGATACGGTTAAATCTGCTGGCCCGGCCGCATGTCCGCCTTTTATATTAGGGATTGGCATAGGCGGTACTTTGGATAAGGCGGCATACCTCGCAAAAAAGGCCCTGGCCCTGCCCATAAATAATAGAGGCGCGGATAAGTTTGTCCAAGATGCCATTAAAAGGTGCAATGAATTGCATATGGGGATTTTAGGCCTTGGCATAGGAGGGACTGTCTTGGGCATTAATATGTTAAAGGCCCCGACACACATAGCAGGATTGCCGGTTGCAGTGAATATAGGTTGTCATTCTACAAGGAGTGGTTCGCTATGGCTATAGCGCGTATATCTGTTCCTGAGTATATAAATGATACTGTTGCTCTTATGGCGGGCGATTTGGTTTATTTAAGCGGGGTTATTTATGTTGCAAGGGACCAGGCCCATAGGCGATTGTTCGATGCTATAAAGAAAGGAGAGAGGATTCCCATTGACTTGGGATCTTCTGTTATTTATTACTGCGGCCCTACGCCAGCGCCCAAAGGTATAGCCATAGGCAGCTGCGGTCCCACAACTAGTTCGCGCATGGATTCTTATCTGCCTTTATTAATGAAAAACGGCCTGCGTATAACCATAGGGAAAGGCGGCCGGTCGAATGAGGCGATTAAGTCCATTAAGGATTATAATGGTTGTTATATGATCGCCGCAGGCGGCGCAGGCGCGTTTTATTCCCAGTTTGTAAAATCGTATAAAGTGATAGCCTATTCGGAATTGCGCGCGGAAGCATTGGCCGCCCTTGTCGTAAAAGATATGCCATTGATTGTTGCCGTTGACAGTAAAGGCGGGTCCGTATTCTCTGATTATGCTCAAGTCCGTTAAACTCTATAGATGTCAGGAGATAGATCCTGGAGATATTGCTAAACGGCTTGTGGATTTGAATTACGAGTCTTCGCCCTTTGCAAGCGCTCAGGGTATGTTTGTAAAAAAGGGCGAGGTTTTGGACCTGTTTCCCTATACATTTGACTTTCCTGTAAGGATATTTTGGGATTTTGACATCATTAAAAGAATATCCACGTTCAATCCGGAGACAGGGCAGTTGTTATGGGATTATGAGGCGATTGTAGTTTTGCCGAAACGTGGTTTTTACAAATCTCCGAAAATTGCGGATCCCTCTAAATTAAAGGAGGTGCCTTTATACAATTTCTTGGATTTCAGTGAAGGCGACTATGTTGTCCATACCGAATATGGCATAGGTATTTACCGCGGCATAAAAAAGGTCTCTTTTAAAGGCGTGAAAAAGGATGCCCTTGCCGTAGAGTATAGGAATAAAAAATTTCTATACATACCTATTTCAAACGCGCATCTTATCCAGCGTTTTATTGGAGGAAAGGGAAAACTATATCTAACAGATCTTGGTTCAAAAGACTGGCAGAGGGCAAAAGATAGAGTTAGGCGCGGCGTTTATAAGATGGCATTGGAGATGGTAAAACTGCAGGCATTGAGAAAGGCCTTGAGAGGCTTTTCTTTCAAAGGCGATGATGAGATAGAACGCGCATTCGCAGCTGGTTTTAGGTTTCAGGAAACAGAGGATCAGCTGAAGGCCATAGATGATGCCCTGAGTGATATGAAAAGCCCGCGTCCTATGGACAGGTTATTATGCGGAGAAGTGGGTTATGGCAAGACAGAGGTTGCTATGCGCGCCGCATTAAGGGCTGCCCTGTCTGGAAAGCAAACGGCCGTTTTAGTCCCAACCACACTGCTTGCTGAACAGCACTTCTACACCTTCAAAGAAAGGTTTGATGGTTTTCCCGTCGAGATAGAAATGTTCTCTAGATTTAGAAGCAAGGCTCAGCAGCGGAAGATAATAGATGAATTAAGAAAAGGGAAGATAGACGTTATTATTGGTACTCACAGATTGCTTTCAAAAGACGTTGATTTCAAGGATCTGGGTTTACTTATAATAGACGAAGAACAGCGTTTTGGCGTGCGCCATAAAGAAAGGATGAAGTCTTTTAGGGCATTGGTAGATATACTTACCATGACGGCCACACCTATTCCAAGAACGCTTTATATGTCTTTGATGGGGGTAAAGGACATCTCTCTTATACAAACACCTCCGAAAGACAGGCTTGCAGTTGCGACCCATTTGGTAAAGTTTGATTATGATATAGTGCGCCAAGCAATAGAGGCAGAATTAAGGCGCAATGGGCAGGTATTTTACCTGTTTAATAACGTGCATTCTATTGATAAAAGGGCAGATAGTCTGCGCAGGCTCGTGCCTTCCGCAAGGATAGGCATTGCCCATGGCCAAATGGGCACCTCGGAGCTCGAGAAAGTGATGTTTGATTTTATCAGGCGCAGGATAGATGTGCTTGTCTGCACGGTTATTATTGAATCAGGTATAGATATACCTAATGCCAATACCTTGATCATTGAACGGGCTGACCTGTTTGGCTTGGCCCAGTTGCACCAATTAAGAGGCCGTGTCGGTAGGTATAGCCGTCAGGCTTATGCCTATTTTTTGCTGCCGGATAGTGATGTTATGACAACGGATGCAAAAAAACGGCTTGCTGCCATTGAGCGTTATAGCCAGCTTGGAGCCGGTTTTCATCTGGCAATGGAGGATCTGGAGATTCGCGGAGCAGGAAATATATTGGGCTTGGAACAGCATGGCTATATTGCAACAGTGGGATTTGATCTTTATACCAGAATCCTAAATCAGGTTATAGTCCAGATACAGAAGGAGATGAAAAGTAATATGCAATAGATAATGTTAAGGAGTTTGCTCACTGTTAAGACGGTTTTATTGAAAAAGAAGAAAAGGTTTGCCGTATTCCCGCCTCTTCCCCTTTTGAGGTGGAACCATGTCTGTTCCGTTTCCCAATGTATTCCCAAAGTCCATTGACACAACTGCTCCTTAGTGTTATTCTTATTAATAGAAAAAGGGGGGAATGGGCGTGTCTGTCAAGTTTTATTCTGTGTATGTATCTGATACAGATGCATTTTTGCTTGAATGTAGTTCATTGGGCAGTGGAGAGATCTCTATAGAGTCTATGAGAAAACTTCCGGCTGCCTCTCTTAAGACATTGGCATTGTCTTATCCGGTATATCTTACAATTCCAAGTTATGGCGTTTTCACGCGTGTGGTGGATTTGGTTGCCCCAGAGGATGATATTGTCCCTTTGGCAGTTCAATATGAATTGCAGAAGTCCGTTCCAATGCCCTTGCACATGATAAAAAGCTCTTATTCTGTTATGTCAGAATTAAATGAGGCAGTAAAGCGAGGTGTTATCAGTGCTGTAAAGTATGATGCCCTTAACAGGTATTCAGAGCTCCATATAGGAAAAGGCAGCAGGATAGGCGGTTATACTTATGGCCTTATTGATTTTTACAATGCCATGGCGCATTATGCTGACAGGCATGGTTTACGTTCACAACAAGATATAGTGTTAGGATTGTTTACTGGAAAAAACTATGTTGATTTGGTGATTTTAGGCAGGGAACCCAATGAGGATTTATTTAAAACTATTCACAGGTCAAATTATGTTAGCGCGATATTGGATGTCAAGGAATTATTAGAGGCCTATTTTTCTAAACATGGAGGAGTAGCTGGAGCGGTGGCCTTGACAAAGGGCATAACACAATGTGTTTTTTTGGGTTATTCATTTGAGTCAAGTAGAGAAATTAGCGAAATCATAAACAGGGAATTTGGCCTGACGCCTATTCCACTTTCTATATTTGAATTAGTTGATTCGCCTCCGGAAAATTTAAAGGATTGTGGCTTTGTAATGGCTTTTGGACAGGCCTTGGCTGTTTCAAAATCAAATGGGGCAATGCACAACGTGTTTGTATTAAATAATGCTTCACACAGGGGAAACCCGGATATAAAGACAGTAGATTTAGGTGTTGGATTTCTCAGTGTTGCGCTTGTATTGGTATCTTCGCTATCATTGATATTAGGGCCTTTCCCTAAGATTATGGCGCAAAAGAAACAGCTTCAATCTATTATTGAAGAACAGAAAAAACTTTCAAGTAGTATAAGGCGTTATGCGCGTCAGACAGGAGATTTATCAGAAAAGATAAGAAACAGGGCGTATTATTTAAGCAAAAAAAAATTTTTTATAGAGGTTCTTTCTATTATTGCGGAAATCTTGCCAGATAAAGTAAAGATAA
This sequence comes from uncultured Planctomycetia bacterium, assembly GCA_964469495.1. Lineage (GTDB taxonomy): Bacteria > Omnitrophota > Gorgyraeia > S143-82 > S143-82 > CAYXYY01. The sequence goes on along the minus strand of CAYXYY010000012.1, from coordinate 1,435 downwards.
CAGATTATTCTGCCAAAATCTTGTTCGCGCAGACAGGCGAGCCTGTTTTAAATATAACGATTAATGGGGTGGGGGCATCTTATCAGGATATAAATGCGTTTGTGCAGGGGCTAAGAAATAAAGGGATATTCAAAAAAGTAACGCCTGTTGCATCAAGGCTTTTGGATGGTAATGAAAAAGTAGAGGTATTAATCTCTTTGGAGTTGTAATGGAAATGGGGCAGACAAAAATTAAACAGTGGTTCTGGGCAGTCCAGGCCGTGTTTCTGGTTTCGTCGATAGTATTTGTGTTTATAGCGATGAGTTTTATATCAACTCAAAAGCAGGTAAATCGTTTAGAGACAAAAGTTAATGGTATTTTACGTAAGAATAAAGGGTGTTTTCCTTCAGAAAGGTTTTCTAAACTGAAATCGTATGTCGGGGAGTTGCAGATTGCTTTAAAAGACATAGATTCGAAATTTGAATATATTGAGGATGTGGATCTGTCTGATATCAGGACGCCGGGATTATATTTTATGGAGAAGTTGTCCTTATTAAAAACAAAATACGCAGCGTATATAAACGATAATGAGTTGGTTGAGAATCTTGGTTTTCCAAGACAAATGCCTGCAGAGTCAGATGTCCCTTGTTTTTTGAGAATACTGTCGATTGAAGATGCTGTTCTGGGATTGATATGTAAGGATAAAGATATTGTTATAGAAAACATGTCTGTTGGATTTGATGAATCTGTAGATAGCAGCGGATGTCAACTGAATATAGAGGTAATAGGGACATTTGAACGGACTTTTGAGCTATTAAAGGAATTATTGATAAAGGATGATGTTGTGCATTTGTGTTCTATCTCGATTGCGCCTTATTCTCAAGATGATGTATTAATTAAGACGTCTATGACATTTTGTCCTTTGAGCAGGAGGATATGGGAGTCTGGCGTCTCTATATCTGATAAAGGGGAGACGGAATGAATAAGAATATATTCATAATGATTAATCTCGTGTCAATATCTATTGTTATTTTGACGAGTATAGGCTTAACGAGGTATAACATATCAGAGGTGCAAACCAATTGTATTATTGATAAAGATATAGAAAATTTTTCCATTAATGGAGATGAGATAAGATCGTTGACTATAAAGAGAGATATATTTTTCACGAATAAAAAGGAAGTAAAAGTAAAGCCAGTTTTGGAGAAAACAGTCAAGAAGAATATAGACGGGCCTACTATCACTTTTAAGGGAATTATGAATTGGGATGGCCAGATAGTAGGTATATTTTACGATGCGGAGAAAAAGAAGACGTTATTTCTTAAACCCGGCGAGTTTATAAAAGATTATAAGATCCTTGACATAACCAGCGATGAGGTAGTATTATCTAAGAAAGGGGGATTGTCTGTGGTAACCTTAAAGATAGGGGGGCTAGGTGGTCTATAAAAAGGCGTTT
>CAYXYY010000011.1:0-97363 GCA_964469495.1 uncultured Planctomycetia bacterium | reverse complement strand
GCTATCTGTGCCGCCGTTGCCATCGCTTACCGTCACTGTTATCGTTGCTGTTGTGTCTGACGAGACCTCCGGCGCTGTATATGTCACGCTCGCACCTGATCCTGTTATCGTCCCTGTTGTCGCAGTCCACGTATATGTCAATGGGTCATTATCCGCGTCCGTTGCCGTTACGCTTACCGTTGTTGAACCTTCGCTGTCTATGGAGCTGTCTGCCGGTGTTGGCCCTGAACTTATTACAGGAGCGTGATTAGCAGCCGGCGCTTCTATTGTAATCTGACAAGTATCGCTATCTGTGCCGCCGTTGCCATCGCTTACCGTCACTGTTATCGTGGCCGTTGTGTCTGATGAGACCTCCGGCGCTGTATATGTCACGCTCGCACCTGATCCTGTTATCGTCCCTGTTGTCGCAGTCCACGTATATGTCAATGGGTCGTTATCCGCGTCCGTTGCCGTTACGCTTACCGTTGTTGAACCTTCGCTGTCTATGGAGCTGTCTGCCGGCGTTGGCCCGGAACTTATCACAGGAGCGTGATTGGAAGATGCGCCTGATATAGTAATGGTTCCATTAGAGCCTGTTGCGCTAACCGAATCTGCATCTGCATCAGTACAAGATATTCCTGAAATCGTTATGGCCTTATCTCCATTAGTGGCATCATCATTAACACTAAAAGTAACCGTGGCTATAACACCATCTGCAATCGCATTGGTATTCAATCCAAAGATAACGATTTTAACGGTGCCATCTGAAGGTTCATTAGCTGAAAGCATCTTGCCTGCGCTAGTGGCAACCGCTCCAGCGGCCGCGCTCTGGAAATTCAATGCATTTGTATCATAGGTCAGTGTGAAATTAACACCTGTCACATTCTGCGGGGAAGAAGAGATATTTATATTTATGGTAACTGTATCTCCCGGCTCTCCGGAACCGTCCCCAACAGAAATTGTAGCATTCGCCCATACCATTGAGGCCATCAAACTAAATGCTCCAACCAACAAGAATTGACGCAATGTTCGGAACATATCATCTCCTCCTCTTTGCCCACGTACAATATATTACATCATATTACATCTATCCCACTACTTTAAACTATAACAAGTTTTTCCATTTTTGCAAAATTTTTCTTTCAAAAAAACAAAAAAATCAGCCTATACTGTAAACAGCGCCTTTTGACGCGGAACTTACTATTCTACAATATCTTGCAAGATAGCCCTTGGTAATTTTCGGGCCTAATATGGTTATCTCCTTCTTCCGTTTCTCCAATTCCTCATCAGATACCTTCAAATTCAACTTATTATTGGAAATATCTATCTCTATTTCATCCCCATCCTTTATATACGCAATAGGCCCGCCTTCCGCAGCCTCTGGAGAGATATGTCCAATACATGGGCCTCGCGTCCCACCTGAAAATCTACCATCTGTAATCAAGGCAACGGACTCTCCCAATCCCATTCCAATTACAGCTGATGTAGGGGCAAGCATCTCTCTCATCCCCGGCCCGCCTTTAGGGCCTTCATAGCGTATAACAATAACCGTCCCGGGTTTGATATTTCCACCTAAGATCTCCTTCATTGCATCTTCTTCTCTATTGAAACACCTGGCCTTGCCTGTAAACTTCATCATCTTTTCACTTACAGCCGACTGTTTTACCACAGCGCCTTCAGGCGCAAGGTTGCCAAATAGCACAGCCAATCCTCCCTGCGAATGATAGGCATCCTCCACCTTTCTTAACACATCGGAATAAAACACCTCAGCCTTATTAGCTATCTCTAATGTGGAACGGCCACTTACCGTTTGCGTGTCATTTAACTTGTCCTTTAACGTTTTTAACACAGCAGGAATCCCTCCAACCCAGTGCAAATCCTCCATAAAATATTCACCACCCGGACGCAATGAAGCAATGTGAGGAGTATCTTTGCTAATCTTATCAAAAAGTTCCAAAGGCAGATCCACATCCGCTGAATGGGCTATTGCAAGCAGGTGCAAAACCGTATTGGTTGACCCGCCTAATGCCATATCAACACGTATGGCATTTTCAAATGCCTCTCTGGTCATTATACTGCGGGGCCGAACGTCTTGTTTCACAAGTTCAACTATCTTCTCTCCGCTATATGTGGCAATCCTCTTTTTCTCTGCCAAAACCGCAGGCGCGGTGCCACATCCGGGCAGGCTCATTCCAAGGGCTTCTGTCAAACACGCCATCGTATTGGCAGTATAAAGGCCCTGACAAGACCCTGCGCTCGGACAAGCGCATACCTCCAGATGATCCAGAGTATCCTTGTCCATTTGGCCACTCTTGTACATAGCCAATGCCTCAAACGTATCCCTGACAAGGGACAAGCGCCTGCCGGCATAATTCCCGGAAAGCATAGGGCCTGCTGTCACAACAATAGCAGGAATATTCAACCTGGCAATACCCATCAACATACCCGGAGTTATCTTATCGCAATTAGTCAAACAAACAATCCCGTCTAACGCATGGGCCTCTGCCACCGTCTCTATCGCGTCTGCTATCAATTCTCTGGAAGGCAGGGAATAGAACATCCCTTTATGCCCCATAGCAATCCCATCACAGAGGCCAGGTATCCCAAATATAAACGGCGCACCTCCGGCATACGCGATGCCTCTTTCAATAAACCTCTCTAAAGAACGCATATCCGTGTGCCCTGGTATCAAATCGGAAAATGCGCTGGCTATACCAATAAATGGCCTTGAAAAATCTCTCTTATTCACCCCTGTTGCATACATCAACGCCCTATGAGGAACTCGTTCTAACCCCTTTTTGACTTCATCGCTTCGCATAAACAAAACCTTTCTCTCAAATGGCCTTAATTAGATAATAAACACACTTTGATTTTATCATCTTAACCTTGGAAATAGAAGCAAAAAATCCAATGCTTCGTCGGCAGAAAGTCCCTGAAATTTTGATTTTCTGTCTATCTCCAACAAAATAGCGCTCCATCTGTTTTTATCAGCAAAAGACAACCGCCTATCTCTCTCTATCACCGCCCTCATACTGCCCAAAAATTGAGGAAACGTCCTGTAATCTATATTTAACGCCTTGAACTTTCTATGGGCATTTTCTATCTTCCCATAAACTATCTGCCTGCACAGGTCAAAGATATTTTCCGGCTCTCTTATCTCTCCAAACCGCAAGGATTCTTCAACCAGTGGTATTACTTTGGCTGAGAAACTCCCATAACTGCCAGACCCTTCTATTATATAATCAATATCATATAGGCCCTCTTCCAAATCCTTTATGGCCTTAAGCTCATTTTCAAATGCCTTCGCAACCTTGCTCTTCAAATTATCTATATCCTGAAAGACAACCAAACCCCTGCCGGACATAGGCAAAGAACGAAAGGCCTTCTTAACGTCTTTCTCGTCTTTAAGATCAATGGGATAAAAGGATTGAAAGTTCAGTCCCCACAATCCAGACTCCAACAGGCCCTTCTTCTCCTCAATAAACGCCTGTTTTTTCGCTATATCAGATCCGGTGAGCAGAATTACCATACCTCAACCACATACTCCACTATACGCTTCACAAGATCATCTATGGCTGATAAAACGGCATCAGACTCTGAAACCGCATTACTGCCCGTTAATATATAGTCAGCCACTCCTGTAAGGCGTTTGGGCGCATATACCTGTTTACCATCTCTATCTTCGCCATAGACATTGGCAATAACGCTTATGCGATATCCTTCCACCTCGTTTTGCTCTGAAAAACGCATTGGTGTTTTATAATACGAAAGCAGTTCCACATGCAAAATCAAGTCGGCCTTATCCTTATTTACCGTCTTGACATTGCCGTCAAAGACAAATCTGCCAGACAACTTGCTCCTTATCTGCGCATCTATATCCGGGAAATATTTTTGCAGTTCAGATATGGATGAGTAATCAACAGCAACGTCTATCTTGTTTTTTACAGGCGCAATATATACAGACGAAAAATTAACCCCTTTTCCAACAGGCCGATAAGCGCATCCCTGAAAAAACAGCACGACCAAGATTAATAAAGAAAATATCCTCATTGTCCCCTCAAATGAGAAACCAAGGCAAACAGCCCCAACACATAACTATCAACAGAAAAACCCGTGATCTGGCCCAGACAAACAGGGGCAATAACGGAATTGTGCCTAAACGGCTCCCTGTTGTAAATATTGCTTATGTGCACCTCAACCGCAGGCAGGCCAACACCAGCAATACAGTCCCTTAAAGCTATACTATAATGCGTAAAAGCGCCCGGATTGATAACAATCCCGGAAACTTTATTCCTATTTTCTATAATTTTATCTATCAATTCGGATTCGCTGTTGGATTGAAAGATATGGACGTTTATAGATAAATCGCGAGCAGTTTCCTGTATCCTCTCATTTACCTTATCAAGAGAAATATCGCCATAAACATCTGGCTCTCTTTCTCCCAACAGATTTAGATTTGGCCCATGCAAGACTAAAATCTCCACACATACCTCCCGCTTTTAAGGCATTATATACCAGATTGGGCCATTTACAAAACCTTAAATAGCAAATTTGTTTATCAAGACATTCAACTCTTCAACCGCTTGAGAAAGGCCTTCCATATCACCTGCAATAACCTTTATGGATTCAAAGTGCTCGCTCAACGCGCCTGATATCTGCGTAATGCTCTTTGAGATCTCCTCTGTGGCAATAGATTGCTCGTCGGTTGCTGTGACGACCTGATTCATAAAGTCATTCAATTCGTTGATAACAGAACGTATATCGCGCACAACATCGCCAACCTCTTTGGCCTTTTCCGCTGTCTGCTGTATAATGCCGACGTTTCTAGTAACGTCCTCGCTCATATTGGAGATATCCCTTTGTATGCTTGTAATAACAGACTTGATTTCCTGTGTTGAATCCTTCGTCTTTTCCGCTAACTTACGCACTTCTTCAGCAACAACGGAAAACCCTCTTCCCGCTTCTCCTGCGCGCGCCGCCTCAATAGCTGCGTTCAACGCAAGCAAATTAATTTTATCCGCGATATCATTAATAACCACGATAACACTTGAAACCTGAGACGAATCCTCATTAAGCCTGTTAAACTGGTCAGCAAAGGCCTGCTCAACGCGCACCACATTATCCATTTCAACCAATAAGGCATCCACGTTTCTCTCACCGACAATAGCCTTGTCCGTAGCCTCATCAGACTTGCCTTTTGCCTCGCGGGTCGCCCCTGCTATCTCCTTCACCGTTGCGTTCATCTGTTCCGTTGCAGAGGCGATATTATTGGCTTGCCCTGTCTGGGATTTTATAGAAGAAGACAATTGATCAACCATAGATGAAAGCGTGTTCGCGAAAGAAATAACAGAACCAGCGCTATCCTTTGCCGTCTGTATCAACCTACTTATATCCTCCATAAAGGAATTAAATGCCCTAACCATATCCCCTATCTCGTCATTTGAATCAATATTCGTAATCCTTTGGCTTAAATCGCCCTTAGCGCTAATAACCAACTTATCCCTGACCTCATTAATAGGCCGTACAATAGAAGAGGATATCGCAAAAGAAACACCGAATATAAGTATACTTATAACAAATGAAACCAGCATAAAAACACGGAGCATATCTATTTTTTTATTGGAAGCAGCCTGAATAAGGCCAACGGCCTTGTTCATCTCTTTCAACAACCTCATATTATGGCCCCTGATAAAGGATAAATCCACATCGGCCTCATCATCTTGCAACATATCTATATGCGACTTAAAACCCACCCAGAGTTTTTCTACCACCTTAAGCTGTTTATATATCTTTTTATCCGTACAAGGAGGAAGCATGGTAAATTTGGTCATTTTCAGGTCCTTGGCAGCCTTGCCGCCGTATATAAGGGCCTTTAGCGTCGTGTCAAACAGTTTTACTGTTTTATTCAATCCCTGTTGCTGATTTTGATAATCCTGAGAAGACTTCTCCATGTCCTTTGCATCGCTTACCAATTTTTCTGCCTCTTTCATCATCTTCTGAGTCAGCATCCTCTGCCTGCCTGCAAGATTAATTTTTACCGCGTCAAACTTTTGCATCTGTAGGACAATAAACGTGCCGCCGACAACAACGATAATGTTAAAAAACAACAATCCATTGGCAAGCAATATCTTGTGGGATATCTTAAGATTTGAAAACAGTTTTAACACGTGCCACCTCCTTATAATAAAACGCCCCTTTTAGAATTATATCAAAATAAAATATCATAAACAAGAGAGAAAGACGTTTTCCATTACGGCACAGGCAATTCCGCCAAGAGTTTGTCTATAACAGCATCGCTGTCCATTCCCTCTGCCTCGGCCTCATAGGTCAAAAGCAGCCTATGCCTTAACACGTCCTTTGCAATAGCCTTGACATCGTCGGGCAAAACAAAAGCGCGTTGTTTTAAAAAAGCATAGGCCTTTGCTCCTATAGCCAAGTTTAACGTCCCGCGAGGAGACGCGCCATATCCAATCAAAGGAGAGATTTCCTCTAATTTATAGGCATCAGGATGACGCGTTGCATCAATAATAGAAACAATATAATGTTTTATCTTCTCATCCATATATATACTGAAAACCGTTTTCTTAAGCCCCAATATTTGACCCGGATTTAAAACAACAGAGGCCTTTGGCTGTTCAATAGCGGCCATTCTTTCTATGATGCGAATCTCTTCGGCCTTATTCGGATAACCAACCTTCAATTTAAGCATAAAACGATCCACTTGCGCCTCCGGCAATGGATAGGTGCCTTCCTGTTCTATTGGATTTTGCGTTGCAATAACCATAAACAAATCAGGCAAGTTATACGTCTCATCTCCAATGGTAACCTGCTTTTCCTGCATGGCCTCAAGCAGAGCGCTCTGCACCTTAGCTGGCGCCCTGTTTATCTCATCTGCCAGAAGCAGATTAGTAAACACCGGCCCTTTTTTGGTAATAAAATCCGAATCCTTTGGATTATATATAAGCGTGCCTATGACATCTGCAGGCAAAAGGTCTGGCGTAAACTGTATACGGCTAAAATCACAATCAACGGCATCTGAAAGAGTGCGGACAGCCAAGGTTTTAGCCAGCCCCGGCACGCCTTCTATCAAAATATGCCCGCCTGAGATAAGCCCCAGAATCAGTCTATTTATAAGATATTGCTGGCCGACAATAACTTTAGACAATTCCTGCTCAATCTGTTTTACCAAAGCGGATTGTTTCTCCACAATCTCAACTATAGCCTGAATATTTCCGTCCATAGCACCCTCCTTTGGATTGTGAAAACAAAAACATTTAACATCTATCGCAATATTATATTCCAAAACACATAATTTACTAACAAAAATTCTAACTAGTTACCATATCCAGCAAAACTTTATGCCTGCGCTCCTTTTCTCTAATAGGGACATCGTCTTTCATCTCATATGCCTTGCTATAGGGCCTTGGCGAATATTTAAAAATATACGCGCAATCGAAATCTATCTCCTCTAAAACCTGTTTAGTCTGTTCAAAATCTTCCTCTGTCTCTGATGGAAACCCAACGATAACGTCTGTGCTTAAATAACCGCTTCTTACCTTTTCCTTATAGGCCAAAACTAGTTCTTTGTATCTTTCTATAGTATACCCCCTGTTCATTAATTTCAATATCCTATTTGAGCCGGACTGAAAAGGCAGGTGTAAATATTTTTTTATATTTTCCTTCTTTGCCATCAGATCAAATAATTCAAGAGATGCATCTTTAGGATGAGACGTAACAAAAGAGAGTTCCTGAACACCGTCAATATTAGAGGCCTTATCCAAAAGCTCAATAAAAGACATATCCCCTGCATAGGAATTAACGTTCTGCCCTAAAAGGGTAAAACTCTTTTTCCCTTGATCTATCAATATCTTTATCTCCTTTAATATATCCTTTGAAGGCCTGCTGCGCTCTCGCCCCCTTACATAAGGGACAATGCAATAAGTGCAAAAGTTATTACATCCCTCCATAATAATCACAAAGGCATGTTCATCACTCGTCGAGAAAAATGCCCCATTAGAGTAAAACTCATCAACTCGTTTCTCTGAATCAACAAAACACAGTTTTTGTTTTTTCTCTAAAATAGAATCAAAATTCTCCACCAATGAAAACAAATCATTCGGGCCGCAGACCACATCCAGATACGGCGCTTTTCTAAAGGCCTTTTCCCTCCATTCCTGCGCCATACAGCCAAGCAGGCCAAAGATTCTGTTCTCTCCCCTATCGCGAGTCTTTTTCGCAATAAGCCCAAGAATACTAAACACCCTGTCTTCTGCATGCTTGCGCACCGCGCAGGTATTGAACAAAACAACGTCTGCATCCTGCCAGTCATCCACCAAAACAGCGCCTTTGCGCATAAGAGCGCCTGCCAGGATCTCAGAATCCCGCTTGTTCATCTGACAGCCAAAAGTTTTAATATAGATTTTAGGCATAAGAAAATATTATAGCAGAGTATAAAGCCTTTAAAGGGGTTTTTTTAAATGTTCTAGTCTTTCCTCAAAACAGACCCCCTGCACCATTATAGGCAAGGCAATGTTATACACTCATATTAAGCATATTTTGGAATCCTCTTTCACAGTCAGCAAAACCATGTCTGTTCCGTTTCCCATTTCATCTTTAAGAAATACTTGACAGTAATATGGCTGTATTATATGATATAAGCATATATGGTTTTGTCTTATATAGGAGAAGATATGAAATCAAAAGAATTAGGGGAAAAATTGGATGAAAAAGAAAAGGGCTGCAATTTTTCCCTGCGTAGAGTTTCAAGATTTATTCAGCCCGGTCTACTCTTGTTTTTGTCAAAGAAGCCGTCTCACGGTTATGAATTGATCGATAAATTAAAACTCCTTGGCTTTCATAAAAAAAACATTGATATAGGATCAGTGTATCGGATATTGAGAAAGATGGAAAAAGAATTCCTTGTAAAATCTTCATGGAAAACAAAGGGTTCAAGAAGAAAAAGGGTCTATCAAATCACTCCTCATGGCAGAAGACTGCTTAAAGCATGGGTCGAAAGAATCAAGGAGAGAAAAAACGCATTAGAGAATTTTTTAGATTTTTATCAAAGAGAAAAATTATGAAAAAATTAGTAATACTCATATTGATAATTCTAGCCGCATTTTTTATTTTAAAGAAAAAAATTGAGCTATCACACGCACCTGTCTTTGGCAAGAAACCAGTATTGGTTTCAGTTTTCTATTCCCAGAAAAAAGATATTGAAAAATTCAGGGGATATTTAGCAAAAATTGCTCCGATAAATGAAACAAAAGTTTCAACCAGAGTTAGTGCGGTTATTGAAAAAATACTTGTAGACGAAGGCTCCATTGTAAAAAAGGGGGATTTATTGGCAAAACTAGACGATAGAGATATTTTAGCCAAACTAAATTCAGCCAAACAAGTTCTCTCTGCAGCCGAAGAGAATTTTAATTACTGGCAAAAGGAAAATAACAGAGACGAATATTTATTTAAGCAAGGCGCCATATCTGAAGAAGAAATGGATAGAACAAAAAATGCTTTTGCTCAAGCAAAATCAAGACTCGAAAATGCAAAAGAAAACATTAAATTCTGGCAAGCAAATTTAAATTACACGGAAATAAAATCTCCTTATGATGGTATTGTTTCTAAAAGAACTGTGGATGCCGGGGATTTAGCGGCTCCAGGAAAGATTTTATTCATCATTGAAGACAGAAGCCGGCTAAAACTTGTTTTTGATGTACCGCAGGAAGATGTGCAGTTTATAAAAAAAGATATGCCTATTCTCTATAAAGATAAAAACAGTTTTACGAAGGCAAAGATAACAAATGTTTTTCCCACTATTTCTGAGGGTAAACTTTTACGTGTTGAGGCATATCTGGACAATAAGGAAGGACTTTATACCGGAGCGTTTGTGCCGGTTAAGGTTGTGACAGAACAAAAAAAGGGTGTTGTCGCTATTCCCAAAAGCGCAGTAGTAAATGAATCTGGGCTCAAGCCGTTTATATTCATAGTTCAAAACGGCAAACTAAAAAAATACCCTGTTATTTTAGGCATAAGGTCCGATATGTTTGTTGAATGCAAGAATTTGTCTCCTGGTGTTGCTGTAGTAAAAAACCCATATCTATCCTGGGTTAAATTGACAGAAGGAGAACCTGTTAAGGTTATGAATAAAAATGAACCTAACTGAAATCTCTTTAAAAAATCCGTATATTGTAATGGCTTTCAGCCTTGTAGTCCTTGTTTTAGGAATTATCGCCTTTTTTAAAACTCCAGTGGATTTGTTTCCCAACACATCGCCTCCTCAAGTGCTGATACTAACAATTGAACCAGGCGCTTCAGCTAAAGATATATCGGATAAAATCACAGAGATCATAGAAAAAGAAGTAAATACAATCTCGGGCATCAAAAAAGTAAAATCAATTTCCAGAGATGAGGTTTCGGCAGTTACGGCAGAGTTCTACTATTCTAAAAATATAGATACAGCTGCCATAGATGTAACAAACGTTTTAGATAGAATAAAAACAAAACTCCCCCATGATATCCTGCCGCCTCAGATCTATAAAATTACTGACGCAACACATGCAACAATGACTTTAGCTCTTTCGCCTAAAAAAGGCTCTTCAAAAACTTTATCTAGTGTGCGGCTTTTAGCAGAAAATGACATTAAAGATAAACTCCTTAGAATTCCTGAAGTTGGAGATGTGGATGTTTTTGGGGGATATTTGCCCGAAGTTAAAATACATATTGATAGAGATAAACTCAAAGGTTATAGATTAACTCTGATGGACGTAATCTCATCTGTTGCAGGAAGAAATGTAACAGCTCCGGGCGGATATATTTATACTGATGAAAAGGAATTTTTAATACGTACAACTTCTGAATTTAAAAATTTAAACCATATAAAAAATCTTCCCCTTAAAAAAAGGAAACAGGGATATATCCTTCTTAAAGATGTAGCCGATGTAACACAGGGCATAAAAGAGCAAAGAAGCCTCTATCACGGCAATGGCCAAAGGGCTATCGCTATTAATATTTTAAGGCCAGAAGATGGGCATACTTTAGATACTATAAAAGCAGTTAAAAGATATCTGCCCAGATTTAAAAAAGAATATCCCGATATAAAGTTTGAGATTACCAATGACCAAGAACCCATAATAGATATTAATCTTAAAGGCATGAGGGGTTCTCTAATCCAAGCTATAATTTTGACTATCTTGGTTATATTTGTGTTCTTAGCTGATAAAAGGACTGCCGCAATAATTTCTGTAAGTATTCCCGTCTCTTTTTTATTCAGCTTAATTGTCTTAAAATTTAGCCATTATACAATGAATATGGTCACCCTATCAGGGCTTATGATTGCTGTGGGGATGGTTGTAGATGCATCTATTGTTGTCTTGGAGAATATCTACCGCCGCTTTCAGACGGATAAGACTATTTCTCCTTATGAGGCAGCTTTGCTGGGAACAAACGAAGTAGCTTTAGCGAACATCGCCGGAACACTAACCACTGTAATTGTTTTAATACCGGTTATGTTTGTCGGCGGGTATCCTCAAAAAGTGCTAAGGCCGTTGTCTATTATGATAGGTTCGACTATTTTTGCGTCTTTGATTGCCTCTCTGACAATAGTCCCGCTAATTTCCTCTTATGTTTTGACTAGAAAAGAGAGAAAGAAAAACCTTGTTGAGCAATTAGTAAGCAGGATGGATATTTGGGTAAAGAAATTATCTGACTTTTATGTCTCAATTTTAAAGATCGCATTGAGGCATAAAGGCAAAACCCTCTCTTTTGTTTTTATTGCATTTGTTTTTACTATTAAAGTGGTTATCCCTCTTTTAGTAGGCGAACTTATGCCTCCTATGGATACCGGAATTGTAAAAATAACTTTAGATATACCCTCTAGTTATAACATAAAAAAAGTAGAGAACATTCTCAATAAGGTTGAAAACTTCATAAAGGAAACACCGGGATTTGTTTCTTTATCTTCGACCGTTGGCTCTGAACCCGGAGAAATAAGTTTTGGGGGCGGCGGGACAACAACTCAAACAGTATCTATAACCGCTAATCTAGTTACAAGGGATAAAAGAAAAAAAACTATCTGGGATATAGAGAAAGAATGGCGCAATAAACTGCGTAATATAGAAGGCATAAGGTCGTTTACTGTTGTAGAGTACGGAGCAACCCCTATTTCAACGACGAAAGCGCCTTTTGACTTGATATTAATGGGCAAAAACACAAAAGTCTTAAATGTTATGGCAGATAAAATTCTTTCTAATCTAAAAGGGACAAAAGGATTAGTGGACATAAGAAGAAGCTGGTATATGGACAAACCTGAGATAGAGGTTCAACCCGATGCCTCTCTTTGCAAATATTATGGAGTAGATACAGAAAAGGTTTCCCAATATATCAAATTTGCTGCCAAAGGCGCTTTGGCCTCTTTTATGAGACTGGAGGATTTTTTGGATATCCCTATAAGAATCGAGTATAAAGAAGCAGACTTAAATCTTCCTTCCAAACTCGATTCCATATATATCCCTACCCGCTATGGAGATGCCGCCCTAAGAAGTCTGGTCAAAATAAAGCAGTCATATATTCAGCCGTTTATAACCCGCGAAGATTTAGAAAATACAATTGATATAACGGGTGTTAACAATGTCTATACAATTGCTCAGGCCGCAAAGGCAGCCGGAACAAAATTAAAAAAGAAAGGTATGATTTTGCCGCGCGATTATAATATAAGGATGTCCGGAACCCCTGCGAATATGTTGGATGCTAAAAATCGTTTAAAAAAAGCGCTCATATTGGGGATAATTTTACTTTACGTGGTTATTTTGCCTATGTATAAGTCTTTTACTCATCCCATAGTTATAATGCTGGCTATCCCTCTTGCAACAATTGGGGCACTATGGGGGCTTTTGATATTTGATAAACCAATGTGCATGCCTGCTCTTATGGGAATAATCCTTCTTTCGGGAACAATTGTGAATAATTCTATTTTACTTTTAGATTTTATCATCCATGCCCGCAAAAATGGCTTATCCAAAGAGGATGCAATTGTCCAATCAGTCAAGATAAGGACAAGGCCTATTCTTATGACCGCCACATCTACTGTTATAGGCCTTACGCCCCTAGTATTTGAAATGGCTGTGGGATTAGAACGTTTAAGCCCGTTAGGCATTGTCGCAGTAGCAGGCCTTATATTAGGAACATTTCTAACGATGATAATAATCCCTGTTATTTATGCTTCCATCGACGATTTAAAAAATAAATTTTCATTTAAAAAAACAAAAATTGCGGTGATTCTATTAACGCTGGGGCTATATTCTATGTTTTGTTGCGGACATTTATTTGCAGACGAAAACAATAAAATAAACGACGATTTAACAACTAGCCTAAAAACATTTTCTTTAAAATCAGCTATTGAATATGCCCTTGAGAACAGCCCTGATATTCAAAAATCAACCGCCAATACAGAAAAAGCAAAAGGCGAAAATATCAAAATAAGAGCAGGCCTTCTCCCTCAAATAAGCCTAAACTGTACTTATACAAATTACCAGAATAAACATGCAGTAGCACCCGGCATTTCAGGAGATAATCAAAGGTTTGACAATAACTTGATTTCAGGACAAGTGAAAGCATCTTTATTGCTTACAGACTTAGGGAAGAGCTTCTATGCCTTTAAATCAGCAAAAGAAAAATATCTATCATCTATAAAAAATTTGGAAAGAAGAAGAGAAGTGGTGGTTTTTACAGTTTCAAATATATACTTGAATATAATCTCTTTAGATAAACTGCTGGAGTCTTTAAAGACACTGCATAAAAGCATCTCAGAATTGCAGAGGAGAACCGAGTTGTATTCTAAAAAAGGCAAAGCGGCTAAAATTGATTTGTTAAAAATAAATGTGCGCCTATCTGAAATCGAGTATGAAATAGCAGAATTAGAGAGTAAAAGAGTTTACCTTTTAGGGCTTTTGGCTGAGGAGATGGGATATCAAGGTCAATTATATGTAAATGACACTTTAAATTTATTTGATATAAATTTAGATGGAATTTCCATTCAAAAGGCTTTTAATAAAGCATTAGCATATAGAGAAGATTTGGAAAATTTTAGACATTTGCTCAAATCTTCCTATTTTTGGTTAAAATCATATAAAAGGTCATACTTCCCTGAAATTAGAGCTGTTGCCGGTGCGGGGGAATACTCAGGAACTTCCGGAGATTCTAAATTCCCCGGAGACAATAGATGGCAAAGCGAATATTGGATCGGAGTAAAAGCCAGCTTCCTTATCTTTGACAGCGGAATGAAAAAAGGAGACATTTTAAAAGCAAAAGGAGAGTATGATTCCCAAAAAGCGGAAGAGTCAAAGATCGTACTTAGTATCTATAAAGACGTCAATAAAGCATTAGCGGATATTGCCTCTTCCAAGAAAAGATTGCGGCTTGCCGAGGCATCTCGAAAAGAGGCGGAAGAAACGTTAAGGCTTGAAAAACTAAAATACAAAGTTGGCAAAGGAGTAATTAATGACGTTCTGGATGCGGAATCCGCTTTGAGAAAATCCACTTATCTTTATTACTCTGCGCTTACGGATTGTAATATCAGTATTCTTGAATTTAAATTGGCCCAAGGACTTCTTCTTGAAAGCTATAATTCAATTATCTCTCAAGAAAACGTATCTAACAACACGGCCCCTGAAAATAAAAAATAAGATTTGTATTCTCACGGACAAATCCTACAACATCATAGCATTTATTGATTGGACAGACCTTTTGTCGCGCAAAAGGAAAGGTTAGATACATTGTCTTATCAGATGTCCTTCCGATTAAATTTTCGGGGTATTTCTTTATAAATATTTTTTCTATGGCCAATAGCCAATATTATAATGGTAATTTTTTTATGATCTATACGATAGATTATCCGATAGGTACCGGAACGGTAAGATATTAATCCTTTTAATTCATGTGTAAGATGCTTGCCAATATTAGGGGCACTTGCTATACGTTCAATAGCATCCTTGATTTGCCGCTTCTTTTTAATAGACAGCTTTTCTATGGCGGTCTTCGCTTCTTTTGTATAGAGAATGCTATACATCTTTAAATATATCTTCGTGAGTATAAAGTCGCCCTTTTTGAATGTCCTCTTGTGCCCGCAATATAGACCGAAGCAGGTCCTGATCTGCTTTGATTTCCAATGTTTCCAATTCTTCCGGAGAGAGTAAAACTGCCTCAGGTTTTCCATTTTTAGTTATAATCAAGTGTTTTCTCATACGGGATATTTTCTTAACTATTTCAGACAGTTTACTCCTTACTTCTGAGATCGGCATTATATAATCCATCATTTTCACCTCCAAATAAAATGTACAATATTTGGTACATTTTGTCAATATGTGATCAAGAATCAGGCGCGAACATAATTACATCAAAACAGACCCCTGCACCATTATAGGCAAGGCAATGTTATACACTCATATTAAGCATATCGCAAATTAGATGCAAATCTTTAGTTTTTTAGGACATTTATTAATCGGAGCGAATTATTTCCTTGATCTTGGCCGCGACTTTTTCCGGATCATCAAAAACCCAAAAAATTACCTCATGAGGATAACCCTTAATTTGGTGATGTATCTTGATTCCGCGGCCAATTATTGGTAAGGAATAAAATGGTTCTATTAAGATATTGTCTCCCTTAAGGAAAGAATACTCTTTTCTCCAAAACAAGAAATTAACAGTCAAAATTAACAGGCCTTTTTCAACATATAACTGGGCAAAAGGCCACGTGAAATTCATCATATCCAATCTTGCGCCGCCTATTAACCGCATCATAAACCTCTAATAATTATACATAAACCACATTAACCAGCGCTGATAACTTGATTGACCACAACCTGTACGTCCACTATGTTGGTACTCCCATCACTATTAACGTCTGCGCGGCTATTAGATGCATGTCCCAAAATAACGTTGACCACTACCTGAACGTCGCTCACATCAACTTTCCCATCCTGATTGATATCCTCATCTTCATAGCTTTCTTCTGAAAAGAAATCCCTCATATAGTCTATTACGGCCTGCGCAAATATGGGCCCTATTGTTTCGTTTGCCAATGTATTGGGATGTGAATCACTGCTGGAATGGCTTCTTTCGTATTCGTATTTAAGGGTATTGACCTGTCCGCGCTCTGGATTCTCATTGGACTCAGCCGCATATCCCCAAAAATCAAACACCTTTATATTAGGGTGTGATTGCCCATCCTCAGTAAGCCATTCGTTCTTTACCCAATCAACAAATTGTTTTGCCCTCGCAGCATTCTCCGCATTTGTGGCTAACCTATGCCTTGGAACAAGCGTCCATGCAATAAATAGGTTGTTCGGATACTTGTCAAACTCCCTGCGCAAGGCGCGATATTGGGCATTGTAATTCTCAAGACTCTTTCTGCTGGAACTAACGTCCGGACTGCCTGTATCTGCCAAGACATCTGCCCCGGGAAAACAGTGCTTGAAGATGATGGTGTCGTAATTCTGCGTTAATGAACTCAAACATTCAATATTCCTGTTAGAAGAATCACAGGGCGGGATTCTATCGGATCCGTCCTCGTTCTCCGTCACCCAAAGGTTCCACCAATCATACGGATAATTATTCCATGGATAAGGGCCCGTGGGATACGCCCTTTCCTCTACCACATAGTTAGTATTATGCTGTGAATTATAGTTAGATACATAACTGGCAACGTGCCCTTGAGAGTATAAATTCCCACCCGTTGAGTGGTGCAGGAATATGGCTTTCTCATTGCCTGTAGAAAAATCCGAGCTTTCTAAAACAAAAATATTCGCCACCCAAAACACCATAGTCAAAATAATTTTCGGCCATATATCCATCTCCCTCCCTCTCCATAAATATCCTGTCTATATCTCATTTTCACATAAAATCAACTTCCGCGGCAGTTTTTTCCGCACAGGTTGCAGGATTTTCTCTTTTTATCTTGTTCGTTTGCCAAAAATGCCCATGTATAAACCACAGAAAAAAGCAATATAAGGACAAATATCTTTAGAAAATACACTATTCCATCCTTTCTAATGCATCTATGATTATCTGCTTGTGGTCAAACGCTATCTTTTCAGGCAAATCCTTCAAAGAAAACCATCCCGCATCTTGGGCATCATCATCTGCCTTGGGATTTCCTTCTGATATCCCGTAAAACGCCACTGTAATCGTGTGGAACCGCTCATCTCTGTTAGGATCTGAATAGACACCCAATTGCCTGACGTAATTATAATCTAGTCCTGTCTCTTCCTTTAACTCCCTGCAAACCGCATCTTCAACTGTTTCACCATAATCCAAAAACCCGCCGGGAAGGGCCCAGCCAAAAGGCGGATTTTTTCTCTTTATCAACACCACTTTCTCCGGATTATTCAACTTATCAAAGACAACTGCATCTACTGTTATAAAAGGCCCTTGCATCGTTTTATTTTTCAAGTGCAATAGATAATTGCGCGCAGACAATCCCTTTGATAATGCCACATCATCATAAAACACGAAAACCGCTTTTTCAGGTGCCCTATTTTCCCTAACCGCCTTGAACAATTCCTGCGCTGTTATCTTAGACGACATGGCAATATCTAATCCGCCTACGCCGGCCCCTAAAACAGGAATGGCAACTTCTTTTATGCCTTTCTCATAACACAGGTCAAACACGGACCGAGCGCACTTACGAATAATATCGTAATCTGTCTTAAAATCCATGTGCATCGTCGCTGTATGAATCACACTATTAGCAGGCAATTTTCCCGCTTGCGTCAAAATGGATTGCCCTAATTCAATCGGGGCAAAATGCATTGCCTCATTTTCTATTTCTTTCCCGCCTTTTCGCTTTATTGCGCCTGCAACCCCTCCTCCCATTATTAACTTTGTATTTGCAGGATTTACTATTGCCTCTATTTTTAAACCAGTGATATCCGTTTGGATGAAATCAACCTGTGTTCCAAATAAATCCATTGTATTGTTGTTAACCATCAGTCAAACGCCTCCTTTATGTCCGCTCCAACCTTTTGTAATTTTTCTATCATATTTTCATATCCGCGCTCAAGGTGATAAATCCTATGAACCTCTGTCCTGCCTTTTGCAGCCAAGCCCGCGATAACCAACGCAGCCGATGCCCTGAGATCCGATGCCATAACAGGAGCGCCGATTAATTCTCTTACACCTTGAACAACACAGTATGGCCCTTCCCTCTTTATGTTCGCGCCCATTCTATTTAACTCGGGGACGTGCATAAACCTATCCGGATATATGCGTTCCGTTATAACGCTCGTTCCGTCTGCAACAGACATAAGCGCAACAAACTGCGCCTGCAAATCCGTTGGAAATCCGGGATAAGGCAACGTAGCTATGTTCTGCGCCTTTATGTTTTCAGAGACATTTACCTGGCCGTTTTTCCTACCTTTCACTTCAATTCCGCAACGCTTTAACACATCCAAAACCGCGCCAAGGTGTTGAAGCTCAATCCCTTTTAGCCTTATTTGAGACTTGGTTATCGCGCCGGCCATTATATAGGTTCCGGCCTCTATCCTATCCGGGATAATCGTGTAATCCACACCCCCTAATCTTTCAACGCCTTCTATCTCTATCCATGGAGAACCTGCGCCCGATATCTTTGCCCCCATAGACGTCAACATATTGGACAGATCAACTATCTCCGGTTCGCAAGCCGCGTTCTCAATAATAGTCCTGCCTTTTGCAAGCACAGCGCACATCATTACATTGGCCGTAGCCAATACAGAAGAACCAAACATCCCGCCCAGATACACGTCCGTTCCTCGCAGATCCTTTGCCTTGGCGTATACATAACCATTCTCCAGTTTTATATCCGCGCCCAAGGCGCTTATGCCCTTTATGTGCAAATCAACCGGACGCACGCCTATAACGCAGCCTCCGGGCAAAGATACCTTTGCCTTTTTCAAACGCGCAAGCAAAGGGCCTAATACACAAAAAGACCCGCGCATCGTCTTGACTATATTATACGGGGCCGTGTATTTTTTCTTCCTGCCTGCCGGCACTCTAATTATCGGATACTCCTCAATCACCTGCGCCCCAAGACACCGTAGCAGCTTGACCATCGTTTCTATATCCTTTAACTTGGGCACATTACGCAGGACAACCTCCTCTTCCGTAAGCAAACAGGCAGCCAATATCGGCAGGGCCGCATTCTTTGATCCGCTTATAGTAATAGTCCCGGAAAGTTCTGCGGGGCCGTTTATAATAAACTTTTTCATTGTATACCGCCTATCTTTAAAATCACTTTTTCATTTCCAATAACATCCTCTATATCCTGCAGAAAACTAAAATCAGGTTTCACAAACAGATCTCTTTCGGGATGAAATTCAACGTATTCGTGCCTGCCTTTTACATAAAACAACACTGGCACATCTCCTCTATGCCCATTCAATGTATCTCTTAACAAACGCACAGCAGGCTTATCCAATAATGTAATATCTATTTTGACCTCGTCTATAAGATTTTCAACGGAAGAAATATCCCATATCTTGGATACTATCACTTTACCGCCGTTTTCTCCGGCATCTATGCGCCCCTTTACTATAACAACATTATTTTCTGAAATATGACGGCCAACATCCTTATACACCGATGGAAACGTTAAACACTCTATATCTGCGCTTAAATCCTCTAACATAAAGAATGCCATTTTTTCCTTTGAGCGTTTTGATATCTTGGAAGATATCCTGCCTATAACCCCGGCAATCAAGATATTTGTTTCCGACGGCAATTGCAGAGCATCTTCTATCTTTGCTGTATTTAAATGAAATAAGACATCTGCATATTTAGACAAAGGATGTCCTGACAGATACATGCCCAACGACTCTTTTTCATACAACAATATGATATGTTCCTCCCATTCCTGCACCTTACCGTTATTATCCGCTTGCGTTTGCGCAGACGCGCCTCCGGATGCAAAAAGGGATAGCTGTCCGGAATCTATCTCATGCCTCTTTTTAGCGGCTATCTGTATATAATCATCTATTCGCTCAAACATCTCTCTCCTGCTTAGGCCAAAGCCGTCAAATGCAGATGATTTTATCAAGTACTCCAACACTTTCTTATTAACTTTCCCGCTTAAGCGCACGCAGAAATCCATCATATCCTTAAACGGCCCGTTCTTTTCTCTTTCCAACACTATCGCCGATGCCGGGCCTTCTCCGACATTCTTTATCGCGCATAATCCAAAACGCACGGCACCCTCTTCCACTGTAAATGGATATAAGCTCTTATTAACGTCCGGAGCAAGTATCTTTATGCCCATTGATTCAATATCCTTTATATAATCTACCATTTTATCTGTATTACCGTGTTCACTAGTTAAAAGCGCTGCCATAAATTCTTTAGTGTAATTCGCCTTTAGATAAGCTGTGCGATACGAAACAACGGCATATGCAGCTGAATGGGATTTATTAAACCCGTATCCGGAAAAGTATTCTATTAGCTCAAACATCTTTTTGGCAAGTTTTTTATCTATATTTTTTTTCGCCGCGCCATTGATAAATGCCTCGCGTTGTTTCTCCATCTCCTCGGGTATTTTCTTACCCATTGCCCGCCTGAGCAAATCCGCTTGCGCCAATGAGAAACCCGCCATAACACTTGCAATCTGCATCACCTGCTCTTGATATAAAATAACGCCATAAGTTTCTTTTAAAATCGGCTCTAATTCAGGCAGCATATATTCCACTTCTTTAGCCCCTTTCCTCCGTTCGATAAAATCGTCTAACATGCCGCTGCCAATAGGACCGGGACGATACAATGCAAGCAAGGCAATGATATCCTCAAATTTATCCGGCTGCATTCTTACCAACAAATCGCGCATCCCGGAAGACTCCAACTGAAAAACGCCTTTTGTCTTTGCCTCGCCCAACAGCTTAAACGCCGCCTCGTCGTCTAATGGAATGGAATCCATATCTATTTCTTCGCCTGTTGCCTGTTTTATCATATCAATAGTGTGTTGTATTACCGTAAGTGTCTTTAATCCCAAAAAGTCCATTTTCAACAGGCCTATCTTTTCAACCGGTTTCATAGAATACGCAGTTGAAACCTGATTGTCAGACTTAAACAAAGGCGTGTATTCTATCAAAGGTTTATCTGATATGACAACGCCCGCGGCATGTGTAGATGCGTGGCGCGTCAACCCTTCCAATACTTGGGCCACATCCAAAAGGTCCTTTACCTGGCTATCAGATTCATACATAGCATTCAGTTCGGAATCCATATTCAATGCCTCTTTCAAAGAAGCGCCCGGAGGTATTTTTTTTGCGATTTTGTCAGCCAAGGCATACGGCAAACCCAGCGCCCTTGCAACATCGCGCACAACGGCCCTTGCCTTCATCGTTCCAAAGGTAATAATCTGCGCAACATTATCCCTGCCGTATTTCTCAACGACATAATCAATAACCCTTTGCCTGTTTTCATAACAAAAATCGATGTCAATATCCGGCATAGAAACCCTGTCGGGATTAAGAAACCGTTCAAAAAGCAAATTGTACTTTAACGGGTCAATAGAGGTAATCCCTAACAGATAGCTCACAATACTGCCTGCCGCTGATCCCCTTCCCGGGCCGGAAGGGATACCGTTTTCCTTGGCATATCTAATAAAATCCCACACTATAAGGAAATAATTTATATATCCCATCCTCTCAATTACACTGACTTCATAGTCCAAGCGATCTTTGGCTGTTTTCAACATATCCCCGCTATATCTTTTCGGAAGGGCATCATTACACATACTAAGCAGATAATCCTTGCTATTTACGCCATTAGGAGGAGTAAACACTGGCAAATGATTTTTTCCAAATTCTAGTTCAAGATTGCATCTTTGAGCAACCTCAAGCGTATTTTGCACTGCCTCCGGCAAGGACTTGAAACGCCTCTTCATTTCGTCTGCCGAGGCAAAATAGAACATATCACTGGACATTCGCATTCTATTCTCGTCCCGCATCGTCGTCTGCGTCTGGATACACAACAGCACCTCATGCGCGCGGGCATCTTTGCGTTCTATATAGTGAACATCATTCGTTGCAACGGGTTTTAAATCGTATTTTTTTGCAAGATTAACGAGTTTCTTATTCACGTAATCCTGCTCTGAAAGGCCATTTTCCTGAATCTCTATATAAAAATTATCCGCGCCAAAGATGTCTATATATTCCTGCAGGGCCTTTTCAGCAAAATCGTCTTTATCTCTTAAAAGATAATAGGCCACTTCTCCTTTTAGACATGCAGAAAGGGCAATTAAACCATCACTATGTCTGGCCAACAGCTCTTTATCGATTCTTGGGTAATAATAAAATCCGTCAAAAAAACCGGCTGTCGTAAGTTTGAGCAGGTTCTTGTAACCCGCTGTATTCCTGCATAAAAGCACGATATGAAAGGCCGGGGGTTTGCCGTTTTCTTTCTTTTTATCAAATCTGGATCCCGGCGCAACATATAATTCCGCTCCAATTATAGGCTTAACACCCGCCTTCATCGCCTTCTGGTAAAAATCGATTGCAGCAAACATATTGCCATGATCGGTTATGGCCATAGCAGGCATTTTGTATTCCACTGCCTTGGAAATAACTCTATCTAAATGACACGCCCCGTCTAATAAACTGTATTCAGAGTGAAGATGAAGATGCACAAAATCGCTATGATACATACAAACTCCTTTAAAATGGCAAATGACTATACAACCATATCTGAGATTAGTATTATACCATAAGATCGAATAGAATAAAAAGGGCAGTCGAGATCTGCCCTTTTGCAGTCGAGATCTGCCCTTTTACAATAAGAATATACCCTTTTTTATATCCAAAAACACTATTCTTGTTTCCCAAGAAAAGACTTAAACAACTCTATCGGCAAAGGGAAGACAACAGTCGTACTATTTTCCGTGGATATATCCACCAACGTCTGCAGATATTTCATCTGCATAGCAACCGGCTGGTCTGCCAACATCTCAGATGCGGCCTTGAGCTTTTCCGCAGCCTGAAACTCGCCTTCCGCCGCGATAATCTTCCCGCGTCGTTCCCTTTCCGCCTCCGCCTGCCTTGCCATTGCCCTCTGCATCTCCTGCGGTAAATCAACGTGTTTAATTTCAACGGTTGAAACCTTTATACCCCACGGATCGGTTTGCTTGTCGATAATTTCCTGAAGATGGGTATTTATCTTTTCCCTGTCAGACAACAATTCATCCAGTTCAACCTGGCCTATAACACTTCTAAGTGTTGTCTGAGATATCTGAGAAGTGGCATAATTGTAATTTTCCACCTCTGTAACGGCCTTTATTGGATCCATCACACGATAATAGAGCACTGCATTTACCTTCACAGATACATTGTCCTTTGTGATAACATCCTGCGGAGGCACATCAAGCGGGACAAGGCGCAAACTAACTACCTGCATATCCTCTAAAGGACGAAATATAAAAATAATGCCCGGCCCTCTGGGCCCAGTCAATATACGTCCCAAGGTAAAGACAACAGCCCTTTCATATTCCTTCAAAATGCGAATACACGAAAACAAATAAATCATAAATACGATAAACAAGAAAAAGAAAAAACCCATCACTCCCCCCTTTTTTTAACGACCAGAACCAACCCTCTTACATCATCTACCAAAACCTTACTCCCTTTGGGGATTACACCTTCATTGCCAACGGCATTCCAGTACTCGCCCATAATAAAAACCCTTCCCGCGTCAGTAGAAACGTCTTCTATTACCTCTGCAACTTTACCTATCATTGCATCCGCGCCAACAGCTGACCTCTTATACTTAATCCGCATAGCAAGATAGATAATCCCTGCTATGGAAATACCCAAAAATACAGCTATAGATACAACTAAATCCTTGGGGAGATGATACATTGAACCCGGCGTATTCCACAGTATCAACGATCCCCACAAAAAGGCAACACCTCCACCAGCAGCCAATATACCAACCCCGGGAGTAAAGGCCTCTAAAATAAAAAATATGATTCCGAGTATCATCAAAAATAATCCCAAATAATTAACAGGCAGCATACCATATCCATACATACACACGCCTAATCCCAATAGGCCGATTATCCCTGGCACGCCAAATCCCGGATGCGTAAATTCAAAAATCAATAAAATAACCGATAAAGAAGACAAGACGTATAACAGATAAGGATTTGTTATATAATACATAAACGTCTGAAGCTGCCCCATCTTTTTGCGCGTCAGTTGATAATCTTTAAATTTTGGTATCACACCGCTTACAGCGGCTTTATCTAAAACATCCTGCAAATCAGGGGATATTGCATCTACGATGTGTTTTTGAAGAGCCTCTTCTTCTATAAGAGACATGCTCTTTATGACCAAATCCTCTGCCGCTTTTATGTCTATGTCTTTTCGTTTTTCTTTTACATAAGAACGGAAAAAAGCCAATGTATCGTTTAAGATTTTATCTGATAATATTTTGTCGCTATCTTCTATAATAGAAAGGCCTTCTGGCAATTCAGGCAAAACAATTGGCTCGGATGATATCTTTTTCACGTCGGTTTCGTTCAGGGCATTTTCAAGATCATTGTGCTCCTGAGCGAAAGCAAAATCAGAATCATCTTCAACACCAGCCAAAATGGGGTGCGCCGCACCTATGCGCGTATTTGGCGACATAGCAATAAAATCACACGCAAGTGATATGAAAACACCTGCTGAACCTGCCTTTGCACCTTTCGGATAAATATACGCGATAACCGGAATAGGGCAATCCAATATCTTCTTTACCATATCCTCGCACGCTGTTAAGAAACCACCGGGTGTATCTATCAGAATCACAATGGCGTCGTATCCAACAGCAGATTGCATCTGGACAGAAAAGAAATTAGCAAAGGCGGGCGTAATAATCTTATTGTCTATGGGGATAACCAAAACTTTTAGTTTATCAACAGACTTCGTTTCAAGAAACTTCGTTTTACCAGACGTCGTTGTATCGGCGCAAAAACCAATTGTTAAGAAAATAAAAGAAAATACCCCAATCGCCAATAAGGTTCGCAATCCCCTTTTCATATTCCCTTTTTGGTATGTAGTATAATTTTCATTGACATCAGACAAAATCTTTTCAGCATATCAATAATTTCAAAAATCAGGCCTTCTACACATTGTCCCACTCCATCTTTGAAACATTCCTCTCATCGTCATCAAATATTATTTCCACAAGCGTTATCTCCCTGCCTCCGTATTGGCATTTCTCTCAATACCTATTCTCCTTTATTAGTTTGGCAAAATCTTGAACGCCTATTGGCAAATTGTCCATATCTTGTTCTCCTTTTACAATTTACATAAATATGCCAAATCTAGGTTTAATTATACCATAAAATATGTATCGGATAAAAATCACTTTGCTACCATAGTGAAAATGGTCCAAACAATATGGTATTTTATAACTCTATGGGACTTGACGAAAAGGTTAATATAATATAAGATATGGTGTTAATCGCTTTATCAACTTTATAAAAAAGGAGGGGAATATGAAAAAATCAATTCTATTATTCATATCATTGATCTACGTTGCTTTCTTTTCCAATGTCTTGTATGCCTACGACGATGGAGATTTCCAGTTTTGGATTTCGCAATCCATATCAGGAAAAATCAACGATAGCTGGTCAATGAAACTTACAAATGAAGAGCGTTTTGGAGATGACGCACAACAACATTATAGGCATCATTCTGACCTCGGGATCTCTCATAAGATAGACGATAGATGGAAAGTCGGATTTCACTTTAGGTATATTACAGAGAAGAAATCATCGGGATGGCAATACGAACATAGATATTATGCAAATGCCACGTATAAATTCCTTTTTAAGGGGTTTGATATGTCTAATAAAGTTCAGGCGGAATTTCGCCACAAAGATAACAACGACTTTTACAGATTCCGCGATAAGCTTACAATAAATCTCCCGCAGATAGGCATATTCAAACCATTTATTGCAGATGAGGTCTTTACAGATACAGAAGAGGAAAAACTAAACAGAAACAGACTATATATTGGTATTAAAAACAAAATAAACGACAATCTATACGCAAAGGCATATTACCTGTGGCAAAGGGACAAAAAACCAGACTACTGGAAAGACACAAACGTCATCGGCATCAGTCTGTCGTTTAAGTTTTAATCATTATCAATGCACTGCCGAATACTGAAAGACAAGGCAATTATAGAGGGACTAGTTTCTGACGACGGGTTGTTTTGTTCTTACAACGGGGATAAACACGGCTCGATAGATCGGCTAAACCTACTGCCTCCATGCCAGCCGACAAAGATCATATTGGCAGGGCTAAATTACTTAAGCCATGCAAATGAACTCGAGATGGAAGCGCCAAACGAGCCTGTGATATTTTTAAAACCAATTAGCAGCCTGATCGGACATAAAGACAACATCCAACTTCCCCACCAAAGCAATAGAGTTGATTACGAAGCCGAGATCGCTGTTGTAATAGGCCGCCATTGCAAGGATATTGAACCCAAAGAGGCTCATAAAGTTATCTGGGGCATTACTTGTTTAAACGACATCACTGCCCGGGACCTGCAGAAGAAAGACGGCCAATGGACAAGGGCAAAATCATTTGATACGTTTTGTCCGATAGGCCCGTTTATTGCCCCTTACACAGGAAATAGAGAATTAATAGTCAAAGCGCATCTAAACGGCAAATTAGTTCAAGAAGGTTCAAGTTCTGATATGATCTTTTCCATTGAAGAATTGGTTTCTTTTATATCACGCATAATGACTCTAAATAAAGGGGACATTATTTCCACAGGAACTCCTCCGGGAATAGGGCAATTACACAAAGGAGATGAAATCTGCATAGAAATAGAAGGTGTAATGAAACTTTGCAATTTTGTGGTATAATAGATAAACAAGGGGCGTTGGAAATCAGGAGGACAGGTGCAGCTTACAGTCTTTCATAAAACAAATTTTGCTTTATTCTCCATATACAAAAAAGATATATGGAAACGATTTGTTAGTTTACTGTCTTTCCTTTCCATCTATCTGCTCATAGCTACACTCTCCTACACATATATATACATTCCTTCTCAGAAGATCCAGAGATTCGTTTCTCTAAACAGGGTTTTTACCAGCAGGCTGGAATTTCTGCGCTATATGGAACAACAGATTAATATAAGAGAAAAATATATTAATAAATATTATGCTATCATTGACAAACACAAATTCTCCAATGTATGGTCTGTGATATGGGCCGAGCTTTCAAAGGCATTGCCTGAAAATGCATGGATACAAAAGATATTGTGGGCAAAGGAAAACAACACCTATATTATGCACCTGCACATACAAATGGAAAAAGGGGATTATAATACATTAAAACAGATAAATGAATTTCTGCGTTCTATCAAACAAAGCCGTATAATGTCTTATTTTTCAGATGTTATTTTAAAGGAAATGAACAGTAAAGAAGAGGGCTATACAATCTCATATCATATTGTTTTTACACCAAAACAACATATAGGTATAACACTATGATACATTATTATCTTGATGATCTTATATATTTTATCGGCAAAAACAGCGCAAGAAGATTGTGCCGCAGTCTGCATAATATGGCTCTCATTGTATTTTTGGCCTTCAATGCTATCTATATCGGCCCGGCAATATTTAAGCTGAAACGCGCAAGGGATATTATAAGAAGCTATAACACATCTAAACAAAAAAGCGATATCCTTAGCGCGAAAATCAGACAAGAATTATCCATGTATCTAAAAAAACAAGAAGAAATCAATAGGTTTTTATCTATTTCCCAATTAAATGCGCCAAACCACGTCTTTGAGAAGATATTAACCCTTTTAAATGATGCGCAAATAAATAATGTGACCCTGAAAATAGGCCAAATCAAAAACAAGAAACAAGCAGGGGAAATAACACTTCTGCTAGTTCCTGTCAGGATTAAGGCATATATAGAGTATACAAAACTTAAAACCTTCTTTAATGCGCTTAATAAAAGCACAATATACACATTGGACCGCATGCAAATAGTCTGGTCAGAGAAAAACCAAAACGATCTCGTTGAAATAGATATGACGGTTATATTGAAATATAAAAAAGAAAAGGGACAGATTGAAACACTATGAAAAAATTATTAGCCGTATCTTTGCTTTGCATATCATATGCCGCAATGCCGGCCGCTGCATCTGATATGTCCCGTGATGCGTTCAGGCCTATGCAAAAACAAACTAAATCCATTGAAATAGACCTTACAAAACACTGGCCGGCTATAGACAATATAAACCCCGTTGAAAACAGCACTGTATCAGGGATTAAAATTAAAAAGATAGAAGCCGGACAACTTATAATCAAGGTATGCGGGACGGAAATAAGGATACTATATCCCCCGTCTCAAGAGCCACAGGCTCAAGAGCCACAGACCCAAAAACCACAGGATATAGATAACACGGAAAATACTTTCCAAGACAAAAAACAAACGTCAAATGAAAAAGAAACAGATTAAACAATACATCCTATATTTTTCGATATTTATATGCCTGTTAACCTTCGTCCATTACACGGCAAGATATAAAAATGGATTAGCAATAAAGAGGGTTATCGACGGCGATACACTTGAGCTTTATTCAAGCAAAAGAGTCCGATTGATTGGTATTGACACGCCTGAAACCAGGAGATTTAACGGCGTTGAATGGACAGAAGTCGATGAACCATACTCTCTGGAAGCGAAAAATTTTACACAAAATTTCTGCAGGACAGGAATCCTAAGAATAGAACAAGACCTGCAGAAGCAGGATAAATACAATAGGATTCTTGCATACTGTTTTATTAACGACAAGATGCTAAACGAAGAACTCTTAAGAAATGGCCTTGCATACCTGTTTTTTATGCAGCCCAATGGCAAATATGCAGAAAGGCTTTTTAAAGCGCATTGTCAGGCAGTAAAGAGCAAAAAAGGCATATGGTCAGATAAAAATAACATCATTACCCCAAAACAGATGTTAAAATACACAGGTAAAGTAAAAATAATCTGCGGAAAAATAGAAAACATTGCGTTTTCTGATATAGGATATGTATTGCTATGGGATATTGATAATTATATTCAAGTGCCTGCCAACATTGCATTCGAAAAGGCATCTTATATACGCAGTTTAAAAGGCCAAGACGTATGCGCTGAAGGAAAAATTAAAAAAAGATCCGGACAGGCCTTTGTCCGGATCTTCCATACGATTAATATATTTCCCCAAAAAGCAATAGAAAACTGATTTTACATATACCTCTCTACCCCGCCCTTTAATTCAACCAAATTTGGAGATATCTTCGGCGCAGGCCTTCCAAAACACACTCCCATTGCCTCATGGTAAGCAACGATCTCCAAATCAACATGACGCTGTTTTATGGCCTCTTTTGCAGGTATATATTGAACCTCATTGCCCTTTATGCCAACGACTGTTATGCCGACAATTCCATTTGACAAAAGCAGAACAGCAGCAGCGCCTGCCTCTTTCCCAAAATTCACATCATACGCAGAGGAATGCCCGCACCTGACCAAATGCCCCGGCCTAACGTCTCTTACCTCAGGCACTTCATAGAGCCCTTCCACATACATCTTCTGCTTCTTCATAAAATCCTTTATCTCAGGATCAGCCTTAAAACGCTTTGTCAGCTGTTGACTAACATACTTGCCCGCCCCTGCTAGTTTTTTATGGCCAAAGGCGTCTACGCCTGCGCTCTCATCGACGATCTCAGATCCGCTGGCATCCCTAATGCCCTCTGCCACAACAATAAGATATGTGCCTGCCTTAACATCGCTGTTTTCTATCCTATGCATATACCTCTGTTTTGCATGTTCGTATAAAATGTTGAAATCAACAGGTATCTCCGGGATAAGAATGGCATCGGCATCCGCGCCAATCCCTCCGCGAAAGGCGGTATGGCCAGCATACCTGCCGAATACCTCAAGGACAATAATTCTATTATGCGTTTTACCCGTTGTCTTAAGGGATTCTGCAAACTCAGCTATCCTATTTATCGTTGAATCCGCGCCAACAGAATAGGTCTGAAGGTCCATATCCATCGTTTTAGGCGCATGCACGCACTTAATGCCATGTTCGTTCAAATCAACCAAGACAGAACCCGTATCATCTCCGCCGCTTATAACCAAACCGTCTATCCCAAACTTCTTTAGGCCTTGTTTAATCCTCTCATACTTATTCGGGTCATTTATCTTCTTTATCTTTACCCTGGAATGTCCTACTTCAGATCCTGCAACATTTGCATCTACAAAATCAACTCTGTCGGGAGTAAGTTCAACCAGATTATCAAATTTAACTAGGTTATATAACCCTGCATATCCATTTGGAATAACAAAACACTGAATACCTAAATGGTTTGCCATCTGCGCAACGCCCTTCACAACGGCATTAAGCCCGCCACAATCCCCCCCACTGGTAATAACACCTATCCTTTTCATCGTAAAAACCTCCTATTTAAACGGATTTGCAAATAAATACTTGGGATAAAGTATCATACATGGCCGCTAAAATCAACAGACAAATAAACTTGCCTTTATCCATACATGTGCTATACTTTATAAATGGGTTTTTGACAAATGGTTATGCATTTTGGTTTGGGGGCAAAAATAAAAAGTTGACAAAACAGGGGGATAAGATATAGTTATGTATGCAGGAAGAAAGGTGCTCTTTGAAATTATGGCTTTTCTAACCGAAAAGGGCAAACCCGCCGAAAGGCGGGGGCGCAAAGCTATAGGGCCCCAAGGCTTGTTCCTGAGGGGGGACAAGAACTGGGCAGCCAGTTGCCGGCTATTATAGAAAACCTGTTTGGCGTTTTGGCTGCCGGACAGGTTTTTTTATTGCCACTTGGCAAGAAAGGAGGTGAGGAAGAGGATACTAAAAAGGAGGGCCCTTGGGAAGCATGGTTTTATTCTAACTTATAGCCAAAAGGGGCAAGTTAAGGACAGACGACAAAGGGGGTTAAGATGAAAAACAAAGGTTTTACACTTATTGAAATGATGATCGTCGTTGCGATCATAGCTGTTTTGGTTGGCATATCCCTGCCTTCCTTGCTTGGAAACAGAAGGACAGCAAACCAGCAGGCAGCACTCGCAGAGATCAGGACAATCGGAACGGCCGCTGAAGGATACTTCATTGCAAATGACCAGTATCCAACAACGAACTTTTTCTCCACACTACACGCTAATGGATACCTTCCAAGCAGGTATAATGTAACTACTGCCAGCATTTTAAAATCGGGATATAATATCAGCATCGTTGGGACTCCTACAACTACAACTTATACGGTTCGGGCAACACCACAAAACAGCAATTTGGGTACCAAGTGTTATAGGGTAACTCAAGGCGGAACAATAGAAAGCACAGATTATACTGGCTCTAGTTGCGGCACAACTTGGTCAAGTATATAATTTGAATCTGAGCGCAGGGCATTTTTTGCCCTGCGCTTTTTTTGCGCCCTTTGAAGGCGTTATAGGATGAATTTAAGGAGCGGATAATGAAGCAGATAAAGGGAAAAAGGCAAAATGGATTCAGCATGTTAGAGGTATTGATTGCCGCCTTTTTCTTGGGAACAGCTTTAATTGGCATTTTAGGCTCTATTATATCAAATACCATCTTAGTCGGGCTTGATAATGAAAAGGCGTCAGCTATATATCAGCTCCAGATAGTCCTTGAAGAGATGCAAGCGCTTAACACAGATGAGATAACCTCAACAAACTGGCAAGTGTGGGCACAAAGCAACCTCGCAATGCCATTGCCCAACGAGTCATTATCAGTAACCTTTCCTGACGGGGCATATGCAGACCCTTTAAAGATAAATGCAACAATATCGTGGAATTACAAGAGTGCACCTGTTAATATGAGTGTTGAATTCTTAAAGGCAGGCAGTTAAAACAATGTTTGGGGTATCCAAAAAACACATACAAGACAATAACGGATTCATAATGATAAGCTCCTATGTCATATTATTGTTGTTGACAGGGCTTGTGGTTGCAGGCTCTATCAGGGCATACAACACATCGAAACTCACCTTAAGATCTCAGGAATCTCTGCAGGCAATATATGCTGCTCAATCAGGGATAGAAAAGGTAAAACAGGAATTGGAGATTTTGTTTTCCGCTCATTTTTATAGCCCCACTGGGGCATGGAGCATCTCATCTTTTTCGTGGTTTGATTCCCTGCTATCAGAATCTCCTCCATATTCTTTCCCTGTGACAGGCACACTTGCAACTGGAAGTTATACTGTATCTATAATCGACGTGCAGAGAATAGATAATGGGGACGGACGTGATGTTATATTACAGGCTCAAGGCACTAGCGGTTCTACGACAAAGACAATACAAGCTGTTATAAGATACGGGCTAAAGGCCTCGAAGGTATTTGACTATACCTATTTCATTAATAATTTCGGATGGTTTTGGGGCAGTTCTATTACGGCAAACGGGGACGTGCGTTCCAATGGGGATTTCTCTTTTCGATACAACCCTAAAGTAAATGGAAATGCGTATGCCGCATACAACCCCTCTCTTGGATCAGGAGGAAACGTCCTTGGTACCAATAGATATGACTCCTGGTCAACTTATCTTGCAACTGCCCCGTCTATTGCGCGGCCGGGCAATCCAACAGCGCCAAGCGAAGATCTAAACCACAACGGCATATTAGACACAGGAGAAGATACAAATGGAAACGGTTTATTGGATACCTATGAATTTGAGTTCGGATATGACGGAACATCTTCTCAATATAATGCCCAAGAGGTTGTTCCTATGCCCTATCTGGGTGATCTGGATTATTACAAGACAGTCGTAACAAACGCCGGCGGGCAGATCAAACAAGGCGGCAGTGTTATAGTGGATGCTGTATTGGAAGGCGACATAGTTCTTGTTGGCACACCGTCTAATCCTATAGAGATAAACGGGCCTGTTGTTATCACGGGAGATGTTTTAATCAAAGGCGTTGTAAAAGGACAAGGCACTATCTATGCTGGAAGAAACGTCCACATATTGGGCAATATAACATACGATGATCCACCTGTATGGCCTAAACCGGATACTAATCCCGAACAGACACTTCAGGAGAATCAATCAAAAGACTTTTTAGGACTTGCGGCCAAAGGCAATGTTGTCGTGGGAGATTATACGGATTCATCTTGGAATTACGTCAAGAATTATATAAAGCCTTCTTTCACAGGGGAATACCCTGTTGATGATACTGATAGCACAAACGGTTATGTCAAATACTACAAAAATGGCCTGCCCTATTTTGACGGCAATTATACAAATTATGATGGAGGCAAAAAAAGCGATGGAACAAATAGAAGGTATTATGAAAGTTCTTTGGATAATTATTCATTCTCCTCTCTATCAGAACCCTATTATCAGATTACGAGAATAGATGCATTTATGTACACCAATCACGCCTTTACAGGAAGAACCGGCAGCCTTACGATTAACGGAGGGATCGTTTCTAGAGACGAGGCAATCATATTCAGTGGAAGCATTACAATGAATTACGACCCAAGAATAAAGCAATTCAGTGATACCTTTTACCTGCCAAAGGACCTTTCTGAACCAGAGGTGGTTGCATGGAAAGAACTGTAAAGATTATATCCATACTGGCCGTATCATTCCTGCTTTTCGGGGCCAAATTAAACGCCTTTGTCCCTGAAAATACTGATATCAAAGACGCCCAAAAGATTATGCAGGAGATAAAAAGGCAATCACGCGAGATAATGAAACAAAGGCAAATAGAGCTTGTCGAAAGGGCAGAAAAAATACAAAAAGAAAATAGGGCAGAAAAACAAACGCAAAATAACCTCAAATCTGACAAAAAGCAAAAACAACACCAATTGATGATCATACCTTACTGGTTGCAGGTCATCTTTGCCATTCTTTTCTTGGGAACAATTACGATGATACTCCTGCCGCAATACAAAAAACAAAAGACAAACGGCATGACACTCGTAGAACTGCTCATAGGATTGGGCATGATGATTACAATACTTCTGGCAGTCAGTGTAATCTTCCTGCGTGGCCAAATTATTATGAATAAGTTAGGCACTGTTATGGACACGACTAATCAGAGACAGCTTATTTTTAACACGTTATCCAAAGAATTCAGGCAGGCAGGGACTGACACATCGCATACGATTACATTGTCAGAAGGCAATAGCCACTTATCCTTTTATAGAAAATCCATAGCCAGCGACGGCGAAATAGAATGGATAGGCCCGGTTGAAATATTTTTAAGCGCAGACAAACTGGTTCGAAAGATCGGGACAACTACCTATGTAATATCCAGCGGCGTCTCAAACCTGACATTTGCTAACACAAACGATTTCATTTCCGCAACGTTTACAATAGACGGCAAGACATATACCGTCAGAGTAAAGTCGCGCGCAGAGACATAATTTATGGATACGTTTAACGAGTTCTTACAAGACAAACTAAAACATCGCGATTCTGCTGGTTTGTTGCGCGAGCTCCCTCCTATTCAGGAAAAACACAGACAAAAAATCAAGGCCAATAACAAATGGCTTATTGACTTCGCATCGAACGATTACCTTGGTCTGGCTCAAATGCCTATCAACTGCAAAACAAGGGCATCCGGCGCATCGCGCCTGTTAAGCGGCAATAGGCAGATGTATCAAGCAACCGAACAGGCATTGGCCGATTACAGAAAAAAGGAATCCTGCCTGTTTTTCTCATCCGGATATGCCGCTAACATATCTGTAATATCGGCAATTGCCGATAAAAAAGACGCGTTATTCATCGACAAACTTTCACATGCAAGCATAATCGACGGGGCATTGTTTTCAGGCGCAAGGATATTCCGCTTTAGGCATAACTCCACAGAACACCTCGCAAGCCTTATTAAAAAACATCGCAAAAATTATAGAAACGCCCTTATCATAACGGAATCTCTTTTTAGTATGAACGGGGACTTCTCCCCGATAGAAGAGATAAAAACCATTGCCAAACAATACAACTGCTGGTTATATATTGATGAAGCCCATTCTGTAGGCGTTTGGGATATTGACACATATGGCATAGATATCCTCGTCGGCACATTCGGAAAGGCCTTTGGACTATGGGGAGCATACGTATGCGGCAGTAAATCCCTAATACAATACCTCATCAATTATGCGCGTTCATTCGTATTTTCAACAGCTATGCCAGAGATGTTATTCTCAGAAATAAACAAAAAAATTCCTATTCTAATAAAGGGGACAAAAAAAGAGCGTCTCAAAAAAAATGTCTCTTTTGCAATAAATCTGCTATGCCCTTTTCTCCCAAAAGGCCACAGCTCCCAGATTTTGCCTGTGATATTCGGGCAACCACAAAACGCATTATCGGCATCCAAGTATTTGCGAAAAAACGGCATATTCGCGCCTGCTATACGGCCGCCAACCGTGGAGCCCAACAAGTCAATCATAAGGCTGTCGCTAAGCGCTATGCATAGCCGAGCTGATATACAAAAATTAGCTGATATCATCACCCGATTAAAAAACAATGAAAAATAAAAAACGAATTATATTTTTCTATGGCTGGGCATTTGATTTATGCGCTGTGAACAATGCTGTGGACAATAACGCTATAGAGTTTATAGACTATAAAAATGTCCATAATTTTGGCAAATACAACACCTGCCTTATATGGTCATTAGGCATAAAACGATTTGAGAGATCTATGGAAAAACAAAAAAACATACCTTTCAAACAGATAATTATACTCAACTCCTGCATTGAAATGCCCAGAACCAACGTTGCCAATTTTATCGCATCACTGCATCAGGACAAAGAAAAAACCATGCGCAGGTTTTATAAACTATGTTTTTACGGCAAACCAACTGCGTTTGAAAGATTTTCCAGGACATGCTTAAAACAATACCTAAAACAAGACAAACATACTCTAATCAACGAACTTGAAACCCTGTCTCAACCGTTCAATGGATTCCACTTGTTAAAAAACGCAAAAATAAAATTCCTGATATCCCAAAAAGACCTGATAATAGCGCCGCATAATTCACTCACATTGGCTAAAAAACTTGGCATTTCGCCACAATATATAGACGAACCACACTTTGCGCTGTCTGATCTATCCAACTACATCTAAAAACAGGCTACAAGATCTCTTACAAAAATTATCCATCAATGAATCAGCCTTACCTGTTTGGTTATAGGCATACGCCAGTCCTTGCCAAAGGCCATTGGCGTGATCTTTGGGCCGGGCGGTGATTGTCTTCGTTTATACTCATTTCTGTCAATGAGCCTTATCATCTTTTCTGCCATAGACTGGCTTGAAAACAGGGAAACAACGTCTTTCTTTGGATTATGCCTCTCTACATAGGCCTCAATCAAGGCATCAAGTTCACTATAAGGCACGAGAGAATCCTCATCCTTCTGCCCCTCTCTTAACTCCGCAGAAGGCGCGCGTTTCAAAATAGATTCAGGTATGGCCCTGCTCGGGAATTTCCTATTATAAAACCTTGAAAGCCTATAAACCAATGTCTTTGGCACGTCTTTAAGCAGGGCAAACCCGCCTGCCATATCACCATATAACGTACAATAACCAACACTCATCTCACTCTTATTGCCTGTTGTAATCAGCAAACTAGCGAACTTATTGGAAACCGCCATTAAAAGCGTTCCGCGAATCCTTGCTTGGATATTTTCTTCAGCAACATTAAAAGGCATATCCCTAAAAATAGGCGCAAGACTCTGTATAAACGTATCATATATTCGTGAAATAGGTATCCGATAATACCTAATCCCCAATCTTTTTGCCAAAGACTCTGCATCTAACTGCGTCTCATCAGAGCTAAACCTTGAAGGCATAATCAATGCCATAACATTCTTTCTTCCAAGGCTATCTGCGGCAATGGCTGCGGTTAAGGCCGAGTCTATCCCGCCGCTTAGGCCCAAAACAACAGACGAAAATCCGTTTTTGATTACATAGTCCCTCAAAGACAACTTTAAGGCCTCATAAACCTCTTCTGCCAATGGCATAAAATCAACAGGTTTTGGCCTTTTCCTGCCCGGCAGAGAAACAAAAGAAATGGATTCCTTAAACTGCGGGCTTATATGCAAAAGCCCTTTGCCACTGACCACCATTGAACCGCCGTCAAAGATAAGCTCATCCTGCCCGCCAACTAAATTAACATACACAACATCAGCGCCTACTTTTTTTGCAACAGACCTGATGTGGCTCACCCTTTGCCTAATCCTGCCTGCAAAAAAAGGCGAGGCAGACAAATTCATCAATATATCCGGCCGAATATCTTTAATCGCAGATATCGCCTCTTTATCCCATATATCTTCACATATGCTCAAAACAAGACACTTGCCTTTGATATGAAAGGACAGAAATTCGTTGCCTGCGCTAAAATAGCGCTTCTCGTCAAAGACTCCATAATTAGGCAGGGCATTCTTAAAATGGAAAGATATCCCATCTCTGCTAATAAGGGCCGCTGCATTATACAAATACACAGACCTTTTTACAGGAAGTCCTACTACCACATATGGGACATTAACGGCCTTTGCTATCAAGCGCAGGGCATTTTTACTAGAGGCGATAAAATCATCCCTAAAAAGCAGGTCCTCCGGAGGATATCCTGTTAAGGACATCTCCGGAAACACCGCTATATCCGCGCCTTTTGACGAGGCCTTAAGGCAATACTCTACGATTTTTCCCGTATTGCCCTTGATATCGCCGACAACGGCATTGATCTGAGCAAGGGCAATCTTAATCATCCTATCCCTTATTTGGTTTTGTGCCGTGATTGGCCTTTTTAGACCTCCAGCCCAACTTGCCTTTCCTCTTTCTCTTAGACATAGAATCCTCCTTTATCAAACCTCTAATACAAAACCGCTCTCAGCAGAGGCGTATTTTCGAACCTCATCTGCCTGATCAGAAAAACCTTCCCTGCCGAGCAATGCATACATCGCCTTCTTGCCGTCCTCAACACCGGGCTGGTCAAACGGATTTATTTCATACAGATATCCGCTAAACGCCGTGGCAACCTCATAGAGATATATCAACTTCCCTATATTCTGGGCAGAAATAGAATCAATGGTAATACACATATTTGGGCGTTGTTTCTTTGTAAGCGCGGTTGTCGTGCCTATCTGCGCGCTGTTTAACACATCTGATAGTTTGAGCCCGTTAAAATAGGAAGTCGCCTTATATCCCGGGTATTCATCCGTAAGGACAAAATCCTCTGCGAACCTCTCCACTGCCAGAAATGTAATAATCTTGTCATTTGGCCCGTCATTATAAAGCTGTATCTGAGAATGTTGGTCAACCGTCCCCAATGCCTTAACAGGGGTCTGCCCCTTTCCATCTTTTCCAAGACTCTCGGCCCAAAGCTGTCTATACCAGTCCGCAAACGGATATAACCTCTCCGAATACGGCATAAGCACGGATATAGACTTGCCTTTATCCACATTGAGAAGATAATGCGTCAAAGCTAACATATATGCCGGGTTCTCTGCAAGACTGGCCTTTGACGTATGCAAATCCATCTGCTTTGCGCCATCGAGCAGGGCATTGATATCAATTCCGGCAACCGCCGCGGGGAAAAGTCCCACATCTGTTAAAACCGAAAACCTGCCGCCAACTCCCGGGGGAATAACCAACGTCCTAAATCCCTTTTCTTTTGCAATTGCCAACAGGTCTCCTTTCTCTGGGTCTGTTGTAATGACAACCTGCTTGGGATTGTTTAACCCCTTCTCTTTTAAAATCCTGCTGACAATCAGGAAGTTTGCCATAGTTTCAGACGTTGAACCGGACTTGCTGATAACATTAAAACACGTCTTATCTACCTCTATGACAGAGAGAATCCCCATCAACTTATCAGGATCCACATTATCCAAGACATAAAATTTAGGCCCATTTCTCTTTTCAGATGGAAGCTCGTTATAAAACAGAGCGTTTAAAGCGCTCTGCAACATCACATTCCCAAGCCCTGAACCGCCTATCCCAATAACCACAAAGGCCTCAAAATCCCTGCGGACATCATCGGCTAATGCAAGCACATTAGACACATCCTGATAAGGCAATTCAAAAAATGGCAACTGCCCGCTCTTTCTTTTCTCCTGCAAATCGTTGTGAAAAGGCACGATTTTTTCACTATAAGCAGAAACAAACTCCGGGGCAAGCCCATGACTGCCAACCCTAACAGACAAGAGATTGGAAAAATCAATACGCATACAGACCTCCTATAGGTTTTTCTCCAAACACAAGACTTATGAATTATACTACAAAAATACCGTTTCTCCAAGAATAGCAAACACAGAATAACAGACCCGCGGCCCGCCCAAAGTTCCATTTAAAAAGTTGACAATGCGCAAAAAGCGGTTATAGTTATAGATGAGCAAGGCATATAGTGCCTATGTGGTATTGTTATACATAAACAAAGGGGTGTGAGATGAGGAGAAACAGGTTCAAAAAAGACAAGGGAATGGCCCTGATATTATGGTCTTTTATCCTCAACGGGCTTGTCATTGCCGGCATCGTATCAATCATACAGACCCAACAAGTCAACCTAAAGATGTCTGAAAACATCTTAGAGGATCAACAGCTCACATACTTGGCAGAGAGAGGCATACACTACGCCTTTGTTGAGCTAAAAATGCACGGGTTTAACTGGTTTACGCATAGAGTAAATCCAAATGGACAATTCATCCACATGCCAAATAGTAATCCGGATAAGGCCAAAAATCCTTCTATTACAGGCGCTGATATAGACACTAATGGTTTTTACCGGCCGCTTGGCAATGACCAAATAAAGGTCCGCATATACAAGACAGACGATGATAGCTCTATCAGGTGGATTATGTCAAAGGCAGAGCTAAACGGCAAGACAAAGGTAGTCAGAGTCAGCATAAACGCAGACTCTCTGTATAACTATTTTAAGTTCATAAACGGCAACTGGTATCCTGGTAACAGCAATTATACATATGACTGCCAGGGGTTTGGCAAGATATACGTCAATGGCGACATCATATTTGATGGACCAGCAAAAATAAAGGACCCAAAACTAGTAAGCACAAACTCAGAAGGCGTTTTTAAAGTCAGGACTGTCGGCAAATACGAACCATTTTATCTAGATGTGTGCGATCTTTATGATTATAACAATAAACAATTGGACGGGTATGCCTTCTTGACTATCAGCACAAAAACAGAGCCCTTTCCATACCCTGGGGGGGTGTATCCTTCTGATAAATCGTCTGAGTGGTATGGAGAGTACAATGATCGACTAAGTCCATATGGGATATTTGCCCAAAACTATCCTGATCCATACGATACAGCAAGGTTTGTATTCACAAATGGCACAGAGGATATCAACGATGATATCACTGTCGCCCCGCCGGTAAGGCTTAAAAACGAAAATGGATCGGATGCAAATTACTCCAAGTTTATCTATAGAGACTACTCGCATGAAGGGGTAAAGGATATTTGGTGGAACGACTCGCATCAAGAAGAAAAACCCGTAAAATACATACGGATTTATTACCAAGATGTTCATGATAAATGGCACATCACAGCTAACCCCAAAGTAAACGAGGCATTAAATAGCGATGAAGACCCTAACAATGACGTAAAAATCGTTGACGGCAAGCCTCAGATATTCGCTCAGGTATTTGACGGGATAGACACAGCCGCAGGCGATGCCAGCCTTGGCATACCTCCCACCCCTGAAATAACTATTAAATATTCTTGGGATGAATCAGCTGAGACCGCTACATTAAAGGTAAAGGAGGATATAAACTACACATTTTCTATAGACGCCAATCATACAGAAACAGTGACATTTAACCCTGAATACGAACGCAGGTTTTGGGGTGATGCAAACTATTGGACGGGGAAGGTAGCTCCTAACAATATGCCGCATGACTATTACAACGACCCGCGCAAATACGCTCAGTACGGATACTACAGGGGAGATGACCCGGCAGACCAACATTACGGCTCTGTGCATTGGGATGACAATAAAGACGTCAATTTCCTTAACACGTCTTATTCCAACCAGGCAGAAGCGTTTAGAAACTGGTTGGAGGGCAATTATAGCTTGGCTAGCAACAATATCTATAACAACTCTATGAACCTCTATGGAAAAATCAGGGAAAGGAATACCGGCGCAAAAGACATGTCTATGGTAGAGATAGAAAATACGTTTAGCTCCAAGGCAAAGGAAGGAGGTATCTGGATAGGATATGAAGACGACGGGGACCTGACGGTTTACGTAAAAGGCACAAAGGTTTATGATGAAGGTAACCCCATGTTTATACAACCGCCCTCATGGATAGCGCAGGAATCCTTTATAACGGGCGTGAAATCTGCTGGGCCCAATTCCTTGCCGACTGTATACCATGCCGATACCATTACAATAGATGTGGCTGAACTTGCCAATAATATCAACCTTATAAATCAAACAAACGGCATTATATGGGTCAATTACAAGGAACAACCTACTAGCAAAGATCACGATTATCACTCTTCCCGGGCGCTGAAGATCAAAAACGCGGAAACTATTCCCAGAGAGGGCGGCATAACATTCGTCTCGCCAAACCCTGTGTTTATTCAAGGCGATATAAACTATCAAAAGGACAAGGCCGAGGATGAACAGGACTGGCAGCCCACATCTATCATCAGCGATAGCGAGATATACCTCTTGGGCAAGCATGCAAACCTGCCTGCCTATGATGATAGAAATCCCTATGCCAACGCGCCTGCATATGCGGACCCTTATTTTTATGAAGGCTGGCAAAAAGCGCAAATGCTTAGATACCTGAGCGAATATGCAAAAAATTCCGGCATTGAAGACTACGTCAAATACGCTGACGATATATGGCCAAAGGCCTCTGATAGCGAGGAGGTAAAACAGGAAAAACTTCAGGTCATAGACGCAGCTGTAAAGGCATATTATGATTATTACTATGATGAGCAAGAAGATACTTATAAAGAGCGTGTAGATAAGGAATACTGTGAACTTTCAGATGACTTTGATGTGGTTAATGATTTCCCACAACAATATCCTGGGTATACAACCAACCCGGATAGCCTTATAAATTATGTCAGAGACAGCTTTGCCAAGGCTCATAGCCCAATAGACGGGCCAAAGAAACGTTCAATGCCTATGATTGATGATAACGACAGGGATATGCATATATACGCATCTTTGATAACGCCTGACGGATATCCAACAGGCATCACAGTTGA
The DNA here is from genome assembly GCA_964469495.1 of uncultured Planctomycetia bacterium. Classification (GTDB taxonomy): domain Bacteria; phylum Omnitrophota; class Gorgyraeia; order S143-82; family S143-82; genus CAYXYY01. The sequence goes on along the minus strand of CAYXYY010000011.1, from coordinate 55,145 downwards.
GAACATAGCATGGCGCCTCAATAACGATGGCTCACAACCAGCTAACGGATTATCTATCACCAAAAAAGGGATGTTTCCCAATGTAAAGGGGACTACCTCAAAGCATTGGTCCGACTACTGGAGAGGAAGCAGTGGCGGTGGTTTTGGTTCAAATCATGACCTGGTCGGAAGCATAAACAACGGCTATCAAAACTATACAACGATCGCCCAAGACTATTCAAACAATTATCCCCCCGGAGACCTTACATTGACATCCTTTGAGACATGGTATACGACAAGCGACGAGTCCTTCTTCAACAGCCATAAGACCATTAATTAAAACATAAAAACTATATAGCTTTTATCAAAAGGGGCCTGTTTAAAAAATCAGGCCTCTTTGTTTTTTTGCCACTCATCAGGGCTCATCACGCCGCCTGATACGATTATCTCAAGGGCATCTTCTATGGAGATGGCCAAGGGGACAACCTCATCAGCAGGGATAAATTCAGTGAACCCGCTCCACGGAGTCGGCGAGGTCGGCACAAACACTGCCATAAACTCACGATTCCCTCTGCCGGTTAGTCTTGCCTCATCTATATTTGTATGGCACAAAAAACCAATGGCATATATCCCTTTCCTAGGATATTCTATTAGCACAACACTCTTTACTTCAGGCCTCTTTGTCTCAAATATATAACCGGAAACCCGTTTAATTGAGTTGTATATCCTACCAATCAGGGGCAGACGCGCCATAACTGTTTCGAAAAATCCAAAAACCTTCTTTGCAAACAAATACCTCGCGCCCATTCCCATTAGTATCAACAAGGCAATAGACAAGACTATAGACAGGCCCGGTATAGAAAAACCCAAAGAGAGTTTTACGACATAATTTATGTATTTGCCGACGATCAGGTCTATGAACTTAAAGATAAAGCCTATGGCATAAAAAGTAAGCGCTATGGGGAATACCACTGCCAGGCCTGATACAAAATACGACTGGATCTTATTCAATCTATTTTCCCACTCTTTTTTCACTCAATACCTCCTTTATAAACTCTCTTTCCCAATTGTAATGTCCGTTCTGTTTTAAAAACCTGCTCAAAAATCCGCCTGTCATCGCATCTATGTCAGCGCGCAGCCTCTCTATCTTAGACAGAATAGTAATGGCCTTATCCAATTCCCTCGGGGGATTGGATAAAAGTTCTAGTTGCCTGCGCCTGCGTTCATAATACGTCTGATTTAAATCGTCCAAGATATCATCTCTGAGCTCAGCCGTAAGTTTCGAGCGGGCATCGATCGAGGTGTGTTGGGGATCCCATATAAGGTCAGCAAGGTCCCATTCAAAACTCACCTGCCAGTCCAGATTCTTGCTAACGGTCTTATCATCAGGCCCAACCGCATAACTACCGCTGCAACACACTGACCCTGTATCCGAAACGCTTTTATTGTTATCCCCGCCAATGTCAAACGATACCTGCGGGAAAAGGGCGCGTTTTTTAAGCAGTGCCCTCCATTCCCTAATTTTATCCGGCATCACGTCTGCATATTCCATAGCCTTTTCTTGAAGTAAAATAATATCCGGCTCAAAAGACAGGTATCTGTATAGTAAATCTATATCCTTGTCAATCGCCTTAAAAGACAGCTCACCAGCATCTAACACAAATACAGCATCTTCACTAGCCAAGAAGACCCTGTTTTCTTCCTTTACCATATCAACAAATCTCTTTGCATCTAACCCAACGAGATATTTATCTGCCTGCTCAAGAAGCGCATCTATCTTAAAAACGCTTCCTTCACAGGCCGCTATAACCTTGCCTTTAACAGACGCAATAGCCATTACGCTCGACGGCAGGCTGACAACCATAGAAAGCGCGTTGTTTTCTATGTCTATGGCATACAAATCGTTTCTATACGCAAAAACAACCCTGCCCGTCCGGGTTATTGTTATGATATGAGCAGATGGGTCCCAACGCGCATCTTCATTATTCCTGCCCAGATCCCTATGCATAATAATCCGCCTTTTATCCACATCATAGATCACAATGCCCTGCTCTGTTATGCAGATAAGATTAGCTGTTTTTTCATCAAACAACATAGATAAAACAGGGCTGTTGCTGGCCAACAATTCCGAGATGACCTCCCCACCAGGGCTGATAAGAAAAACATGTTGGGATGTGCCGCAAAACAAGCCCTTATTGCCAATGGCCAGTGAGTAAACCGCCTTTTTCTCAGGCTTAAAGATCCTCGTCAATCTTTCTGAAGGGTTTTGCGCCCAAAACATGCCCTGTTTGGTCGCAACAAACACGCCCCATTTACTCTGCACAATCTGTGAAGGCTCATACAACCGCCCCCTGATACGCGCGCGCCTTGCCCAGATATCATCCGTGTTTTCATATAGATAATCATCACATGATATCAAAAGGCCGCCATGCCAAGCGCACATGGCCGAGATGCTGCCGGAGCATACCCTTTGCCCCAACTGCGTCCACCCGGCATATGCCATGGCGCATTGAAACATAACACAGAAAAACAAAAACGTCTTTGCCGGCTTTATTCCCACTCTAATACGTCTCCCGGTTCTATCTGATTAGACAATGTATCGGCCTTTGCCTCTATCGTATAGAATGTCCTCTTCGGGCCAAATGCAAAGCTAAAAGGGTTAAGCGCCTTTACCACCTTTAATACCCTTTTGCCCTTGTCCAAAAACACCACATCTATGGCAAAGACCATTCCTATCATATGGACTGAAGAGCACGCTTCAAAAAGCAGGGCATAATCATCAGCAATAGAAAGAGAACCTAACAGGCCTTTTGCCTTTTGAAAGAAGGTCCTGGCAACAGACATATTCTCAGTGAGTTTCTTGCTTTTTGTCTTGTTTAACAATATCATAATATACTTGCCTTGGCTCAAACATCCCCTCACTCAACTTTATTCCCATACGGCCCAATTCTTCATAAAAAGACGGGATATATCCTGTGGCAGAAAATTCTCCCAAGATCTTGCCCTTTTCATCCACACCTTTTTGAACAAAGACAAATATATCTTTCATATTTAGGTTAATCATGTCATCCGACATGCCAATTACCTCTGTAATCTGTATCACCTTTCTTGAACCATCGCTTAACCTTGCCGTATGCACAATGATGTCTATGGCCGAAGCAACCATCTCACGAATCGTTCTTACAGGCAGTTCTATGCCGCTCATTAAGATCATAGAATCAAGCCTAGAGATAACATCTTGCGTTGAATTTGCGTGGATAGTTGTCAATGACCCGTCATGGCCTGTGTTCATTGCCTGAAGCATATCCAATGCCTCTAGTCCGCGGCACTCACCGATAATTATCCTGTCAGGCCGCATACGAAGCGTGTTCCTAAACAAATCCCTTATAGTTATCTGCCCCTTGCCTTCTATGTTTGGAGGCCTTGATTCCAGCCTAATCCAATGTTCTTGATTTAAACGAAGTTCAGCGGCATCCTCTATCGTCACAATCCTTTCCTTTGACGGGATATATTGCGAAAAGGCATTCAATACTGTGGTCTTACCAGAACCGGTGCCTCCTGATACTATGATATTTTTCCTGCTTACAATACACGCCTTTAAAAATTCGGCTATATCTTGTGTGATACTCCCGAATTTTACCAAATCATCTGCAATAAATTGCTCCCTTCCAAACTTTCTAATCGTAAGCATTGGGCCGTTCAACGCCAATGGAGGTATTATGGCATTCACCCTGCTGCCGTCCGGAAGCCTTGCATCTACCATAGGCACTGATTCGTCTATTCTCCTGCCAAGAGGAGAGATAATACGTTCTATAGTTTGAATAACATGTTCGTTAGAGATAAATTTCTTGTCAGTTAACTGCAGCTTTCCAAATTTTTCAACAAAAATCTGTTCCTTGTTGTTAACCATAATATCCGTGATATCCGGGTCCTTTAACAGGTCCTCTAACGGCCCGAGCCCAAGAGCCTCGTCAGCTATTTCTTTGACTAAAATTTTTCTCTTTTCATAATCATCAACCAATGCCCCTGTCTCTTCGCTTAATAGCTCTCCTATAATCCTCTCTGTATCCTGCCTTATCTTATTCCTCTCGTCTCTTGTCATATTAAAAAAGTCAAATTTCTTTGTCTCCACCCTATCAATCAACTTCCTATGTACCCGTTTTTTTAATAGAACAAGTTCGTCTATCCTCTCCACTTGTTTTTTCTCTACGCCTAATCCGTAATCCTCCCAAAAGGACACCAATACATCATGTTTGGATTCCTTTCTTCTGTTTTTCAACTCATCAATAGGGAGTTTATCTATGTAAATATGGGGCTCCAGCAGATTCTCTGCCAATGCCCTGATTGCGCTGCTTACGCGGGAATTCGGTTCTTCCAACAGAACAGGCACACCAAAATTAACAGAATGTCCTACCGGCCTGCCTTCACTCGGAATTTTAGCTATAATGTCCAGCGGCAAAACGGTTTTCACTTCTGCTATGCCAACACCGCCTTTGCTTTCCGCCCTGTTCAATATAAGTTTAAACATCTCCTTTGGGAAAAACAGATCCTGAAAAGTGCCGAATGCCGCCTTCGTCTGATAAACGGAGAGTATATCCGGGACAACCACACTCAACACCAGGTTCGCATTGTCCAACAACTTTACTAAAAAAGATGAAAAGACCTTTCCTGCATCAACAATAACAAAATCGTAAATATCACTAATGCTCCTCATAAATAAACTGGGATTGATATCACTGATATGCTTCATCTCGCCGGGGCTGATTATTGCAGGCAAGACATCCACACCAACATCATGCTTTGTCACATAATCTGCAAGGAACTCGGACATAATTTGCGGATTGTCATAAGGGATAGTATAACCGGAGAAGAAGATATCCAGAATACTCTGTTTTGGGAATATGCTTAACAACCTTGCCACATCGCCGGCAATTGGGAAAGCCGCATCCAACAACAAGACCTTATATGCCCTTTGCTGCAAAGCAATAGCAAGATTTGTGGCAAGAAAGGTATTTCCAACACCGCCTTTGGGGCTAAAAAAAACTATTGCCCTGCCCATTATGCGCCCCTAAATAAGCTCATGCCTGATATATAATAGGAATATCTATCCACAAATCCTCTAGGTTTAGATCCCCGGGAAATGGAGGAAATAAACCAATATCTCGAATTAACATAATTGCAAGCCTGTCAAGAACCTTGCTGCCTGAAGACGATTTGACTCTAACACCCAACACCCTGCCCGATCTTGCAATATGTAATGTTAATAAAACAGTACCCGACAACTTCTTGTCTTTCACGTAATCCGGGTAATAAAAGGATTTGGTAATCGTATTCAATAGCATCTCTTTATATCTTTGCAGCGGCGATTTATCACTATTCAGAGTTATATTTTGCAGGCCTCCCAATTGATTTAGATTTTCTGCTGGAGTAGAATCATTGCCTTTCTTGATCTTGGGCGTTAGTGTAATAATAAGCTCTGTCTTACCCTTCTGAAAATCTTTAGAGGAAAATAAAGCGCCCAAAACAGGGAGTTTACTCAAACCAGGCACTCCTGATGTTATTTTTGTATCAGTGTTCTTTAACAATCCCCCCATTATAATACTTTCTCCGTTGTTTAAAATCACCTCTGTTTTGGCGTTCCGCTTTGTAAAGGCCGGCACATTAAACCTTTGGTCATCGTCGTCTCCGGCCAATGTAACATTGACAGAATTGGTCCAGTCTATTTCACTGACCTCGCATTCCAAATTAACATCTATCTTATTCCCTTCTATAATAGACGGCAATATGTTTAGAATAATGCCGTATGGCCTGAACTCGACTTTGGGTTCATCATCGTCATACATCAAAATCGGGATCTCTCCTCCAACCAAAATAGAGGCTTCTTTGCCGCTGGTTGCCAATATCGATGGACTGGCCAAAATCTTGCCCTTGCTTTGTTGTTCTAACATCGACAGCATCCACGTAGCATCATTGCGCGTCCATTTATTGAATTTAAGGGCATCGCCCAATGACTTTCCATTGGACTCTTCGCCTGATTCAGAGGGAACATCTTCACTTGCTATAAGAGATATAGAAGATGGCCAAGCTATCCCCAATTGATCCAGATCGGACTTGCTTATCTCTGCAACATTGACCTTTACTTCAATAACCTCATGCTGGTCTTTAACTTTTACCAGATTGACTATTACAGGCGAAGGACAGGCCTGAAGCACATTATCCAAAGCCTTTTGTTTTTCTTCACCTGATATCTCTCCCAAGAGATAAACCTTGCCTGCCAGCTTATCTTCGCCTACGGAAATGTTATTCGATAAATTTAGAACCTTAAGCAAAGACCTCACCTGATTTGCCACAAATGGAACGTTATCTTCCCAAACAACTACTTTATAATCCTTTTTCCCGCTCCCAGAGACGTATTCCAATGCAGTAATACCCGGGCTGACAGCGCTAACAATAACAGAATCCCCATCAGTCGTAACATCTGCGATATTAGGATTATCTATAGAGACCTCTTGACATGAAGGACACGGCAAAACCTTTGTATCGCCTGCCTTTAAATATACATTTGTCTCTGCATCAGAAGAAAGAGAAGAAAAACACACTAAAAATATAAAAGCGGAAAATAACAGATTATACCTCATTCACAACACCTTCTTTCTGTAAGTCCTCCTCACTATTATCAACAACCGTTTTCTGTTCATCTATATCCTTTGCATCCTTCCCATCTCTCCCTTGCTTATCAACATTCCCGGAAATCTCTTTTTTTGGTTTATCCTCATCCTGGATAATACCTTCTTCGCCAATCTCTACCCACTGAACCGCAGACCCTTTTCTTATTTTGACCTTTCTTGTGGTTATTGGCGCTTCATGCTCCGGTTCTTTTTCAACCTTTTGTTCCTTTTTTTGGCCCGCCACAGCAGCATTATTCTTGGCCTTTGCCATTATATTTGGCAGGGCGAACTGCAAAACAGCATCCGCAGTAATCGGCGGTATCTTTGTCTTGTCCGGATCAAGACTAGATCTTGGATATATCTCTATCTTGCCCAGTTTTGATGCCATCAAGAGAATCGCTGCCTCTTTAGGCGGCAGAGAGAAAGACAATGTCCCTTTGTTAGGATCTATACTAATCCCTGTTTTTTTAGCATTATTATCGACCCTCTTTTTAATTGTTCTATTGGATTTGTCCTGCGCAGGCGCAGATGTTCGAAACAGCGAAGAATACGAGATTCTGCCATTAATGGCCTTTATTTCGACATCTGGGAAAAGGCCTGTTGTTACCGCTTGCGACTGCGGCAATTGGAACATCAAGGCAATATCAACGTGGTCTCCCGGCCTTAAAAACCTAAACAAGTCCAATTGTTCCACCTGTATAGTGACAAGCCTAGTCCCGGGATTGATAATAGCGCCCTTTTGAGCCTTTAGAGAAATAACCCTGTTAAGCATTACCTGTTCCCCTACCAAGATATCCTGTTTTGCCATCTTTCCTATAACCGCATCTAACGTCCCTGCGCTCATAGGCGCTTTGACTGATGATGGAACTTTCCTTAATTCTACCATTTCAGACGTAATTACATCTCCGGCTGGAATATCTTTTTTAGCGACAACCACATTTATGCCTCTACCTCTCTGCCCTTTCACATGGGCCATATTTTTTTTATATTCATTCTCTAATTTTTGTCTTTCTTTTTCTATAGCCGCTTTTATTTGGTACTGCATTTTCTCCTGTTGTGTCTTCATATACTGATAAATAGAAAAGGTTGCGATGAACGCCAATGCAATGGCGATAAGTAATGGCCAATCTTTAAACATAATCTCCTTTCTATAAACTCTTATAGATTCTCATATGATTTTTTTACTTCAATCCCTGAATTCTTTACACTCTCAATAGCTGCATTCTGCATCTCCTGAAGCTTTTTCATCTTATACAATGACTCCACTTGGTCATTGACCTCGGAAAACGGTTTTTCCTGCTTTGGCCGCACACCCGCCACTTTGATTATATAATATTTCCCATCCGCCTTAAATACTGTGCTGACATCCCCCTTATCCAACATCATAAACGCCATATTTACGTATTTATCTGGTTTTCCATCCTGATAAAGCTCTTGCGCAGATTTATAACCAATATCTCCACCTTTATCAGCGGATTTTAATATAGAATACTTTCTGGCAGCTGAGCGGAATGTTATATTGCCCTGCATAATATCCACCAATACCTGTTTTGCCTCCGCCTCACTATCAAGGGCGATTTCCTGTATTCTCCTCTTTTCCTGTTCAGTAAAATAGTCCTTTACTTTATATCCCTGATATGTCCCGTCTTCATAAAAACTCTGCAACTCGGCATCCGTAGGATTTATCCTCTCTGCATATCTACTTAAAAGCGCTTGGGACAAAACCTGTTCCTTTGCCAACTGCAACGCCCTTTTCACTTTAGGGTCAGATGCCAACCCCTCGTTTTTAGCCGCAAGATATAACAATTTTTGTCTAACGAGCAGATCTGCCAACATCTCCTTTTGCTGACGCGTAATCTTATCCCTTTCTATCTTCTGTCCCAATTGCTGTTCTAACACGTCTATCGAATCCGCTAAATCCTGCTTGGTGATAACGAAATTTCCCACCTTGGCAATAATATCCGTCTCTGGTATATTGCTCACTTCAACCTGAGGCTCACTAGGCTCCACTGCCTCAACATCATTAACGGGTTCTTGAACAGAATAGTCATTCGGTTTGGAAAACAGATTACAACCACCTGCTACAAACAGAGACACAACCACAAACAATACAAAAGACTTACGTAACATTGACACCCCCCTTTTTTATCCACGTCAAAATAGCCCCAAGGGGATTCGAACCCCTGTTTCATGGCTGAGAACCATGCGTCCTAGGCCGAACTAGACGATGGGGCCAAACATCTATGTGTGTATTTTATAATAAACAATAGTCCCTTGTCAATAGGGATCGCATGCCCTTTGGGAAACGGAACAGACATGGTTCGGCCTCAAAAGAGAAAGAGGTGGGGATCTATTCTTGTTCTATTGCTATGTCAAAAACAGGATGATTATAGAGTCTGAAAATCATTCATAACGAATAGCCTCTATTGCCGAAAGCCGGCTTGCCCTTCTTGCAGGATAAAGGGCTGATACCAAATTTATCAAAACAGCGACGCCAAATACTATAATAACGGTATGCCATGAAAGATATACAGGAAGGTGGTCTATATAATATATCTGTGGAGGCAGGCTCACCAATTTGTATTTATCCATCAGAACACAAGCGATAACCGCAAAAACACTGCCTATAAAGGCGCCTATAACTCCGATTAACAGGCCAACTGACAAGAAAACCACATATATTGTCCTGTCTTTCACGCCTAAAGCCTTTAATATCCCTATTTCCCTTGTTTTTTCAGTAACCAAGACCATCAAAGAACTGGCTATGTTGAAAGAGGCGACAATAACTATCAGGGTCAATATCAAAAACATAACTAATCGTTCCAATTTCAACGCGGCAAACAGGTTTTTATTAGTCTCTATCCACGTACGAATGTGCAGGAAAGGATATTCTTTCGAGAGCGTCTTTAAGAGCTCTGACTTTGCATCCTCTGCTTTGTGCGGATTTGTCAAGTCAACGGCGATCATATTTGCACTATTTGGCATAATTAACATTTCAGAAGCCTTGTTTATGTCCACGATGACAACAGATGCATCGTAATCATACAGGCCTGTCTTAAAAATTCCTCTTACTTCAAATGTGTACGGCTCACTGGTTATCGGAGATAGAAGGGTTATTTTATCCCCAATAGCATATCCGTAATCTTTAAGCATTTGTTCGCCTATCAATGCCCCGTTGCCTGATAAATCAAATTCTCCTGTTCTTACAAAAGAGGCAAAATCCATGATAGCGTTCTTATCATTGGGAATCCCTCGCATCAAAACGGTTAATATGGTATTTCCGTTTTGTAAAAAGACCTGACTACTAACCATTGGAGCAACTCTTTTGACATACGCCTTTGTTCTTATTTCTTTAACTAGTTTTGAATAATTTTCTATTACGTCGCCTGTTTCTATGATTATGTGCGGATTGCCTGATAAGATCTTGCGCTCTAATTCCTTGCTAAATCCCGCCATAACAGAGACAACGATAATAAGAGAAGCAACACCGATAGCAACACCTATAATAGAAATACTAGACATAAAGGAAAGGAATCCCTTTTGGCCCTTTGTAAAGAATTTCCATGTTAAGAATGAAAAAACAGCCATATCATATTACGTTAAGAGAAAAATCTCTTTATTTTGTCGCTTAAGCCTTCTTCTGTCAGAAAGGGCTCCCCTTTCATTTGCGCTATTTGTTCAAGCAATGAACGCTCCTTCTGAGACAAGCCTTTCGGAACTTGTACGATTATTTCAACAAATTCATCGCCATAACCACTGCCTCGCAAAACAGGCATACCCTTTCCCTTTAAGCGCAATTTTGCCCCGGGCTGTACTCCCGCAGGCACACGCATATTCACTTTGCCAGCAAGAGTAGGCACCTCTATCTCTGTGCCCAATGCTGCCTGATACATAGATATCTTTGCCTTCGTATATATATCTTTGCCTTTGCGCGCAAAGGTTTTATCCGGCATCACCCTTACCAATACATAGAGATCTCCGTGCCGCCCGCCGGAAACCTGCTCACCTTCACCTGCAAGCCTGAGATGAGTGCCATCCTCTATGCCAGCCGGGATCTTTACTGTAATCTTCTTCGTTGCCATAACCTTGCCTGTCCCTCGACAATTTGGACAGGGATTATTAATAACCTGTCCCTTACCGCCGCAACGCGGACAAGTCGTCTGCATAGTAAAAAAGCCTGCCCTTTGCACAACAGCTCCTCTGCCCTTACATTGCGGACAGACAACAGGGGCGCTTCCTTTTGCGCTTCCTGAACCATTGCATTCAGGACACGTTTCCGTACGTCTAATTGTTATTGTTTTATTAACACCCATATAGGCCTCTTTTAAAGAAATCCTTACCTCTATCTCCTGATCCCTTCCCCTTCTACTACGGCCAGACGAACGGCCATAACCGCCAAATACATCTCCGAAACCAAATCCTCTCAACAAATCGTCTAATCCGAAATCCCCAAATATATCCTCTAAATCCTGATAATGTGAAAAATTAGACCAGTTAAATCCGCCCTCTCCAAAAGACTGCTTCATTGCTTCATATCCATACTGGTCATATAATTTGCGTTTTTTCTCATCGCTCAAGACCTCATAGGCCTCTGATATCTCCTTAAACTTTTCTTCAGCGGCTTTTTTGTCTTCCGGATTTCTATCCGGATGAAATTGCATAGCCAGTTTCCTGTAAGCAGCCTTTATCTGCTCAGGCGTTGCGTTTCTGTCTACTCCCAATATTCTGTAATAATCCTTGTTTTCTGCCATACACAAAACTCCTTAATATAATTGTGCAGGCGCAGGGAAAACTGCGCCTGCTATTTATGCAATGCCCGCAAAGAGATTACTCTTCCTTAAACTCAGCATCTATCACATCGTCTCCCTTTTCAGAGTCATTGCTGCCTGTCTCTTCCGCAGTTGCGCCGGTTTGAGGCTCTGCGGAGGCATCAGAAGAGGCTGACTCAGCTTGAGCCTTTTTATACATCTCCTCAGCTAACTTGTGAGAGGCCTGCATAAGCGTATCCATCTTTTGTTTTATTTCATCTATGGAACCGCCTTTTATGGCATTCTTGAGTTCAAGCAGATGCCCTTCCACCTTTGCCTTTTCTTCAGCACTGATCTTATCTCCGACATCTTTCAATGCCTTCTCTGTAGTATAAACGAGCTGATCAGCCTGATTTTTTAACTCAACTTCCTCTTTGCGCTTTCTGTCAGCCTCTGCAAACTGATCAGCTTCCTTGACCATACGGTCAATATCCTCCTTGGAGAGTTTATTCGGCGCAGTAATCCTAATGGACTGCTCCTTGCCTGTTGCCACGTCTTTGGCAGAGACATGAACAATGCCATCGGAATCTATGTCAAACGTAACCTCTATCTTGGGGACCCCCCGCGGAGCAGGCGGAATACCAACCAGATCAAACCTGCCAAGTTCCACATTGTCATTGGCCATAGGCCTTTCTCCCTGCAGAACCCTAATGGTTACCGCGCTTTGATTATCCTCAGCGGTAGTAAATATCTGGCTCTTTTTAGTAGGTATAGTGGTATTGCGCTCTATTATCTTCGTAAAAACTCCTCCCATAGTTTCTATACCCAAAGATAGGGGTGTTACATCCAAAAGCAAGACGTCTTTTACCTCTCCTTTTAAAACAGCTGCCTGTATGCTCGCGCCCATAGCAACACATTCCATAGGATCTATTCCGCGTTCTATCTTTTTACCGACGTAATCCTCGACTACCTTCTGCACAATAGGCATACGTGTAGGCCCGCCAACCATGATAATCTTGTCGATGCCGTCTATCCCAAGGCCTGCATCCTTAACAGCGCGCTCGATAGGGGCCTTACACCTATCAACGATAGGAGAAACCAATTCCTCTAATTTGGCCCTGTTAATCGTCATCGTCAGGTGCTTTGGCCCGGATGCGTCTGCTGTAATAAACGGCAGATTGATATCTGTTTCAAGCGTTGAAGAGAGCTCTATCTTTGCCTTCTCTGCGGCCTCAACAATCCTCTGCCACGCCATCTTATCCTGCTTTAAATCAACACCTTCCTTTTTCTTAAACTCGGCAACAATATAATCTGCCAAAACGATGTCCATATCCGTACCGCCAAGCTGCGTATCTCCACTCGTAGAAAGGACCTCAAAAACACCATTGGACATCTCCATTATAGTAACGTCCAACGTGCCTCCGCCCAAATCAAAGACGAGAATTTTTAAATTCTTGTCAAGTTTATCCAATCCAAACGCAAGACATGCAGCCGTAGGTTCGTTTATAATCCTTAGGACCTTTAGGCCGGCTATCTCGCCCGCGTCTTTAGTGGCCTGTCTTTGGTTGTCATTGAAATAAGCGGGAACTGTTATCACCGCCTCTGTAACAGGTTCTCCAAGATAGGCCTCTGCGTCCTTTTTGATTTTCTGCAAGATGAATGCAGAGATCTGTTGAGGAGTATATTCTTTGCCATAGATATTAAATTTATGGTCCGTCCCCATATACCTCTTTGCACGAGTTATAGTCCCTTCCGGATTGATTGCCGCCTGACGCCTTGCAGGCTCTCCAACCAATAATTGTCCATCCTTGGTAAAAGCCACGTAGGAAGGAAAAGCCTTCCCTCCACCTACAGTTGTCCCCTCTGCGGAAGGAATGATTTTGGGTTGTCCTCCTTCCATAATTGCTGCTGCAGAATTAGATGTACCTAAGTCAATTCCTATTGCCTTTGCCATAACACAACACCTCCTTAAAAATTATCCTCAAAGTTTATTTTTCACCTGCTTCTTCCTCAGAAGCTGCCACACTAACCTTTACACGAACCGGCCTTAAGACCTTATCGTGCATCTTATATCCCTTTTGAAGAACTTCCAAAACAGTAAACGGCTCAGCATCTTCAGTCTCCTCCTGCAACATGGCTTCGTGCAACTCCGGGTCAAATTTTCTCCCATGAGCATCTATTTCTTCAACGCCATAGCGTTTTAAAAGAGATTGAAGATCCTTTCCAATCATATCCAAACCTTTTACCAGACTCTCTATGTCCTGCGTTTCAACTGCCGCGGAACGCGCCCGTTCAAAGTCATCCACCACTGAAAGCAAATCCTTAAGCACGTTATATTGCGCAAATCTTATAAACTCTTCCTTTTCTCTCTCAAGGCGTTTACGCGCATTTTCATAATCCGCTTTTATGCGCGCGGCAAGTTCCTGCCACTCCTTTCTCTCATCACGGGCCTTTAACAATTCCTCATATTCCTCGCGAGATATAGAAACAGATTCATTATCTTTTTTCATAACAACTTCATCCTCTCTCTTGTCTTCTTTCATAGGGCTATTCTTTTGCATATACCCTCCACCTCCTCAGATAACCTTTCCAGAAGACTCAGGTTGCGGCCATAATCCATTCTCATAGGCCCTATAATGCCTATCCTTATTTCCTTGCCATCGCCAACGTCACAGGCAGAGATAATCAAGGAACACTCTGAAACTTCCGGCCTTCCAATCTCATTGCCCACGAAAACATTTACGCGGTCTTTTATATCCCGCCATAAAATCTCGTGTACGGATTGCTCATCCTCCAAAAAAGTAAATATCTCTCTGAGCTTGTCTATATCCTGAAGTTCCGAATAATCAATCAGATAGTTTCTTCCATGCAGATACACGTCTCTATGCCCCCAAAATGCGCTCATCCCGGTTTGATGCATCAACTCTGAAACTGAATCGGCAATATGTTTAATCAATCCATCTAATGAGGCCGTCCGGGAAGCAAAGTTCGGCAGATCAGATTCCAAATCCTCATGCGCCCTTTCCATAAGAAAATCCAAATAATACCTATAAGCCTTGGCAGTAGGAATCCGCCCAGCAGACGTATGTGGCTGAGCCAGAAATCCTTCGTCAATAAATTCAGCCATAATATTCCTTATAGTCGCAGAGGAACATTTCATGCCCCGTTCCACCAAAGCCATCGAGGAAACAGGCGCACCTGTTTCAAAATAGGCCTCGACAATCATTGCCAAAACCTCGTCTTTTTTAACCTTTGCTTCCCTAGGACTCATCTATTACCTCCTTGCTCCCTTCTTGTGGATAAACTTATCTCTGTATTTATCCACTTGCCTGACAAGGCTATTTATTGCGGCATTCATCGCAACATCCGCAGCCTTACTCTTGCGTCTGGCATACAAACTCTTAGAAGGCAGATACAAGGCAATACCAACGATATATTCGTTTTTATGCGGATTTTTCTCAACTGTTATATGAAAATAAACCTTTTTATCCGCCAAACGGCCAAGGTGTTTCTTTATAACAACATCTCTTTCCTTTTCAAATATATCCTTGAGCCTGTTTTCCCAATCAGATTCTATGTCCTTAAAATGAAACGCCATTTGAAACATATTCGCCTCCTTATTGTTTTTCAACGCTAAACTCTATTTCCTTGTCAGGGCCAAGCGTCGCCTTTACGAGATCTCCTCCTTTTATCTTTCCCTCTAAAATGAGCAAAGCCAGTTTGTCGGACAACAATCTCTGCACTGCGCGTTTCAGCGGCCTTGCCCCATAATTAACATCATATCCAACTTCGGCAATATACCGTTTAACGTCCTCGTCTATTACCAAAGTTATCTTCCTATCAGACAACCTCTTTTGCAGATAAGCAAACTGGATTTCGGCTATCTTAACGATATCTTCCGTCGAAAGTTTATTAAATATCACTATCTCGTCTATTCTGTTTAAGAACTCAGGCTTAAAACGAGACCGTAATTGCCGATGTATATTCTCTTTCACCTTATCCAAAGGCATATCTTCATTAAAATACTCACTGCCTATATTAGACGTCATAATGATAACCGTGTTTTTGAAATTGACTATATGGCCTTGTCCATCTGTCAAACGGCCTTCATCCATTATCTGCAAAAGCACATTAAACACGTCAGGATGCGCCTTTTCAATTTCATCAAACAATACAACAGAATACGGCCTTCTGCGAACCTGTTCTGTAAGCTGGCCGCCCTCGTCGTATCCAACATAACCGGGAGGCGCTCCTATAAGCCGCGAGACGCTATGTTTTTCCATATACTCTGACATATCTATCCTTATCATATCTTTCTCGTCGTTAAACAAAAAGTCTGCCAAAGACCGGGCAAGCTCCGTCTTTCCAACACCTGTCGGACCTATAAACAAGAAAGAGCCTATCGGCCTGTTTGGATCAGATATGCCGGCACGCGCCCGCCTAATAGCAGATGATATAAGGGCAACGGCCTCGTCTTGGCCTATAATGCGCTGTTTAAGGCGGTCTTCCATATGCACCAATTTCTCTGCTTCTCCTTCCATCAAACGGGAAACAGGAATGCCCGTCCACTTTGCAACAATAGCAGCTATGTCCTCATCATCAACCTCTTCTTTGAGCAGGAGTTTTCCACTCTCTTTCATCTCCTCTAATCTCTTGTTTTGCTGTTGCATTTTCTCTTCAAGAGCAGGGATCTTCCCATACCTAATCTCAGCGGCCTTTTCAAGCTCCCCGCGTCTTTGCGCCAAGGCCTCTTCATTGCGCAAGACGTCTATTTCTTCCTTTATCTTTCGAATTTCCATAATAATGGCCTTTTCCGCCTGCCATTTTGCAGTCAACTGGGCGGAACGCTCTTTCAACTGGGCCAATTCCTTTTCTATATTCTGCAAACGCTCCTTTGATGCCGCATCCGTTTCCTTTTTCAAGGCCTGTTTTTCTATTTCAAGCTGCAAGATCCTGCGTTCCAGCTCATCAATCTCTTGAGGACGGCTGTCTATTTCTATACGCAGTTTAGAAGCCGCCTCATCAATCAAATCTATTGCCTTATCAGGCAAAAACCTGCCGGATATATACCTATGAGAAAGCACAGCCGCGGCAATCAAAGCAGAATCCTTTATCCGAACTCCGTGATGCACCTCATATCTTTCTTTCAATCCCCTTAAGATCGCAATAGTATCTTCAACTGAAGGCTCCTTTACCAGTACCTGTTGAAACCGCCTTTCAAGAGCGGCATCCTTTTCTATATACTTTCTATATTCATCCAAAGTAGTAGCGCCTATACAACGCAAAGTTCCTCTTGCTAAAGCCGGCTTCAACATATTGGCGGCATCTATAGCGCCATCGGCCTTCCCTGCGCCAACAAGGGTATGTATTTCATCAATAAAAAGTATAATTTGGCCTTCCTTGGATTCTATCTCCTTTAATACCGCCTTTAATCTGTCCTCGAATTCACCTCTGTATTTTGCGCCAGCCAATAATGAACCTATATCAAGTGCGATTAACCGCTTATTTTTAAGCCCCTCTGGCACATCTCCTGAAACAATCCTGCGGGCAATACCTTCCACAATTGCCGTCTTACCAACACCGGGTTCTCCTATCAATACCGGATTATTCTTTGTCCTTCTGGATAAGACCTGTATCACACGCCTTATCTCCTCATCACGGCCTATAACAGGATCCAATTTGCCTGCCCTTGCCAATGCAGTCAGGTCCCTGCCATATTTTGATAAAGCATCAAACTTATCTTCAGGATTCTGGTCGGATACGTTCTGCCCGCCACGCAAATCCATCAATGCCTTTAAAAAGGCATCTTTGTTTAGTCCATACTTTGCAAATGCATTTACAAGCCCGCTTGAAACAGGCAAATTAAGCAAAGACAAAAACAAATGTTCTGTGCTTATATAAGAATCCTTTAATTGAGCCGCTTGTTTTTCACAATCCGCAAGCACGGTATTAAGTTCACCGGACATATAAACATTGCCGCCGGTACCTTGAACCTGCGGCCTTTTCTCAAGCAGGGCATCAACATCAGCAACAACAGGTTTCACAGAAATCCCCATCTTAGAAAGCACAGCAGGCACGATCCCCTCTTCCTGAGTAAGCAGGGCAAGAGCAAGATGCTCCACACCCAATTCCTGATGGCCTTTGGATTGGGCCTGCTGCAAAGCAGATTGAATAGCCTCTTGGGCCTTTATAGTAAATTTATCCATATTAAGCATTGCTATCATCCTCCTTTATCTCTAAAATTACCTTTATGCCTTCAAGGTTAACCCCTCTTTCCTGCATAAGGTAACGCACGTATTCCAGTTTCTTTATATCTTTAAAACAATACACCCTCCTGCCATTAGAACCATTGCTCCTCTTTGCGCATACAATCCCTTCTCTATCCAATGCCCTTAACGTCCACTGGGGCAGACCAACCATACTGCTAACCACACTAATCACATACACCGGTGCGTCGGGATCTATCTGCTCCAACACAGGATATCGCTTTCTTCGCATATCACCTCACCTCAAAATAGCACTCTCAAACTCTTTCTGCTAATATTTTACTCAAAAACACCTGCCTGTCAAGCAAAAAATTCAAAAAGTTAATTATTTTTGTTAACTTTTTTGATGAATATAGTCAAATAAATTGATTAATTGCCGTCCTCCGCCGCCAGATGAGCCACCGTACTGCATGAGAACAAATTCACGTACAACAAAATATATTTGGCAAGGCTAATTATCCATGGATAGAGAGAACGCGAAATAAACGCATCGGCCATCCTTTATAATTATAAATAAAGCCCTCCACCTTTATCTCTTAACCACCTGTCCATTTCCCTGTAATTGGGATAAATAGACTCGAGTCTCTTCCAAAATAACTTGGAATGACTTTTATATCTCAGATGGGCTATCTCATGCGCTATAACATAATCTATAACATCAAGCGGGGCCATCACTAATCTCCACACCAGACTAATTACGCTTTTTGAAGAGCACGAACCCCACAATGTTTTTGCATTGCTAATTCGGAAAAAGAATCTAGCGTTAAATTTTATCATGTAATATCTGCATCTGAAATAAAAAAGCTCTCTCGCCTGTTCTATATACCATTTCTTCACGCAGTCATACAGTTCATCACATCTTATTTTCGGCAGAATAAAACCCTTATCATTGGACAGATACACCCCTTTGGACATTGAGTTAAACACCAGAGGATAGTCTCTTCCCAAAAAGGGCAATGCCTCTCTTTGACAAAATGGCGGGCGGGACCTAATCCTGTTTAATACCTCTTTTCTCTTTTTCTCTATCCAAAGTCTGTTCCTTAAAACAAGCTCTTCAATATATCCTTTTTTAGTCTTATATGGGGCCCTAATCACCAAGTCCCCATTGTCCTTGATTTCCATGCCTATTGTCCTTCGTTTTGAATATATAACTGTATAATTCAAAACATCTCCTTAAATGCAAGGGCATCCAGAGCGCCGTCTCCGTGATAATCATTATTAAAAAAGGCAAAACACGTTCTCGGATTAGAATCCATTACGGCCTGTTTCCACTTACGCAAAATAGCTTTAGGATAACGCCCCTTATAAATCTCTTTTAATCCATGGAATCTCACATATACAACAGGGCACAGAGAAACAATTGGCGCCTTTGGCATTTTCCCCGCAGGCCCGTCATACCAGCACAATATAGAGTTATATTCCTGCAGCATCTTATAAACCTCATCGTCAAACCACATTTCATTTCTAAATTCAAAGACATTATAGATATCACTATTTGTTAAATTTCCGGACATTAACTCCAAAAACGACCTTAAAACGCTTAAGTCCTTTTTGAAAGATGGCGGCAATTGCCACAAAATGCACTTAATTTTTCTGTCCAATTTTAAAACAGGGTCTAAAAACCGATTTATAGAGTCAGTATCGACCTTAAGCCTTTTGATGTGGGTTATATACCGCGGCCCCTTAAACGAAAAACAAAAATTTTCAGGGCTGTGCAGGTCCAAAAAACGAATTAATTTATCAGAAGGGGCCCTGTAAAACGTATAATTTATCTCTATTGCAGTAAACTTTTGACAATAATAATCAAAAAACTCGCGCGGCTTTAGAAAATCAGGATAGAATACACCGAGCCAATCCTTATAAGCATACCCGCTTGTTCCAATACATACATTCATCTGATCTAAAAACGGCTTCCAAAACCAATGACAATACGGGACTCATCGTCATCTTCACCAATGGAATTGGCAAAATCCAGACGCAAATCCGCGCTTGATGCCAATGCGCCGAAATTAAGGCCTACCCTAAATCCGATACCAATATCCTTCTTCCACCTGTTTTCTGACATGGAATCCTGCCACACCTTGCCAACGTCAAAAAACACGCCTGTTTTTATGTGTGAAACAGATACATATCCGTTTTGCCTCGCAAGACTATCATCCGCTTCATAAATATTTTTGAAGGCCTGCACTGAAAACAAGGCCAGATTCCCTCCCCTTATTGCCTTTCTGCGATATGCCCGCAATCCATTGCTGCCTCCCGCAAAAAACATGGGTTTGTTATCCGCATCAGATAGGCCCAAACCAACGCGCGCAGAGAAATCAAGATCCCTATACTTAAACCCGTATATGGATTCGCAATACAGTCTATTGAATGAAAAATCCGCCCCTAGTTTATCAAATCCTGATTCATAGTACGCCCTTATAAGAAAGTCCTCTGCCACAGACCGCTGGATACCAAACCCAACATAGAACAGATCTTGGACATCGTAATAAACACTTGAAACCACCTTATCGAACATACCATCTATCTGGGAAAACCATTCTCTGTTTTTCGCCATATATAACTCAAAGAAATCGTCTGTTTTTCCGAGCCTAAAACTGGGAGCCTGCAAAGGCAGAGAAAAAGACAATCTTATCTCCTCACTGTTTTCGTCATACTCTGAATAATCATCCCTATAGGCATATTCCAAGGCCATTTCCCACAAAGTCTCGTCAATCCCGTGCAATCTAAAAGATGAGGTTATAGACCTCTCATCCTGCGCAGTATCTATATACCCTCCTAATGCAAGATCATATACAAAAGGATAGTGCAAATTAAACCGCACCCCGGGGCCAAATTCTGAAAGATTAAATCCCACGTCAGCAGTCAATCTCTTTTGTGTATTAAAGATATCCATTGAATAAAAAGGCAGGTTCAACGGTTTTAGCTTAAAATCGACATTATCATAAACAGGATACACATTGTTTGCCTCGTCCGTTTCTAAGACTTCATCATCCGGGTCTATAACAATCTTATCGGCATGCAAGACATCTCCGCTTTTCACATCTGTCATAAGCCACTGCCTGTTTAAACGATATCGCACCTTTACCCGTTCAAGTGTCTCTGATCTTTCCAATATTCGAAATCCGTTTCTTGTCTTCTTGGCATAAAAATCAATTCCTTTATCCCTCAACACTGAGGCAAATCTATCACTGGCATCAAGTTTCATGTTATCCAAATGCCGGGAGAAAACATCTTCTAATGCGTTAACATCTGCTATTGCAAATCTATATCTTTTAAAGTAGTCTTTAAAGATAGACATCGTCGCCTTTTTGCCTATGCTGTGTTCCATCGTCTCGAATAAGGCCTCACCTTTTCCATATGCAAACGCAAAAATCATATCGGGTTCATTCATCTTATTGGCCTGCATCAAAACAGGAAGATCTATTCCCCGCCTTGCAAGATATCTATACCTTACTGTTGTCCCGTTGAGAAAGGTAAAATTCGGCATAAACAAATCCAATGGCCATGGCCAAGTCAGGACATTGCAGTTGTGTCCATACTTCTCTTCAAGATATTTTTGCACAAAATAGGAGTTTACGGCCTCATCAACAAACGGCTCTGCATATTCGTCGGAACCCACCTGATTAAACCAAAACTGATGGCCAAATTCATGCACTGCCAAAAACTCCTGATATCTCTTGGCAACATTCGGTATAAAAAGGACCCTGCGGTCAAGCATAACGACGTTTGAGGTCTCATTGCCTCCATAACCTAAATAAACAGGCACAACGGATATTTGCCCATACGGATACTCAAACCCATACCCCTTATAAAACATCAGCTCATCCTCTATAAACTTTGATATATTCATCACGGCATCAAAAGGGGCAGAAGGCAGATAATAGACCTTAATATCTATACCATCAACGTTCTTGGTATAGACACGGTATTTTTTGCTGAAAAAGAAAGAAAAATCCCTTAAGGGTTTATCGGAAGATATCTTGTATAAAACACTGCCGCGCCTTTTTTCAGATGCAACGGCCTGTCCGCTAGCCGCCAGCACAAAGGACTCTGGGAGCTCAATCGCCACGTCGTACAATGCCGATTGGCTTACATAAGGCTGATACAATAAGTAATCGGGATAATCAAGCCACTTTCCGTCTTTCATTACGTCTAAAATCGGATATGCCCTGTAAATACTATAGACACCGTTGTTTCTTCCAAATCGGCCTATTCGCTTGGGCACATAAAATTCAAAATCTATATCCAGCACAATACTTCCTGACAAAGGCGCATCCGGATAAATGACCAGCAGCGTGCGATCCTTGCCTTTTAAGGAAAATTGCGCCCTGCGGCCATTTACAGATACAAAATTGACGCCTGCCTTGTTTTCGTCAAAACCGTCAGGAAACGGAGTATCTATATTAAAATACCCGCCGTACTTTTCATATGCATCTTTTTCCTCATCAGACCATTTATGCGCCGGGTAAAAATGTAAATGAATCTCAGACAAAGGCGCTTCACAATTAAAGGAAATCGTTTCTTTTGCCGTTATGAAGTGCCCTGTATTAGAAAAAGAAAATTTTATATCGTATTTGAGATTATCAAAACTATCGTATGCATAGGCGTTCGAACAGCAAAACAGAACAACACATAAGAGTAAAAAAACACAAAACGAATGTATAAATACGTTTTTCACACAAGATCCCATAAAAACGCCCTTTCTGAAAACCATTCTATACCCTTTTTTACGATTTTTCTATCATTGAATCATGGAACGCAAAAAATCCGCTGCCTTTTCAATGGCCTTCTTTCTGTGGCTAATCGCGTTTTTCTGACGGCTGTCCATCTGCGCAAACGAAATATCAAAGCCCTTTGGCACGAATATAGGGTCATATCCAAATCCCTTTTCGCCTTTCATCTCATGCGAAATAGCGCCTTCCACCTCTCCTCTAAAAAGCCCCAACGCCCCCTCAGCAGAGGCTATACATATAACTGATACGAATTTAGCGCTCCTCTCATCAATGCCTTCCAGATCCGACAACAGCTTCGTATTATTCTTGTAATCATTCTTATCTTCCCCGGCATATCTGGCAGAATAAACACCCGGCCTTCCACCTAGTGCATTTACACATAACCCGGAATCGTCCGCCAACGTCAACATATCGGACAAATCAGCTATCTCAACGGCCTTTTTCATAGCATTGCCGGCAAACGTGCCTGCATCCTCAACAACGTCAACCTCAATACCTGCCTCTTTTAAAGATACCACGGAAAACTCTCTGCCAAGTATTTCTTTCAGCTCCTTTAATTTTTTCTTATTATTACTCGCTATGAGTATGGTTGAACTTGCCACTTTTTGCCTCCTTAATATAAGCGCCTATACCGCACACGTAAGCGCAGGCAGTCTCTACTCTCAACACATTATCGCCCAATGAAGCGGCCTGCGCGTTAAACCTCAACATATAGTCTATCTCGCTATCGGTAAAATCGCCTTCCGGGCCAACAAAAAAGGCCATTTTTTCACTTGGTTTTGACGCCTTTAATGCGTCTATAACGTGCATCTTGTTTTTAAATTTCAAGGCAAACACATATATGTCAAAACCATTATCTATCAAAAAATCCACTGCATCGGAAACACTTTTTGCAGGATATATCCTTGGCAAAAAAGGCGCCCCGCACTGCTTTAAGGTTTCTTTGCATATCTTATCCCAACGTCTATAACGCTTTTCGTCAACAGCCCTTACAATAGACCTGTCTGCAACAAGTGGCAAGATCCCGTCTATACCAAATTCTGCTGTTTTTTCCACAATTACATCAAACTTTTTACTCGGAACTAATGATGCGCAGATCACGATTTCAGGTGCCTTTCTCTGTTGTTCCAAGACGCTGTTTATCAACAAAACCGCATTTTTATCATCTATCTTTTCTATATAACAGCTCCACGTCTTGCCCTGTGTGTTTAACACTTCACAGGCCTCTCCTTGTCTTGCGCGCAATACGCGCAAGTGCCTTAAGGCCTTTGTTTCACGAATAACAATCCGTCCCTCTTCTATCTTATCTAAATCAGAGAGTATTACTCGTATCATGCCAGCCAACAATCCTTCCGCTCAAAACCTGCCTGCCCCCAACTAACAGCGCCCCTGGACTAGTTATGCCTTCTATTCTGCCCTTAATCAGCTCGCCGTTATGCCCTGTAATCTCCACGAGACGCCCCTTTCCAAATAACCTGCTATTATAGAAATCAACGGCCTTGTTTATGTTCGGCAAATCAACAATGGCCTTTAATATACTGTAAAACAATCTATCAGGTGTTATTTCAATTCCAAGTTCAGCCAGAGAAACAGCAGGCTGGCCAACATCACTGACATTATTATTAACGTTTACCCCAACGCCGATTATCGCATCTTTATCAACTATCTCTATAATAATGCCTGCCAGTTTCTTTTCTAAAAAAAATATATCGTTTGGCCACTTGAGCAGGACTCTGTCCTGTAAAATCTCCTCTATTGCCTTTGCCACTGCGCAGGCAACCCTTATGGACAACCCTTCTATCTTTACATCCGGCACATACACAGAAAAATATAATCCGCCTGCGCCAGATACCCACCTATCCCCGCGCCTGCCATATCCATTAGTCTGTTCTCTTGCAATACACGCAATTATCTGTTTCTGTTGTTGAGACCCTATTATACGTTTTAGAAATAACTGCGTGGAATCTGTTTTTTCAACAGAAAGCACGAGCATATCAGACCTGTTTTTCCTTCCACAGGTTGTTTGCGATCTCTCTTTCGCTTGAATCCTTTACATATATACACATAGCAGGCAGTCCCATCCTACTCAAGTCATCCAAAAAATCCTTTCCTTTCACAATCAAGGCAGTTGCAAAGGCATCCGCCACTGCGCATGACTTTGCCACTACTGATGCGCTTATTATTCCGGAGGGCAAAGCACTGCCGTTCGGTTCAACAATATGCATACCCCGTTCGTACATACCTGATGTCGCAACCGATTCGTTTTTCAGATAAATATGCGTTATCGCCTTTGTCCTGTGCTTGGGATCGCGAATGCCGACCAACAGGTTTCTGCCTTCTTGAGAATAGGTCTTCACCTCTCCGCCTGCATTTATCCACACATATGGAAATCCCAATTCAACGGCCTTTTCAACTGCCTTATCCACTATAAAGCCCTTTGCTATACCAGATAGGTCCAATACCTGGCCCTCTGCCAAGACTATTTTCTGTCTCGTGATGTGAGTCCTGCCGATAGGCAGCTTA
Organism: uncultured Planctomycetia bacterium; assembly: GCA_964469495.1. Classification (GTDB taxonomy): domain Bacteria; phylum Omnitrophota; class Gorgyraeia; order S143-82; family S143-82; genus CAYXYY01. Next base: position 30,225 of record CAYXYY010000011.1, on the reverse strand, counting down.
TTGACGTATCCCGGATCAAAGGCGCCATTGCTCTTGCTCCATGCGTCTTTAGACATAGTCAACACCTCATAAAGCACATCAAAACACTCATCCCCGGCATCAATCTTGCCTTCTTTATTTAGTTTATTTAGGCAAGAATCCTTATTATAATAATCAAGCATATTGGAGAGCCGTTGCATATAGACCAAGATCTGCGAAACGTTCTTTTGTTTTATCCCCGGATAAGAGATAGTAACTACCGTATCCATTATTATTACCTTATCCATTGAGGGACGATACATCCTAGAGTGCCACATAGTAAACAGCACTAGAGCAAAGACAAAGATAGTAAAAAGGACCCTTGCAAATTGGTTATTCATTTCTACTCCTATCTGCGTTTTAGAAATTCCTCAAGATCTGTTAAATCCATACAGTTTATCACGTCTTTTGCCTCTATCCAGCCTCTCCTTGCCGTATGCACACCAAAAAGCACTTGTTTTAACTGCGCGCTACTATGACTATCCGTATCTATAGCTATCTTTAAACCCGCCTTCACTGCGCGCCTTGCATCCTCTGCGTTCAGATCTAAACGTTTGGGGGAGGAGTTTATCTCCATTGCAACGTTATAATCAATTGCGGCCCTAAATACCTCGTCTAAATCCACGTCATATGCATCGCGCACATTTAAGAGCCTGCCCTTTGGATGCGCCAGTATATTGATATGCCCTGTTTTTATCGCCTTTAAAATGCGCTTTGTCATCTCGCTTTTCGTCATCTTAAAGGCCGTGTGAACCGCGCCTATAACCACGTCTAAATAAGGGATTAAGTCCTCTTCCACATCCAAAGACCCGTCAGGCAGGATATCAGCCTCTATACCCGTAAATACACGAAACGGCTTTAACTTTTCATTTACACGCCTTACCTCATCTATCTGCTGCAAAAGCCGCTTTCTATCCAAACCATTTGCAACCTTTAACGAAGCGGAATGGTCTGTTATAGCAATATAAGAGTATCCCAAGTTAATACCGGCGTGCGCCATTTCCTCTATTGAATTGACCCCGTCGCTATAAAAGGTATGCATGTGCAAATCACCCTTTATATCCTCCATATCAATAAATCTTGGCAAGGCATTCTTCAATGCAAGATTTATTTCATCCAGCCCTTCCCTTATTTCAGGCGCAATAAACTGCATTGATAATTTATCGTAGATCTCCTCTTCTGTTTTAGAGGCTATCACCTTGCCGTCTGCGTCAAACAAACCATATTCATTCAACTTCCAGTTTTTCTCCTGACAAAGCTGTCTTAGTTTTATATTGTGTTCCTTTGACCCGGTAAAATATAAAAGCGCGCTTCCAAACTCATTCTCAGGAAACACGCGAACGTCAATCTGTATGCCGTTGGCTATAAAAGAGGCCTTTTTATCGCCTATCCCAAGCACAGCCTCATTTAAGGGAAAATCCCTACAGGCCTGCATTACCTCCTTGCCAGACCTTGCAACGACCAATATGTCTATATCATGCACCGTCTCTTTAAATCTGCGAACAGAACCTGCCACCTCAATTTTCTTTATTCTTTTACCCAATGCTTCTCGCAAATAATCCTTAAAGGCCATGGCCACTTCAATCGCTTCCCCCAACAGATGCCTTGTTGAAGACTGCCTGTAAAACTCAATCGACCGCAATATATTCTCCTGCGTCTTTTTGCCAAATCCCGGCAATTCACTCAACCGGCCCGACTTAGCCGCTTTCTCCAGCTTATCTATGGAATCAATTTTCAACGTCTCATAAAGCGCCTTGACCTTTTTCGGGCCAATGCCCTGCAACTTCAATATCTCTATTAACCCGGCAGGGACCTTTGCTTTTAACTGCTCATATGCGTCAATAGTGCCTGTTTCATAAATCTGTTTTATCTTATCTGCCAGATCCTTGCCAATACCTTCTATGCTGGTCAACGTATCTGAACAGAGGAAGTCAGCCAAGTCCTCTTGCATAGATTCTATCCTGCGCGCAGCGTTTTCATAAGCGCGGACTCTGAAAGAATTGGCGCCTGTTATCTCCAACAACTGCGCTGTTTTGGAAAATATGTCTGCAACCTTTTGATTAAGCCTCACCCAAACACCCCTTTTGCGCAGTTAAAATCTGCGATATCCCGTTTTCAGCAAGATCCAACAGCTCGTCTAACTGTTGTCTTGAAAATTCGCCTTCTTCAGCCGTGCCCTGCACCTCAATAAGCCCTGCGCCATTGCGCATCACGACATTCATATCCACCTGCGCCCTGCTATCCTCAGAATAATCCAAATCCAATAAATACTGTCCGTCAACCATACCGACACTTATAGCGCTTATATAAGAATGGACAATATCCCTTAGTCCAAGTTCATCCTGCATACGTTTACAACACAATATCAGCGCAATCATAGCGCTGTTGATACCCGCTGTGCGGGTCCCGCCATCGGCCTGCAAAACGTCCACATCTATGTGGATAGTATATCCTGCAAAAGCGTTCAAATCGACCCCTGCCCTAAGTGACCTGCCTATAAGGCGTTGTATCTCCTGCGTCCTTCCGCTTTTAGACGAACGTTCACGCGAAACCCTTGTATGAGAAGAACCCGGCAGCATCCTATATTCAGCGGTCAGCCATCCGCTTTCTTCCGGATTAATAAACGGCGGGACATCAAAACTAAACATAGCTGTTGCCAAAACACGCGTATCGCCACACTGCCCTAAACAAGAACCATGAGCAGTATTGACCCAATCTGTCTGAAAATCCAGTTTGCGTATCTGATAATTTTGCCTGTCTCGGCGCATCTTACCCTCCTTTTAAAACACTTTCTATTCCGGAAATAAATCTATCACAGGAAAACAAATCCTCTGCGCGCCTCTTTGCATTTTCAGCAAACAGACTAAAATCATACCTCTTATTAACGAATTCATCAAGCAAACCAGCTAATCCCTTAAAATCACCAGTTTCAAACATCCTGCCAGTACGGCCCTCTTCCACGACCTCTTTCAATCCTCCTGCTGATGAAGCAATAACAGGCACGCCCAACAATTGCGCCTCTATGGCCGTCAACCCAAGGCCCTCTTCAATAGACGGAACCAATATCGCATCAACCCCTGCCCAAAACAAGGCGGTATCCTCTATCTCTTTAATCCACAAGACGTTTCGCCTTAAATTCAATTCTTTAATCAAGGCATTCAATTCCTTTTCCTCTTTTTCCGCCCCCTTGCCAAGAAACAAAAACTTGATTCTATGCCTTTGAGAAGAGGAGGCAATGGCCTGCAAGGCAACTTTATGGCCTTTTGCATAGGATATCCTTGCAAGCATACCCAAAACAACACTGCCATCCTCTATTCCCAATCTCTGGCGGGCAACAGGCCTATACTGTTGCATCTTTGCCTTCAACAGGGCAACCTTATCTCCGCAAATACCATTATACACCACAACTATTTTATCTGAACTTACCCCATGTGTTCTTTTCAGATCTTCGCATACCGCCCTGCTTATGGCAATCACCTTCTGCCCCCAACACGGGAACAATAACCTGCCCAAATTTAACCGATAAAACCCATGCGCAGTCGTTATAAGCCTTGCCCCGGAAAACTTAGAGGCAACAGTTCCCATAACAGCGCTGATGCGCGTCTGGGCCCAAATACAATCTATAGAATTGTCCTTGACAAAATCGACCAATCTTCTTGATAAAGACAGATTGTGCAAGGAAAACGCATTTTTCCCTTTAATAGGCAAGATAAAATGCCTGACCTTATCTTGCAATTCTCCTCCTCTAGAGAGGACATAGACATTATGCCCCCGCTCTTGCAGGCCATTTGCAGCAGCCACAACATAAGACGCAAGCCCGCCTCTATTCATATGGTTTAAGACAATAGCGATATTCACAACAAGATTGTATCACAGACATAAATAAAGAGGTATAAATTAAAAGCACTCCCTTAAAAGGCCCTATTTTACTTGACGAGGAATATATTTAAGTATATAAATAGTGAAACAAGGGCGGTTAGCTCAGTTGGTTAGAGCGTCTGACTTACATTCAGAAGGCCAGAGGTTCGAGTCCTCTACCGCCCATTTTTTTGAAGAGCTCATCTATCCTCCAACTCCCTAACAAACTGCTATACAGAATTTCTTCTCATACACCAGCAGGTAGAGGCCCGCCCCTGCGGGGCGAGGCAAGACTCCAACAAGGGGTTGTTAAGGGGAAGCATTTCCCCGCTGTTTTTTCCCTCTTATCAATGAAAATACACTGAAACATATGCCGAAGACGGCCCAAAAGAGTATAATAATCCTCTCGCCTATAAATTCGGCCAATATAGATGAGAGGAGCATTGCAAGGATAAATGCCATGTGGACGATGATCTCTATGGTTCCAAACATTCGCGCGCGCATATCGCTGTGAGACGATTCCTGAACAAACGTCTGCGATACCAAAACAATCGGAGAAGCAAAAAAACCCATTAAAAAGACAAACAATGCAGCCAAATAAAACCTCCCCACAATAGGTAAGAATATCGCAAACAACGCCAAGACCAAAGAAACAAATATCATACTAACATAAATTGATTTCAATCTATCGGCCCTTACTAAAAGTTTGCCAAACAATAAACTGCCTAAAAAAAGTCCTGTGGCAAGGAATACGACTATCATTCCCAAATCCCCTGTTGCCGAACCCAAAGACTCCTGAACAAAGACAATACCCGTTGCGTATATTCCTCCCAACAACCCCCATAAAACGAATAATATCCCTGATAAAGACATCAAATCCGTATTCTGTTTTAGATACAAAAGGCCATCTCTTATGTCTTCTATAATCTTTCCATTAAACACATATTTTAATGTATTTGACAACGCGGCAAAGATACCTTCTGCTTCGTCTCTAATAGAAACATCTTTTGGCCTGTATTTTATGCCTATGAGATAAATAAATATCCCTGAAACCAAAAAAGTAAGGCTGTCTATGACAAACCCTCCTTTAGGCCCGATATTCTGAACAAGTATGCCTCCTATGCCAAAACCCAGCATGGCTGCGATAATACCGGTCAATGAAAGCAAGGAATTTGCCGGCATCAGGTCTTCTTTATCGACTAACTCCGGCACAATCGACATCTTTGCAGGCACAAACAACCTGCCAAAACAAAAAGAAATAAACACAATAACATAGACCGGCAATATCAACTTCCTGGGCAGAATTAACCATGGAATAGTTATTACCGCAATGGACCTTAGAAAATCACATATATACATCGTTTTCCTATTGTCCAATCTATCAACCGCTGCCGCGGCAAATGGCCCTATCATAAAAACAGGAATGATTGTAAAAAATATAAGTTTTGCCATTTGAAAAGATGACCCTGGCATTATGGAATACGCCCATGCAACAAGGGCCATTTGATTCAGTTTATCTCCAAACTGCGAAATTACCTGTGAAAACCACAAGAATATAAAATCAAGGTTTTTAGCCAGTCGCAGGAAACTGCCCTTATTCGTCATAATATACCTGAATTATTTGCGCACTTTTACTGAGTTGAGATGTTCCTGAAGCCCTTCAATAGAGGCTATGGCCTGCACAGGACATCTTACCCGTTCCAATGCGCGTTTCCCATATGAAATAAGATGTATACGTTTAGTAAAATCGTCTAAAGACAGACCTGAAAACATCTTTGCAGTGCCTCCTGTCGGTAATATATGACTTGGGCCTGCTACGTAATCGCCCAATGCCGTTGGCGTGTATTCCCCTAAAAATACAGCCCCCGTGTTCTTAACAGACTTTAAATATCTTTGCGGGGATTTTACCATTATTTGAAGGTGTTCCGGAGCAATCCTGTTTGCTATTTCGATCGCACCATCTAGATTTGAAACAACCATAATATAGCCCTTTAATTTCGGCAATGCCTTGCGCACGTACTTTGCAAGACGTTTTGAAGATGTAAGCAGGATGGCCGTGCCCCCTACATGCTCTGCCTGCGCCTTTAAATCCGCAACGACATATTCCGCAGGCGTATGCTGGTTGGCAACTATCACAACCTCGCTTGGTCCTGCCAAAAGGTCTATATCCGCTATCCCAAAGACCTGCCTCTTGGCCTCTGTCACGTATTGATTTCCTGGGCCAACTATCTTATCCACCTTTGGAATCGCCTTGGTGCCATATGCAAAAGCAGCTATGGCCTGCGCTCCGCCCATCTTAAAAATACCACTGACTTTTAATAGATTTGCAACGACTAAAATATAAGGATTAATCCTGCCCTCTTTATCAGGGGGACTTGCTATATATATTTCCTTCACTCCGGCAACCTTTGCCGGAATAACAGCCATATATACAGAAGAAACAAGCGGTGCCTGCCCTCCCGGCACGTACACGCCAACTCTATCTAATGGGACAATCTTTTCACCAACCAAGGCGCCGTCTTTATCCTTTACCTTCCACGACTTCTGAAGTTGTTTTTTATAAAATGCCCTTATATTCTCAAATATAGCGCGGAAATGCGCCACCATTTTCGGATCAACCCCTTGATAGGCCGCGCTTATCTCGGCCTCACTGACTTTTAACTGCTTTGGCGTAAGCAGCACCTTGTCAAATCGTTTTGTATATTCTAAAAGCGCCTCATCTCCTCTATTTGCCACGTCTGACACTATTTTAGCGACTTTATTCTGAATACGCGCCGACGGTAAAGATATTCTTGTGGAATCCAAAAACTCTTTGCTAATCTTCCTGACTATTTTCATAATCCTTCCTTCATGTATTCAATAGCCAATTCTTTTAACTGCCCAATAAGTTTTTTCATAGGTATCTCAACATTTTTCAAACCAATCTGGGCCATATCCGGCCTACCGCCTCCTGAAATCTGAACTCGGCTCTTAAATCTCTCGATCAATGCCCTGCTATCGAAACTCCTTTTCACGACTTCTTTATTAGCGCATAAAACTCCCATGGGCGCCTTGCCGCCGTCTCCCAAAAACAGGCCGACTGCGTTATTTTTCTTTTTTCGCAATTCATCACATGCCTTACGCAGCAAATTGATATCAGCCCCATCTATCAGGCCTGCGACAAACAACACACCATTTACGTCCTCTCCGCTTTCAATTAAATCAGAAATAACCCTGCCAATAGAAGCCGCTTTTGCCTCCTGCAGCTGTTTTTTAAACAACAGGCCTTCATCTCTAATACGTTCCACTTCTGCAAGCAGTTTATCCTGTGATGTCTTTAAGGCAAACTGCAGGGATTTTATAACCTGCCTCTGATACGAAAAGACATTATAGGCCTTCATACCTACAACCGCCTCTATCCTGCGCACACCTGTTGCAACTGATTTTTCCGATTGAACTGCAAAAAGACCTATCTGACCTGTGGAATCCACATGTGTCCCGCCACAAAATTCAACAGAAACGTCTCCCATCTTCACAACCCTGACAGAATCCCCATACTTCTCCCCAAAAAAGGCCAATGCGTTCATCTTTTTTGCCTCTTCTATTGGCAAAACCATCTTTTCAACGGGCATATCCTCCAAGATCCACTTGTTTATCATTATTTCTATTTCCCTTAATTGTTCGTCTGTAATCGCATCAAAATGCGTGAAGTCAAACCTAAGCCTTTCCCAAGAAACCATAGACCCTGCCTGCTGGACGTGTTCGCCAAGGACCCTGCGCAATGCGGCCTGCAACAAATGGGTTGCGCTGTGGTGCCTTGCCGTCTCCATCCTCTTTTCTCTATCAACAATAGCATGCACATCGTCTCCGGGTTTTAACACACCCTTTTTTGCTGTAGCTTTGCAAAAAATCACGTCATCTACCTTTAAACAATCCTTGAGGTGCGCCTCAAAAACGTCATTTTTCAATATACCTGTATCTCCAACCTGTCCGCCAGATTCACCATAAAACGGGCATTCTAATAAAACAATATCGGCTTCATCACCTTCTTTAAGCAGTTCAACAGGATTATCGTCTTTTAATATAGCCTTTACCTTTGTTGTAAGGGAAAGCTCATCATATCCTACAAACTTCATGCCGGCCGCAGCTTCTCGTAAATTCCTATGCGCAAATATATCATCAGCGCACTTTAACGCCGCTTGAGAACGCTTTCTCTGTTCTTCCATAAGTGTATTAAATTCTTTTTCATCAACTACGACATTCTTTTCACTCGCAATCTCTTTGGTCATTTCAAAGGGAAATCCATATGTATCGTATAGTGAAAAACATATCTTTCCATCCAACTTACCCCCGCTCTTCATACCCTTTAGATACCCTGCTAACAACTCCAATCCGCTATCCAATGTCCTTAAAAAACGCTCCTCTTCAGAGACGATAACGTTTAATATGATTCCCTCTCTTTCCAAGAGTTCAGGATAATGCCCTGACATTTCCTTTATCACGGCCATTGCCACTGATTTCAAGAATAGTCTATGGGATTTCAATTGTTTTCCATGCCACACCGACTTTCTAATCAACTTTCTAAGCACATATCCCCTGCCCTCATTTGAGGGAAGCACCCCATCTCCTATGGCAAAAACAACCGCCCTAATATGGTCCGCTATAGGATATACCTTTTGCTTGTCAAAGTTCTTATCCGAAATACCTATACCCGAACAGATAGCATCGATAATGGGTTTAAAAATATCTATCTCAAAATTGCTCTTTTTACCCTGCAAAACAGCGGCAAGCCTCTCAAGCCCCATACCTGTATCTATATTTTTCTGCGGCAAGGGTTCTAACCTGTCTTCGCCTCTCCTATCAAACTGTGTGAACACCAGATTCCATATTTCAGCAAACCTGCCGCAATCACAATCCGGGCCGCATTTATGTTTTCCCGCAATAGATGAAAAATCCTCTCCCTGGTCAAAAAATATCTCTGAACAAGGGCCACACGGCCCATTAGGGCCGTCTTCTATCGCATTAGCCGGCCAAAAATTGGTTTTGTCTCCTAATCTCGCGATTTTATCCGGCGAAACCCCTATCTTATCCCTCCAAATATTATATGCATCCTCATCATCCTTGTGCACTGAAACCCACAGACGCTCCGCAGGTATTTTTAGAACCTCTGTCAAGAATTCCCATGCCCAAGTAATTGCCTCTTCCTTAAAATAATCGCCAAACGAAAAGTTTCCCAACATCTCAAAAAACGTGTGATGATAAGGCGTTTTGCCGACCTCCGGCAAGTCATCGGTCCTCAGGCACTTCTGACATGAGGTAGCCCTTGTAAAATCAGTAATATGCCCCATAAACTGCGGTTTAAACTGGTTCATACCAGCGCTCGTAAATAAGACCGTTGGATCGTCTGTCGGAACAATCAGATCGGACTTAACGACTTTGTGTCCTTTTTGATGAAAAAATTCTAAAAATAACGACCTTAATTCATGAGTGTTCATTTGTTTTTCCTCTGGCACAACTCTCTCCTCTTGCGTTTTTGGATATAGAAGCCATGACAATCTCTTTGCCATGGAACAAAAAATCCTCTAACATACTACGATACTCCACGAGAAGCTGCAATAAAAATTTTCTTTTCTCTATCCAAGCTCTAATTCGTTCCAATACGCTTTCTCCTGTATCATTTTCGGTATTTTCTTCCTCCTTTGCAATGACCGTGAAAAGTTGTGGAAAAGTAGCATCAAATGACGCCAAGGAATCTAAAAGATTTTCCATATCTATATCCAATTCCTGCCTCCAAAACATCCATTTATTGGAGAAAAATTCCTTCAACCTCAACAACAAAATGGAGAGCCTATCTTCCCATTCCCTTATAAATTCTATTTCCTTCGCAAGAAAAGAGGAGAAGAAATCCCAATCCATATCAAAAGTATATATCCAATCGAGCATTTGTTCTCTGTCTAACAATGGCGGCATATTACATAAAATCTGATTTGCCCTATCCCATAAGAGGGTGTAAGAAATATCTATAACCTTATGAGAAACGCATAGACTTAACTCTTTCCCGGCAGTAACATATTTATATACACTTTCGGGAAGATGTGGGCACCTACATAAAATCTCTATCTGCCCTCCTTTAGTTAAAGCAGCGGGTATCTCATAAGGAAGTGGGTTGTGACCTGTCTTGATGAGATCCCATTGATAACGGAAGATGTCCATCACATCCTGAGCACTCAGTTCTTCCATACAATACATTCGATGACAACTTGCCACATAACATGGAGAACATGGCACAACGCGCCTAATAGCTACGTGAACACCATCGAATTCCGGCCCCTTGGTATGACCGCCACATATAATCAAAGATGGAATGGATAACGCCCCAGTAACCTGTATAAGGGCATTATGATTTGACACTACACTTCGGCAATTAGATAAATAGGCCATTAAATCCTTCAAAGGCCTTCCTGATACGTCCTTTATAAAAGGATATCTTGATAAAGAAGAATAATCCCTTTTTTGTTCATCAATTATGAGAATATCAACACCAAACTCATCATGAATACCTTTAACAAGCTGTTCAAATTTTGGAATAGGCCATTGTCTTGTCGCAAAATAAGCCCCCGGACAAATGCCTACATACAACCTATCTTTATCTAAATCTTCCGCTATATTAGAGGTATCCGTAAAAATCGGCCTTTTTAATGGAAAAGACGTATCTGTGTGTTTGCCAATTGGTAATCCAAGAGCGAGTTCATACATAGATTTTTTGCTAAGCGCACTTAAATTACATACCTCATGGAAACACAAAGTTGGATACACAACATAATAGAAAAACTGCATCCATTTATTGCCTTTGAAAACAGGCGTTTGATCTTCATCCAATATAAAACCAAATGCTCGATTGAACGACGAGGCCAAAACTGTTGCCAACCCTGCAGAAAAAATCGAAGGAGAAAAATTGAATACGTATCTTAGATGCTCTTTGTTTTTATAAATCCAATTTTGTAGAGTTTTATGTATGGAATCTGCGGAAAGCCTCCTCCATCTTTGCACAGGCACCAAGTGCAAATAATCAACATACGGATTATTTGCAAATATCTCAAAACCATGCTCGTCAACAAACAGATGAATCACTGCTTTTGGACACTGTTTTTTTAGGCTCATTAAGACAGGCAAGAAACAAACCTTCTCTCCCAAATCCGTTAACAATACTATGCCTATGTGGCCTTTTAATTTAGGAGAGCGTTCTAAAATGAACTCCGCCATTTCCACAACAGGCTCCGCAAGAGGAGAAAATACAGACAAAGCCAATGTATTTATTATATCTCTCATAATAACTCGTCAATTAGTTTTATCAATAATTCCTTCCCATACACACATCTATCCACTGCCCTTGCTAGAGATACGTCTATATCCGAAAGCCCGCCATCACTCAGAGGGAAAATCAACTCTTCAGGCACTTGTAAACACACCTTTTTCAATGCATCTAACACCTTTAATGAAGAAACATTTTTATTTTTTAGTATACCAACCTTTTCAACAACAAGCAATAAAGGTCTTTTCACGCTGTCGAAAAAAGCGCCAATCTGTTCTTGTAATTCTTTTAATTGTTGTTGAGAAAAAACAAAATGCCTTTTTATATAATCTTTAAACTCCATTATTGGTATGTCTATTCCGGACTCCTTTAAATAAATAAAAACTATCAAATATCTATACAAGGCATCTCCCAAGACTGTTTTCCCCTCATATGGCAAAGTGAACGGATGATAGTCAAAAAATAAATCAACCTCCTCGTCATAACTATATCCTATTGAAAGATCTTTCCTGTCAAGCAAACTGCTGTTATCCTCCTTACCATCAACAAACTCTACCAATTTTCGAAAACAGGAAAAAACATCTTCTACCGACAGTTCCTTCATACACTTCATTGATTCGCAGAAGGCCTCCCTGCACGGGCTACAATCCACAATCTTTCTTACAGATAAATACCGCCCCTTTGCTTCAGGGCCGACATTATTGGGCCCGCATACGATCAGCGTGGGGATTTGAAATACCCCTGCTATATGGATCATACCCGTGTCATTGGATAGTAAATATCTTGCGTTCGAAATAATGTCAATCGCGCTGGACAGACTCGTCTTCCCGCGCAGGTCAAACAATCGTTCGGTTGTTTTTATGCCGCCTTTCACGTCCTTTCCAATAAAAACAACGGACAAATCCGCAAACCTATCTAAAATCTTTTCTGCCAAAACTATATACTTATCCAAAGGCCAGATTCGAGAAGGGGCATTGGCATCAGGCACAATTACTATATATTCGCCGCGAATCTCAAAATTGCTATCATCCGATTTTATGCGCGGCAAGGCCTGTAATTTATACGGCTTAATGCCCAAACACAGGCTCAACATAGGAACCCTTCCCAATATATTCACCTCTTCTAATCTCTTATGCAAGAATTTTGGATAAAAAACCCTGTGAAAGAATAACTGCCAGAGATTCCCCCGCAAAAAGACTTCCTTCCCATTGATTGAAAGCCCAAGGGCATTTTTGCCAGCCAAAAAATATGCCAATAAGGCAGAACGATATGTGGAATGCAAATTTAAAACAATATCCGTCTCTTTTTTCAATTCTTTTATTCGGGCAAAATCTGGCTCATCAAAAACAATTACCTCATCTATAAAACTGCACTGCATAAATTCATCAAGGGGATGCTCTACGATTATCCTAACAATTACATCAGGAAACTGCTCCTTAAAGGCCTTTAGCGCATATAATAAACACACGCCATCTCCAATCGCACCAAACAATATCACGGTGATATCTTGAAATGTTTTTGGATTAAATGGCAGAAGCTCATATTTCAAAACAGAAAGTTCTTCAGGCCAACCCTTTTGTTGGGCAATAAAATAAAGGTCCATATAAGATGCCACCTATAAGTATCTGTTTATTTCTTATAATAATTCGTCTTTTTTGTAGGCAAAAAGGCCTTTACGCCATTTATGACAAACAACATATTATTTTGCCCCATATCCCTTAGGCATTGCACGCCATAGCTAATGCTGCCTCTTGGAGTCTTTAACAACTTAACGACATACAACACCGCATCAAAGAAAGGCGCAAGTTCTCTTGGCTCAACAAAATTCAACACAGGCATTGAATCCATGATAACAAAATCAAATTCACTCTTTAACACAGACAAAAGATTTTTAATACCGGCAACACTCATGGCATCCATATTTTTTGTGCCTGCAAATAAAACAAATAACCCTGTTTCTTTATCACGAACAATGAGGTCTCTAATGTCGCTTCTGTTTCCGATTGCATCCAACATCCCGGGATAAGAATACATATCAACACCGAATATATCGTAAAACGGGCGTTTGTGAAAATCGGAATCTATCAACAAAACCCTTTTACCTTCTGAGGAAAAGGCCTTTGCAACGGCAAAACCCATATTGACGGCAACCGTTGTCTTACCATCTTCAGGAAGACTGCTCGTTATCAAAACCGAGCTATAATTTTTTTTCATAAGAGCGGCTCTTATATGTTGGAATTCATCCAACAACACGCCTCCCACACCATAATAAGCAAAGGCATCTACACGCATTTTATCAAAATTAACTGACTTATAATCCTCATCTGCGCGTTTTTCAAAAGACTTATTTGACAGAATCTGCGCATTTGCATCGATACTCTTTGCCAAGTCCTGATTTTTATAAAGCATTGCCCTTTTTAATGCATCTGTTATGCGTCCCATAAAACCTCATCTGTTATGTTTATATTATAACCGAGCGCCTGTACCGCTCCCTGCACTTCCGTAATAGAAACAGGCTTATTGCCACCTGCCATGCCATTTATTAAGGCATTATCACATATAGCATTAATAAGTCTTGGCAATCCCTTTCCTGCAATAGCAGCCATTTTCATTGCCTCATAGGTCATAATCTCACTTGGATTTACACCACACATCCTTAACCGGTGTTCAATATAATTTATTGCTTCTTCCCTACTCAAAGATGGCAGGTGAAAACGCAAATAAATCCTTTGGTTTAACTGCCGCAAATTGCGCATAGAAAGTTTTTCTTTTAATTCAGGCTGCCCCACCAAAAATATCTGAATTAACTTATCGGTCTCTGTTTCCAGATTTGACAACATCCGCAACTCTTCCATAGAACCAACAGGCAGATTCTGCGCTTCATCGATAATCAAAACCACAGTTTGATTTTGTTCATATTTTTCCAACAAGGCGTTATAAATCATCTGTATCATAGAAACCTTTGAGGCGGACCGCGATACCTTAATACCCAGTTCAAGCAAAACACTCTCCAGAAGTTGTTTAGGAGATATCATACTGTTAAAAATCAACAACGGTTCTATATTCTGCCCCTCTTTTAAAAAACGCTTTACGATCATTGTTTTCCCGCTTCCAACCTCACCTGTTAAAACAGCAAACCCTTTTCTTTCCATAGCGCACAACAAAAACATGTTAAGGGCCTCTTCATGCGCGCTGCTGGGAAAAAACATTGAACTATCAACGACTATTTTAAATGGATTTCTCTTTAATCCGTAAAATGCTTCGTACATCTTCACTCAACCTTTCTATATCAAATTCCGGCACTTCTCCTATTACGCTTCCATAAGAAGACAAAAACACCTTTGCCTCTTGCACACCCTTAAACGAGGTATCCAAAAGCTCTGCAAGGACGATCAACAACAACCCCAGCGCAAATCCAAGAATCGCGCCAAACAATGTATACTTTAACCTATTGGGTTTTATCGGTTTTCTAGGCAGCCTTGCAGGATCCAAAATTTTAAATCTCAGGCCTTCTTTTGACGCCTCTAAGTTTTGTGTAATCCTTGCTGTTTCCAATCTCTTTTTCAACATCGCATAGATATCTTCATTTACCTTCATATCCTTTTCAATAGCTGTCATATCATCCCCAGAACTTTCAGATTCCTGACGAATGCGTTCATAGTCCCTGCGCAAGTCGTTATATAACTTCTCTTCTTCCGGATTTGTCGGCTGAGGCAGGTTCTCAAATTTCGATTCCTCAGAAGAAATTTCCTGTTCAAGCTGAGCAATTTTGTTCCGTAAGTCTATAACCAAAGGATGTTTGTCAGTGGAATCCACTAACAATGCATCCAATCTATTTTTATACAACCTCAATTGGTCCTGTTTTATCTTATATTTATACAAGGCTATTTGATTTTCAATGAAATCAACCGCTGTCTTTGTCTCTTGTCCCTGAGATAACAGATTTTGCTGAATAAACTTATTGGCAATAAACTCAACAACCTGTTTTGTTATTTGAGGTTCCTTGCCTTGATAAGAGATCCTAACTATATTCGTGTTTTTCGGCATGGAAACAATGATAGATCTCCTGAGCCTTGCTACAACCTCTTCCAAATCCTCAACACTTTTGACATTTCTGCCTAATCCCACATTATTTACTAAATCCACCATATTATCCCAAGAGAGGATCTGCTGTTTTATTATAGGCAACCTGGCATACACGCTTGTTGACACAGCCAATCCACTGATAAGAGGATTCATTAATTTCTGCTCTTCAACCAAAATAAGCGTTGATGCCTGATATTCCTTTGGAATAAATCCACTCCCGATAAATGCCCCTATTGCCAAAATAAACACGGGCACAATCAAAAGCCATTTACGTCTGATCAATAAATTAAAATACAAAAATATATTCAGTGTATTTTCCATAAATTTTACCTTTACTATTGATTAATCATCACTTCCATCGGCGATATCAACAGCAACAGCGGCTTTATAAAATGGGTCCACAATATAGCTGATAGTACGGCCGATTTTTGTAAGTGTTAACGTTGGCACATATATAATATCTCCGGGACGAAGATTGTAATTTTCTTCCAATATCCCTTCATACATAATCTTACACAAATCCACTTTTCTCACATATACCTTACCCTCTTTGGTCGGCCTTATTAAACGGGCACCACGCAATCCAGCATTAGGCGTTGTCAAACCTGCTGATATAACGGCATCTCTGACTGACACAGAAGCTCCTTGCATAGGATACTTGCCGGGCGCATTTACCTCACCCATTACGTATATAAACTTACTCTTAAATTGTTGAATCCTAACAACGACATTAGGGGAATGAATATATTCAGCCAATAGGCCAGCAATCTCTTTTGCTAATGCTTCCTTAGTCAATCCATTTACCTTGATATCCCCAAGATATTGGTATTGAATAACACCTTGCGGGCTTACTGTAAAGGCGCCGCTAAATTCAGGATGGCCCTGAACAGAGACATCTATCACATCTCCCGGGCCCAATGTATAAGGGACCTCTTCAAAATCGAAAACAGAATTATTTTTCGAGAGATTTACAATCTCATATCCCTTTTCTTTGGCAAAAGAACAAAGCAAAAAGTTATTGAATACCAAGAAGATACCAAAAAACAACAATATCCTAACCCATTTCATATTCAATCCTCCTTTAAAACTTCAATTTGATATTTTACCAGATTATTAAATCTAAAGCAAACCTTTTAAGTATTTGCGCCAAATCACCACAATTTAAACCATATAGGCAGGACACCTAATTCATGAAAGGATTCTATTAACTCCAGAAAACCGACAATCCATATAAACCAGAGTGCGCTAAATATATGTTTGCGAAAGACTTTTGTGTTTACTTCGTAAAAATCAGGTTCTTTCAATAATCTCCAATTAGGCCAAAAATAAGGGACTGAATCAGCATATTCTTTATAATCAGCACCGTGAACTTCTTTTAAACGATTGGACTCCTCTCTCATTACCATTGGATAATACAGTAGAAACGCAAATAATGCGAGAAGTGCAAATGTAAAACTCTCGTTTGAAAGCCCAACTCCTATAGCGCCTAAAAAGCTAAAAAAGTACAGTGGATTGCGTGAAACCGAATACGGCCCCTCTGTAATGAGAAATTTGGTCTTTTTCCCAGCTATATATAATGAACACCAAAGACGTCCCAAAGAAGCTACACCGACAAGGGCTATTCCACAAAAAAACAGGACAGTACTTACAAACGGGATAACCTCTTCCCACTTACTTTCAGAAAACAAGGCAAAAAAAACAAACACTGCCACGAAAACGCGTGAAACAGGTATGCGCGATTTTTCAATCAAAGTCTTGCTCATAAACTCTCCTTTACTATAAATCCATCAATGCGCTAAAATCAGATATCCCATAAGGAAAAACAACACGGCCATTAGCAATTTTATCTGCGCAAGATACTTTTTAAGAAATGAATTCAGGGTATTTGAGGTAGTCCCTATAAGGGCGATAACAAAAACGACGATCAAAGGAATAATAAACATCACGTTGTATAAAATCAGCATAGACAATGCCCGCAGGTTCATTCCGTAAGTCTTTAGGATAATAGACAATACAGGCAGATAGATCTGTCCCGTACAAGCGCTTTCCAAGATGCTAACCAAGATACCTACCAAGAAAGATGTGGCAATCAAAACAAGATAACCACTGGACTGTTTATGCCTCAAATTCTCGCCGATTGTCTTGTTTATCAACTTTTTCAGCGGCTTTGGGAGCTGCAGCAGCTGAGATTCTGCTTTTGCGCCTCTGTTATACGACCAGAAATCATACAATGATAGAATGCCTAAAACGATACAAAAAACAGCCAAGGCCGTATAAAAGACCTTAACCAACCACCTTATAAAGGAAATGGCATATAAAACATTTGCCAGGCCTATACCTACGAGTATATAAGCAAGAAATACGGCCAGTATATAGGAAGATCCTATAACTATCATCTGTTTGCGTGTATACTTATATACGCTAAGAAAAGAAATAAAGAATACGATTACAGCAAAAGCGCAAGGATTAATCCCGTCAATGAGTCCCCCGCCTATAATAGAGGCAAACGAAAAGTGTTTAAACGTCTGTTCTACTGTTTTTTTTTTACAGGGATAACGATTTGTTCTTTTTCGTTAGTTAAAACAGGGGTTTCGCCTTTTAACAGGGCATCAATAATTGGTTCCAATTCCCTCTCTATTTTATCCCTGCCAATTAATACTATATCGCCTATCTTCATGGTGGGAACAGAACCTCTGTCGTTTATCACCAGAAGTTGTTCAAAATTTTCTTTATCCGATATCTCTTTTTGCAGAAGTTGAAATTTATCGCCATACTTTTTAAACACCTTTGGCAGATAATTTTCCTCTATATACATACAAGCGCCGCAATGAGAAGAATAAAATAAAATTGCTTTCACTGTTTTTTCTTTTTCTTGACCAACTTGTTTACAAAAAGAGGCAGAAGCAAAACCAAACAAAAATGCAAATAAAAAGATGAAATAAATCAGCCTTTTCATATCCCCTCCTGTTAAAACACGCCAAGCCTAACTTCGTAAAATTATATACATGATATTCCAACCAATATATAATAACACACATCTCAATTTTATTAAAATGATTATATCAAATCAATCCCATCATTTAAGAACGGCAAGCGGGCATAAAGATACGACCTTCCGGACGATCCCTGCAGAACAAACCACATCTATAACCTCTTCCACATCCTTATAAGAAAACGGGGATTCTTCAATCAAGGCCGATTTTGAATGGCTATAGGCAAGGATATTTTTCTCACGCAAGAAGGAATCAACCTGATTATATGCAATCTCTTTTTTCGCCCGGCTTCTGGATAATGCCCTGCCAGCTCCATGACAGCAAGAAGCCAAGCTTACTTGCAAAGAGGTCTCTGTGCCGATTAAAAGATACGACTTGCTTCCCATATCCCCCGGGACAATCACTAATTGGCCGGGGAATGCCCTTGTTGCCCCTTTTCTATGCACACATAATCTCTTAGTTTTACCATTTATTTTGTGTTTTTCTATCTTGGCAATATTATGTGCGATATCACAAACCATCCTGATGGTCTCTCCATCAAAAACCTGTTTAAATACGTCTTTCACAATAGCGCCTATTACCTGTCTATTTGCCCATGCGAAATTAGCCGCAGCGCCCATAGCGGCAAAATAGTCCTGCCCTAATTTTGATTTGAACTTTACAAAACCTAGTTCTTTATCCGCAATATATTCACCCCGTTTTTTCATATCCTGCAACACATATCCTGAATATTCTTTACAAACCTGATGCCCCAATCCCCTTGACCCGCAATGAAACATAATACAAAGATCACCTTTTTTTATGTTTAGTTTACTCGCAATGTCCTTATCATATACATCAAGGACATACTGAACCTCTAAAAAATGATTTCCGCTTCCCAATGTGCCCAACTGTCTGGCGCCCCGTTTTTTTGCCTGTTTAGATACCGCTATTGCAGATGCCTGTCTCATGCAACCAAGATCCTCTGTCTTATCCAGCTCCTCTAATTCACCATATCCCCTTTCCACAGCCCACCTTGCGCCCTTCTCCAAAACCACGTCCAATTCTCTATCATTCAATTTCAAATCGCCTGTGCATCCAACACCTGCAGGCACCATTGAAAACAATTTATTGATAAATTCCCGTATATATCTTTGTGAAGATTTACTATTTACCTGACTAACAAACAATCTCATACCACAATTTATGTCAAATCCCACGCCTGATGGAGAGATAACACCGCCAGATTCTATATCCGCGCCGGCAACAGTCCCTATGGGAAAACCATATCCGGTATGTATATCCGGCATAGCAAAAACCGCCTCAATTCCAGGCATAGATGCCACGTTTATCAATTGTCTTACCGCATCCTGCTCAAGCATTGAAAGCAATTTCTCCGACAAAAACAACTCCACGTCTTTTCTCATATGGAGATGTTTCGGGAGTTTGAAATGCACGTTGGACAGCTTTTCCATATTATGCATCTCTTATTTACCTATACAAAAGTTATTGAAAATCTCAGTAATGACCGCCTGCACTTCAGTATTCAACAGACCCGACAATAATGCCCTTGCCTCATGCAAAACGTCGGCGGCAATATCCAGATTATCCCCTGCAAGATGCATTGAAAATTCTTTCATCTTCTTTAACAGCTCTAATAACACAGATTCCTGCCTGACGGACAATAAAAACGCACGGCCGAAAGGCAATGATGGAATCTCGTCGGATATTGCCTGAAGGATTTCCTTAATGCCCTGCCTATTTTTAGCGCTACCTTTTATTATCTTAGCATTGCCAAAAATATCTTCGGAAAAACACGGATTACTCAAATCAATCTTATTTATAAAGACAATTGTCTTCAAATCGTAATCCTGAATCGTTTTTAAAATCTTCATCTCTTGTTCATCGGGCACTGCCCCGGCCTCAAGAACAAATATCGCCATATCTCCCTGCGATATCTGTTCAAACACCTTTTCTATTGCAATGGCATCAATGCCTTGGGCGGTGTCTATTATTCCAGCCGTATCGCACAATTTTACGGAAAATCTCTTTCCCGATAAAGCAACGTCTATCTGTTCACAAACCATATCCCTCGTAGTACAGGCCTCGTGGTAAACCAAAGACCTGTCCTGATTTAGAATCGCGTTAAACAAGGAAGATTTACCAACGTTTGGTTTCCCTACAATCAACACGGTATGAAGAGCCGCCGCATTCCTGCAAACCCGTCCTCTTTCAACAAAAGCTTCTATTTGCGTTATCAAGCCGTTTATAGAATCGCAAAAATCTATTTGATGCGGACTAGATTCCTCTTCCGGAAATTCTACCATCGCCTCTATCTGCACAGAAACTGAGTTCAAAACGTTCAACCACTCTTTAAACATATCGGAAAGCGCGCCATGAATATTTCTGACAGATAAACTTGCCTCTGTTATTGAACGGGCATCTATGACGTTGCGCACACCTTCTGCCTGTGTTAGGTCTAGTTTCCCATTCAAGAATGCCCTCATAGTAAACTCGCCTCTATCTGCCAAGCGCGCGCCTTTTCGCAGAACAAGGCCAAGGACTTCCTGTAAGATAACCGGATTGCCATGACAGGAAAATTCCACTAGATCATCACCCGTATAACTATGCGGGCATTCAAACACTAGGGCCAAAGCATCGTCTATGAGGTTATTCTCTTCATCGCAAATTTTGCCATACTACATCCCCCGAGATAATTTTCCAGGTAAAGGTAAAAACACAGACCTCAAGATATCAAATGCCTTTGGCCCGCTCATCCGCACTATACCAATCGCAGAGCGTCCCATCGGCGTCGCAATAGCAGCGATTGTGTCCGAATTGCGGTTTAACATCATTGATCTTCTTGATCCGGTTTTGGAGAATACTTATCAATAAACGATTTGACGAACAGAAGGTCCTTTTCCGCTGTGGCTTTGCTATCCATAAAAGCGCCTGCATATTTCACAGGTTGCGAATTAAACAACACCTCAATTATGCCATTTTTTTCACTATCCTCTATATTTAATCGTCTAATCGCCGGCTCTAATTCATAAGCAGTCATCTCCAATGCCTTTACTTGAAACCTATTCTGCAAGAAAAATCTTAACATCTCCGTTAATTCATAATAAAACTGCTTCCATAATTGATGTTCGGGAAGTTTTTTCTTCTCTAAATCTATAATCCTTTCTTTTACTATCTCCCAATAAGGCCTCTTGCTATAAAAATGCCCGTCATCGTCCAAATCAAATCGCCTTTTGTAATAAAACCATACCGCCGCCGCGCTTAATAACAGGAGCAATAATAAAACAATAGGCCATGGGAAAGCCTGTTTCACAAAATCCGCATTGGGTTTAGGGGAAACCCCTTTTACATCCTTAGGAAGCAACTCCTTGACGTGAATTGTAATATCCTTTAATGGGATTTCATCAGGCCCGGCCTTTATCTTTAGCCCTTTAATAGGAATATCCCCTAACTGAAAAGCGAATAACTCATAGGATTTTACTATTACACCGCCCTTGCGTTTACAGTCTTCGTTCTTGACGAGTAATGGCAAAAAACGTTCTTTTTCAGGGAAAGCAATATCTTTACACGTAAAAGCGTCCGTGTGAACTGAAATAGTAATGACAAACGGCTCGCCTAAAACCACTGATTCCTTATCTATATCCAAACTGGCAGTTATAGCGAAAGCACAGGCCGACAACAACAACGAATTTACCAGAATGAAAAACTGACGAATAATTGCCTTCATAATACATCAAATCTCTATATCTAATTGTGCAAGCATGCGAATCTTTCCATTATACCTTGCTATAATCTGCGGACTTTTATATAAGCACTCTTTACCTTCTTGGGAATTTAAAAATTCCGCCAAGAATTTTGAGTGCCTGTCTATTATCTCTGCTCCGTTCTGTTTAGTAAGCAGCTTTCCAACATAAGGGCACTGTTCATCCAGACCCAGAAAAACGTCTCCATCCCCCATATCCACTATCAAAAACGGATACAATCTGCAATCAAACGGCCTTATAGGATAGATCTTACAACAATTTTTCTCCTCGTCAAAAAACGGACAAATAAAAGAATAACGCAAACCTTGTTTGGGATGCAATCTGACATCCTTAAAACCAACTCTGCCTATATTAAATACAGCCGGTGGATAACCTTCATTGATTACCTCTTCTACTTCCTGAGCACTAAATACAGGCGACCATATAGTTTCCTTATCACTAAACCGACAGCACCTATCACATTTAAAACACTCCTCGGAGGGAACAAATCCCCTTAAATCGCACATACCGCCACCTTTCTTGCTTATTCCCCTACAATCTGTATTACAACCGAACGTTTCCTCGGCCTATTATCAAAATCAGCGAGAACAATCTGCTGCCACATCCCCAAAGACAATTTACCATCCTGTAACGAAATGCTCATACTAGGCCCTAAAAAGGATGCGCGCACGTGTGAAAATCCATTCCCATCACCCCATGCCATATTGTGATGATACTCTCCATCCTGAGGGATAAGACGCTCAAAGGCATTTTTTAAATCCCTAACCAACCCCGGTTCATATTCGCAAGTTGTAATGCCTGCCGTTGACCCATTTACAAATACACACACGATTCCATTGGAAATACCTGATAACTTTACGGCCTTCTCCACGTTGGACGTAATATCCTGAATATCACAAAACCCCTTTGTCGGCACTGATATCTCATAACTAAAAACCATTACCTCACCTCACTGCCTGCCGGCATTTCACAATCCGGCTGCAAAACGCATACCTTGCCATCAGCACTCGCTGCAAGCAACATCCCCTGACTCTCTATCCCCCTAAGCACTGCCGGTTTTAGATTTGTCACCACAACTATCCGCTTATTTAAAAGCTGGTCCGGATCCGAATATGCCTGACGCAGGCCCGCCACCAATTGGCGATTTTCATCCCCCAAATCCACCTTTAAAACATATAATCTGTCTGCATTAGGATGCTCGCTAACCTCTTTTACAACACCGACTTTCAAACCTAATGCAGCAACATCGGATATCTCAACCATAACAACCTCCCTATAGAATAAGATTATATCCCATAGCGCTCAATCAAGCAAGCGGGGAAAAATGTCCTGCATCACCTCTATGTGTCTTATCGGCATAAAATGCAGGCCTTGGCACAAATCAATCACATCCTTGGCAATCTCAACAGCTATTGTCTTGCCTTCCTCAACAGGGTCCTTTGCCGAATTCATTCTCTCTATTAACGTATCCGGCACAAAAATACCCGGTATATTCTTATTCATAAATTCCGCCATCTTTGCCGAACGCAAAGGTATAATACCTGCCAGAATAGGGATATCCATTTTATGCGCCTTATCCATAAATCTTGCAAAGGCATCTCTTTCAAAAACCGCCTGCGTCTGAAAAAATGCGGCGCCTGCTTCGGCCTTTTGCTTCATCCTATCTATCTCTTTATCCAAATCATCGGCTCCTGGATTTGCGGCAGCTCCTATGCACATATCCTCAAGATATTCATTAGAGGCCTTTATCAAATCTATTGTCCCCAAATCATACACCATATTCGCATCGGGTTCATCTCCTATATGAATAGGGTCCCCGCCCAGTATCAGCATATTCTCAATGCCAAAGGCCTTTAAGCCATACATATCCCCTATCAGGGCAAGCTTATTTCTATCCCTGCAGGTATATTGAACAACCGGATTAAATCCCGCCTGTTTAAGCAAAATCGCCGCCGCCCAACTGCTCATCTTCAGATTTGCCCCCGGCATATCCGTCACATTTATCGCATCGGCAAAATCTGCAATCCCTTTTAAACTCTCCAATCCCTTAGATAAATCCCACCCCTTCGGAGGATTGAATTCCAGAGTAAAGGCCTTGCCCTTTTGCTTAATTATCTGCGTCAGATGCATCTAATTTCCTTTCTATTAATATGACCAAATTTTCTATCAACATAGCAACCGTCACAGGCCCTACACCACCCGGAACAGGAGTAATCATAGATGCCCTTTCTTTGGCAACGTCAAACTCAACATCCCCAACCAACTTGCCATCCACCTCATTTATGCCAACATCAATTACAACAGCGCCAGGCTTTATCCATTCGCCTTTTAGAACCTCTGGACTTCCCACAGCGGCGATAACCACGTCGCTCTGCGCCAGATGATCCCTGAGCTTGCCGGTTTTATATGTCGGCAGATGACAAAGCCTGACAGTTGCCCTTTTTTGAGCAAGCAAGATAGTCAATGGCCTTCCAACAACAACGCCCTGGCCAATCATCGCAATCTCCTTGCCGTATAAATCATAATCTATTTCATCCAATATCCTCAAAACAGCTTTCGGCGTCGTCGGTATAATCTGGCCCCTATGCCAAAAAATAGCAAAGGTATTTCCCGGGCTAATACCCTCAACATCCTTCTCCGGACTTAAATAAGGCAGAATATCAAACAAATCAACGCCCTCAGGCAAAGGCGTGTGAATAAGCACACCGTCAATAGAATCGTCTCTTGAGACCATCTCAATGGCCTCTTGCATCGACTCTTCATAAGGCGCAACCTGCCTGTGCTTATATTCTATTCCCAAACGCCGGGCTATTCGCTTTTGAGAATTTATATAGGCCTCAATTTCCGGAACTAACTGGCACTCCAAGCCAACCAAACACGGCATCCTTCCCAACTTCTCCGTCAACTCCTTGATCTTTGGGATTAAAGACTCATAAATCTGTTGAGATATTGCCCTTCCGTCAATAATCTTCGCTGACATAGACAAATCCTTCCTGTTTAAGCCCTAGGATGAAACCTTTTATGAACATCCTTTAAGGCCGGTTCTTTTATATGCGTATAAATCTGCGTTGTCGCCACATTGCTGTGCCCTAACAATTCCTGAACTACCCTTACATCTGCGCCTCTATTTAACAAATGCGTTGCAAACGAATGCCTCAAGGCGTGGGGACCTTTACCAACGCTGTTAGAATCAACTGCTGAAATATAGTATTTTATTATCTTCCAGACCGTTTGGCGAGAAATTTTTGTCCCGCTTCTATTAATAAACAAAAAACTGCTTTGTTTTCTCCTTTTAGACAATATCTCCAAACGTTCCCCGTCAATATAGGCCTTCATCAAACGCTGGGCCCTTTTCCCAAAAGGCACAACACGCTCTTTACTGCCCTTGCCCTTACACCTCAAAAACCTGCCGATAAAATTCACGTCAGCCAGTTCCAATCCGACTAATTCGGAAACCCGCAATCCGGAAGAATACAACAAATCTATAATAGCCCTATCCCTTTGAGAAGATGAAGAACTCTCGGCAAGTAAAAGCATCTGTTCTATCTGTTTTAGAGAAATAGCCTTTGGCAAACGCAAAGGCAGTTTCATACCTTGAATATCCCCTGCAGGATTTTTTAGAATCTCGCCCTCACGGGCCAAGAATCTGAAAAAACCCTTCACAGAAGAAAGCATCCTATTGATACTGCGTTCAGAGAAATTTCGTTCCTCCACCAGATACCTTATAAAATCCCTGATATCTTCCTGAGAAGTATCTGTAATCGCCTTTTTTTTCTCATCTATATAAGAAAAGAACAAGACCAAATCCCTTTCATAGGACTCAATAGTATTTTTACTCAGCCCTCTTTCAACCAATAGGTAATCTAAAAATGCATCCTTTAAAAAATCCATACGCTTTAAACCAAATCATACGCCCAAGAGAAATCAGGCACATTGCTCCCAATTAATGGCATACAATAATCAACAAAATCCTGTGTAATAAAATCACCATCTTTGTTAATAAAATTTTCAGGCAACAAGCGCTCTACTGAGGCAATTTCAGAGATGTCAACATAGGAAAATTCACCATTGTCCTTTAAAACCACCTCAAGGCCGCTTTTGCCTTCCAGCGCCAATTGGACAGCAAACCTGCCGCAGCCAAAGGCGTCGCGCTGGTCCCTGTCTGATACATACGCCATAGACATACGCTGTATAGTGCCGGGCTTATCATACCTTGCGCGCACCTTAAATCTCTCTTCAACAACAGCGCATATCCTCTGAGCAGGACTCTCAACATAAGGATGCCCGAAACCATCGGCAACAAGGCCGTCTTTTTTCTCGCCGATACGCCTTCCGTCTTTATCTCTTATCGTCTCTGATATAACTACGACCGCATAGCCATACCTCTTATAAATATCTTCCAACTTTTGCAAAAAACCATCCCATTCAAAAGGCCTTTCCGGGAAACAAAGCAAGTGAGGGCCTTGAGCCGGCGCGCGTTTTAACAAAGCAGAAGCAGCCACAATCCATCCGGCATTCCTTCCCATTACTTCTATCACCTTAATCGGGTCAACATTCTTCATAGCCAACGTATCCAAAGACGCTTCTTGAGTTGTTATTGCCGCAAACCTGGCCACACTTCCATAACCCGGGCAATAATGCATAAACGGAAGGTCATTGTCTATTGTCTTTGGAATACCTATGATACGCATTTCAGCGCCTAAAACATTAGAGGCATCTGCTAAAAACTTAGCATTTAATGCAGTATCATTTCCTCCTATCAGAAATACCGCCGAAACCCCTTTTTCAGACAAGGCATTTACGACGTCCAGAGCAGACTTTTCATCCAATTTTATGCGGGAAGAGCCTAAAAACGAAGAAGGCAAATTTCCTATCTTTGTTATTACAGAATCATCCATAATAGTGAAATCCAAAAAATCCTGCTTAATAAGGCCTTCAACTCCCCATCTGGCCCCGTAAATATCTATACCATTCTCTTTACAGGCCTTGACCACACCACACAAACTTTGATTAATAACAGCCGTGCATCCGCCTGACTGCAACACAACAGCCTTATTCATTTCTTCCTCCCTAAAATAAACCTTCTAAACACATCCCTATCTTGCCGGGATTTCACTGTTAGAAAATCCTCTTTCCCATCGGGAAAGGCAATCCTTATCCTTGCTTCATTATACCCTTGCTTTGCATAAGCAAAAAGTATATTTGCGCACAACACGATAACGTCTGCGTCCCTGCCGTGGGTGCCTGACAACAAACCAACGGGCCCGGGAATATCTTCAAAGGAAAACAAAACCCCTCTTGATGCATATCTTGATATAACATTATTTTCTTCCTCATTCCTGCCGATAACAAAGGCAGACTCTTCTGCCGGGGCAAAGTGCCTGCCTGTCTTAACAAGGCCCCAAACCCAATTCGCATCGTCTTTAAAATGGTTGATATATGCCCTTACCCTCTCAGATATAGCAGGATCCGTCAACAAACACCCGCCGGACGGCTGGAGAAGCCCTTCAACGTCTATGCCATAACGCTTGGCTAATGTAAACTGCTGTTTTCTGCTCCTGCCTTTAATTGCAAGAAGCCGGCCTCTATCCACCCACCCCCTTTCCTCGGGCACGGATATAGGCAACAACTTTGCGCTAAGAGGACGCAACAACAGGCCGGAGGCATTCCCCAGTTTACCGACATTAGACAACCCAAAATTCGTCTGAGAAAAAGGCCTTTCTCCAAGCACTTCGCCGGTAAAAACAAATCTTGCATCAAATCGGCCTAAAAGAAGCATGGCCTGTTTGACCATAAAACCATGACAATCAATACACGGATTAAAAAACCTTCCATAACCAAATTCAGGACGACGCAAAACCTCTTTCAGATATACCTCAGTTATATCCACCTGCTCCAGCACAATACCGTATCTCTCTGCTATATGTTCAACGTCAACGGGCTTTGCGAAAAACGGAGACTTAAAAAATACCGCAATGGGAGAAATGCCCTGCTCTTCAATCAACTTATACGCAAGTATGCTATCCAGTCCGCCTGAAAACAAACCTATAGCGCGCAAACCAGACATATATCAAACCTTTTCTGCGAGAGAGACCTTGCGAAATACCACAACAAATCCTGTGTGGCCTATCATAGTATGAGCAGGCCTGAGAGAACGCCTGCCGACATCCCATTTCCTAAACATCGTCTCAAATATCTCCACCTGACTCACACACCGCATCTTATCCACAAAATCCCAATACTGCTTTATCTGAACAGTCGTTGGTATAAATGCCATAACATACGCGCCGTTTTTCACTGAATTGCACACATTCTCAACGACCGACCAGGGTTCCGGCACATCTATAAAAGCGCTATCAAAACCTTTTTCGTCTATTGATTCAGAAGCATCCCTAATCACCACCTTATGATTATCGCAAATTCCTAGAAAGGCCTCTATCCTATCCTTGCCCTGTTTGGCAAAGTCCTGCCTTCGCTCATAAGTAATAAGCTCTCCGGAAGGCCCTATCGCATTTAATATGGCAAGGCTTAACGCCCCTGCCCCAAGCCCAATTTCCAAGACCTTACTACCCGGCCGAAGATCTGCATAAAAGACCATAAGCCCTAGGTCTTTTGGATAAATCGGCTGGACATTGCGTTTCATATTCATCACATAATCACGCATAGAAGGCCTAAACACATATACAGGCTGGGAACTATCTGCAAAAAGGGCAGAACCTTCCTCCAATCCAATAAGAATATCGTGTTTGAACTGTTTATTGTAAAGAGAAAATAACTTTCCTTTCCTTATGACGAACATCCTTTGCCTATGTTTTTTATCGCAAGCCAAAACCCAATCGCCTTCTTGAAATTTACTCACAACACACTCCTTGTAAATAAAAAAACACACTGATCAACACGATTTTAAAACCGGGAATTAATCTCAAAAGATTAGATGCGGGAAAACTCCACCTTTGAAATATTCCTCTCATTCTCATCAAATATTATCCCAACAAGCATTATCTCCTTGCCCTTGTCTTGGTATTTCTCCCAATACCTCTTCTCCTTTATCTGCTTTAATGCAGAACCTTCCCCCACCTTTACCTCTACAATGAATATCTTGCTCTTAAACTCTATTGTCAAGTCCACCCTGCCCTTGTTCGTCACTTCCTCTACATTGGCAAATATACCCATCCCATCTAAATACGAAAACAATACGTTTATATAATAGCCCTCAAAATGCGCTATGTTATTCTTTACATAGCTGTTATATGGCAACGACGCAAACAGCGCCTTGAGCTGTCTTTCAAACCCTTCCATATCCTCTCTTACCAGGCTCAATGCCAAATCCTTGCTCTTTTGCGCCGCTTGCGCTTCATCTGTCAAATACCAGACTAACGCATGGTTAAAGGACTTCCTTACCTCCATATTAGGAAATCCTAAATGATACAAAGTCTCACCTATCTCATCTATATACTCTACATAATCTATCGTCAGATACCCTGTCTGGTACAACAACGGCCTTACGCTTAAGTGGTCTATATCAAAATTGCCCAATTCCTCTACTGACAGGACTACATTGTCTATCTCTGGCAGGAAAAACCCTTCCTCATTTATCACGTCCAATAAAAACTTGGGATTGCCTGTCTCAAACCAGTGCGCTTTAAACTCCCCTTTATCAAACAAGAGCATTGTTGAAAACGGATTATAAACCCTTTCTCCCTTTCTGGAAAATTTATATCCGTCATACCATTCCTTTATCTCAGACAATACAAACTCTCTTTTCTCATCTAATTCCTTGCTCAAGGCATCTATATGAACGCTAAAATAATGTTCAAGTTCTTCCTGCGTGTAGCCAAGCATTGTGGAATACTTGTTGTCCATTGTTATATCGTTTAGGTTATTTAAACCTGAAAATATACTCACCTTGCTAAACCGCGTTATTCCCGTAAGCATCACAAACCTGATATGCTCATCGCTTGCCTTGATAACAGAATAGAATCCACGCAATATGTCCCTTATCTGGCGGGCAAATTC
Source organism: uncultured Planctomycetia bacterium (assembly GCA_964469495.1). Classification (GTDB taxonomy): domain Bacteria; phylum Omnitrophota; class Gorgyraeia; order S143-82; family S143-82; genus CAYXYY01. The sequence continues at coordinate 199 of CAYXYY010000011.1, read as the reverse complement.
TTTCTCCGTTATGTGGTCTAGTATCGGCTTGTCGTATTCGTCTATCAGAATTACTACGTTTTTGTTGTATTTTTGCTTGAGGGCTGTAATTAGTTCTTTAAATTTAGACGCATAATTTACGCCTTCTAATTCTATATCATTATCTTTGGCTATGTCATATAGTCTTTCCTCTATTACGGATATCAATTCATTTTCCGTC
>CAYXYY010000010.1:0-16892 GCA_964469495.1 uncultured Planctomycetia bacterium | reverse complement strand
ATGGCGATAGTTGAAGCAGGGCTGGATGAGGAATACCCCAATAATATGCCGATTGTTGGAGATGAAAATGTTGCCAAACAGCCATTGGGCGGTATTGGATTTAACAGTTTTTCTTTTAGATTAGAGGCTGTGTAATAGAAGTGAGACTGATTTCTCCAGAAACATTTGGTTCCACTTTTTAAGAAGTTGGAGCAGTTTGGGTAAAACCAAGAGGAGAATAGATGAAGGCATTGCCGATATGTCCATTATTGTATCAGACTGGATATTTGACGATAGATTACGTAGAGTATATAGAATAGATAGATGAGACGCTGTATCATTTAGGATTTCCTAATATGGAGGTAAGGAAGTCCTTTAACCATGTATTAGTCAGGTATTTGACAGATGAGGCGCGGGTAGCGTAAAAGAGCAAGGATTTGGCGTTGAGATTAAAGGGTGGATATAGAGGAAGTTGAAAGACAGCGCAAGGCGCTATTTGCGTCATTGCCGTATAATAGATTAAGACTGTGGCAAGGAGATGGCGCTTGTTGATATAGAGTTCAATGAAGAGGAAAGAAATATTTCAAAGGTAGAGAGGGAGAGGGTGTAGAACTCTGAGCGAGTTAAAAAATCTTTACATCTATTTGATTTTTTCGATGATATAAATCCTTGCTTGTAAAGGGCGTTTAATTGTGTTATATCTATTATTTCATTGATGTTTATGTGTGGCGATTTTCTTGAATTAAAGGCAGTGTAAAGATGGCGTATCCTTTCAAAGATATAGAGAAAAAGTGGCAATCTCATTGGGAGGCGGAAAAGGCCTTTTCTGTAAAGACAAAGCTAAAAGATAAGGTCAAGAAGTATTATAGTCTTGTGATGTTTCCTTATCCTTCAGCTGAACTTCATGTCGGCCATGCCAGAAATTACGTTATAGGTGATGCTGTCTCGCGTTATAAGAGAATGCACGGTTTTGATGTCTTGTCCCCTATGGGATGGGACGCCTTTGGGCTTCCGGCTGAAAATGCCGCCATAAAAAGGGGGATTAACCCCAAAGACTGGACGCTTAAGAATATCAAACGCATAAAGGGGCAGTTGAATTCTTGGGGGATTGGTTATGATTGGGACAGGGAGTTGACGACGTGCCTGCCTGATTATTATAAGTGGACGCAGTATCTGTTTCTGCTTTTGTATGAAAACGGCCTTGCGTATAAGAGAAAGGCCGCCGTTAATTGGTGCCCGTCCTGCCAGACTGTGCTTGCCAATGAACAGGTAATAGACGGGCAGTGTGAGAGGTGTTCGTCTTTGGTAGAGCAAAAGGATTTGGAGCAGTGGTTCTTTAAAACAACCGCTTATGCCCAACAGTTATTGGATGATTTGAATCTGCTTGAGAATTGGCCTGAAAGGGTTAAGTCTATGCAGAAAAATTGGATAGGCCGTTCCGAAGGGGTTGAGATTGAATTTTTGTTGGATAAGGCGGACATCAAGGTGCGGTGTTTTACAACGCGCATAGATACTATTTTCGGCGTAAGTTATGTGGTTGTCTCTCCTGATTATCAGTATATGGATGAGATTTTAAGCCTTTCAGATAATAAACAACAGGTTAGGGAGTTTATCAACAAGTGTTTGAGGGAAAAAAGTAAGGATAGAGGCGCTGTCGCAAATAAGGAAGGCGTATTTACAGGCGTATATGTTGTAAATCCTGTTAACGGGAAAAAGGTGCCTTTGTGGGTTGGCAATTATGTCGTGAGCGAGTATGGAACCGGCGCTGTTATGGCGGTGCCTGCGCATGATCAGAGGGATTGGGAGTTTGCAAAAAAGTACGGTTTGGACTTGATAGAGGTCATTCACAATAGCGATGCGGATCTTTCTTCCTCGGCTTGGGAAGATGAAGGCGTGATGGTCAATTCAGGCCAGTTTGACGGGCTTGACAATGAAGAGGCCAAAAGGGCTATTGCGGATTGGATAGAACAGAATTCTTGGGGCAGGAAGAAAGTCAATTACCGCCTTCGTGATTGGTTGGTCTCCAGACAGAGATATTGGGGAGCCCCTATTCCTATTATATATTGCGATAAGTGTGGAATTGTGCCTGTTCCTGAAAAAGACCTTCCTGTGCTTTTGCCTGAAAACGTGGAATTTAGGCCGACAGGCGAATCTCCTCTTACGTTTGTGCCTGAATTTTTGAATGTAAAATGCCCTGAATGCGGAAGTCCTGCCAGAAGAGAAACAGATACTATGGACACGTTTGTTGATTCCAGCTGGTATTTCTTGAGGTATATAAATCCCCATGCAGAGGATATGCCGTTTTACAAGGATGATGTGGACAATTGGTTGCCTGTTGACCAGTATATCGGAGGTGTTGAACACGCGATATTGCACTTGTTGTATTCCCGGTTTATGACAAAGGCCTTAAGGGATTTTGGGCTTTTGAGTTTTGCAGAGCCGTTTAAACGCCTGTTTACTCAGGGCATGATTGTTAAAGACGGGGCGAAGATGTCTAAATCAAAAGGCAATGTGGTTAGCCCGGATAGTTTGATTGAACAATACGGCGCAGATACTATGCGTTTGTATATCTTGTTTATCGGGCCGCCTGAAAGGGATGCGGAATGGAATGATAGGGCAGTGGAAGGTATCTGGAGGTTTTTAAACCGAGTTTGGAATTTGATGGATGTCCTTGAGACGTTGAGTTCTGATTCAGACAGAGAAACGGAGCGAAAATTAGACAGCAAGCTCCACAGTGTTATCAAGAAGGTAACGAATGATATGGAAGGCGATTTTCACTTCAACACCGCTATAAGCAGTATTATGGAGCTGGTAAACATGATGTATGAGCTTCGGGATAAGGGGGTAAGTTCGGAGAAGTTTAAACAGGCCCTTGAAGCGCTTGTGCTTTTGTTGTATCCTTTTACTCCTCACTTATCCAGTGAGATGTGGGAGAGGCTGTTTGAAACGGATATTGATTCCAAGCCTTGGCCGAAGTACGATGAATCTGCAATACTGCTAGATGTTATAGAGATGGCTGTGCAGGTAGACGGCAAGGTCAGGGCAAGGATTGAGGTTGCGGTGGATGCTGAAAAGGACGATGTGCTTAAGCAGGCAAAGGATGCTGTCAAGAAATATCTTGAAGGCAAGTCTATAGTAAAAGAGATAGTTGTGCCTAAAAAGATTGTTAATCTGGTTGTCAGGTAAATTCAACAGGAGGTTTTGTTATGAATATGGGCGGACTTAAGGATATGGCGAATATGATGAAGATGGCTCAAGAGGCAAAAAAACAACAGGCAAAGTTTGATAAGACTATGCAGGAGCAAACGGATTTGTTGAAGAGGATGAACAGGACTTTGGACGAGATTTTGATGGAGTTGAGGAAGAGGAAATAATTTGAATAAAACGCCTTTATACGATTGGCATCTTAAACATAACGGCAGGATGGTTGACTTTGCATCTTGGCTCCTGCCGGTCTCTTATACGAGTATAATAGAAGAACATATGCATACGCGGTCAGAGGCCAGCGTCTTTGATATATGTCATATGGGACAGATTATTGTCAAAGGCGCAGATGCCTGTGGTTTTTTAGACGCGTTGCTTACGAATAATATCGCTTCTATGCAGGTTGGGCAATGCAGGTATTCTTTTATGTTGAATGATGAAGGCGCGATTATAGACGATTTGATTGTCTATCGTTTTGATGATAGGTTTATGGTTGTTGTGAACGCCGCGCGAAGGGAAACGGATATCAATTGGATGAATGCCCGCTTAAAAGGCGGCGTTGAGATTAAAGACGCCTCTTTTGATATTGCGAAGATAGATTTGCAGGGGCCGAAGGCCTTTCAGGCGGCGATAGAGGCAACGGGTATTGATTTATCTGATCTGGGCTATTATCGTTTTAGAGAGCATTTATGGAATGGATTGGATTTGGTCATAAGCAGGACGGGATATACGGGTGAGTTGGGGTATGAATTTTATTGTTCTGCAGAGCATGCCGAGAGGCTTTGGAATGCATTTTTGAATGTCGAATTTGTCAAACCTGCTGGGCTTGGGGCAAGAGATAGTTTAAGGCTTGAGATGGGGTATCCTCTCTATGGGCAGGATATAAGTGAAGAGGTTTCTCCTATAGAAGCCGGTATGGAGAGGTTTGTTGATTTGAACAAGGATTTTATTGGAAAAGGCCCTATGTTCAAGAGGGCCGAGTCGGCCTCAAGGCGTTTAAAAGGGCTTATAGGAAAGATGAGGCGTCCGTTTAGGCACAACGATGTGGTAGTAGATGAAAATGGCATGGAGATAGGTGTTATAACTTCCGGCGGGTATGCCCCGTCTTTGGGCGTTGCCGTTGGATTGGCTTATATTGACAATGCAGTAAATAACGGAGAGAAGGCCTTTGTCAGGAATGAAAAAGGCGCTGTTATGGAGGCCATTGTTGAGGATTATCCGTTTTATAAAAACGGGTCAGTGCGTATAAAGGTTGGGGAATCTGTGGTATAAATCTTGGAGGGCGTTATGGCATCAGAAATCAGAGATGGTTTGTATTACAGCAAGGAACACGAATGGGTAAGGTTGGAAGGCGACATTGCTGTTGTTGGTATTACTGCTTATGCTGCTGAGTCTCTTGGAGATATCATATTCGTTGAACTGCCGGACGTGGGCAGTCAGGTGTCAAAAGGCGATCCTGTTGCAACGGTTGAGTCAGTCAAAGCGGCAAGCGACGTGTATAGCCCGGTTGAAGGAGAGATCGTGGAGGTCAATGCCGAGCTTGATCAAGAGCCTGAAATGGCAAACAGGGACCCTTATGGAGAAGGGTGGTTTTTTAAGATAAAGGTTGGCCCTGCAAATGCGGTTAAAGGCCTTATGGATGCGCAGGGTTATAATGATTACGTAAATTCCCTTTAATGCCGTTTTATATACCTTTTACAGAAGATAGGAAAAAACAGGCCCTAAAAGAGCTTAATGCCGCCACTGTAGATGAATTGTACCAAAGGGCTATTTCTAAGGAGTTTTTGACAGAGGCCATTGAGGAGTTTCCCTCATTAGACGGCCCTGCATTAGAGAGGGAATTTAAGCGTTTATCTAGTTTAAATTCGGGTGTTGGATTTAATCTATTTGCTGGCGGTGGATTTTACCGCCATTATATCCCTCCGGCAGTATTTTCTATCGTCTCAAGAACAGAATTCTATACCGCTTATACGCCTTATCAACCAGAGGCAAGCCAAGGAAGTTTACAGGCTATATATGAATATCAGAGCAGTATCTGCAGGCTGGCGAATATGGACGTTTCAAACGCATCTCTTTACGATGGCGGCACTGCTATGGCTGAGGCTGCGTTAATGGCGGTCAGGATTAAGCGCAGGGATAAAATCGTCGTGGATAGTTGGGTAAATCCGCTTTATAGAAAGATGCTTCAAACGTATCTCTCGGGATTAGATATAGACATCGTAGAACTTGACAGGGATGAGATTTCACAAGACGTATTAAAGGATGCATCTTGTTTTATCGTTGCTATGCCTGATTTTTTAGGCAGGGCCTTTGACGTGTCCAGATTTGTGGAGATGGCCCATAAGGCCGGGGCCTTGTTGTTGCAACAATTCTATCCAGTTTCCCTTGCTATACTTTCTGCGCCGGGCGATTTTGGGGTCGATATTGCTTTTGCAGAGGGCCAGAGTCTTGGCATTCCTTTATCAAGCGGGGGGCCGTATCTCGGCATATTGGCATGCAAAAAGGAATTTGTGCGTAAGATGCCGGGCAGGATAGTTGGCAGGACAATAGATAGAAACGGCAAGGCATCTTATGTCCTGACCTTGCAGGCAAGGGAACAGCACATCCGCAGGGAAAAGGCAACGTCTAATGTGTGTTCTAATCAGGCCTTGTGCGCTTTGCAGGCCCTGGCTTATGTGATGCTTATGGGCAGGGCCGGCCTTAAAAACGCAGCCCTTGCCTCTCATAAAAATATGCTCAAGGCCATGGAGAAGGCACGGTCTTTAGGCCTTGACGTCTTAAACGGCAAAGGGGGCAATTTCAATGAATTTGCATTTAAGGTGCCTGATTTGGGCCGATTTTTTAACGACGCTATGGTTGCGGGTATCTTCCCGGGTATTAGATTGGAGAGGTTTTATCCGCAGTTAAAGGATTATTTGCTTATGGCCTTTACAGAGGCCAATACAGAACAGGAGATAGAAGAATGCCTTTCTCTATTGACTCGACATTTAGGAAAATGATATTCAGTTTGCCTGATAGCAGGCATTCGGGATATATCTGCGAGCAAAAAACCAGTCCGCAGATAGATGAAAAATTGTTGCGCAGAGAGGTTAATCTGCCTGATCTCTCAGAGGCAGATGTGGTAAGGCATTATACGAGCCTTTCGCAGGACAATTTCTCCGTTGATACGAATTTCTATCCATTGGGGTCGTGCACAATGAAGTATAATCCCAAGATTAACGAGGCATTTGCGTCATTAGATGGTTTTATGCGCCTCCATCCACATATATTTACAGAGGGCGCTTTTGATAAATCGCAGGGCGTATTGGAATTGTTATATGAATTTGAACGGATTTTGTGTTCTTTAACGGGTATGTCTGCCTTTACATTCCAGCCTATGGCAGGGGCTAACGGCGAGTTTTGCGGTGTGGCTATTATGGCCAAGTACCACAAGAAAAATAAGCAAAAGCGCAGGTATATTATTGTGCCGGATGCCTCACATGGGACAAATCCCGCAAGCGCTGCGCTGGCTGGATTTGAGGTTATATCTATTTCAACGAAAGAGACCGGTTATCTGCAGGCAAAGGACGTTTTGCCGTATGCCAATGAGGAACTTGCAGGTGTGATGATGACGATGCCCAATACGTTGGGGCTTTTCAATCCCCAAGTCAAGGAGATTGCTGACATCGTGCATAAGGCAGGCGGATTAATGTATTATGACGGGGCCAATTTCAACGCGCTAATTGGTATGGCAAGGCCGTTTGATATGGGGTTTGACATAGTTCACTTAAACCTGCATAAGACGTTTGCAACACCGCATGGATTGGGCGGGCCGGGCTCCGGGCCTGTGGGAGTGGCTATGCGTTTGCAGGATTTTCTTCCTGTGCCAAGGGTTGTAAAACAGGGGACAGGATATGCGCTTCAAGAAGACGTCAAAGATAGCATAGGACGCCTTGCGCCGTTTTTTGGGAACTTTTTGGTTATAGTTAAGGCATATGCGTACTGTTTATCACTCGGATTAGAGGGGTTAAAAGACGTTGCCAAAACAGCCGTGTTGAACGCAAATTATCTAAAAGAAAAGATAAAGCGGTTTTTAGACGTTCCTTATGCAGATGCGGTGTGCATGCATGAATTTGTCGCATCGGCGGAGAGATTGAAAAAGGAAAAAGGCATCTCTGCGATGGACATTGCAAAGGGCCTTATAGACAAGGGGATTCATCCGCCGACCGTTTATTTTCCATTGATAGTCAAAGAAGCGATAATGATAGAGCCGACAGAAACAGAAGGCCTGCCTGTTCTGGATTATTTCGTAGAGGCCCTAAAAGAAGTGATTAATCAGGATGCGCAGGAATTAAAAAACGCGCCTTATAATAGCCCTGTTTCGCGTGTAGATGAGGTAAAGGCCGCCAAGGATTTGGATTTATGTGCTTAAGATTATTGGATGCAAATTGCAATAGGGCGCAAGAGGCCCTGCGTGTTGTGGAGGATATCTTGAGGTTTGAATATGACAGCCCTGCGGCGGTTGAGTTGAAAAAAATAAGGCACGAATTTTCCGTGATTTGTTTAAATATCAGAAAGTCAATAGACGGCCTGTGGCAGAGCCGATCGGTTTCGTCAGATATTATGAAGGCAGACCCGTCTGGGGCATATGAGCAGGTGCAGGATGCGCTTTATTCAAATTTCCAGCGCATAAAAGAGGCCCTGCGCGTTATTGAGGAGGCCTTGCGGATTTTGGGAAGAGAAGAATATGCCTCTCGGGTTTCAGAACTGCGTTTTGACGTATACGAAGTAGAAGCAAAAACCTTTCAGATAAAAAATGAAAGATAGAAACAATCTGTATTTGATATTTGATTTAGACGTAATAAGCTGTGCTGATTTAGATAAACTATTTGATATGGCAGAGGGTTTTCTAAACAGCGGGGTGGACATACTGCAGGTGCGTTTTTCAGAGAAATGGAGCGCAAGGTTTGTGTGCGCCTTGGCAGAGCGCTTGGCTGGGTCATTTGACAAGGCGATTGTCGTAAACAACAGGGCCGATATTGCCAAGATTGCAAATGCGGGTTTGCACATAGGCCAAGACGACCTTGACCCTGTGAAGTTAGACGGCTTTGGCCTGCCGTTGATAGGACTGTCTTGCCATAGCGGCGAGGAGATATTGCGCGCGCAGGATCTGCCTGTGGATTACTTTTCAATAGGGCCTATATTTCCGACAAGGACAAAACCCGAGTATAAAGTTGTTGGTATGGAATTGCTAAAAAAGTGGTATAATGAGGTTGATAAGCCTTTTGTGGCAATTGGGGGGATGGATAGCGAGCGCATTAAAATTATAAAGGATTTCAATCCATGGGCGATTGCCGTATGCAGGGACATATTAGAATCAAAGGGCCCTAATGAAAAGATTAGGGAATATACTGCGATATTAAATGGAGCATAAGTTAAGGAGGTTGTATGTTTAAAAGATGCAGGCACAAGTATGTGGGCAGGTCCGCCTTTTGGGAGGCCGCTGCTCCGGGACAGCCTTTGGAGTGCCGTTTCTGCGATAAGGTATTTGTCTCAGATTCTGCGCGGATACTGCGTTTGCCAATGGGCTCTAAACTGAACATATGTCAGGACTGCCTCAGTAAAATGGCCTGCTCAAAATGCGGGAAAAAACTCAGCGCCCACTTTTTTACGGCAGAGTGCCTGTCTTGTGGTGTGATTGACTTGTTTTGCCCGGATTGCGCTGAAAAGGCATTGTTTATAAATCTGGACAAGCAGGAGAGGCCGGAGGTTATTGCCGGCAAGATATTCTCTCTGGTGCAGGAATTGATGAATACGAATAATAAATCACAGGGGCCTTTGGGCAGATTCCTTAATATGTTCAGGAAAAAACGCCCGAAAAATCCGGTGGAATTATTTCCTTTGATAATGAATATCAATATGTTTTTCTCCGATCCTTACGATGTGGATGAATTTATGGACGGAGACGCTGGAAATGAGGACTGGTGGATGAATTAGTATGCTGTGCCTTGGGATAGAGAGTTCTTGTGATGAGACATCCGTTGCATTGGTTGAGGACGGAAGGCGCGTGCTTGCAAATGAGGTGGCAAGCAGCGCTCAGATACACGCAAGATACGGCGGTGTGATACCTGAAATTGCCTCTCGCAAACACTTAGAATCCCTTGCGCCTTTATTTGACTCTGCTATAAACAAAGCGCAAGTCAATTCAAGGGATATAGACCTTATTTGCGCGGTTAACCGTCCCGGATTAATTCCCGCGCTTTTGGTTGGATTTACCTTTGCAAAGGCCATTGCCTTGTTTTTGGACAGGCCCATTATTGCGGTTGACCACATCCTTGCGCATCTATATGCGCCGTTTTTGCAGTTAGGCGAGGAAGATAGCGTTGATGAAATCTCTTTTCCGTTTATAGGCCTGATAGTTTCCGGAGGGCATACGAATCTGTATTTGGTAAAGAACTGGCAGGACATCGTATTGCTTGGCAAGACAAGAGACGATGCTGCTGGCGAGGCATTGGACAAGGCGGGAAAGATGTTGGGGCTGGGATATCCGGGAGGGCCTGCGATAGATAAACTTAGCAGGGGAGTCTTGCCTAAAGAATCGTTTCCCGTATATTGTCCAAAAGATAATTTGGAATTTAGTTATAGCGGATTAAAAACGAGTTTGTATTATTTCTTGAAAAAAAACGAGATTGACGGAGAAAAGGAGATGCCACAGATTTGCGCTGATTTTCAAAGAGCGGTGGTGTATCCTTTAATCAACAGGGCTATTTGCGCTGCAAGGCATTATAAAGCAAAGGACATAGTCTTTGGCGGCGGTGTTAGCGCAAATTCTTACCTAAGGCAGGAAATGATGAATTTTAAAGATGAGTTTAATGTGTTTTTCCCTCCGTTGTCCTTGTGCCTTGACAATGCGGCAATGGTTGCCGGGTTAGGTTTTCATTGGCGAAATAATCCTGCCAAGATGAATGAGGATGTATATAGCAGATCCAGCGTATAAGGCCGGTATGATTATCCTATCTATATAGCGTTTTTTTTGATATAATTATAAGATTTAAGGGGTTTGTATTATGCGTAATCGTTATCAATCAGAGCTTAAAAAAAGTATTTCGCAGATATTGATATTTCGTTCGCAGGACCCTCGGGTAAAGGAGGTTTCTGTGCAGGATGTTGTCTTGAGCAAGGATATGAGATTCGCAAAGGTATATATTTCTGTTATAGATGAGGATAAGGCAGATGAGGTTCTGTATGCATTGGATTGCGCAGAAGGGTTTATTCGTAAAAATCTTTCTGATGATATGCCGTGGAGGTTTGCCCCGAATTTGGAGTTTGTTTTGTATAAGGAGATAGACTTTGGAAACTAACCCGTTGAAGATAAAAATTTCAAATGATAATTTAACGCCTTTGGTGGATGCGTTGTTGGCAAAACAGGTTTATGTTATCTCTTGCCACATTAATCCGGAATGCGATGCATTGGGAAGTCAATATGCATTGGCCAGTCTATTACGAAGGCATGGAAAGACTGTATATATGGTAGATCCAGATCCTGTGCCTGAAGAATTCAGGTTTTTGCCAGAGTCCGCATCTGTTATGTCCCCCGACGATATTTCAAAAATAGAGTACGATGCGGTTATAACGGTTGATTGTTCGGGGGAAGATAGATTGGGCGAGCTTTTTACTATGTACCATTCGGGCGTTTACATAAATATAGATCATCATATAAGCAACACGGAATTTGCCAATGTGAATTGGGTGGATGCAAAGGCATCTTCTGCTTCTGAGATGATTTATCGTTTGTTTAAGTTTATGCAGATTGATTTTACCCGGCAGGAGGCCGAAGCGATTTACGCAGGAATAGTAAATGACACGGGATGTTTTCGTTATCCCAATACCACTGTTTATACTCATCAGGCTGTAGCTGATTTGTTGTCGGTTAGTATAGATGGCTATAAAATTTATCAGGACATCTTTGAGAGCAGGACGTTTGAACAAATTAAGGTTACCGCTGATACCTTGGCGACTTTACAATCCGAAGCAGAGGGAAGATTGGTGTGGATGAGATTTTCGCCTTTGGGGATAAGAGATGAAAAACCGCTTTATGATATATCCGATGAGGTTTTGAATGTAGCAAGGCAGATAAGGCAGGCAGAGGTGTTTTTATTGTTTAAACCTGCAGGGCAGGGAATGGTGCGTATTAATTTTAGGTCAAGAGGCAAAATTGACGTAAATAACATTGCTCAATTTTTCGGCGGGGGAGGCCATAAAACGGCTTCAGGGTGTAAGATAGAAGGCGATATGGAGGATATTATTGCGAGGGTAATAGACTATGTAAAGGGGAAAATCTATGAAGAGAACTGATTTGTCCGGATTGCTTCTTGTAAATAAGCCTTCCGGTATGACTTCTCATGACGTAGTTGACTTTGTCAGGAAGAAATTTGAAATAAAAAAAGTCGGACATGCAGGCACGTTGGATCCTATGGCAACCGGGCTTTTGATTATATTAATTGGCAAGGCGACAAAACTTTCTAACAGATTTTCAGGAATGGACAAGGCCTATGAATCACGTTTGACATTGGGTGTGAAAACAGATTCTGCTGATTCTATGGGCAAAATTATTGAAGAAAGGCCTGTGAATGTTAGTGAAGAGGATATCAGGGATGTGTTTTCCAGATTTGTTGGAGAGATAGAACAAGTGCCTCCAATGGTATCAGCGATTCGACATAAAGGCAAAAGGCTTTATGAACTTGCAAGAAAGGGTATTACAGTGGAGAGGCCAAAAAGAAAAGTGAAGATCTATTCTTTGGAAATCAAGAACATAGATATCCCGAATATTGATTTTGAGGTGTCGTGTTCAAAAGGCACGTATATAAGGACGTTGTGCGAAGATATTGGAGAAGCATTGGGCTGTGGAGGACACCAATCACGATTGCATAGGACCAGGATAGGTGATTTGACTGTTGAGATGGCTAGGGATTTGGATGATATAGATGAATCAGCTGTGCAGCAGTTTTACTCGTGGTAGGCGCATTTGCGCTATAGGCATTTTTGACGGTGTGCATAAGGGCCACCAAGCCTTGTTAAATGAGGTTTTGGCGCGCGCTAAAAAATCCAATCTAATTGCCTCTGTGATTACTTTTTTCCCGCATCCGGCAACTGTTATTGCTGGTATAGACATTCCTTTGATTATGCCCGTTGAAAAGAGGGTGCAGTTTTTGGAGAATATGGGATTAGAGGTATGCGCAGTCAGATTTTCAAAGAATTTTTCCAAATGGACGGCTAAAAAATTTTGCGAGTCTTTAAAGTTAATCGGTGTTGAACAGATTATTGTTGGCGAGGATTTTAGGTGTGGCAAAGATTCTGCTTCAGGCGCATTCTTAAAGTCGATTGCAGAGCAGTCAGGCATTTCTCTATCCTTGTTTCAAGATATAATTTTGAGCGGAGAGAGAATAAGTTCTCAAAGGATTCGTCAGGCCTTGAGAGATGGCAATGTTGTTGAGGCAGAGACTATGTTGGGTAGAAGGCCAACGATTTATGGTGTTGTTAAAAAAGGCAGGCGCTTGGGCAGGAAACTGGGATTCCCTACGGCAAATTTTACGTCCGATTCACTTAATGTTTTTAAAGCTGGAGTGTACGTTGCGCAAACGCACGTTAGTGGAGAAAGACATTGGGGATTGTTGTTTATAGGGAGGCGGCCTACGTTTAACGGTAGGTCCTTAAGGGCTGAGATATATCTGCTAAATTTTGAGGAAGTATTGTATAATAAAGAGATAGAGGTAGAGGTTGTTAGTTTCATAAGGGGTGAAAAGAGGTTTTCATCTGTTGAGGCATTAAAAGATCAGATAAAAAAAGATGAACGTTTTCTTAAAAAATTTATTGCCACAGGATAAGATTTTCGGTTTTTCCATACTCTTATCCGTATTTGTGCACATGCTTTTGCTGTTGGATTTTTCATTTTACGTGCCGCAAATAAATAATCCTAAATTGGTGTATATCCCTTCAAAGAAGAAGATAAAACCGATGCCTTCTTATATAGACGAAATAATGGCATTTAATGATAAAAAAGAATTGCCCGATAGTGTGCCTAAAGATGTAAAGATAGGTATGGGGAAAACAAGACTGCCTGAGAGTTTGCCTCCGGAAAACAAGATAAATAAACTCAGGCCAAAAGAAAGATCGATATCGGGTAAATTTCATCGCCAAGTTAAAGATATAACAGAAGAGGCATTTAAACAGATGATAAACATAGAAAACATACCTCCGGATCCTTCTATACGGGCGTATTATTTGAATTATTATCAGTCCATTAGAATGAGGATAAGGCAGATTGCGTATAAAAAATATAGACAAAATATGCCGCAGGGTGATGTTTTCTTATCTTTTTCTTTGGAAAGGAGCGGAAAGTTGATATCTGCTTTTGTAGATAGAGGCAGGTCTTCTGCAGATTACGAGTTGTGTGAATTGGCATTAGACAGCCTAAGGGAAGCGTCCCCATTTGACCCATTTCCCAAAGAACTTATACAAGAAGAACTTTCTTTTAACGTTATAGTATCGTTTCGCCGCAAGTAATGTCATTTAAACTAGTCAGCCCATATAAACCCAGAGGAGATCAGGAAAAGGCGATAGAATTGCTTTGTTCTGGATTTCAGGATAAAAAATTCCAAGTTTTACTTGGGATAACAGGTTCGGGCAAGACCTTTACGATAGCTAACGTGATACAAAGGGTGAATAAACCTGTATTGATATTGTCGCCTAACAAGACTCTGGCATCGCAATTATATGCGGAATTTAAGTCTTTTTTCCCGGAGAATGCGGTGGAATATTTTATCAGTTATTATGACTATTACCAGCCGGAGGCCTATATACCGCAGACAGATACGTATATAGAAAAGGACGCATCTATAAACGAACGGCTTGATAGGTTAAGGCTTTCTGCAACCGTGTCTCTTCTTTCCCGTAAAGACGTTATCGTGGTGGCGAGCGTATCTGCTATATATAATCTTGGATCGCCTGAAAAGTATAAGAATGCGCTTTTTTTCTTAAATGTAGGGGAGGAATATGAACGCAGGGAGTTTTTGTATAATTTGGTGTCAATGCATTATGAAAGAAATGATACGCAATTAAACAGGGGATGTTTTTCAGTCAGGGGAGAGGTGATAGAAATTTTACCTCCTTATAGCGAAGAGATTATCAGATTGCATTTTTGGGGAGATGAACTTGATAAGATAGAGGTGCTGGAGCCCCTTACGAGAGAGAGACTTGCTTTGCCTGAAAAGATAGCTATCTTCCCGGCGAAACATTTTATTATAGAACACGACGTAATAAAAAGCGCTGTTGCATCAATAGAAAGCGAACTAAAAGCGCAGGTTTCCATGTTAAGGGCCGAGGGGCGTTTGTTGGAGGCTCAAAGATTGGAGCAGAGGACAAAATTCGATATGGAGATGCTTAACGAGATGGGGTATTGTCATGGCATAGAAAATTATTCCCGTCATCTTTCAGGCAGGCCGCCCGGGTCGCGTCCATATACTTTGATAGATTATTTCCCCGATGATTTTTTGATGATTATAGATGAATCACATATAGCAATCCCTCAAATTAGGGCTATGTATAACGGAGATTTGGCCAGAAAGAAAACACTCGTAGAGTTTGGTTTTCGCCTACCATCCTGTATGGATAACCGTCCGCTTAAGTTTGATGAATTTGAACAGCTTATTCCCCAATGTATCTTTGTGTCGGCCACCCCCGGGCCATACGAGATAGAAAAGTCTAAAGGCGCAATTGTTGAGCAAATCGTTCGGCCAACGGGCCTATTGGATCCAAGAGTTGAAGTCCGTCCGACTAATGGGCAGATAGAAGATATCATCTCCGAAGTGAAGAAGGAAGTCAAAAAAGGCAACCGCATTTTAATAACGACGTTGACTAAACGAATGTCAGAAGATTTAGCGGCGTATATGGCTGATGAGGGTTTAAAGGTTAAGTATTTACATTCGGAGATAGATTCTCTTGCAAGGGTAAAACTGTTAAGACGATTGAGGAAAGGAGACTTTGATTGTCTTGTTGGGATTAATCTATTAAGAGAGGGTTTGGATTTGCCGGAGGTATCTTTGGTAGTCATTATGGATGCGGACAAAGAAGGCTTTTTGCGTTCAAAAAGCGCCCTTATGCAAACTGCTGGCAGGGCGGCAAGAAATATAGAGGGGCGGGTTTTGTTATATGCCGATAAGATTACACCGGCTATGCAATGGCTTATAGATGAGACAAATCGCAGAAGAAAACGTCAGGAACAGTACAATAGAGAACATGGTATAACACCGAAAACTATAAAAAAGGCCATTTCAGAGGTGTTAAAGGGTGAGGAATTAATCAATAAAGAGGCAGAGGATGTGGAATTGTTAAAAGAAGATTTTATAGTGGAAGATCTAAAAAGGAAGATGTTAAATTACGTTAGAAATTTGCAATTTGAACAGGCCGCTCGGATGAGGGACAAAATACGGGATATGAAAGGCGATAATTATTTAAACAACATCATGAAAGGCTCCAATTGATGTGCGCGTATTTTCTTGTTTTATTTTCGGCTATAATTCTGTATAATAACGCAATTACTATTAACGTTAGAAAACAAAGGAGGGTAAGATGGTTTCTTATAAGGATTTAGGATTTGTGAATACCAGAGAGATATTTAAGCGTGCGATAAACGGCAAGTATGCCGTGCCTGCGTATAACTTTAATAATATGGAACAGTTGCAGGCAATCATAACTGCTTGTGTTGAGACTCAATCACCTGTGATACTGCAGGTTTCCAAAGGCGCGAGAAATTATGCCAACCAAACGTTGTTGCGCTATATGGGGCAGGGCGCGGTGGAAATGATGAAAGAAATGGCAGCTGAAAAGGGATTGAAGGAAATTCCTATTTCACTGCATTTAGACCATGGGGATTCCTTTGAGCTTTGCAAATCCTGCATAGAATATGGTTTTTCTTCTGTGATGATAGACGGATCCCACCTTCCGTATGAGGAAAATGTCGCTTTGACTAAAAAAGTGGTTGAATATGCGCATCAATACGATGTAACGGTTGAGGGTGAATTAGGCGTATTGGCGGGAATAGAAGATGAAGTCGTGGCAGAGAAGTCAACTTACACAAGGCCCGAAGAGGTCGAGGATTTTGTGTCTAAAACAGGGGTTGATTCTCTTGCAATTTCTATTGGCACTTCTCACGGGGCAAATAAATTCAAGCCCGAGCAATGTACTTTAAATGAAGACGGTATTTATGTGCCGCCAGAGCTGCGTTTTGACATATTGGCTGAGATAGAAAAACGCATTCCCGGATTTCCTATTGTCCTGCACGGGTCATCATCCGTGCCAATAGAGGCAGTCAAGATTATAAATCAGTATGGTGGAAAGATAGAGGATGCCGTGGGTATTCCGGAGGACCAGATAAGGAAAGCAACGCAATCGGCTGTGTGTAAGGTCAATATCGATTCCGATGGCAGGCTTTGGATGACAGCCGCTATCCGCAAGTATTTTGCCGAACACCCTGAAGTTTTTGATCCGAGAAAATATCTAGGGCCGGCAAGGGATGCCTTGATTGCAATGTATAAGCATAAAAATGAAAACGTTCTCGGTTCTGCTGGTAAGGCATAATTAAAGTTGCATTGATACACAAAGAATGGCGATTGTTACAAAATAGTTTCACCTCTTTCTTTTTTGAGGCCGAATTATGTCTGTTCCGTTTCCCA
>CAYXYY010000009.1:0-42910 GCA_964469495.1 uncultured Planctomycetia bacterium | reverse complement strand
TTCTATTACCTCTCCAATCTTTCCTATCATTGCATTTTGTCCCATCAAAGAAGGTTTTCTTTTTATAGTTAACGCCAAAGAAACCACAGCTATAACTCCAGCACTAAACAATATAGCCATAGGTATTAAAAATGACAGTCCGAAATGAAACAATGACTGAGGCCCACTCCAAGCAAGCAATGTTCCCCATATTATCAACACTATTCCTGCCCCTGCCAACAAACCAAACCCTGGAGAAAAAACCTCACCCACACAAAACAATATTCCCAACATACTTAGCCACACTCCAAGATAGTTTACTGGCAAAAGTCCATAGCCATACATTACAACTGCCAAACCAACTAAGCCAACGATACCAGGAAGACCAAATCCCGGATGAGTGAACTCAAAAAGTAAGAGTAAGACAGAGATAGACGAAAGCACATAAAGTAGGTATGGATTAGTAAGGTAGTACATAAAAAGATCCATACCACTAAATTTAACGAAGTGAAGATAATATTTTTTATTTTTACTTAACAGACCTTTTTGTTTTGCTAATTCTATTACTGAATAAAGATTTTCACATATACCATCAATTATTCCGGCACCAAGGGCATCTACCTCGGTTAAAGATTTACTTTTCTTGATAAGATCCTCACAGATATTCAAATTTGCCTTAGGATGTTTTTCGGAGATATAAGAACGAAACATAGCAAGTACATCATTCAGTACCTTTTCCTGGATAATCTCTTTGTCATTCCACCCCTTTTTATTCTCACTTTGTGTTCTATCTTTTTCTTTATTTTCATCAAGGCCAGGCTTCTTTTTTTCTTCTGCGTATGCAATCGACTTTTCATTCTTTCTTATTTCACCAAACATGACTGGATGCGCTGCACCGATACGTGTATTTGGAGCCATTACCACCATATCACAAGCAAAAGAGATAAAGACTCCTGCTGATCCTGCCCTTGCACCCCGAGGATACACATAAGCAATTGTAGGAATATTTGTTCCCAAGATGGCTTTTATAATCTTTTCCGTGGATGGGAGAAATCCTCCAGGCGTATCTATCAAAAATACTATTGCACTACAATTGGAACTCTCCGCTTTAGAAATCGTTTTTTCCAAGAACTCCGCTAAAGGGGGAGAAATTATCTTATCATCAATAGGAACTATCCAGCAATAGCTTCTTTGACGATTAACAGATACATCGTTAGCTCCATAACCACAGTTGCAAAAAAGAGGTAAAATCAGTATAAACAAACATAAAGATTTCGATAATATTAGTTTCATAAATAAATTCTACCACGCACAGAAGATACATTAAAGTGTATGGGACATTATCTGGACCGGAGGGGAGTCGAACCCCCGACCTTCGGTATGCCGAACCGACGCTCTCCCAACTGAGCTACCGGCCCAAGAAGGACGTATTATACTATGATCCGCTTTATTTCTCAACCTGTTTTAGACAGAGAAAGGCTTCTGCATATTTTACCCCTATTGTTTGCCCTCTTAATTGCGCCAGTGCCATACATGCCTGCCTGCTTCTTGGGAAAGGGAATTGCCCTGTCTCTGTCTTGTAAATGTCTAATATGTCTAATTTTTCTTCTATGGTATCTGTTATGTCTATAAAGTAATTCGGGGTATATCCTTTTTTGAAGGCAATTGCTCCCAAGTCCGTCTCGCTTAACACCTCCATTGCAAACACGTTGCGAATATACGGATACCTATGGGGTTTTAAGAACACGCAACACGCCTGATATGTTGTCCTATGATCGGAATGCAAATCATAACACCATGGTATATATACGGTTTCGGGTTTAATTTCTTTCGCTATGCTATCAAGCTGCTCTATTATACGCGGCACGTATGACTCGTTCAGCCCCGCCGCAGGCATATTCAACTCAAAAATACCGTTGAACTTATACCTCGCATTAGCCTGATCTATTTCCGCCTTGCGTTTTTTTCTTTCCTCTTCGTCTTCCATACTCGTTATAATAACCCAATATATATCATCTCCTCTTCTCTTGTGCTTTAGTATCGTGCCTCCCATTGCCAGAGTCTCATCGTCCGGATGCACAGCTATAACAAGTTCTCTCATTTTTCCTCCTCATATCAGTTTTTGTTTTACAAGCCATCTTTTATCCGTCGGGTCTATGTCTTTTAATATACGCGCTATCTTTTCTCCGGTAAACCCGTCTCCAAAAGGATTCTCTATACGCTCTATCTTGTCCCTATAGCTTGCATCAAAACACGCCCTGCGCATCGCCGTTAAGATCTCCTCTTCTTTGTAATCCGTAAACTCTACGTTTCCGGCGTTAAGTCTGCCCTTTTGCCTTCTGCCTATATTTACAACAGGCAATTTATAGAAAGGCGCTTCCAATATTCCCATACTGGAATTCCCAACTAAAGCAAGGGCATTGCGCAATATGTTTACAAATATATTATGTGGAAGCGTTTTGAAGAATTTGACTGTATTCCCATCTTCTATCTCCTCTATGGCCAGCAGGATGTCGTATGCACCGGGATCGGTATTCGGATATATGCCTATTACTTTTAATCCATTTTGCTCTGCAAACTTTTTTGCGCAAATTAAGGCCGTTTTCATCTGCTCATATGCGGATTCCTTTTCTGAAGAAAGCGGGTGTTTTATAAAGACAATGTATTTGTTTTTCTCAATATGCCAGTTAAGCCCTTTTTTAACCTCTTCCCATGCCATCTCATTAGTCATTCTTATGGTATCTAATGCCGGGTTGCCGACAGTAAATACGCGGAACTCCTCTTCGCCCAGTTTTTTCAGGTTTTCCGAATAGGCCTGTGCTGTTGTAAAATGTATGTGCGCAAGTTTTGACACCGCAAAACGTATAGGGTCATCCGCATTGCCTACAACTGTTTCGCCTCCAGCTATGTGGGCAGTTAAAACATCCATATAATTGCCAACGAGAGCCGTTGCAATGGACTCTTCTCTGTCGCCGACGACCAATAAAAAATCAGGGGACTCGCGTTCAATTGTCTGCGATAAGGCATATGTCAAAATTCCAACGCCCTTTACTCTTTGGGTCTTTCTGTTGGTCATAAAAAGGGTGTCTATCTTTTCCGCTATCTCAAAGCCGTCTGCGGATATAACGTCTATGGTTTTGCCATGCCAATCCGATAAGTGCGCGCCCGATACAACCAATTTCACGTCGAAGCCCCCTGCCTGGCGCAATGCGAACAACACCGGCTGGAGGATAAAATACTCCGAACGAATACCAGTTATTGCCAATATCTTTTTCATCGTCCCACCTTTTCTATAAAGTGCCTGCCTTTCTATATAATACATTCTTATTTGCCCACTGCCAAATGAATTTCACAACCACCAATAGATGATGTATAATGTTCTGGTTATGGGGACGGATTTAAAAGACATATATAAAAAGGCCTTGCTAAACAGGCGTTTTGAGGAAATGCTCCTTAATCTTTTCTCTCAAGGCAAACTCTTTGGAACAACCCATACCGGATTAGGGCAGGAACACGTGGCAGTCGCTGTCTCGGAATTCTTGAACAGAGACGACGTTATTATCAGCAATCACCGCTGTCATGGACATTATCTTTCTTTTACCAATGATATTCTCGGGCTTTTGGCAGAGATTATGGGCAAAGAACAGGGGTTATGCGCAGGACGAGGAGGAAGCCAACATATCTGCTCTTTGTCCCCAATGTTTTTCAGCAATGGTATTCAAGGTGGCATGGTGCCTTTTGGCGTAGGGCTTGCTTTTGCAAAAAAGATAAAAAAAGAACCGGGCATTGTCGTCAATTTTATAGGCGACGGAACATTCGGGGAAGGCATTATTTACGAGGCGTTTAATCTGGCAAGCCTTTGGCAGGCCCCGTGGCTGGTTATCGTTGAAAATAACCGATATGCCCAAAGCACCAAAACTCAATCCGTTCAAAAAGGGACTTTTGCCCAGAAGGCTTCTGCCTTTGACCTGCCTGTCTTTGAGATAGAAACTAATGACGCAGTTGAACTGATAGACTTTCTGAAAGAACCTATAAAGATTGTGAGAAACAGTCATCCAGCCTGCGTTATTATCCACACTTATAGGCTGGGCCCTCATAGCAAAGGCGATGATTTTAGAAATAAGGACGAAATAAACGCATGGAAACAAAAAGACCCTATAAATATTCTAAAGGCAAGGTTAAGCAATCAGGAATCTCAAGAGATAGAGACAGAGGTCTCCAAGATATTGGAAAAGGCATTGAAAGAGGTGGAGACGCTTCAACCAGCAAGGATTAATTGACATGTTGTATTTGGAATCCTTAAACAAGTCGTTGTTCTCTATACTAAATAAATATCCCGAAGCCATTTTACTAGGCGAGGATATAGAAGATCCTTACGGCGGGGCATTTAAGATAACAAAGGGCATGTCTTCCTCTTTTCCCGGCAGGGTAATAAATATGCCTATCAGTGAACAGGCTATCTGTGGAACAGGGGCAGGACTGGCCGTTGGCGGTATGATTCCCATTGTTGAAATCATGTTCGGGGATTTTTTGACACTGTGCTTTGACCAAGTCCTAAATCACATATCCAAGTTTGATTGGATGTTCAATCACAAGATTCAATGCCCCATTATCATCCGCACGCCTATGGGCGGCGGCAGGGGATATGGCCCAACACATAGTCAAAGTATAGAAAAACATTTTATAGGAATTCCCGGACTAACAACTATATGCCCCTCTTTATTCCACAATCCCGGACGGCTTTTAGAGGCCTGTGTAAATCTGAAAAGGCCTGTCTTATTTATAGAAGAAAAACGGCTTTACTCAGCAAGGCTTATAGAAACACCTTCTCCTGTATGGCAAAAAAAGGAATTAGGCAAAGATTTTTCCTGTGTGCAACTTACATGTGATGGATTTGAGGATAGTCCTGATATAACTATTGCAGTTTACGGTTCTATGGCGGATATTTGCATAGATGTAGCGGAAAACCTTTTTATGGAAATGGAGATTTTCTCAGATGTATTTATCGTGAGCAATCTGTCTGCCCCGCCGTATGAAGAGCTGTCGGCCTCAGTTTCAAGGTCTAAAAAACTGCTTATCATAGAGGAAGGCACAAAACCTTTAGGATGGGGAGCGGAAATTGGGGCAACGATTGCCGAGATTAATTGCCCGGTAAAAGTAAAACGCTTGGCAAGCAGGCATCTGCCTATTGCCGCGGCGCCTTCTATTGAAAAAGAGATTATCCCAAACAAGGAATCTATCGCGTCGGCTATAAAGGAATTTGGAGGTGAAAATTGAAAGAGATTCTGGTGCCCATGGTTAACATAAACGATGAATACGTGCGCGTTGTAGAGGTCTTTTTTAACAACGGCGACAAGGTCCAAAAAGGAGACCTTCTTGCTGAAATAGAAAGCACAAAGGCCTCTCAAGAGCTCTTTGCTGAAGATAACGGCATTATCCTGCTTAAGGCGCAATCCGGAGACGAACTGCGAGTCGGCCAGCCGCTGGCTCTTTTATTTGAGAGCGATTCAGAATACCATGACTATCTTGTTTCTCAAAGTAATACCGATACAAATGATGCGCAGGAAAATGTATTGGCTACAAAAAAGGCCATTGATCTTGCAAAGAGATTGTCTGTTGACATAAAGAATATAAAACCACAAGGCAGGATTATAAAGGGAAAGGATGTCTTAAACTTTTTTGAAGCGGCATCTATTAAAGAACAGCTTTCAAGGTTTGACTTCCCAAAAGCAGGTTTCTTATCCAACAAAAATCTAGAAGAACAGTTTGAATTTATTAAGCAAATGAATCAAAAAGAAAAAATAGACTTTTACATAAAATCAGGGGCAAAGGTTGGCAAGGATATAATTTTGGGCAAAGGCGTTGTTATTGTTGCTGATCAGATTGTAATAGAGGATAATGCGCGGATTTTAGAGAATACAACAATCAGGGCAAAGCGCGTTTTTATAGGAAAAAACGCGCTTATAGGAGAAGGTGTTTCTGTCAATATAAAGGACTTTTTTCTCGGCAAGAACAGCCTCGTTGGAGACAGTTCCTTCCTTGGAGGAGGCGATGCTTTCGGCCCTGCTGCCGGCATTTTTATCGCGGATAATTGTTTTGTGGGAAGGGAATCCTTGTTAGACGCAGGAGACGGCATTTATATGCTTGAACATTCTTGTTTAAGTCCAAGGGTTATGGCCTTTACTCACTCGCATTGGCAGGATTACTTAAAAGGCTATTCTCCGTCCTTTGGAAAGATAATTATCGGCAAGGATTCTCACACAGGCGCAGGAGCATTAATCGCCCCCGGAACGCAAATAGGAGAAGGCGCCTTTGTTATGGCCAATTCTCTCGTGACAAAGGATATCCCTGCCTTTGAGATATGGGGAGGGGTGCCAGCTGTGAGACACAGCAAGGTTTCTATTATTAGTTCTTTATCAGATCAAGAACATCGGTTTCAAATGCTTTATCCCAAACTTTTGGAAGACATCTCCTCCAGAGGGTTTGACGTCTCTAATATCTATTATGAACCGCGCTGCGATTTGTCTGACGTCAAGGAAGATAGCATTGTTCTTGCTTTTGATTGCAAAAAGGATTTAGATATGCCAGAAAACACCTGCATTTTTCTGCTTGATGAGCGAAAGATCGTCGGCACAATCGATGAAAAGGCTTATGCTGTAAAAAACTTTTTGAGAAGGCGCGGAATAAAATTCTTAGATTAGCTTTACGAATTTCTTCTTCCCTACGCGCAATACACCTTTTGTCTGCTCCGAGAGCTCCATCTGAGGGTCTGTTATCTTCTCTCCATCCAAACTTACTGCGCCCTGTTGAACAAGCCTGCGCGCCTCTTTTTTAGACGGAGCTAATTTTTGGCCTGCCAAAAATTCATATAACTGTACTTGGCCATTTATGGAAATCTGCGGAATATCGTCGGGGATATTACCCTTTGCAAAGAGTTCGTTGAACCGGTTTTCCTGACGGTCGGCCTCTTCTGCATTGTAAAATCGGCTGGTTATCATCTTTGCCAGTTTTATCTTTGCCTCTTTGGGATGCATATTCTTTATGGCGTTAAGGTCTTCGCTAGTCAAAAGCTCGTAATATCTATACATAAGTTCGTCTGATATGGACATTAGTTTTCCGAAGATCTCTTCCGGTGGTTCTGTAATTCCTATATAATTCCCCAAAGACTTTGACATCTTATTTACTCCATCCAAGCCCTCTAACAAGGGCAACGTCAAGACCACCTGAGGTTTTTGTCCAAAGGCCTCTTGCAGGGCCCTGCCGACTAAAAGGTTGAATTTCTGGTCCGTCCCGCCAATCTCTATATCCGCCTTTACCATAACCGAGTCATAGCCCTGAATCAACGGATACAACAACTCCAATATAGATATCGGCCGGCCTTCTTTATATCTCTTTGAAAAGTCGTCCCGCTCCAAAAGCCTTGCCACGGTGTAATTCATTGCTATAGAAGAAAAATCCGATAGGGTCATATCCCCATACCATTGGCTATTAAATACAACCTCTGTTTTTTCTTTTATAAGCACTTTAAAGGCCTGTTCTGTATAGGTCTTTGCGTTTTCTATCACCTGTTCCTCTGACAGGGGTTTTCTCATCTCGTTTTTGCCTGTGGGGTCGCCTATTCTTGCAGTAAAATCTCCAACCAAAAAAACAACCTTATGCCCCAATTCCTGAAATTGGCGAAGTTTTTGAAGCAGGACCGTATGCCCAAGGTGTATATCCGGCGCCGTCGGGTCAAAACCTGCCTTTATACGCAGTGGCCTGTTTTCTTTTAGCTTTTCTAAAAGCTCTTTCTCCGGTATAATCTCTACCGCGCCTCTTTTTATTATGTTAAGTTGATTTTCAACGTCCATAGCTCCTTACCCCTGAATAGCAACAAACAACATCCCTAATCTGTCAACAGCCCTTAAAACCCTTTCTCTGTCTATTACTATTGTCTTGCCGGCCTCAATAGCTATTCCTCTGCACCCGGCATAGGATATCGCCCTTATTGTATTGACTCCTACAACAGGGACATCAAAACGCATATCTTGATCAGGCTTGCTCATTTTCACGACTAACGCGCCTTTGGCCAAAAATCCGCCTCTGATAATACATCTGTTCGTCCCTTCAAATGCCTCAACAGCCAAAACGCTTTTGCCTTTCACAACTACTGTCTGCCCTATATCCAGCCTGCCTATATCCTTTGCTATGGCCTTGCCAAAGAAAAAGTCCTGCCACTCATCTTCTGTTGGCTTTTCTTTGCTAAAAACTCCTACTGGCGGGATATAATCACCCATATACGCATGGGAGGGCAAAACCTCCATGCCCTCGTCCTCTATCCTTTGCACAACAGCGGAAAAAATGGTATCCGCCCTGCGGTCTTTCAGCTGTTTGATCAACTTGGACAACTCTATGTCCATAAAGACCTCGCCCGTTAACAGATGAAACGGATTTATCTGGCCGGCCATTACTATATTTTTTAGGCCTAACGTCTTCATCTTTTCTATCATCTTGGAAAATTCCCGCACCCTGAACCAATAGATTTCATCAACGTATTTGGCAATCTTTTTATTCGTATCGCCTTTTATTGCCAAACAGATTATCTTTATGCCCTTTTCCGCAGCGCTTTTGGCAAGCAAGAGAGGGAACTTGCCGTTTCCGGCAATTAATCCGATTCTTTCGCTGATCTGCATATTCCTCTCCCTGATGAAGAGATAAAATCTATTATTTGCTGTACATATTTGTTGTCCGAAATCTCTTTTGTTAAAGATTCCTGCGCCTTGGACAATGAATGGCCTGAAAAGAAAAGCGTATCAAACGCCTTCTTAATAACGCTTCGATCGCTTTGGGCGATGCCTGCCCGTTTTATACCTATCGTATTTATACCGTATATCTTCGCAGGATGGCCATCAGCCATTGCAAAAGGCGGTACGTCCTGAACGACCTTTGAACAACCTCCTATTATGGCAAAACTGCCTATACGAGTAAATTGGTGGACTCCCGTCAATCCACCAATCACAACCTTATCGCCTATCTCAACATGGCCGGCTAATGTGCCCACATTGGCTATGATACAATTGTTTCCGACTATACAGTCATGGGCTACGTGCACGTATGCCATAAACAGGTTCCCATCGCCTATAACGGTTTTTCCCGTGGCAGAGGTGCCCGGGTTTATCATAACATATTCCCTTATCGTATTGTCTTTTCCTATAATAAGATTTGTATCCTCGCCTTTGAATTTCATATCTTGCGGAGGATTGCCCAAAGCAGCGCCCGTGAATATCTTTGTGTTTTCACCTATAAACGTGTTGCCTTTTATGTGGACAAACGGGCCTATTTCTACATTATCGGAGATGACAACCGGGCCTTCTATAACAACGTAAGGCCCAACCTTGACATTACTGCCAATGGTTGCCTCTTTTGCAATAATAGCTGTGGGATGTATTTCATTTGCCATTAGTCAACGAGAGCGAACATCAAATCTGCCTCTGCCACCACCTTGCCTGCTACTTTTGCCGTTGCATGCATCTGGCCTGTGCGAGAACGAATCTTGGTCACAGTGGTTTCTAACTCAAGTGTATCTCCCGGCACAACCGTCTTGCGAAATTTCACCTTGTCTATGGCCATAAAGTATGCAACCTTGCCCCTGTGCTCTGGAGCGGACAACATCAATACTCCGCCAACCTGAGCCATTGCCTCAACTATCAATACTCCCGGCATAACAGGCCTTCCGGGGAAATGCCCATTGAAAAATTGTTCATTTCTAGTCACATTTTTTATTCCTACAGCCTTCTTACCCTCTTCCATATATACGATTCTGTCAACTAATAGGAAGGGATATCTGTGCGGCAATATCTTCATTATGTCTGTGGTCTCCAGCACCCCTCCTTGAACAGCAGGATCAAACGCAGAAACCGCCTCCAAAGCAGCGGTTTGCACCCTTTCCTTTTGCCTAGTTATGCGCTCAACCAACTTCATATTAACATAATGCCCGCTCTTTATAGCTATGATATGGGCATTTATGGGCATACCCAAAAGCGACAAATCGCCTATCAGGTCTAATATCTTATGCCTGACAAATTCGTCGTTAAATCTCAAATCATTTTTTATAACGCCTTTTTCCCCTACGACCAATGTATTATCATAATCCGCGCCTCTACCCAGCCCTATCTTTTGAAGTTCTTCGGCCTCCTTTTCCAGACAAAAGGTTCTACCCAAGGCTATTTCTTTTTTAAAGGTCTGCGGATTAACGTCTAAACTAAAAAACTGGGTGCCTAAAACAGTGCCTGGATAGCTTAACGTATAGGATATTTTGAAGTTGGGAAACGGCAAAGCCACGATGGTCGTTCCATCGCCCGTATCAACAAATACCGGTTCTTTTAATGCAAAGACCTGCTTCGGCGCATCCTGTTCTTCTATTCCTGCCTTCTCAAGCAAGGCAACAAACTGCGACGCGCTACCATCTATCCCAGGGACCTCATTCCCGTCTAACTCAACCGTAAGGTTATCTATTCCCAATCCGTAAACAGCAGCCATCAAGTGTTCTATTGTATGTATTTCAACGCTGTCCTTGCCAATAGAAGTGCGCCTCGGCGCTTTTTTATAGTCCAAAACAAAATCTATGTTCGCAGGAACCTTTATTGCTTTATCTATGTCTTTTCTAATAAAATTTATCCCGCTAAACGCCGGGGCAGGTAAAAGGGTTATCTCTACCTCTTCTCCCGTATGCAGTCCCTTGCCTTTGATGGAAACCGGCTCTTTTATGGTAGATTGATTCATAATTTCTGTCTTTCCTTTGCCAGCTGTTTCTCTAGTTCTTCAACCCTTTTAACCAATTTCTCCAAGGTCTTCCTCATATCAGGAAGCCTTTGCACACAGGCATTAACCCTCTTGGCAATACTGTGAGGTTTTGCAGGATATCCAGAGACCTTCGTATTAGCTGGCACGGACTTGGTTACGCCTGCCTGGGCAGCAACAACCGCGCCGTCCCCTATGGAAATATGCCCAACTATACCTGCCTGCCCTGCCAAAATAACCCCGCTGCCAACTGTCGTGCTTCCGGAGATACCTGCCTGCGAGACTATTATTGAATTCTCGCCTATAACTACATTATGGGCTATCTGCACTAAATTATCTATTTTTGTTCCCTTGCCAATAAACGTCTTGTCAAACCGGGCCCTGTCTATGGTAACATTTGCCCCTATTTCAACGTCATCTTCTATAACAACAGTCCCTATTTGAGGAATGCGATGATGTACTCCTTTTACTGTCGCAAAACCAAAGCCATCACTGCCTATTACTGTCCCGCTGTGAATTATCACCCTGTCGCCTATTTGTATCTTCTCCCTGATAGATACATTCGGATAAATCAAACAGTCCTTGCCTATCTTGGTATTGTGCCCTATATACGAGCCCGCATATATAACAGATCCGTCTCCTATCTCAACGTTTTTCTCTATGACAACATAAGCGCCAATAGACACGTCTTTGCCCAGCCTCACGCCCTGTCCTATTATGGCCGTCTCGTGAAGCCCTTCGGGATGGTCAACTCCATTGGGATACCAATGAGCAACTAATTTGGCGAATGCCAAAGAAGGATTTTCCGTCAGGATTATCGTCTTGCCGATTTTTTTCGGCAACTTCATATTTGGAGAAGTGATTACTGCTGAGGCGTTTGTTGTTTCCAACAATTGCAGGTACTTCTCATTGGCAAGAAAAGTAATATCACCTTTTTTCGCCTCTTTTATCCCGCATATCCCGGTAAGAACTATATCCTTATCGCCAATAACCTTTCCGTTTACTATACGGGCGACTTCTTCCACTCTTATTGAATCAGGATTATTTCCCATTATTCCCTGCTCTTTTATTTCTTACCATAGTCCTTGTTGAGTTTTTCAACTATTACATCTGTGATGTCCAATGCATCCTTTGCATACAATATAGTATCTCCGTTTAAAACCGCATCTAAATCGTTTTCTTTTGCATAGGCGGAAACCACAGGCTTGATGTCTTTTAATATCTCCTTTAAATAGGCATCTCTTTCCTTGCCTATCCTTTTCATCTCCCCTAAAACGTATTTCCTGAACTTCATATCTTTTTCCTGAAGTTCCTTTATTTTCTCCTGTTTTTCCTTGTCGCTCAACAGCTCAATAGACGCCTTTAATTTGTCTATCTCTGCTTTAAATTCCTTTTTCTTCGCCTCTAGCTCTTCTGTCTGTTTTGCAAGGGTCTTGTCATATTCCACGGTTTTTTCATAAGAATCAAAGGCCTTTTTCAGATACACAACCGCTATCTTTTGCCCATCTTCAGCAAAAACCAATGAGGCCATTCCTGCAAAAAAGAGTCCTGCTAAAACCATCTTTCCTATTTTTTTCTTCATTGTTGCCCCCTTATACAATCCTTTAAATTGGTATTTTACCACAACCTTTCTATTGTTCCCACAAAATTTTAAAAACCGTGCTTCATCAAGAAGTGGAACCTGCCTCGCTTTTTATCCTCTCCGGGCTCTGCCTTTAACGGATAGCCGTAATCCAAACTTGCCGGGCCTATCGGAGTCTTTATCCTGACACCCAAACCAACGCTCCTGTAAAACGTGCCGGAGAACAGGTCATCATATTCACTCCACACGTTGCCTGCATCAAAGAACACAGCGCCTTTTACGTATTCAAACAAAGGAACTGTATACTCTGCATTAAACACGGCCATCGCCTCTCCGCCTAACGGCTCACTAGTTACGCTTTCTATCGGCCCGACCTTTCTCTCTCTATACCCGCGAATAGTGTTTGCGCCTCCGGCAAAGAATCTCTCATATATCGGCACATATTCAGAATCATCATATTCATTTACTATTCCTGTCCTTAAACGCAGGCTCAACACCCCATCTTTAAATGCCAGTGGCATATAATAACCCGCATCCAGATACAACCTGTAAAAATCCTTATCTCCGCCAAAAACGCCTCCAGCTAAATCAGAGGACAAGGAAAGATAATACCCTTCCGTGGGCACGATATAATTGTTTCTATGGTCATTGCGCCAAGAGATCCCCATGCCTATAATATCATTCTTTCCTTCTTCTTTCAAAAGGTCATTGGATGCCCCTTCCACAATGTCTGTTATCTCTATCTGGTCATAACGCAGAGAGCCGTCTATACGCTGATATTCGCTGAGCTCTCTTCCCAAACGTAAACGGCCTCCCTTTCTGTCCTCTTCATAGGCATAACCTGTATCGGTTTCCCTGTCGTGTGCTTGCTTGTATAAATCAAATCCGAATTTTATGGGCTTGTCATTAAGCCAAGGTTCTGTAAAACTTATCATATACTCCTCGGAATCAGAACCGCTCTGAACACGCAACCTCAATTGTTGCCCACCACCTGTAAAACTCGGGAAATTGCGGTAATCAAAATTGCTCTGCTCTATCTCTATCATTGCAAAGACGTTGTCAACCGTGCTATATCCCACCCCTATTGAAAAGGCGCCTGTTTGCTGTTCTTTGACCTTGACAATAAGGTCCTTAACGTCCGCCTTGTTTGTGTCCTGCAGGTCAAATCCGACTTCTTCAAAATACCCTAAATTCATAAGCCTTTGCATGCTCCTACGCAGCTTTTTGCCATTAAATTTCTCTCCGGGATAGACGCGCATCTCTCTTCTGATAACCTTGTCTTTGGTCTTTGTATTGCCCTCTATCTTGATCTCGCGGATATAAATAGGGCCGCTCTCTTTTATGGAAAACACGACATCTACAGTGTGTTTCTTGTCGTTCACATACGTTTGTGGATAGACCTTTGTATATGCATACCCGTCTTCAAAGTATGCATCCTGTATTTCCTTGGAATCCTGATTGGCCTTTTCAGGATTAAACACCTCGCCGGTTTTTATGGTAATCAACTGCTCTAGTTTATCCTTTGGCAAAATCTTTGCTCCTTCTATGGACACGTCTCCAACGAAGTATCTTGGGCCTTCTTTGATGACTATTAAAATCTCTTTATCTCCCGGCCCTCTTCCATCCTTAACCTGATACGTGGCCTTGGCAGATATATAGCCGTTTTTCATATAAAAGGCCTCTATTCTGCGCATATCGTTTTTTATTCTCTCTTCCTCAAAAATACCTTTATTGAATATCAACGAAGCGCGCTTTGTCTCCAACAATTTAATGATTCTTCCGTCTTTAAACGCCTTATTCCCGACCACCTTTATCTTAACAACTCTCTGCCTGCGCCCTTCATTTATGTGAATATAAAGGTCGGCCTTCCCCGGGAGTGTCGGCTGAATAGTATAGTCAATATCTACATTGTTATGGCCTTTGGCAAAATACAACTCTTCTATGCGGGCTATGGCATCCTTTATCTTTCTCTCGTCTAAAAATTCGCCTTTTTCTATATTAAACGCCTCTAACAACTTTTTCTTTGAAATTATCCTGTTGCCTTTGATAATAACGTCCTCAACTGCTGGTTTTTCCTCCACCTTTACCATAAGATTAACGCCATCCGTTGTTTTCTGAGGAACTATCTCGACGTTTGAAAAGAATCCGGTGGAATACAAACGCTTTATATCCTGAGAAAGGTATCCTTCTATGAACTGCGTTCCCGGACGAAGTCTCATCTTTGAAAGGACTACTTCCTTGCTGATAGTTTGCAGACCCTCAACAGAAACATCCTTGACCTTTAGAGATTCCTGTTCTGTTGCAAATAAGGGAGAAAAGAAAACACTAACCAATAAAAAAGCGCAAAAGATTTTTTTTAGGGCCATCACCTTCTCCTTGTTAATCAAACCCCCCGGCCATATCTTCAAATCTCGTATATTCTTTAATAAACGTCATCTTAATAGTCCCTGTCTGGCCATTTCTTTGTTTGGCAACGATCACCTCTGCGATGCCTCTGTTTTCCTCTGTTGGATGATAATATTCCTCTCGCATAAGCAAAACCACCAAATCCGCATCCTGCTCTATAGAGCCTGATTCCCTCAAATCCGAAAGCATAGGCCTTTTGTCCTGCCTTGCCTCAACAGCGCGAGAGAGCTGGCTTACAGCAATAACAGGAAGATTTAATTCCTTGGCAAGGAGCTTCAATGACCTTGATATCTGTGATATCTCTTGCTGACGGCTCTCCGGCCTTCCAGCGCCTCGCATCATTTGAAGATAATCAAGGATTATAAGTTGTATATCGTGCCTGGCCTTTAACCGCCTTGCCTTTGCCCTAAGCTCCAAAGAAGAAAGACCACTGCTATCGTCTATATAAATGGGGGCTTCCGTAAGTTTGCCCGCCGCCATAGTTATCTTTGGCCAATCCGAAGATGCAAGAAACCCTGTTCTCACCTTATGAGCATCAACCCTTGCAACGGAACAAAGAAGTCTTTGAGAGATCTGCTCCTTTGACATTTCTATACTAAAGAACGCAACTGGCACGTTTTTCTCAACAGCCAAATATTCCGCAATATTGGCCGCAAAGGCGCTCTTCCCCATAGACGGCCTTCCGGCAACGATTATCAATTCCCCGGCATGCAGGCCCGAAGTGAGTTTGTCAAGGTCCTTCATTCCTGTGGAAAGCCCTGTGACATGTTCTTTTTTGCGGTAAAGCTCGTCTATTTGTTCAACCGTATGTTTGACTATCTGTCCTATATGAACCGCCTCTTTACCTTTTTCACGTTCCTGAGCAATGCTGAATATCTTCTCTTCAGCGGAATCCAAGAGTTCAGAGGCATCGGTTTCCGTGTCAAAACACTTCTCCGAAATATCCCCAGATGCCTTTATAAGTTGTCTTAAGATGTGCTTATCCCTTACTATGTCCGCATAATGCCTGACATTTCCCGCACTGGGAACAACCTCTGCTAGCTCAGCCAAATAGTCAACCCCGCCTATTTCGTCTAACAAGGCCTTGTCTCTCAAAAACGTGCGCAAGGTCACTAAATCTATGGCCTTGCCTTTTTCAAAGAGCTCCTTGATTGCATCAAAAATCTTCTGATGCGCCGGGAGATAAAAACTCTCCGGTTCCAATACTTCAAGGGCAATGTCCACGGCCTCGTAATCCAGGAGCATTGCCCCCAAAACTGCCATTTCCGCTTCAATATCTTGCGGCGGAAGACGGAGATTATTTATTTGCGTTGAACTCATTTACGAACAACCCACACCTTTATGTTCGCTTTCACTTCCGGATAAAAAACCACATCTACATCGTATATACCTAACTTCTTGATGTGTTGATGCGCAACTATTGCATTTCTTGGCACATCAAAACCCTCATTTTTCAAGGCCTCCTGCAACTGCTGCTCGTTTATACTCCCATAAAGCACATCCTCATCGTTTGCCTCGGCCACAATATTAATGGAAAGGCCTTCCATCTTTTGCGCCAGCTCTCTTGCCTTTTCCTTTTGTTTTTCTATCTCTTTTGTTATGCGCTTTTTCTCCTCATCCCAAACCTTTAGATTTTCTTTTGTTGCAAGATAAGCAATTCCCTTTGGTATGAGAAAATTCCTTGCATAACCATCCTTTACATTAACAACATCGCCGACCCTGCCAAGGCCGCGAACATCTTTGCGAAGAATAACCTCTGCCATGGCAAAATCCTCCTTACCTGTTGACAAAAGGAAGCAAGGCAAGAATCCTTGCTGTCTTTATCTGTTTTGAAACCAATCTCTGGTGTTTTGCGCAATTGCCACTATTTCTGCGAGGAAGCATCCTGCCTTTCTCTGTGACAAAACGCCTTAACATCTCCACGTCTTTATAATCTATCCTCTCTTCAAGAGAAGAGTCTTTGCAAAAAATGCATTCTTTCCTGCGAAAAACCCTTTTAGCCTTTTTTCTAACTTTTCCCACTGTATTTCCTCCTTTATTATATACTATTTTAAGTTAAAATGGCAAATCATCATCACTTGTGGGCTCACCTGCTTCTATTTCCATCGACCCAACAAAATCATCAAATTGCTCGTCCTGCGCAGGCGACACGTCTGGGCTGTCAACCCCAAAAGGGGCAGGAGATGATGATGCCTGCCTGTTTGCAGGACTGCCGATGAACTGAATCCTGTCGGCGCGAATCTCTATTATGCTACGCCTCTCTCCATTGTCCCTTTCCCATGAGCGAGACTGCAACTTGCCTTCCACAAATATCCTTCTGCCTTTGGAAAGATACTGTGTGCATAATTCGGCTTGTTTATTCCAAGTAACCACGTTGATATAACATGTGTCGCTCCTCTTTTCCCCGGATTTATCCTTGAAAAACGTATTAACCGCCAGCCTCAACGTCGCAACAGGGACCCCTGAAGGGGTATATCTTAATTCCGGATCGCGAGTTAGATTGCCGACCAACAAGACCTTATTCAATGACAACATAGCTATCTCCTTTTCCTTACTTGTCCTTATTAAAAATAACAAACCGCAATATATTCTCGTTTATCCTCAACCGAGCCTTTACCTTGTCTATCACACTGCTGTCGGCGGAAAACTCTACCAAATAGTAAAGCGCCTCATTTTCTTTTTTAATGAGATAAGCAAGTTTTCTTCTCTTATCCCATACCTTATCTTCCTCTATTTGCGCATCGTTTTTCAACAAAACATTGCGAATATCATCCATCACCTTCTCCGTCCCCACTGACGCGCCGTCTTCCTGGCCGTCTATAGCCCGGGAACCGAGTTTGATTAAAAACATACTTTCGTAAACCCTAACCATTCTCACCTCCAATATAACCTTTCCTTTCAAGCACTATTTATAATGCTCATAACCTTATCCCTTGGCTGATTGCTCAGCCACAACTCTATCGCGGCGAAGGCACAGTCCAGAAGCTCTGGCAACTTCCGCTGTTCTTCTTTAGAAAAATTGCTTAATACGTATTTTACCACATCCTTATCCTGCGGTCTATCTATACCGATCCTCAATCGAGCGAAATCACTTCTGCCAAAGGCCTGTATTAGGGACTTTAGCCCGTTGTGCCCACCGGCAGACCCCTTGGGTTTTAACTTTATCTTGCCAAAGGCAATGTCCATATCGTCATACACAACCAAGATATCGTCTAAAGATGCCTTTTTAAACACATACGGAACAATTCGGCCGGAATTATTCATATACGTCTGCGGCAAAAAGAACACCGCAGGAGAAATGTCCTGACGGCCTTCAAAACCAATCCTTGCTTCCAAAAAAGGTTTAAAAACCGGTTTTTTCCACTTCCCGTTATTCTGTTTTACAAAGAGCTCAACGACCTTATAACCAATGTTATGTCTATGGTCCCTGTACTGTTTGGGATAATTCCCCAAACCAATAACGGCCCGCAATTAGCCTTCCGCCTCCTCTTTCCCCTTGGAAATAACCTGTGGCTCTTGTTCCTCTCCTTCTTCAGACGATGTGGACTCTATCTTTGTCCCGCCATATTCAACGACAAACAAAACAGTTTCAGGGGAATCCAAGACCTTTATCCCCTCCGGCAGGGTAATATCCTTTATGTGAACTGAATCACCGATGTCCAAAGCAGAGACATCCACTTTAATTGAATCCGGGATCTGCGTTGGCAAACACGCCACATTGAGCTCCCAAACCATATGTTCCAAGACCCCGCCTTTCTTAACACCTTCAGCTTCTCCAACAGAGACAACCGGGACCTTTACATGAATAGCCTCTGTAAGAGAAATCTTATGCAAATCCAGATGAATAATCTTATCCGTCAAAGGATGATGCTCTATATCCTGAACAATCGTTGTATAAATTTCCTCTTTGCCTGAATCGTCTTCAACAGTGAGCTCAATAATCGTATTTTCCCAGTGATACTTATGAACGAACCTCAAAAAAGAAGAATAATCCATAAAAAACGGGATACCTTCGTCCAATCCCTTGCCATAAATAATTCCAGGGATCTTGCTGTCTTTGCGTAAGATCTTCAAATAAGCCTTCGTGGAAAGCTGTCGCCTCTTTGCTCTTAATTGCGCTGTGTCCATTTTTATACCTCCTTGCCTAATTTACCTGACTACTTGGTCAAACAAACAACTAATAGAAACCTCCCAGTGGATTCTCTTTATTGCCTCTGCAAGCAATGATGCCATGGAAATAACTTCAACCTTTGGATGGGGTTTTCTCAAAGCAATAGAATCCGATATATACAACTTTTTCAGCGGCGAATTTTCCAGTTTTTCAAAGACATCTCCGGACAAAACCCCATGAGTAATCATTGCGCAGATATCCTTAGCCCCTGCCTTTTTCAGGGCAGCGGCTGCCTCCATAAGAGACCCTCCAGTTGCAATGATATCGTCTATTATCACAAGATTCTTTCCCTTAACCTCTCCTA
This sequence comes from uncultured Planctomycetia bacterium, assembly GCA_964469495.1. GTDB lineage: Bacteria > Omnitrophota > Gorgyraeia > S143-82 > S143-82 > CAYXYY01. The sequence goes on along the minus strand of CAYXYY010000009.1, from coordinate 23,689 downwards.
AAATATTCATTGCTTCTGCCTTGTCTGCATCAATCCTTCTTTTATCAACAATGGCAAGCCCGGCCTCCATCTTCTTTGCATAGGCCCTGGCCATTTTTATCCCACCAACATCCGGAGAAACTATGGTTAAATCCTTTATGTCCATCTCCTTTAACTTAGCAATAAAGACGTTTGCCGCATACAAATTATCCACAGGGATATCAAAAAAGCCCTGAATCTGGCCCGCGTGCAGGTCCATAGTCAAAACCCTGTCAGCGCCTGCGACCGTAAGCAAGTTAGCAACCAGTTTTGCGGTAATAGGCACCCTTGGCTGATCCTTTCTGTCCTGCCTTGCATATCCATAATAAGGCATAACAGCCGTTATCCTATTGGCCGAAGCGCGCTTCAATGCATCTATCATAATCAAGAGCTCCATCAAATTATCATTTGCCGGAGGCGAAGTTGGTTGAATAACAAAAACGTCTTTTCCTCGCACGTTTTCATTAATCTTCACACGGACCTCTCCGTCGCTAAACCGCTTTACCAATGCATCTCCCAAAGAAATGCCCAAGTGTTCACAAATATCCGTTGCCAATTGCCTGTGCGCATTACCCGAAAAAATAGCCAGCTTATCCATTATTAACCGACTCCTTTTTTTTGCTCCCTTGCCGGGACACCTATAAAAACCTCTCCTTTGCCCACCTTTTTTCCTTTTGTCAAAACAGCTCCCGCGCCCAATATACCCGTTTCTTGAACCTCGCAAGGCGCAACCAAAATAGCCCCGCTGCCAATAAACGCATTTTTGCCTATCTCCGTCTTATGCTTAGCCCTGCCGTCATAATTTGCAGTAATAACACCTGCCCCTATATTTGCCTTTTCTCCTATTGTAGCATCTCCGAGATACGCCAAATGCTTTGCCTGGGCGCCTGATTTAAACTCAGTTCTATTGACCTCTACAAAATCACCAACACACGCATTATCTCCTATAATGCTCTTGGGACGGATATGGGCAAAAGGCCCGATTTGACAAGCTTTCCCTATCTTCACATCGCGTCTTATAACCGTAAAAGGGAGGATAGTTGTTCCTTCCCCAATCTCCACATCCCATTCAATATAAACACTTTCCGGCTTTAATATAGAAATTCCTTTATCCAACAAAGAGCCTATCTTTTCATTTAACAGAAACTTCTCTATATCCGCTAAATCCCTTCGGGAATTTGCCCCCAACGCCATCTTAAAAGGACATTCCCTGGCCAAAAACGGCTGGCCCTTTTGATAGGCCTGAGAAACAATATCCGTGAGATAAAATTCTCCCTGACGATTATCATTAGAAACACCTTCCAGCGCGGATTCCAAAAAGGCCCGTTGAACCACATATAACCCCGTATTTACACAAGCGGTGTCTTTTTCATCAATATCGCTTGCCTCAACTATCTTCTCAACCTTATCGTCTTTAAAGAACACCCGGCCTAAAGATGTCTTTTCTTCTGTCTTGGCATACAACAATCCTCCTAAGGCCTTTTGGCTCACAACCTCTTTTGCCAAAGATTCAATATATTCCTGCCTAATCAGAGGCATGTCTCCGCAAGCAATAACCACATATTCGCTATCGCCTAGCGCAGATAACCCTGCTTTCGCTGCATCAGCTGTTCCCAACTGCTTTTCTTGACGGGCTAAGAGACAGGCCATTGGATAGCCTTGCAAATGGCGCTCTAATTCATCAAAACCATATCCGCCAACAACAACCACTTCGGAAACAAACGCCAAATTATCCAGCACATAAAAAAGCATAGGCCTGCCCAAAACAGGCAGCAATACCTTTGGCAAGGAGGATTTCATCCTCTTGCCCTTGCCTGCCGCCAAAACAACCGCTCCCAAAGAAAACATCATAACCTCTTCAATCTCAATGCGTTTCACCTCAAAAACAAATCCAACAAATACAACAACCCATTATGCAAAGTGTTTATTATATAACAAAAGAATAAAAAAACAAAGCAAAAGATACACAACAAACAATAGACACTTCTTGGACAAGATTATACCACAAAAAGAGATTAAATGCCCACAGGATGCCCTTGCAAAAAATCAAGCGTTCAGCTAATCACCTCATTCACAATAGCCTGCACATCTTGTATATCCGTTGTCCCATTGCCGTTTACATCTGCCCGGCTGTTGGTCGTATTGCCTAAAATTACGTTGACCACGATTTGAATGTCGTTTACGTCAACAGAGCCGTCTTGGTTAACGTCTGTGTTTGCATAATCCCCTTGTTTTACGTACTCATCTGCCCCTATATCCCAGTTATCTTTGGGTCTGGATTCTCTATCAATATCATATTTAATATCAAGACCAAATCGATCAGCAAACATATCATAAACATTTGAGGAAAGTTCAAAATCTGCAAGTCCATTGTTTATACATGGACTTTCCTCAGAAAGATGAAGGTTATGATTGTCAGTATCAATAAATTTTGGGTCAGCTGAGCTACAACCTTCGAATTTTTCCTCTGTGGGAATTGTACTCAAAGAATAAATCTGAGAGCCAAGCTTAATTCTTTCCGTCCCATTAGGTTGGTGGAATATATTATGTCTGCTTTTGTATACAGTGTTTGAAAGATGTTCAATAAACAAATGATGCCCTTCTTCGTGCGTTATGTTTGAAATGATATTATTCTCTAAATACAAGGTTCCAGCACCTGAAATATTTATCCCACCTGCAACCCTATATATTGTATTATTAACCACATATCGTGTTTTCTGCCCTTGAATATGTATTGCTGATACCCCCCAAGACCCTGCCACATTAGCTCCAGGGGCTTTCGGATAAATATCGTAAATAACATTTCCTATAACTTAGAGGTCTAGTTCCTCTGCATAATCGCTTGATGACGGCACCTTTATTCCGTATTCAGCATCATGGATAACATTATAAATCATCCAAATATCTTGCGCTCCATATTGAGTACTCAGACCTTTTGCCCTTGACTCACCATCAGAGGTGATCCTGGGAATTGCATCATACACATGATTTTGAGACATAACTATATGAGAACACACCTTGGTAGCTATACAACCCTGCCTGGTGTGATAAACAGTATTTCCTCCAATATAAACATGGTGGGTCTCATCTAATGCACTTCCATATTGTGCCCCCACAAAGATTCCCTGTGAGCTTGAGTCGTGACATACGTTATTTAGCACCCAAACATATGAGGAATACTGAGCCACAGAGATCCCGCCAGCATCCTCATCATAGTCTGAATTTATATCCCCCCAATTATGCACCTGATTATTATATATGATAACATGCGATGCATCGCTGGAATAAGAATTGCCGATAACAACTAAGCCCGTAGCAGACTGTTTTTGGCCGTCTAATATACAATTTCGTATCAGAACATGGTCCACTTTCCTATCGTTAGTGGAACTGCCAACCCACAAAGGAGACCGCCAGTGTAATCCATCTATGTAAATATACGAACCCCTTACGATGGTCGGGACAGAGGCAGTTTCAGAGACAAAGACTCCTTGCTGATCAGGGCTTGAAACTATCCAGATAGGACTAGAAGCGGTTCCATTTCCGTCTATCCAAATAACTCCTCCCTGGGCGTAAGAATATGTGCCCTTTATTTCAATATATGATCCTGCTGGAATAGGCCTGGGGATAGTTCTCCTTGGAGCACCTGGATATCCATAAGCGTGTACTGAGTCAGTCCCATTTTCATAATCTACATAGTAATAACCTGATATCTCCTGATCCCAGTTTGCTGGCCTCTGGGACATTTGAACATCAGGGTCAACAAAAGGCTCGGGAATCCCAATTGGCACTTCATAAGCGTGGACATCACAAACTATCCCAAGAGCAGTACACAATACCGTCCCTAAAAACATCCTCTTAATTTTACCCAGTTGAAAACCTTTCATATATATCCTCTCTCTATCCTCCTGGATTACTGTGTCAAATACCAGTCTCTACCTCCATCACCTATAGTATAACCTTTGGTTATGGCTTGTCAAAAAATTGTCCCTGTCAATCTGTCCTTTTATCCCTAAACCAGATCGGATTTTTATTGCCCCTAAATATTTTAATCGCGCTTCTTGCATAGAGTCTCTATTTATACCCTATATCATTTTTTCTGCGGAAGTATTCTATGTAGCTTCTGGAATGGTTTACAACAAAGGCAACGTAATCTTCATTAAGTTTATCCATATTTACCTTATTAAATGCGTTGTACCTGTTATATGTCATTCGAAAGGCATCATAAAAGTTCTTGCCTGTTTTGAGCCTCCAGCAAAACGTTGCAAAATATGACCTAGGGTATTCGGACAAGAGGAACTCTAAAAACAAGCAACTTTCCGCGTAAAAAAGCTGTGCTATCTCATCGCTCATTGAATAATATTCCTCCCATCCAAATAATTTTTCCAAGGGTATGTATTTGTTTTCTGCAAAGGACTTTGCCACGACCCACTTTGAGGCCTCTACCCTCTTGTGGCTCTTTTCTTCTCTCATGGCAACGCCCTCGTCCACGCAATTCGGTATCTCCACTCCTCCCCTTGCCTCATAAAATATGATATGCGTCATCTCGTGAGGCAATATCACGTCTTCCAAATGCTCCTGCTCCGGATATATATATATCTCCCTTAACTCCGGGCTGGCACATCCCGACGACCATTCCGGAACTTTGGAATTCTCTTTATAGTCCTCCAGATCCTTATATATATATATCTTGCATCTGTCAGACCATATCCAATACTTGGACCTCATAAGCCCCAAGTCCTGAACTATTTTTCTATAATAATGCTCTGCCTTCTTCCTTATGCCATAAACCGCTCTTCTCCGAATGCTCGGCCTAAAATATATCAAAAAATGCGTGCTGGACATCGTGGACCACTGAGAAGAATTCCGCGGCCTTGTCCTTGCCATACAGTTAGAAACAGGAATTATAGCAAGAACAAGAAAAACACCTATAATCCAAAGGCCGAGTTTATTGCCTCTCGGTTGCATAAAAACGCCCCTTTCATCTTTTCGGACATCTCTTTTCTCAAAGCGGCATCTTCCAGCATTTGTTTTGCCTCTATTGCTACCCTTTCCTGCCAGCCTTTTTTTTGTTCAACAACCTTACACATTTGTTGAGAGGCCAAAAACGAAATGTTTTCCATTTGATGTGCCCCTGCATAAGGATACGGAACAAAAATTGTTGGCAATCCAAACAAACATGCCTCGCTGACAGTCATTGCCCCTGCTCTGGAAATCATCAGGTCTATTTTACTATAAAGAGGCCATACAGGGACAAAAAAATCCAACACCAAAGCGGTTCGTCCTCTTCTTATGTATTCCTCCTTTACATATACAAGGTCTTTTAACCCGCACAGGTGTATTACGCCTACGTCCTTTTCAAGGCCGGCTAGCGCATAAGGCATGTTCCGGTTGAGCGCGCTTGCGCCTTGGCTTCCTCCCATAACCAATATCCATTTCTTGACGTTTTTTGGCAGATTTATCGTATCTTCCTCTACCAAAGGAATCTCTTCCGGCAGGGCAAAAAAATTACCTGTCATGATTATCTTGTCTCTTGCAAAAAACGGGCCCTGACAGTTAGAAAAACCACAAAAAATCCCTTTCGCCAAACCCGCCAAAACAGCATTTGATACCCCCATTCGCGCGTTTTGTTCATGAAGGTATAAATCTATTTTATGAAAAGAGGCCCATATCCCTGCAACAGCCCCTGCTTGCCCGCCAAAACTAACTATTATATCGGGCATCTGTGCATCTGCTTCACTGGAAAGTCTTTTCCACAGGTTTTTCACAGAAAAGAGAAAGTCCTTTGGCCTGCGCCTGGCTGAATCAAGCATTGGAAAGGCATCTGCGCGCAGATCTGCAAACGCGCAAATAATAGGCGAAAGGACGGGTTTGTCTTCATAAAATAACCTGCAGTCAACGCCTCTTTTCTTAAGGTAATAATACATAGAAATCGCCGGCAGAAGGTGTCCTCCTGAACCGCCTGCTATAAGCCAAATCATGTTCTCCCCGCCTTTAAGAGTGGATCTTCTTCAAGTATGCTTGTATAAAAGGGTCTATCTCCCCGTCCATAACGGCCTGGACATTGCCTGTTTCAACGCCGGTTCTGTGATCCTTTACCATAGAATATGGATGCATTACATACGAACGTATCTGACTTCCCCATTCTATTTTCATTTTCTCGCCGGTTTCTTTGTTCAGCTCTTCCTGCCGTTTTTGTTCTTCTAATTCATACAGCTTTGCCTTTAAGACCCTCATCGCTGTTTCTTTGTTCTGTAATTGAGAACGCTCGTTCTGGCAAGTCACAACAATGCCTGTTGGCAGGTGCACTATACGGACAGCTGAATCTGTGGTGTTAACTCCCTGCCCGCCGGGCCCGCTGGAACGATATACATCAATGCGCAAATCCTCGTCCTTTATTTCTATGTCTATGTCCTCGTCTACTTCCGGGATTACGTCAACGGAAGCAAATGAGGTGTGCCTTCTCTTGTTTGCGTCAAAAGGAGAAATCCTCACCAAGCGGTGCACGCCCCTTTCCGCCTTCAGATTCCCATAGGCATACGGGCCCTTTATTGAAATAGCTGCGCTTTTAATCCCTGCTTCTTCTCCCGGCAGAATGTTTATTGTCTGCACCTTATATCCGCGCCTTTCTGCCCAACGCAGATACATTCGCAAGAGCATATTGGCCCAATCACAGGCCTCTGTCCCTCCGGCGCCGGAATTTATCTCTAAGATAGCGTCGTTCATATCAAACTTTCCTGAGAACAACAAAATCAGTTCCAGCTTTTCTTTTTTTCTCAATATTTCCTCTGTTTCTTTCTCCAACTCTTGAAAAAGGCCCTCGTCTTCTTTTGCCAAATCTATCAACTGCGCGGCATCGCGAACCCTTGCTTCTAAATCCCTCCAATCACTGCAAAGCTCTTTCAGGGATTTCAATTCCTGCATCTTTTTCGCCGCCAAATCTTTATCATCCCAAAACCCGCTATCTTCCATTTCCTTTTCCAATGCCCTTGCCCTTTGCTCTTTTTCTTCTAAACCAACGGCAATTGTGTCGCCTTTGATATCCTTTTCCGCTGTTGCTAATATGTTTTTTATCTCTCTTAAATCCATTATCCCTGCCTGTAAATGTAATCCAAAATCTCTTCCACAGAGGAAAACTGGCGGTCCGAATTTTCTATCTTGGCAAGCATCGCCTTTGCCTCTGATTTTTTATACTGAAGCTGTAAAAGGATTTCCATTGCCTCTTCAAATATGCGGCCTGTCTTCTCGTCTTTATCAGAAGTTTCCGGGACATCCGCCTTAAGCAGCGCAAATTTCGGCGCGCTTTGTTGCAGTTTTGCTATGATCTGTTTCGCCTTTTGTTTGCCTATTCCCGGCAGGGAACAGAGCTTTTTCTCGTCTCCATCACAAATAGCGCAGGCTATTTCCGAAACAGGCATAGCAAAGGCCTTAACCGCCGCCCTCGGGCCTATCCCGGAGACAGTGATAAACATCTCAAAGAATTCTCTTTCAACAGGATTGAGAAAACCTATTAAAACAGGGACGGCCCTGCTTGGGGTTAATTGCCAATAATGATAGACAAAAAGTTCTGTTTGGCCCCCGTCTGTTAACAGGCCTAAAGAAAAAGGCGGGACAAATATTTTGTAGATAATTCCCGAGCAAAGGAGCTCAACAAAATCCTCTCCTTGAGAAACTATTGTTCCTGTTATGCGGGAAATCATATCCCCTCCGATCTATTATTCCTGAGAATCATTGTCCGCCCCCTTGATAGAGGACAAACTGCTCGCTGTAAATCTACACTTCGGATAATTGGAACACCCGTAAAATCTCTTTCCTTTTTTGGAACGTCGGACAACCACTTCTCCCCCACACTCGGGACACTTTACCCCCAAAGAAATAGGCTTGGCGTTCTTGCATTGAGGAAAACCTGAACAACTCAAAAACTTCCCATGAGAACCCCATTTGATAACCATTGGCTTGCCGCATTTTTCACAAACCTGATCGGTTTCTATAACCTCTTTCTTCGTGTTTTGATACGCCTCATCCAACTGTTTCTTAAATGCCGGGAAAAACTCCGAAAGTATATGTTCCGTTGTCTCTTCGTTGTTTTCCACTTTATCTAAATTTTGCTCCATCTCGGCTGTAAATCCATAATCCATAATGTTCGGAAACGCCTTTAACAAGACCTCGCAAATCTTTTCCCCCAGTTCAGAAGGCACCAACGCCTTACCCTTTCTCTCAACATATCCACGGCTTACCAAAACCCTTATCGTCGGCGCATACGTGCTCGGCCGGCCAATGCCTTTCTCTTCCAGTTCTCTGACAAGAGATGCGTCATTAAACCGCGCAGGCGGTTTTGTAAAGTGCTGGCTTTTTTCCATTTTTTTCAGTTCGGCCTGTTCGCCCTCTCTGGGAACTATTTGCTGTTCTTCGTCATTTTTTTGATCCTTGTAAACAGCCGTATATCCATCAAATATCTTTTTGGTATAGGTCTTTCTGAAGAGGAAATCCCCGCCTGTTATCTCCACGGTTATCTGAGAGAAAACCGCGGGTTTCATTTGAGACGCAACAAACCTATTCCATATCAACGAATACAATTTGAATTGCTCTTCTGACAAAAATCCTCGCACAGATTCCGGTGTCTTAAACACGTCCGTTGGACGAATCGCCTCGTGCGCTTCCTGCGCCCCCTTCTTTGACTTAAACTTGTTAGGAACATCCGGCAAGAATTCCTCTCCTATATTAGAGGCAATAAAATCTCTTACCTGTGATATAGCCTGCGGAGAGATGTTAACCGAATCTGTTCGCATATACGTTATAAGGCCTTCCTGTCCTGTATTTAGCTCTATGCCTTCATACAATTGCTGGGCAATTCGCATACACCTGTCCGCAGAAAAAACAAAGGCATTAAAAGCCGCTTGCTGCATAGTGCTGGTTATAAACGGGGCTGGCGCAGAACGTTTCTTTTCTTTTTTCTCAACCAGAGAACATCTAAAATCGGATATTGTTCTTATATTCTTTTCTATGCCTTCGGCTTGCTGTTGTGTTGAGATTTCAGGTTCTTCGCCTGAAATTTTCGCCAATTTAGCCCCTGAAACCAACCCCTCCTCAAAGGCAAAATCTGCCACAAATTGCCAGTATTCTTTTGGAACAAATGCGCGTATCTCTTTTTCTCTTTCAACTATCAACCGCAGGGCAACAGACTGCACTCTTCCCGCAGAAAGCCCCTTCCCTATCTTCTTCCATAAAAACGGGCTCAAAAAATAACCGACAATCCTGTCCAAAATTCTCCTTGCCTGCTGGGAATAAAACAGAGACGTATTAAAATTCTCCGGTTGTTCAAAGGCCTTTGAAACCGCAGTTTTTGTTATCTCGTGAAACGTAACGCGGGAAAAGTCGGCCTTTATTTTCTTCTTATTTACCAGATAATCCTTTACAAGATAACCAATGGCCTCACCCTCTCTGTCAGGGTCTGTTGCAACGAATATTTTATCGCTATTTGAAGATTTCTTGGATATATCTGCTATTATCTTTTTTCTGCCGGGAATGACTACGTATTCCGGTTTAAATCCATTATCAACGTCAACGCCTAATCTTTTTGGCGGCAGGTCTATTATGTGCCCCATTGTGGCCATGACATCATAGTCTTTCCCTAATATCTTTGAAATGCTCTTTGCCTTGGCAGGCGATTCAACCAAAACCAGTGATTTTTTTCGAGGCATATATATCTCCTTATATTAAAATTCGCCCATTGAATTTTTAGTCCTTGCAATAATAACAAATTTTTAAATATTGTCAATGTTAATCAAACGCGCGCTTTCCTGAAAGAAACTCCTTCTAATACTAATTTACATGTGGCCGGTTTTCTAAAGACAACCTTTGCTCTATTTCTTCCTTTAAACGGCTGTTCTTTGCCAAGACGAATTCCGCCCACCACCAGTCCTCTAAGGTGTCTATGTTTACGCTCTCCCAGTGTTCCATAGGCACACCGACAAATGGATAAGAAAAGGCTGGCATAGGGTCTTGCGCGCGGTTAAAATACTCGCGCCGAGAAACGCTAATTGCCCCATTTAAATGATAGGCCTGTGGCAAATCCTGCCTTCTCATAGGCCTTGGGTCTATGTCCAGATAATATTCCACAATATTTCTCTCGTCCATGTTCAACGTCCAATAAGGATGCGCGTCCTTTACCGATTGCAGGCCAACGGCAGACAAAACCCCTGCTTCACAAAAAAGAGATTCAATGGCCTTTTCTATAATACCTGTGTGTCTAAATGGCGACGTTGGCTGTAAAAACATAACAAAATCATATCTCTTATTTTTTATCTTTTCTGTCTCTGTTAATGCGTGCAACAACACAGCCAGAGATGACGTGTTATCCTCTGCCAGCTCCTTAGGCCTTATAAAAGGCACTTGAGCGCCATAGGATTCGGCAATCTTGGCGATTTCCTCGTCTTCCGTCGTAAAAACAACGTCCATTTTATACCGAACGGCTTTTGCCCAAAGAATAGTCCATGCGATCAATGGCATCTGACCCAAGGCCTTTAAGTTTTTACCCGGCAGTCCCTTTGACCCTGCCCTGGCAGGGATTATGCACAAGATATCCAAGTCGTTTATATCCCTATCAGCCATCTCGCTATCTCCAGATATATGAATATGGAAACGATATCAACTATGCTCGCTATAAACGGGCCGGACATCAGGGCCGGATCTAGTTTCATCTTTTTAAACAATATAGGCAACACAGCGCCGGAAACCGTAGCCATAGTCACAGTTGCAACCATAGACAAAAACACAGTAATTGCCAGAAGCACATTTTTCTCCATTATTTGCGCGCGGAAAAAACCTATCGCCCCTAGAAAGGACCCCACCATCAGGCCTGTCATAAGTTCTTTTCTAAAAACACGAAACATATCGTCTTCACTTATATCGCTTGTCGCAAGCCCCCTGATAATCGTTGTGGAGGACTGGGAACCCGCGTTCCCTCCTGTCCCGGATAAGACAGGGATAAAAAAGGCTATCGCTATCATGGCTTGAAGCTGCGCAGAGTGGGCCTGAAGAATTGCGCCAGAAATAAATTGGACAAAAACCAAGATAAGCAACCACATTATCCTTTTTTTGGCTATGCCGAAAACAGGTTCTTCAAGATACTGATGCACAACACCTGTAGCGCCGTACGAAAGCATATCCTCTGTATCTTCTTCAACAACAACGTCCAGCACATCGTCAACTGTGACAATACCAACCAATGCGTCGTTTTCATCAACAACAGGCAAGGCCAAAAAGTCATAGTCAGAGATCTTTTTCGCTGCCTCTGTTGCTGGTTCGGAGGCCTTAACACTGATAACGTCCTTGTGCATTATGTCTTCTATCTTCGCGCCTTTCCTTGCAACTATAAGCTCTCTTAAAGAAACAAAGCCTATCAGCCTCCTGGCTTTATCTGTCACATAGATATAATAAATCGTCTCCCTGTTTGGAGCGATCTTGCGCAGATAGTCCATTGCTTCCTCAACGGTCATATCCGGCGGGACGTTGGCGTATTCCGTCGTCATAATAGCGCCGGCAGTGCCTTCTTTATAAGCAACCAACTTCTTTATGTCGTTTCTGTCGGCTTGGGCAACCAATGGAAGGATATCGTCTATTATCTCCTCAGGCAGGCGTTTTATAAAATCGGCCCTCTCGTCAGAAGACATTTCCTCCAACAAGTCAACCATCTTGCCGCGGGAAAAACAATAGAATATCTCCTTTTTGTCTTCATCGGAAAAATACTCAAAGACCTCTATCCCCTTCTCTTTTAACGCTGCAATTATCCGGGCTATATCTTCCGGTGGCAGGTCCTCTATAAGAGAAAATATGTCATATGGGTGCATCTCATCGAAGAGCTCCCTTAACTTTTCTTGATAATGTTCCTGCTCTAAGATCTCGCGGATCTCAGGGCCTGCCAACGAGGCCTTTGACTTATCCATCATCCTCCACCTTCGCCGCTGTAACCACAAAATCCCCTTCTTGAAGTTTTATCAACCGCACGCCCTGCGTGCTTCTGCCGGTTCTTCTAATACCGCTAACAGCGCTTCTAACGGTCATTCCCTTTTGTGTAACAACCATCACATCGCTCTTTTCTGCAACGGCTGTCGCAAAAACAACGCTTGCATCCTTTTTCAGTTTTATGTTAATAATGCCCTTGCCGCCTCTGTGCTGTTTCCTGTATTCGTCAAAGGCTGTCCTCTTGGCTATGCCATCGCTTGTAATCGTTAAGATGTCCCCATCTTTTTGAACCACATCGGCGCCAACAACAAAGTCATCTTTGGCCAAGGTTATTCCCTTAACGCCCCTTGCCTGCCTGCCCATCTCTCGTATATCACGTTCATCAAATCTTATGGCAAGGCCTTTTGACGTGGACAAGATTATGTCATCTTCTCCGCTGGTTATTAAGACATTTGTAAGCTCATCTCCTTTATCCAAATTAATGGCGATAATTCCCTTTTTGCGAACATTGCTAAATGCCCTTGCGTTAACCCTCTTAACTATACCTTTTTTCGTAACAAAACAAAGGCTTTCATCTTCTTTAAAGTCCTTTATGGTCAATACGGTTGAGATGTGTTCTCCACTGCTTAAAGAAAGCAGGTTAACCAATGCCCTGCCTCTTGCCTGCCTGCCCATCTCGGGTATCTCATAGACCTTAAGCCAATAGGCCCTTCCTTTGTTTGTGAAAAACAGCAGATAATCCAGCGTCTTTGCAACAAACAGAAATTCTATAAAATCGTCCTCTTTCGCCGCAGACGTTGCCACGCCTTTTCCACCTCGCTGCTGCTTTCTGTAAGAGGTAATGGTCATTCTCTTTATATATCCCCTGTGGCTTATAGTGATAACCATATCCTCTTCCTGTATCAGGTCTTCTATGTCAAAACCCTTTACCGCCGCTGTTATCTGCGACCTTCTTTCATCGCCGTATTTATCTTTTATTTCCAAAAGCTCATCCTTGATTATTCCCAAGAGTTTTGCTTCAGATGCAAGGATGGATTCCAAGAACTCTATCCTCTTAATAAGCTCCAGATACTCCTTCTCCAGTTTCTTTATTTCCAAACCAACCAACCGCTGAAGTTGCATTTCCAATATGGCTTGGGCCTGTATCTCAGAAAGCTCAAACCTCTTCATCAATCTCTTTTTCGCCTCTTGGGCGCTCTCGGATTTCTTTATTATCTCAACAACCTCGTCTATATTCGCAACGGCTATCTTTAATCCCTCCAAGATGTGCGCCCTACGCTTTGCCTTTTCCAGCTCAAATTTAGTCCTTCTTGTCACAACATCTTTTCTGTGCAAGATAAACTGATAGAGCATCTCTTTCAAACTAAACACCTGCGGCCGGCCATTCACTAGCGCAAGCATAATAATGCCGAATGTTGTTTCTAGTTGTGTGTGCTTATAAAGCTGGTTTAAGACGATTTCAGGCTGGGCCTCTCTCTTTAATTCCAAAACAATCCTTAACCCGTCTTTATCAGATTCATCCCTTATATCCGAAATGCCCTCTATCCGTTTATTGTGCACGTTGTCGGCTATAGCGCTCAGCAAATTAGACTTATTCACCTGATACGGTATCTCCGTTATAACCAAGCTCGTCCTGTTCCCTTTTGCATTTGTCTCCGTGGCGGCCTTTGCCCTTAACGTAATCTTTCCCCTGCCTGTTTCATAGGCGTTTTTGATGCCTTCCCTTCCACAGATAAGGGCCCCCGTTGGGAAATCCGGGCCCTTAACATATTTCATCAAATCTTTTACTGTCAGTTCCGGATTGTCAATCAAGGCAACCGTTGCATCTATTACTTCCGATAGATTGTGAGGAGGGATATTCGTTGCCATGCCAACAGCTATTCCGCTTGATCCGTTTATCAATAAATTCGGTATAGCCGCGGGCAAAACCTTTGGTTCTTTTAAACTCTCGTCAAAATTCGGGACAAAATCAACCGTGTCCTGCGCGATATCCCTCAAAAGCTCGTCGCTAATCTTTGCCATTCTTGCTTCCGTATAACGCATAGCGGCCGCCGCGTCACCGTCAACAGAACCAAAGTTGCCTTGGCCGTCAACCAAGGGATATCTCAAAGAAAAATCTTGGGCCATCCTGACCAATGCATCATAAATAGCCGAATCGCCGTGAGGATGATACTTACCCAAAACCTCGCCAACGATTCTCGCGCTCTTTTTATAAGGCTTGCCGTAATGCAAAGAAACCTCGTGCATAGCATACAATATCCTTCTCTGGACAGGTTTTAACCCGTCCTTGATATCCGGCAGCGCCCTGCCGACGATAACACTCATGGCATAGTTCAAATAAGATGTCTTCATCTCATCTTCTATCGGTATGTCTATAATTCTTTCATTTCTGGTGTACATTATCAATGCCTCCTATTAGACGTCCAAGAACTTGACTTCCAAGGCATGTCTTTGTATAAAATTACGCCTTGGTTCAACAGTATCTCCCATAAGCAGAGTAAATAATTCCTCGGCCTTTACCGCATCGCTTAAAGCGACCTTTAATATCGTCCTGTTTTCCGGATCCATTGTGGTATCCCAAAGTTGTTGGGGATTCATTTCACCCAAACCTTTATAACGTTGTATGTGAACGCCTCTCTGCGCGGCCGCCTTAACAAAATTAAGAACTTCTATTAACGCGGTAAAAGACTGCTTGTCTTTTTCATCGGACTTTTGAACAATTATAGGCCCTTTTGTGTCATAAACCTCTTTTAAGGAAAAACCCGCCGAGTTTATTTTTGACACAAGCATATTCAAGTCTTCGCTTTCGTGTATCTCTAAAAATCCCATCTCGTCTATATCCTTGTCCTGATTTTTAGAGAATTTAGACAGGGCCTTATCGTCTATAAAGAATACGTTTTCGTCCTTTTCTTTCAAAACGTATTTTGGAAATTTGTCTTTATTTTTCAAAGCAAAAGACAAAAACTCTCCTTTGGAGACAACATACCTATTGCTGATGTATTGAAGAAGTTTATCCATTTCCTGCACAGCCATCATCAAACTTATAAAGGCATCTCCCTTTATCCCTTTATCCGCCTTTTTATTCTTTAACGTGAGTCCATCCGTCCCCATCTTCAATATTTCTTCGGCCAATTCATCCTCAGTCTCTATATACTTTATTTTGTTTCCCTTTTTAATCCTGTAAAGAGGAGGCTGGGCTATATAAATATAACCGTTTTCAACAAGCGGCCTCATATACCTATAAAATAAGGTCAGCAACAACGTCCTGATATGGGAACCATCGACATCGGCGTCACACATTATTATAACCTTGTGATAACGCAATTTTTCGAGATTAAAATCATCGCCAATTCCCGTTCCCAACGCGGATATTATAGTCTTTATTTCATCATTTGAAAGAATCTTATTTATCCTTGCCTTCTCAACATTCAAGATTTTTCCCTTCATAGGAAGTATCGCCTGATAACGCCTGTCCCTTCCCTGTTTTGCAGAACCTCCGGCAGAATCACCCTCTACAAGATATATCTCGCAAACACTCGGATCCTTTTCCGAACAATCCGCAAGTTTTCCTGGCAGGCTGGTAGAATCTAATACGCCTTTTCTACGAGTAAGTTCGCGCGCCTTTCTGGCCGCCTCCCTTGCGCGCGCCGCATTGACAATCTTTCCGGCAATCTTGTTTCCAACAGATGGATGCTCCTCCAAAAACGTTGAAAGCAAATCAATAGTAATAGAATTCACCAACCCCTCTACCTCGGAATTGCCCAACTTTGTCTTTGTCTGCCCCTCATATTGAGGGTTTGGAAGCTTAACGCTTATCACTGCTGTTAGGCCCTCCCTGACATCATCGCCGGTAATAGAAACCTTGTCGGAATCCTTTATCATCTTCTTGGCCTTGATATATTGATTAATAACTCGCGTAAGAGCCGATTTAAAACCGCTAAGATGCGTCCCGCCCTCTATGGTATTGATATTGTTTGCAAAAGAAAATATGTTCTCGCTATAACTGTCGGTGTATTGCATAGCTATCTCTATAGACACATTATCCTTCGTATTCTCAAAATAAATGGGTTTATGAAGAGAATGTTTGTTCCTGTTTAAATACTCCACAAATGAAATAATCCCGCCCTTAAATTGAAACACATCCTCTTGTTTTGATCGTTCATCTTTGAGAATGATTTTAATGCCTTTATTAAGATAAGTGAGTTCTCTCAACCTATTAGCCAACACGTCGTAAGAAAATTCCGTTATCTGAAAAATATCAGGATCGGGCTTAAAAAGAACTTTCGTGCCTGTTTTTTTCGCCTTCCCTAGAACGTTTAATTTTGTTACGGGTTTTCCTTTTTCATATCTTTGATGATAAACCTTCCCATCCCGCCGGACCTCTACCTCAAGAAATATTGATAAGGCATTAACAACACTGACACCAACACCATGAAGCCCGCCGGAAACCTTATACGCGCCTGACCCGAACTTACCTCCAGCATGAAGGGTCGTCATAACGACCTCAACGGCTGGCCTTTTTTCTGTTGGGTGCATATCAACAGGAATACCTCTTCCGTTGTCTTGAACCTCCACGCTGCCATCAACAAGAATCCTTACCATAATCTCGCTGCAAAAACCAGCTAACGCCTCGTCAATGGAATTATCCACAACCTCATAAACCATATGATGTAAACCTCTGGAAGTCGTATCCCCAATATACATTGCAGGCCTTTTTCTGACAGCCTCCAACCCTTCTAAAACTTGAATCTTAGATGAATCATACTTTTCCTTTGCCATCTTTCCTCCCTATAAAAACAGCCAAATCATTAACATTGTCTTTATTAAGGTTAGACAAAATATCCTTCCACCTGCGCTCTATTTCCATCTTTATTAACGGAGAAGAAACCCAAAAAACAAGCTTACCCCCTTTGACCTCCATAAAAAATATATCGTCTAACAAATCGCTTATTCCTAAAGCGCCGACATCTACCGACAGCACAGAGAGATTCATTCTCTTTAAAATACCAGAAATATGCTCCATTATTATATCTTTATAGGAGACAATATATACAAATATTTATACTCCACGCCATCAATGTCAAAAACAGACCTCATAACAATAGGCCTATCCGGCGAGAAAAATTCTATATCCACATCATCAACCGGCATTAATTTTAACACATCTATCAAGTATTCAGGATTAAGGCCTATAACAAAATCTTCTCCTGAATAAGACACAGGCAAATCCTCCCTGCTTGAACCATAATCCTGAGACTCTTTTGATATTATTAATTTATTCGGCGCCAGATCAAACCTGACAGAAACAGAATCCATGCTTATAAAAACCGTGGCGCGTTTTAACGCAGATAAAAGAGATTGACGGGAAACAGATAGCTTCACATCTTTCTCGTCAGGAATAACATCTGCGTATCTGGGATAATCAGCATCTATAACACGAGAAATCACCTCAACGTTATCCCAAATAAAACTGATAATATTCTCGCCAATATTTATAGAGACGTTTTCCTCTTCAGGAAGAAAACGCAAAACCTCATTCACCACTTTCAAAGGAACAATTAAACTGGTATCAACTCCCACAGAATCTAAAGACGTATCTATAACAGATAAGCGCCTGCCATCACTGCCAACACACCTTATACCGTTCATAGAAAATTCCATAAGAACGCCGTTTAAATCATATCTGGTATTATCTTTATTAGCAGCAAAAGAAGAAAACAATAAAAGATTTCTCAATACATCCGATGAAATAGATATATTGGCCTCGCTCTTTACCACAGGTATGGCAGGGAACTCCTCTTCAGGAAGGCCAAAAAACTTCACGTTCACATTACCGCTATTGATGTGCGCATGATAATTCTTTTTGACGTTGAATTCTATGGACTCTGCATCCAGTTCCCTAACAAAATCTAGGAGCTTTCGGCTATTAAGGGCTATTGCTCCGGGATTTTTTACATCGGCCGAGATCTTTACCCTTATACCAACGTCAAGATCTGTGGATGTTATTGTAAGTGAGTTATCCTTATTTGCCTTTATCAAAACAAAAGACAAAATAGGAACATTTGTCCTTCCAGATATAATGCCTTGAGATATGTTCAGGGCATTCCATAATTCTTGTTTTTCCACAAGAAACCGCATTTTGCACCTCCTCTTATATTCTTATTATATACTATAAAAAATAGCAGTCTTATTAGTAGGGCTAATATTTTTCTGTGGAAAACTTCATAAGTATGTTTTTATACTTATACATAACAACAAGTTTTGATCTTGAATAAGTTGTTAATAACGACCACCTTTTCCACAGATCAATTCAGCCTTTCCATAATATCTTTTATTGTATTATCTAATTCCATATCTATTTTCTTTTGTTTTAATATCTTATTATATGAGTGAAGCACGGTTGTGTGATCCTTTCCACCAAAGGCGAGTCCTATCTCAGGCAAAGACATATCTGTTAATTCCCTGGTAAGATATATTGCTATTTGCCGAGGAATTAAGGTTGTCCTGTTTCTCTTTTTCGCCTTTATGTCCGCTGTGCTTATCTTGTACCTATCGGCGACAGCTGCCATAATATCGTCAACAGTCAGTTTCTTTTGGAAAGACGAGATAGTATCTTTCAATATAGCCTTTGTAAATTCTAATGAAATCGGCCTTTTTTCCAATATAGAAAAAGCTATAACCCTGTTTAATGCCCCTTCCAGCTCCCTTATATTAGATTTTATGGACTCCGCTATAAATAAGATGACATCATCGGGCACGAAAGACTTTTCTTTTTCTATCTTTTTCTTTAATATAGCGACTCTGGTCTCTATGTCAGGAGGTTGTATATCTGTTATCAGTCCCCAACCGAAGCGGGATATCAACCTTTCTTCTAATGTTGAAATTTCTTTTGGATGCCTATCTGATGATATAACTATTTGTTTATGCGCGTCATAAAGCGTATTAAACGTGTGGAAAAACTCTTCTTGTGTAGACTCTTTTCCCCCGATAAACTGGATATCGTCTATCAAAAGCAGGTCAACATTCCTATATTTGTTGCGGAACTTCTTTGTGGATCTGTGTTGAATGGCATCTATTAATTCATTGGTAAATTGTTCACTCGATAGATAAGTTATTGTTATCTCTGGGTTTATTTCCAATGACTTATGCGCTATTGCCTGCATTAAGTGTGTCTTTCCTAACCCAACTCCTCCATAGATAAACAGCGGATTATAAGCGGCCGCAGGGTTTTCAGCAACAGCCATGGCGGCTGCGTGGGCAAACCTATTAGAATGTCCTATAACAAAGCTTTCAAACGTGTATCTAGGGTTTAAGTTCGGTTTTTGTTTGGATGTTTTTTCTCTTTTTCCTATCTGCGCGTCTTTATTTGTATCAAATAAAGACGGATTCACCTCGAACACTATCCTTAAGCCGTATAGGCCTATGGCGCTGGCAGATTCATCGATTACCTTTAGATAATTATTTTCTATCCAATCCTTGAAAAATGTATCCGGAACTGCTAATAAAATAGAATTTCCGGCGGCATCTTCTTTTATTGGTTTAAGCGCCTTGAACCACGTATCAAAAGAGGGTTCGTCTACCTTCTTTTTTATTTCACTTAACACAGCATTCCACATAGACATATGATATCCCCACACTCTTTACAGGAGTTTTACACAATATTCACAAGTTTTCCACAGGTTTTATTTACAAGGCGTATTATATCAGAAAAAGGGTATATAAAGAAGTTTTATTTAAAACTATAAGAAATAAAAAGAGTTTTATTCTTATAAAAGACTTGACCTTTTTGCATATAAATCATATAATATCTTGCTATGAAAAAGAATTTAAAGCCGAAAAGCAATTTAAAGAGGAAGCGCAAACATGGTTTTTTGAAGCGTTCTTCTACCAAAGAAGGTTCCGCCGTCTTAAGGAGAAGACGTCGAAAAGGAAGAAAGCGCTTAACTGTATAATTGCCGGAAATAAAGGCTATAAAAACAAATAGGGAGATCTCTCGTCTTCGCAAGGCGGGGAAGGTGTTGCGAAGAAAATGGGGTGTTTTTTACTATAATACCAATAACAAAGGCCTTTGGCGCATAGCCTTAAGGATAAAGAAAAAGACAGGCAACGCGGTTATTAGAAACAAGATGCGCAGGAGAATAAAGGTGGCATTAAAGAAAGCGCTTTCAGAAAAAGAAGCAAAGGGATTAGATGTGTTTCTTATATGGTCCGGCGGTGAAATAGGGTTTAAGGAATTAAACAGGATTTTCGCTGATTTATTGGAAAATATCTCTTATGAATGAATTTGTAATAAGTGTTTTAAAATTCTATAAAAAGGTTGTAAGTCCTTTTTTACCAAAAAGTTGTCGTTTTTATCCCACTTGTTCACAATATGCGATAGACGCGGTCAAAAAATATGGGGTCATAAAGGGGGCGCTAAAGGCGTTTTATAGGATAATAAGGTGTAATCCGTTTAATAAAGGCGGGTATGATCCAGCGTAAGGAAGGATTGATGTTATATGGATAAAAGGGTTATTATTGCATTCGTCGTCTCCATGTTGTTTATGACTGTATATAATGCGGTTGTTCTTAAGCCAATGTTGGACAAAAAGTCTCAGCAAAAGGAAATGACTGTGCATGACCCGGCTACAGTGGATTCCAAAGAGGAGCAACAGCGGGCAACCCAGTCTTTTGATAAAAAAAGGGCTATTGTTAAACGCGGCTCAGAGAATCTTTCCGAGTTAATACTAGATAATAGTAATACTTATTATATAAGTAAAAGTGGAATAATCGCTGTTGAACAGGTGATAAATGGAGAAAGGGAAAGATTTGACTTTGCTTATCCTCAAGGAGTGGCTATCCCCTCCGATGATACTGTTTTTGATTGGAAAAAGGGAAAAGGCTTATCTTGGACAGCTCAAGGGGCAAAGGTTTTTTGGGAAAAAGAAGACAAAGGGGTCGTTTCTCAGACCATAGCCCCTTTTAAAAAGGCTATATTGATTACGGGCCCGCTGTTTCCGAAGGACACAGGAAAGAAAAGCAAGGGTAGATACGCGAAATTCAATAATGGGGTTATAATTGGCTGGGAAAACAAGGGAAAGGTGTTTATAAGGAAGATTCCTTTGTATAAGGAAAAGAAGATTATGGAAGCGCTTTCTCGAAAAGTTCTTTTTGCCGGGGTGTATGATAAATATCGCGTTAGTGTTGTGAAATTTCTTGAACCACAACAAGTTATGTTTGTTAATGAGAAAGAATATTATGGATTTACTTGGTTGTTAGATAAAGATAAAAATAAGGTAAAAACCCTTTGGTATGCCGGGCTTTCCCGTCCCGAACTAATGGGGCTGTTCCCTTATAAAAAACAAATAACAAAACGCTCATTCTTTGCAGGGATAACGGATATCTTATTAGTGGTTTTAAAAATGTTTTATAAAATTACCAAAAGCTGGGGAGCGGCCATTATCCTTTTGGCAATAGCCTTTTCTTTGGTTTTTTTGCCTTTGACACTGAAGAGTTATGCCTCTATAAAGAAGATGCAAAAGATACAACCGGAACTAAAGGCCCTGCAGGAGAAATATAAAGATGACCACGAGACATTGAATAGGGAATTGGTTTTGTTGTATCATAAGCACAACGTGAATCCTTTTTCTGGATGTTTGCCTTTATTTCTTCAATTACCGGTATTTTTTGCCCTATACCCCGTGTTGTTGAATACTTATGAATTAAAAAAGGCCTCATTTTTGTGGATTTCAGACCTTTCTGCGCCTGATAGCGTGTCTTTGTTTGGGATAGATCTCCACTTATTACCGATAATTTTGACTATTTTGATGTTCTTTCAGCAGAAGTTTACTGCCAGCACGACATCGGATGGCGCCGTTGATTCACAACAGGCCATGATGATGAAGGTTATGCCTGTAGTCTTCTTGCTTATATTTTATAATATGCCTTCCGGCCTAGTCCTTTTTTGGGTTGTGATGGGTATAGGTAATTTTTTACAGCAGATTTATTTGTCAAGAATAAAGGAATAGATTGTTCCACGAGGAACAATGGGATACAGGCGCTTTAATGTAGTGTTCCACGTGGAACAATTGGGATAATTCGATTCACAGGGCAGATTGTTCCACGTGGAACATGGGGCAAAGCACATCCCAAAAGGGTGTTCCACGTGGAACAATTAGGTTTAACCAGCTCACAGGAAAATGTTCCACGTGGAACAATTGTGAAGGGAGAGTAAAGATTCAATTATGGGGAGAATCGTTGCTATATCCAATCAAAAGGGCGGAACAGGCAAGACGACTACAGCGGTTAATTTAGCAGCTATGCTTTCTTCTTTTGGTAATCGGGTCTTGCTTGTGGATTTGGATCCGCAGGGTAATGCGACTAGTGGATTAAGCGTTGAGTCAATTCAGCCAAGCACGTATGATATGATTATAGAGCGTGTCCCAGCGTCTGAAATTGCGTCTAATTGTATTGTCCCTAATTTAAGTGTCCTGCCTTACAGTCAAGATTTGATAGGTGTTGATGTTGAACTTGTGGGTGTGCCGAAGAGGGAGTTTCGTTTGTATGAGAGCCTGCAACCCGAACAGGATAATTACGATATAATTTTGATAGATTGTCCGCCTACCTTGAGCTTGTTAACTGTTTCGGCATTGGTTGCTTCGGATAGTGTGCTGATACCTGTGCAGGCGGAATATTATGCATTAGAGGGATTAGCGCAATTGTTTTCCACCATAAAAGTTGTAAAAGAACGATTGAACCCCAAAATGGACATAGAGGGCATACTTATAACGATGTATGATGCCCGAACAAACCTTGCCGAGGCAGTGGCAAACGAGATAAGAGGGTCCTTTAAGGAAAAGGTCTATAATACGCTGATCCCGCGCAACGTAAAGATTAGCGAGGCGCCCAGTTATGGCAAGCCTGTGATACTTTACGATCCGTCTTCGCCAGGGGCTAAGGCCTATAATGAGTTTGCCTTAGAATTTGCCGGAAGAACCAACCTAAATACCGGTCTCTAAATGTTCCACGTGGAACAATGGGGAGTCCAAGTAAACCGCAGGAGTGTTCCACGTGGAACAATTGGGAATCAAGCCAAGCCGCAGGGGAAATGTTCCACGTGGAACAATAGGGAGTCCAAGCAAGCTGCAGGAAGTGTTCCACGTGGAACAATGGGGAGTCCAAGCCAAGCCACGGGAGTGTTCCACGTGGAACAATAGGGAGTCCAAGCCAAACCGCGGGGGGAGTGTTCCACGTGGAACAACAGGGAGTCCAAGCCAAGCCGCAGGAAGTGTTCCACGTGGAACAATTGGGAATCAAGCCAAGCCGCGGGAGTGTTCCACGTGGAACAATTGGGAGTCCAAGTAAACCGCAGGAGTGTTCCACGTGGAACAATGGGGGCAAAGCCAAACCGCGGGAGTGTTCCACGTGGAACAATGGGGAGTCCAAGCAAGCCACGGAAGTGTTCCACGTGGAACAATGGGGAGTCCAAGCAAGCTGCAGGGAGTGTTCCACGTGGAACAATAGGGAGTCCAAGCAAGCTGCAGGGAGTGTTCCACGTGGAACAATTGGGAATCCAAGCAAGCCACGGGAGTGTTCCACGTGGAACAATGGGGAGTCCAAGCCAAACCGCGGGAGTGTTCCACGTGGAACAATAGGGAGTCCAAGCAAGCCACGGAAGTGTTCCACGTGGAACAATGGGGAGTCCAAGCCAAGGCGCAGGGGGTGTTCCACG
>CAYXYY010000008.1:0-13230 GCA_964469495.1 uncultured Planctomycetia bacterium | reverse complement strand
GGAGGTGCAGGTAGCGTTTAATGAACATCTGATAACGTATTTGACTAATGTAAAACCGAGTGAGAGATTGCGTATACAGAACAATTTATATGCACTATTGTTCAATGGCGATATAGAGGGGTTTGAAAGACAGCTCAAGGCTCTGTTTGCGTCCTTGCCGTATAACAGTTATGTAAAGAACAACATAGCGCATTTTGAGGGCTATTATATAAACGTGTTGTTTTCGTATTTAGATGGGATGGGTATATTTGCCAATGTAGAGGAAGTGACAAACAAGGGCAGGGTGGACTTGACAATAGAGTTTAAGAGCAAGATATTCATTGTAGAGGTAAAGGTGGGCGAAGGCTCTGCATTAGAGCAGATAAAGGAGAAGAGGTATTGGGAGAAATACCAAGACAGGGGCAAGGAGATAATCCTTGTTGGGATAATATTTGATGAGCATGAGAGGAATATTTCAAAGGTTGAGTGGGAGAAGGTGTAGGTTTCTATGCTATGGCCTTAGTAAAATCTGTTTTTCTTTGGCCTGTATTGTTTGGAATAATGAATTTGGAGGTTTTTTATGGTCAAAATAGGTATATTGGGTTGTGGCGGAAGGATGGGACGCGCTAACATTCAGGCCGCTTTGATGGATAACCTTGTTGAGATCGTTGCGCTTTGGGAGGCTGATAATAGCCATTTATTAGGTAAGGATTTTTCTGATTTTGGCATAGAAGCTCCGGGAAAGGTTTCTGTTTTTCCCCAAGATGTAGATAAGGTGGACGTTATCATTGATTTTACTTCTCCGAAGGCATCTTTACAGATGCTCAAACAGGCGCTAATCCATAAGAAAGGCGTTGTAATAGGCACAACCGGTTTTTCCGATGATGAAAAACAGCAGATAGTTTCCGCAAGCAGAGAGATTCCAATTGGTTTTGCGCCTAATATGTCATTAGGAGTGAATATGTTGTTTGAGCTTTTGAAAAAGGCAGTGGCATCTTTGCCTGAAGAATATGAGGTTGAGATAATAGAAGCCCATCACCACCATAAAAAGGATTCTCCAAGCGGAACAGCGATGCGTTTGTGGGAGATCGTAAAGGATGGCAGGAATCTAAGCGATAAGCATCTTATCTGTGGAAGGGAAGGTATTATTGGCCCGCGCAGGCCGAATGAAGTGGGCATGCACAGCATAAGGTGCGCGGATATAGTGGGAGAGCATACCGTTATTATGGCGGTTGAAGGCGAGCGCATAGAGTTGGGGCATAAGGCATCTTCGCGTCTTGCCTTTGCAAAAGGCGCAATTAAGGCGGCTGTCTTCTGCTCAAGTAAGCAGAGCGGGTTGTATGATATGAGGGATGTTTTGGGTTTGGCCTAAATCTCTATTGACGAATTAATTTTAGGGGCGTATAAGTATTAATTCTCATAATGCTGTATATTCTTGATGCGTATAATATAATCCACTATATCGGAACGGATTCCTTTCCTGAAGAGGATGCGCCGGGTGCCTTTGTCGGGTTTTTGTTGCGTCATAGGCTCTTTTCTTCAGGAAAAAACAAAGCGATTGTGGTCTTTGACGGGTTTCCAAAGGCCAAAGAGGCGGAACATAGAAATATAAAGGTCGTATTTAGCAGGGATATAAGCGCTGATGAGCGGATAGAGCGTCTTCTGAAGCGCAATGAAAAGGCTGTGGTTGTCAGCAATGACAGGCAGGTCCTAAACAGCGCGCGTATGGCAGGCGCTGTTGCTGTGAAGGTAGAGGCGTTTTTGCGTATGGGAAAGGATGCGCGGTTGGATAAATCCGATGGCGCAGAGAAAAAGGTATCGCCTGCGGATATAAAAGAGATAAACGAAGAGTTGGAGAGATTATGGCTAAGAAAAGAGTTTTGAGTGGTATGCGCCCGACTGGAAGGCTGCATATAGGCCATTTGGTTGGCGCGTTGGACAATTGGCTTTCACTTCAAGAGGAATACGAATGTTTTTTTATGGCTGCCGACTGGCATGCATTGATGAGTGAATACGAAAATGCAAAGGGGATGTCGGAGAATATAATAGATAATGTTTTGGATTGGCTTGCCTGTGGAATAGACCCTGATAAGTCGGTTATTTTCGTGCAGTCAGAGGTGCAGGAACACCTTAATCTGTATATGTTGTTTTCTATCCTTACGCCATTGGGATGGCTTGAAAGGTGTCCGACATATAAAGAACAGCTCCAAAACCTTTCCACTAGGCAGTTGCAGACGCATGCCTTTATAGGATATCCTGTTTTACAAGCTGCGGATATATTGATATACAAGGCGCAGGTAGTGCCTGTTGGCGAGGATCAGATCCCGCATTTGGAGCTTACAAGGGAGATCGTCAGGCGCGCCAACCATTACTTTGGGTTGGGTTTGCCTGAACCGCAGGCCTTGTTAACGAAAACCCCTCGCCTGCCCGGAACAGACGGCCGTAAGATGAGCAAGAGTTATGGCAATACCATTTCTCTGTCTGAAAGCGACGAATCCTTGCTCAAAAAGGTCAGGGCAATGATTACTGATCCAGCTAGGATAAAAAAGACGGATAAAGGCCATCCGAGTGTATGCAGTGTGTTTTTGTATCATCAGACCTTTTCAGACAAGGCCTCTGTTGAAGAGATAGAAAGGGAATGCAAGGCAGGGAAAATAGGATGCGTGGAATGTAAAAAACGGCTCTACGAGTCTTTATTGCTAAAACTTGCCCCATTGCGCAAGAGGCGCAGGGCTATAGAGACGAAGAAGGATTACGTTAGAGATGTGCTTAACGAAGGCCGGGAAAAGGCAAAGGCCGTTGCCTCAAAGGTCTGGGAACAGATAGATAAAAAGGTTTTTGATGGTTTACGCTGACTTGCACACACATACAACTATGTCCGACGGGACATATTCCCCAAAAGGGCTTGTATCTTTAGCGGCTTTGAGGGGGTTAAAGGCGATAGCCATAACTGATCACGATACAATTTCAGGGATAGAGGAAGCAAGGGCTGTTGAGGATTACTATGGAGTAAAAGTGATTTCCGGTGTTGAACTTTCTTGTGAACACATGGACAGCGAGGTTCATTTGCTTGGATATTTTTTGGAATCCGCTGATGAGGAATTGAAACAGATATTGGCGATACAGCGCAGAAGGCGCATTGCGAGAATGGAACAAATGATAGACAAGATGCGAAACGCCGGATTCTCTATTCAACTGGAAGATGTGTTTAGGCGCGCAAAGGGCGGTGTTATCGGCAGGCCGCATTTGGCAAGCGAACTCTTGGCAAAGGGATACATAGATAATCTAAAAACCGCCTATCAGAAATATATCGCGCCAGGCAGGCCGTTTTATGTGCCTCCTATGCGTTTGGAATTGAGCCGGGCGGTTTCTATGTTGCACAACAGCGGGGCAGTGGCTATACTTGCGCATCCTGTATTTTTGCCTTCACAGGTATTTCGCAACATTATAGAGAACATCCATATAGATGGAATAGAGGTGTATTATCCTGAACACAGCGCGTCCTTTCAAGAGATGCTCTTGTCCATATGTATGGAAAAGGGCCTGTCTATTACCGGAGGGTCGGATTTTCACGGCGAGAGAAAGGCCTTTGACTCTTTTGGAAAGATAGGTATGAGTGAAAAACTGTTTGAGGATATGATAGAAAGATATGCGGGCGTCTGAGAAATTTATGCGCATGGCCCTTGATGCGGCAAGGGAATATGAGGGGCTGACCAGCCCGAATCCCCCGGTTGGCGCTGTTATAGTAAGGGGGGGCAAGGTTTTGGCAATGGGCGCGCACCGTTATGCAGGGGCGATGCACGCAGAGGCCGAGGCCATCTCAAAGGCCGATAAAAATGCATTAAAAGGGGCCTCATTATACGTGACGCTTGAACCGTGTTCTTCTTGGGGCAGGACGCCTCCATGCGCAGATGCGATAATAAATGCGGGAATTAAGCGCGTTGTTATTGGAATGTATGACCCTAATAAATCCCATTATAAAAAATCCCTGCCATTGTTTAAAAAGTCCGGAATAGAGGTGTTGATAGAGGACTTGGAAGGAGAAATACAGGATTTTTATCTGCCGTATAAAACGTCTATGGAACAATCACGGCCGTTTGTGTGCCTGAAATGCGCGCAGACCATTGACGGAAAGATAGCGCAGGCAGACGGGTATTCCAAGTGGATAACCTCTAAAGAGGCCAGAGTGTTTGCCCACGAGTCCTTGAGATACCGCTTTGCCGGGTGCCTAATAGGAGTAAACACGGTATTACAAGACGACCCAAGGCTAACCATACGCGTGGGGCGGGAGATGAAATCCCGGCGCAGGATACCTTTTTACAGGATTGTCTTGGATAGCAATCTAAGGATGCCATCCCATTGCAGGCTTGTTTCAACGACAAATAAGAATTACCCTTTGATTATATTCGTTAACAAGACGCTCTCAAAGAAAAAAGAGGAAACCTTTTTAAAGGCCGTAAAACAAAAGGCAAGGCATATCTCCATTATAAGGATAAGTAAACAAGGGCATCAAGGATTAAACCTAAAAGAGTGTCTGGCCAGACTATACTCGGATTTTGATATAGACAGGTTATTGGTAGAAGGTGGAAGCAGTGTTTTTTCCGCTTTTATTAAGGAGGGCTTATCCGACAGGATAGTATTTTTTATTGCCCCGAAGATATTGGGCAAGGGCGTTTCCACGTTTGATGTGGAAGGTTTTTCCCTAAAAAGGCCGTATGAACTTATAATTAAGGATATAATGCTTTTGAATAAAGATGTTATAATAGATACCTATGTTTACAGGAATAATTCAAGAAATAGCCAAGATTAAGCGGATAGAGAGGCGCGGTCCAAAGATGCGGATCTGCCTGCCGATAGGCGACGTGGAATTGGGCGATAGCGTTGCTGTTAACGGCGTTTGCTTGACTGT
Organism: uncultured Planctomycetia bacterium; assembly: GCA_964469495.1. Taxonomy (GTDB): domain Bacteria; phylum Omnitrophota; class Gorgyraeia; order S143-82; family S143-82; genus CAYXYY01. The sequence goes on along the minus strand of CAYXYY010000008.1, from coordinate 8,342 downwards.
TGATGAGATAACAAAGGAAGGCGCGTTTTTCACTGTCATGGGGAAGACGCTTTCAGACACATCTTTAGGCAGGCTCAAACCCGGCAGGCCGGTTAATATAGAGCGCGCTTTAAAGGTCGGCCAGCGCGTAAGCGGGCATTTTGTCTATGGGCATATATGCGGACTTGGCCGGATAGTGAATGTCAAAAAAACGGCAGGAGAAGTTGACATAACCATACAAGCCGATAAAAATATAGTTGCGAAATTAAAAGAAAAAGGATCCGTTGCAATAGATGGTATTAGCCTGACTGTGCAAAAGGTTTTGTCAGGCAGGTTCTCAGTTTCTATCGTGGACCACACATTAAAAAATACGGCCTTGCAGTTTGCGCGCGCCTCGGATATAGTAAATATAGAATACGAGTTGGGCCCTGTTGCGTAATACGGAGGTAAAATTGGCGATAGTGTTTATAGGATGCGGAAATATGGGCGAGGCGGTTTTAAAGGGCGCGCTTGCCTTAAAAGAAGAGGTGTTTATAATAGAAAAAAGCCGGCAAAGACGAGAATACCTTGAGCGTGAATATCCCAATGTTGTTTTTATAGAGGATGTGTCGGCTGTAAAGGGCGATGCATTGATTGTTGTTGCTGTTAAACCACAGGACAAGCTGTCTGCTTTGTCTTTAATCAAGGGCATAAGAGCGCCATTTGGCATATTGAGCATAATGGCCGGTGTGAAACTCTCGTTTTTTGAATCTATCGGCGCGCAGGAGGTGGTTCGCGCGATGCCAAATCTGCCAGCAATGATAGGCAGGGGCATAACCGGTGTTTGTTCAGATAAAAAGGGGCCGTTTTACGAGAAGGCCGTCAAGGCGCTTGAGGGTATGGGGAAGGTTATAGAGGTGGAGGAAGGCCGTATGGACGTGATAACAGCGGTCAGCGGCAGCGGGCCTGCGTATTTCTTTTTCCTGTGCCAATGCCTGTTTGAATTTGCCTGCGACAACGGTATAACAGAACAAGATGCCGATGTATTAGTTAGACAACTTGCTTTGGGTTCAGCGGAATTTATGGTAAAATACCCTGAAATTGGTTTTGCCCGGATGAGAGAAAAGGTGACGTCTAAAGGCGGGACAACAGAGGCCGCTTTTAACGTTGTGGAAGGGCAGGGCATCTGCGCCGGGCTGAAAGATGCCTTTAAAAGGGCTTTGGACAGGTCTAAAGAGTTGTCTGAATAAAGGAGAGCAAGGGGAGATGTTTATCATAGTTGCGCTTTTGCAGTCGTTGATATTTTTGATTAATACAATTGCAGGGGTATTAAATGTTTTGATAATTGCCAGGGTTTTAATTTCCTGGTTAGGGATAGAACATTATTATAACCCTATAATAGAGGCGATTTACACCGCAACAGAAAAACTTTTCTCCCCTTTCCGAAGATTTAATTTGACAATGGGAATGTTTGACTTTACCCCGTTTGTTGTGATGATTCTTATTGAATTTGCGCGCAATTTCCTAATCAATGTTTTAATTCAGATAATAAGCCGTATTATGTAAACAATCAAAAAAATGGAGGTGTTGTATGTTTAAGTTCGCAAAAAAGGCTGGGTTGTTTGTGTGTTTGTTATTCGTTTGCGCGAGTTTGTGGGCAGCGGATCTGGATCAGGTTATGTCAGAGCTTGAAGCGGCGAGCAAGTCTGCCAGAGATCAGATAAAGTCTATGAAGATCTTGGCAGAGACCAGAATGAATAATGAAGGCGAGTCCGTTGAAACAGAGGTGACAATATATCAAAAGGGAGACAAAATAAGGTCAGAGGTTCACGCAAAGGATAAAGACAGCGAATATGCCGATGCATTAGAGGCAACGGTTATTATAAACGGCAATGACATGTGGTTTATCTCACCTGTTATGGGCACTCAAAAGATGCCGGCAGGCCAGCTCTCGCCGGGTTCTATGCAAGGGGTAAATGACAACAGGTGGATTAACCAACTAAAAGATAAAATGGAATTGGATGGTGAACAGAGCGTTGAAGGCATAGACTGCTATGTCCTATCTGTCAAGGGAGATATGCCTATGAAGCTATATATTGCCAAGGACGGCGGATACTGGGTAAAGGTTGAACAGACAGGCCCGACAGGTGAAAAGATAGAGGTCCTGCGTTCAAACTTCAAGGACGTGGCAGATGGCGTTAAGATGGGCTATCGCACGGATATGAAGATGGGCGGCACGGTATTTTCAACGACGATAATAAAAAGTGTAGAGGTAAATCCAGACCTGTCGGATTCCCTGTTTGTTGTAAATGAGACCTCAAACCAAGGGGATGAAGCAGACATCTTTTCTTCTCCAACAGATGAGAAGTGGGATGCGCTCAAAAAGCTTAAGGAATAATATTGACAAGCGATTGACAATTTGGTAAAATCCACAATGGATGGTGGCGTTCTTTTTATACACACCCTTACTAGCGGCTGCAAGTATATGGCCTGAAAGGAGGTGAGGAAAGACAGTTGGCTAATAGTTGGCTGCTTAAAGACAAAGGGTGGATCAAGATATAAAGTCTATTGGCGGGTTCGTCATAGATTTTCGAATATAATAGGAGGTAAAAATGCGTAAATTAGCTATTTTTGCTATATCTGCAATGGTAATTGCATTGGGAGCATCTGCATACGCAGAGGTTCAGAACGTAAAGGTTAGTGGTAAGGTAAACGTATCTGCTGTATATCGTAATGCATATACAGTTCAGGGTGTTGTTCCCACTGATCCAGCAGCTGTTGGTGTTAGTGGTTATGATGAGAATTATGTTGACGGAACAGCCGGTGACTATCTTTTGATTACTTCTCAGATCGGTGTCCAGGCAGACTTGACAGATAATGTATCTGCCAATGTGGTTATCAGGTCTCAGAAAGAGGCAGGAACAGGCGCAACAGACGGTCTGGGCGTTGTTGCCAGCTACATCACATTGAGCGAGTTCCTTTACAGCCCTCTTACAGTGAAGGCTGGTTTCTTTGCTTACACATTGGGTTCTGCTTTGATCTTGGGAGATGGAACACCTGCGTCAACAAACTTGACTTATTCTGACTTAAGTGAAAAGGTCGCATTTGACGGCATCTTGGCAGACATTGCCCTTGACAATGCAACAGTGACGATTGGTTATTTAAAGCCAAGAGTAACTGGTATGGACAACCGCAGGGGAGACATCTTTGTTATAGATTCTAATATGGATTTGGATGGCGCTGCTTTAGAGCTTTACTATGTATATGACGGCAGTGATAAGGGTAGCGCTACAGCGGCTGACAATGAAAGAAACTATCTTGGCGCAAGGGTTTCTGGCGACCTTATGGAAGGTTTGACAGGCAGCTTTGAGGTTGCATATCTGTTCGGCGATTACAAAGGCGTTGCAGGAACTACTAAGGACTATGATGCGCTTGCAATAGAAGCAGGTGTTGATTATGCTGTTTCTGATACAGCAAGTGTTGGCCTTGGTTTGACATACCTCAGTGGTGATAAGGATGTTGCAACAGGCGCTGCTAATACTGGCGATTATGAGGCATGGACTGCTCCTTATGAGGACCAGGTTATTGGTGAGATCGCTGACATTGGCAGCAACGTCTTGGCTATTGAGCTTAACGGAAGCGTTGCCCTTGCAGACGATGTGAACTTGACAGGTAAGTTGTATCACTTCATCGCTGATGAAGATGTATCTCTTTACAAGTCATCTGGTAAGGACGATGATCTTGGTAATGAGTTAGACCTCTATCTTACTTGGGATTACACACCTGATGTGCAGTTTGGTTTGACAGTTGCTTCTTACTGGCCAGGCGATGCATTCGACAAGGACGACACAGCATATGAGATCCTTGGCGGCGTGACTGTTAACTTCTAATAGTTGCTTAAGGTTGATTGAAAAAGCCCGCTCATTTGAGCGGGCTTTTTTTATTCCCGAAAACAGGTATATATAGCGAATATCTATTGCATTGCCTTGCGCATATCATTCAAGTGCTTGGCCTTCATTGTATTGACCTGATTGCGCACGTTATTGACAATAGTGCCTCTTGGTTTTCCTGATGCCTTGTTTGATGAGTTTTGTGGTTGAGTGCTTATATATTGGGTTGCTGTCTCAACGTCTTGACTGTAATAATCTATTGCCATATAGATAAGGTACCCCACTATGGCAAGCGTTATCAATAGGCCCAAGAACCCGAATCCTTTTTTATCCATTTTCTCCCCCTTTCGTTTATGTTCTTTAAAAACATCATATTATTGCGCTGATTTATGTGTCAAGGGCTATTTGAAAAAATATATTTTTTGCGATATTTTTTGTGGCAAAAATGCTTGTAAGTTGCTATACTTCATTATATAATACGCGCAACAAAGCGAAAGGAGAGGTTATGCCGCGAGCAAAAAAGATGACGAAGACAGAGGCAAAAAAGGCCTTTAAGCCTATTATTGAGGCAAAGATCGCAGAATTGGAAGAGAAGATAAAGGCGATTGCCGGAGAGACATTTTCAGAGGAAGGCAATGGTTCTGCATTTGGCACGCATATGGCCGATGTGTCAGGAGACCTTTACGAACAGGAGTTTTCCGCAGGCATATTGTCTAAGGAGTATGAACTGCTTATAGCCTGCAAACAGGCCATTGAGCGCATAGAACACGGTATTTATGGTATTTGTCAGGGGTGTGGCAATCCTATACCAAAGGCAAGGTTGAAGGTTATCCCTACAGCGCTCTTGTGCATAAAGTGTGAAGAGGAGCAGAACGGTTAAGCCTGTATGGAGCTTCGTATAATAGGCGGTATCTTTAAAGGGAAAAAGATATCCTTTCCAAGGCAGATTCGCCCAACCAGCACGAAGGTCAAAAAGGCCCTTTTTACTGTCTTGGGTGAGTTTTTTGAGGATGGAGCATCTTTCATTGATTTGTTTGCCGGAAGCGGCGCAGTTGGGATAGAGGCATATTCACGAGGGGCCGACAGGGTCATATTTGTGGAAAAAGACCCCGAGGTTTTAAAATTTCTAAAGAAAAATCTCAAGAAATTAGGAGTTCCTTATTTATATGCGCCGAAGGTGATTCCTCCAACGGGTGTTGTTGTTTTGCCTTGGCCTGTTGTCCGCGCAGTAAAGGCCATGCAGGGGCAGATAATAGCCGATGCTATTTATATCGATCCCCCGTATCATAATCGCTGGGAGAAAATCGCCTTGAAGGGCATTGAAAAATCTGATATAGTATCAGGCCGAACGCGCGTTTTTTTAGAACACTATAAGTCGTTTAAAATGACGGAGTTTGGTTCTTTGTTTAGGTTTAAGAGACGGGAATACGGAGATACGGTTGTCTCTGAATTTAAGAAGGCGGAAGATGAATAAGACGGCCCTTTATGCAGGTAGTTTTGATCCGGTTACTTATGGCCATATTGATTTGGTCAAACGGGCCGTGAAGGTCTTTGATAAAGTGGTTGTTGCTGTTGCCTGTAATACGAGCAAGCGGACATTGTTTTCAACAGAGGAAAGGGTTTCCTTTTTGAAACAGGCATTAAAGGACATCAATGCGGTTGAGGTCGTTAGTTTTTCAGGGCTTGTGGTTGATTATGCCTTAAAGAACAACATAGGTGTCTTGCTGAGAGGCCTTAGAATGGTCTCCGATTTTGAATACGAATTTCAGATGGCGATTACAAACAGGACGTTTTCAGAGGAGGTTGAGACCTTTTTCTTGATGCCGTCAGAGGATTATTTTTATCTATCCTCACGGTTAATAAAAGAGGTCGTGGCGTTGGGAGCTGATGCCAGCAAGTTCGTGCCGCCGTTTGTGTTAAAGGCTATGCAGGAGAAATTGAAAAATGATAATAACAGTTAAGGATATCCCGGAACAGGGGCTTGTTTTGCAATATGAGATATGCCCAGATAAGATAAAGGGCAGGGACTATTGGCAGTTGGATAAGGCCTTGTCTGTAAGGGCCTCTGTAAGAAAGACAATCTCAACAGTGGAGATCTCTGTTAATGCAGAATCTGTAAAAGTGATTAGTTGCGCCAGATGTTTAAAAGAAGAGAAACTTCCTTATGAGGTGTCTTTTAAAAGGGGGTTAAGGTTTAAAGATTTGTCTGATAAGATAAATCTAGATGAGATAATATTTCAGGAGATAGAACTGAGCATCCCTATCAGGGAGTTATGCAGTCCGGATTGCAGTGGCCTGTGCCCTGTTTGCGGCGTGGATAAGAATAGTGAACAATGTAATTGTGAAAGAGAGGAGGAATAGATATGGCACATCCTAAGAGAAAACATTCACAGTCTAGGAGGGACAAAAAACGCACTCATTATAAGGCATCGGTTGCCAAGATGGTTATTTGCCCTCAGTGCAAGGCCTTTAAGATGCCTCACAGGGTTTGTCCTGAATGCGGTTATTATCGCGGCAGGCCTGTTGTTACAAAATACGACGTGGTTTAATTTTTATGCCGAAGGTGGGATTTGAACCCACATGCCCGCAAGAGGCACATGGTCCTGAACCATGCGCGTCTGCCAATTCCGCCACTTCGGCATAGAGAGAAGTATAATATAAGAAGAGCGGTTTTGTCAATAAAAAGGGGGAATAGTATAGGAATTGGCATGGACATGGTTCGGCTGGTTAGTATGGTATTTGTGTAACAAATCCGAAGTCTAATCAAGATGTATCGAAAGCATTCTGAAAAACAAATCGTAAATATCGAGTTCTTTTTTCTTTCGCCAATTCATATAAGGTATTTTCAAAATGCGCTTAAATATGAATAATAAGGCCTTATCTGTAATTGTAAAGGGGGTATTTTTTGAAAAATTTTCGCGCGCTCTTTTTATTTCCATTCCCACCTCTTTCTCTTTTGAGGCCGAATTATGCCTGCTCCTATTTCCCAGGGACATAAAAGAAAGGCATTGACAAAAGAGTCTGTGGACAGTATAGTATTTTTTGTTTATTGAAATTGCGAAAATCGCAACATTAAAAAACAGGAAATACATATGGGGACTGGTTATACGAATTTATCAAAAGATGAGATTTATCTTATTTCGCGCGCTGAATATGAGAAACAAAAGCTCATAACAACGGAGTTTGCCCGGAAACTTTTTCCTGATAAAAACAAGGCATCTAGAGTTCTTGTTTTTCTTGCCAAAAAAGGGCGGATTATTCGCATAGAAAAGGGCAAGTATATCCTTGTTCCGATTAAAGCGCCAAATCAGCAATGGATGCCTAACGAATTTATTGTGGCATCGTTATGGATGGGGAAAACACCCTATTATATCGGTTATTTTACCATGTATAATTACTGGGGATTTACCGATCAAATCCCGCGTACTATTTTTATATTAAATACTGGGAAATCATCAAGAAAGGAGATAGGTGGAATACGCTATGAGGCCGTAAAGGTTAAAAAAGAGAAATATTATGGTGTGAAAAAAATTAAAGTTGAAGATCAAGAGGTTTTTATAAGCGATAAAGAAAGGACATTGGTTGATTTTGTTCATAATCCATTGGGTTCTATGCGCAATTTTGAGATAGCCTTGAAAGATAATATTAAAAACATTGATGTGGAAAAGTTTATTGAATATTTAGTGCAATTTCCTGTTGTTTCTGTGAGGAAAAGGGCGGGATTTCTTTTGGAAGAAGCGGGGATTTCAAAACAAAAACTCACTCCTCTTCGCAAAGCAATAGGCACAAAGAGAGTGCTTACACCGCTTGATCCGTATAAAAAATCCCGAAAAGGTAAAATTAACAAGGAGTGGAAAGTCATTGTTAATAGATAAACAAAAACTTAGGGATATTGTGCAGGTTGTTGCAGGTAAGATGAAATTCAGGCCTGCTATTGTGGAAAAAGATTATTATCTTACAGTAATTCTAAACAAGATTGGCTAATTATTTGAGGATAAAATTGTATTCAAAGGTGGCACTTTATTGAGTAAGGCATATTTAAATTACCATCGACTGAGTGAAGATCTGGACTTTACATATAACGCTAAATTCACATCGAGATGGCAAAGATCTAAGGCAATAGGTCCTATACGGGAGAAAATGCCATCATTTTTAAAGGCCATAGGGTTGAAAAGCGATAAACCGGAAGGAGAAGGATTTGATAATTCGCGACAATACATTTTTAAAATTAAGTATCCTTCGGTAATAATGAACGGGGATGCATTGATTAAAATTGAAATTTCACTCAAACGTCACCCTATTGAAAAACCTGTCAATACGAAAATAAAACATTTTGGGAAACGGAACAGACATGGTTCCACCTCAAAAGAGAAAGAGGTGGGAATGGAAATAAAAAGAGCGCGCGAAAATTTTTCAAAAAATACCACCCTTACAATTACAGATAAGGTCTTATTATTCATATTTAAGCGCATTTTTAGTGAAAACACATTCCTG
>CAYXYY010000007.1:0-13869 GCA_964469495.1 uncultured Planctomycetia bacterium | reverse complement strand
CAGATAAAGGAGAAGAGGTATTGGGAGAAATACCAAGACAGGGGCAAGGAGATAGTGCTAGTTGGGATAATATTTGATGAGAATGAGAGGAATATCTCAAAGGTGGAGTGGGAGAAGGTGTAGGTTTATTAGGACGGTGGGTTATGAAGGTTGTTATTTTAGCAGGTGGGTTGGGGACGCGTCTTAGCGAAGAGACGTATGCTATTCCAAAACCTATGGTTCAGATTGGCGGTAAGCCTATTATTTGGCATATAATGAAGATATATTCTTATTATGGGTTTAATGAGTTTATTGTGTGTTTGGGGTATAAGGGGTATGTAATAAAGGAGTATTTTGCCAATTATTTTCTGCATATGGCGGATGTGACTATTGATTTGAAGACAAATTCTATAGATGTTCACAATGCTAATGCTGAGCCTTGGCGGATAACCTTGGTGGATACTGGCTTTGAGACGATGACTGGAGGGCGGATAAAAAGGGTACGTCCTTATATTGGCGATGAGGCCTTTATGTTGACTTATGGAGACGGCGTGGCTGATGTAAATATCTCTGCTCTTGTGGACTATCATAAGAAATCCGGGTTATATGCCACTGTTACTGCTGTTCAGCCTTCTGGAAAGTTTGGCGCCCTTGAAATAGGATTGGAAGGGGCTGTTAGGTCTTTTAGGGAAAAGCCCGAGGGCGATGGCTCGTGGATAAATGGCGGTTTTTTTGTATTGGAACCTGAGGTCTTTGATTATATTGAAGGCGACCATACATTTTGGGAGAGGGAACCTTTGGAAAATCTTGCAAAGGACAAGAAGATGACAGCGTATAAGCATACGGGTTTCTGGAAGTGTATGGATACTTTAAGGGATAAAAACGAGCTTGAGGATTTATGGGATTCAGGCAAGGCTCCATGGAAGGTATGGAATGGAAACTGAAAAATCTTTGCTTGGCGATTTTTATAAAGGCCGGCGCGTCTTTATTACGGGACATACCGGGTTTAAGGGCTCATGGCTTTCTTTGTGGTTGTTGAAATTAGGCGCTGTTGTTAAAGGTTATGCTTTGGAGCCTCCGACTGAGCCATCTTTGTTTGATATCTTGGGATTGGAAGGCAAATTAGAACATATTATAGCAGATGTTCAGGACGCAGAAAGGTTGTCTTCTGAATTAACGTCTTTTAATCCAGATATTGTTTTTCACTTGGCGGCCCAGCCATTGGTAAGGGATTCCTATGATAATCCGGTTTTAACGTATCAGACTAATCTTTTGGGGACAATAAATATATTAGAGGCCGTGAGGGATTTAAGGAAAAAGGCCTCGGTGGTAATCATAACAACGGATAAGTGTTATGAAAATAAGGGCAAAGGGTATTCTTATCGTGAGACTGACCCCTTGGGCGGATATGACCCTTACAGCGCAAGTAAGGCATGCGCTGAGATTGCCACAACGTCTTATCGCCGTTCTTTTTTTAATCCGAAAGGTTTTGGCTCTTCTCATAGTATAGCGCTTTCCTCTGCAAGGGCAGGTAATGTCATTGGTGGTGGAGATTGGGCAAAAGACAGGTTGTTGCCTGATTGTTTCCGCGCTTTTGAGAAAGGCCAAGTGGTTGTTCTGCGTAATCCCGATGCGGTTCGCCCTTGGCAGCATGTGTTTGAGCCTTTATTCGGGTATTTATTCTTGGCGATGAAGGATTTTCTTGAGGACGGGGTGTATTCATCGGCCTGGAATTTTGGCCCGTTTCCAAACAGTGTTTGGAGGGTTGAGGATATTGTAAGGTATGTTATTGAACGGTGGGGCTCAGGCAGTTATAATGTATCGCCTGAATCTGAAAAGCACGAGGCGGATTATCTGGCATTGGATATAGATAAGGCGGTATCTGTTTTGAAATGGAGCCCTAAATTGGATGTGGAACGGGCATTGGATTTTACGGTTGATTGGTATAAGGCCTATTTTGGGGGCGTTGATATGTATAATTTTTCTGTAAATCAAATAGATGAATATGAAAGGCTTTTGGGGTAGGCTATGGATGTAAACGCACTAGATGTCCTTTTATTGAATAATTCAGAGAAAGTGGTTTTTTTAAAAAAAGAAGGCGAGGACCTTTTGTGTTTTGGTGTTGATTCGCTTGGTCAGGTGGATGCCTCGTGTATAAAACGAATTAAGGCCTCTGATATTAAGAAAAGGCTATCGCCAATTGACTTGCCCATATTTGAAAAGGCTATGCGCGCAGATATTCTTGACAGGGTAAGGTTATATTTTAGAACGGTTTATCAAAGTAAAGAGGCGTTTGTGAAGGGCGAGAGTTTTGTCAGGTATGCAGGCAGGGTTTTTGATGATATGGAAGGCGCTATGCTTGCTGATGCGATGCTGGATTTTTGGCTTACTAGTGGACGGTATGATAAGGAGTTTTCAAACAAGTTATCGGATTTTTTAGGAGGGGCTAGGGTTCTTACGTGCAATTCGGGTTCATCTGCCAATTTGATTGCTATGTCTGCCTTGACTTCGTATAAGTTGGGGGAAAACAGGTTGTTGCCGGGCGATGAGGTTATCACGGTTTCCGCAGGGTTTCCTACGACTGTTGCGCCTATTGTGCAGAACGGGCTTGTGCCGGTTTTTGTGGATGTTGAGCTTGGCTCTTATAATGTAGACACTGCATTGATTGAGAAGGCAATTTCCGATAAAACAAAGGCGATTTTCCTTGCCCATACATTGGGCATTCCGTTTGACTTGGATAAGGTATTGCAGATAGCAGAGGCTTATAATCTCTGGGTAATAGAGGATAATTGCGATTCACTTGGCGCATATTATGAGTTGGAGAGGGGGTATAGGCTTGTTAATGGCAAGGATACGAAAAAGGCAGGTTTGACAGGCACCTTCGGGCATATATCCACGTTTAGTTTTTATCCTGCCCACCACATTACAACTGGCGAGGGCGGGGCTGTTTGCACTGATAACGAGCAGTTGTACAGGATAATGCTTTCTATAAGGGATTGGGGAAGGGATTGCTGGTGTGAACCGGGGCAGGATAATAGTTGTAAGGCAAGGTTTTCTCAGCAGTTGGGGGATTTGCCAAAGGGGTATGACCACAAATATACGTATTCGCATTTAGGCTATAATTTGAAAATGACGGATCTTCAGGCCGCGATAGGCTGCGCGCAGATGGAGAAACTGCCTATGTTTATTGAAAAAAGGCGTGAAAATTGGGATTATTTATTCAATAGGTTTAAGGTTTTCGCAGATTATTTTATCCTGCCGAAGTTTCCGAAGGGCGGGCGTCCATCGCCGTTTGGTTTTGTCTTGACGGTTAAGGAAAATGCGCCGTTTACTCGCACGGAGCTAGTGCGCTATTTGGAAGAGCGCAAGGTCCAGACAAGGGCCGTCTTTGCTGGAAATATTATTCGCCAGCCGGCCTTTACTGAAAATGATTATGAGTATAGAATAGGAAGTAAATTGGCAAATACTGATATGGTTATGAATAATACCTTCTGGATTGGGGTTTATCCCGGGATGCAAAGGGATATGTTGGATTATATTGTTGAGGTTGTTGGAGAATTTGTTTCTGCTTATAAGGCCTGAAAGGAGCTTTGTTATGGAGATTAAAAAACCAATGGTTATTTTTGATATAGCCAATAATCATATGGGGAAAAAGGAACATGGTATTCGTATTGTTGAGGAGTTTGCAAAGGCGGTTGCCGATTATAGGGAACGCTTTGATTTTGTTGTAAAGATGCAATATAGGCATCTTGATACGTTTATTCATCCTGATTATAAGGACAGGATGGATATAAAGTATGTCAAGAGGTTTTCCGAGACAAGGCTTTCACCTTCGGATTTGAAACAGATTAAGGATGCTATATCTGCCAATGGTTTTATATCTATGTGCACGCCTTTTGACGAGGCGTCTTTGGATTTAATCTTGGAACATAAATTTGACTATGTAAAGATAGCGAGTTGTTCCTTTACGGATTGGCCGTTGTTGGAATATGTCGTTGGGAATACGGATAAACCTATGGTGCTGTCTACTGCCGGGGCTTCTATTGAGGAGATAGACAGGGTTGTTTCCTTTTTATCTCATAGAGACAGGGATTTTGCCCTGATGCACTGCATTGCCGAATATCCCACTCAGGCCGATAGGTTGTTTTTGAATCAATTGGACTTTTTGATGTCCCGTTATCCGAATATTCCGATAGGTTTCTCAACTCATGAGGACCCTGAGAATATGCTGGCAGGCCCGTTGGCTATTGCAAAGGGCGCTGTGCTTTTGGAAAGGCATATAGGCGTAAAAACAAAGGAGTTTGGTTTGAACGCCTATTCTTCAACGCCGGATATTGTTAGGAAGTGGCTTGATAGTTTGTCTTTGGCTATGGATATGATAGGTGATGCGCGATTAAAACACAGCAGGTATAAGGCATCTGATACGGAGATAAAGACACTGCGGTCCCTTAGAAGGGGTATTTTCGCTAAGGTGGATATGAAAAAAGGCGAGGTGGCTTCTCAAGATAATGTCTTTTTTGCAATTCCCTCCCAAGAAGGCCAGTTTACTGCAAATGATTTTTCTAAGTATGCAAGGATTGCTGTCCTAAAAGATGTAAAGGCAAGGGAACCGATTAATACTAATAACGCGTCTATAAAAAACGTGCAGGATAGCGTTTTGGCGATAGTAAAGGATATCAGCGATTTTGTGGCAAAGGCCGGGGTGGTTATCCCGTCTGGTGTGGAACTTGAAATCTCTCACCATTATGGTTTGGACAGATTTTATGAATATGGAATGGCGATGATAACAGTGGTAAATAGGGATTATTGCAAGAAGGTGTTGGTGCTTTTGCCCGGGCAAAGGCATCCTGAGCAGTATCATAAGCAAAAAGAAGAGACGTTTTTTGTTGTCTTTGGAGAGGTTGAGGTGGCGCTTGACGGGAAAAAGGCGGTCTGCAGGCCGGGAGAGGTAATAACTATTGCCCCGGGTGTAAGGCATATGATGTATAGCAAGGATGGGTGTATAATAGAAGAGATATCAACAACGCATTATAAGGACGATTCGTTTTATACTGATGAAAAGATAAACGGGAATAAGTCCCGTAAGACGATTGTTGCTTTTTGGCAGGATTTGGGATAGGGTTATGCGCCGCATTGTTATGGTATGGGATATAGATGATGTCTTGAATTCTTTGATGCGGGATTTTTTGCTATGGTATAACAAAAGGCAAGGTGCGGAAATCGCTTATCCAGATATTACGGAAAACCCTCCGCATAGGATTTTGGGGTGTTCTAAAGAGGAGTATTTATCCGCATTGGATATTTTTCGCAGGGATTTTTTTATGGAGTTAAGGCCAAATCCTTTGGCAATGGATTGGTTTGGTTCAATGGGCTGTGATTCGGATATAGCGCATATTGCCTGCACTTCTGTTCCAATAAGGTTTGCTAATATCTCGTGGGCATGGCTTTGTAAGCATTATCCATTTTTCAGGGTATTCTCTTTTGCGCCGTCTTTCAGGCAGGGAGATGATCTGGGGCCTATCAGGTCAAAGGCAGATGCCCTGTCTTTGTTTAAAGAGGTTAATCTATTTATAGACGATAATGAGCAAAACGTCAGTGAAGCGGGCGAGTTTTGCAAGGCGTTGCTTTATCCTGCGCCGTGGAACAGAAACAGGGATATGATGGAGGGGGATTTTTGGGCGCGTTTATCGTCCTTGGTTGCGGAACTGAGAAAGGAATTGCAATGAAACTCTCTGATTTTGTTTTTGAGTTTATAAAAGGGCTTGGCCTCAAGGATGTGTTTGTGCTTCCGGGAGGGGGGGCAATGCATTTGGTGGATTCCTTAGGCAAAAGCGGGATGAATTATGTGTGTATGTTGCATGAGCAGGGGGCATCTATTGCCTCAGAGGCATATAGCCAGTATACACAGAATTTTGGCGTTGCCTTGGTTACAACCGGGCCCGGAGGGACAAATGCAATAACCGGGTGCGCCTCGGCATGGCTTGATTCGGTGCCATGTGTGTTTATCTCAGGACAGGTCAAGAGGCCTGATCTTGCTATTGAACGAGGTGTAAGGCAGTTTGGCTTTCAAGAAATAAATATAGTTGATATTGTTAGGCCCATAACGAAATATGCTGAAGTTGTTTTGAATCCATTAGAGATAAAACTGCACTTGGAGAAGGCCATTTATTTGGCGAAGAGTGGCAGGCCCGGCCCTGTCTGGATAGATATTCCTTTGGATGTTCAGGCTGAGGATATAGATGTTTCAATGTTAAAGGGGTTTGAGTATAGAGATAAAAAGGATTTCGTTGACTTAGGTGAGCAGGTTGGCGAGTTGATTGAGATGATAAATCGCAGTAAATGTCCTGTTGCATTAATTGGGAATGGGGCAAGGATAAGCGGTGTGTTGAATGAATTGGTTGAGTTTTTGGCATCCCACAATATACCTATTCAAACCACGTGGAAGACGATAGATGCGATTGAGGATGATAATCCGTTGTATGCGGGCAGGCCAGGGCTTGTCGCAAATAGGTATGCAAATTTAACACTTCAAAATGCCGATCTTGTTATTAGTTTTGGCTCGCGGTTGGATTTAGGCATTACCGCTTATAATCATAGGTATTTTGGACGCGCTGCGAAAAAGGCGGTGATTGATATTGACGAGAAGGAGATAAATAAGTTGAATATGGATATAGACCTTGCTATTTGCGCTGATTTAAGGGATGTGTTCAATAGCTTAAAGAGGCTTTCAGATAGGATAAATGTTGATAAAAGGGATGATTGGTTAGAGGCAATTGCCAAGTGGAAGCAAAAGTATTCTATAAAAGCAGAATTTGGCGATAGGCTCTATTCTAAATTAACGGATTATTTGCTTATAGATTTGTTGTCGGATTTGTTAGGCGAAGGCGATTTGCTTGTTCCGGGTTCATCAGGGGCATGCAGCGAGAGGACTATGCAGGCCTTTAGGGTAAAGAAGGGCATTCGTATTATTAATAGTCCGTCCTTGGGTTCTATGGGATTTGGGCTTCCTGCAAGTATCGGCGCGTGTATTGCATCAGGAAGGCGCAGGACGATTTGTATAAATGGAGACGGAGGGTTTGTTATGAACATACAAGAACTAGAGGTGGTTAGACGGCTTAATTTGCCTATTAAGTTCTTTGTTTTAAATAACGATGGTTATGGCTCAATTCGCGGAACGCAAGAAAGGCATTTCGGCAGGTATACTGCCAGCACGCCTGATTCCGGTATGACGCTCCCCAATATATCTGCTGTTGCAAGGGCCTTCGGTATAAGGACGATCAAGGCCGATGATTATAAAACATTGAGGGAAAGGGTGGAGGAGGTCTTAAATACAGATGGGCCTGTATTGTGCGAGGTCTTTGTGGATAAGGATACAGAGACTATTCCAAGGGTCTCTTCAAAGATGCTTAAAAACGGCAAGATGGTTTCCTTGCCGATGGAAGATATGTATCCGTTTTTAGACAGGGATGAACTAAAACGCGAGATGTTTGTGGATTTGTTGGAGGAGAGTTTGCGTGAATGAGTTAAGATCTCTTATAGAAAATATAGATGTTTCCCCTGGCCAAGATCTAGGTGAGGATATGTTTTTGGCTGTTTCCTCTATTACGCCTATGGTGAATGTGGATTTGTTGATAAGGGATGAAAAAAACAGAATCCTGCTTTTGTGGAGAGATAAGATGTTCCATTTTAAAGCGGGATGGCATATCCCCGGAGGTGTCGTAAGATACAAGGAACGGTTGATTGACAGGGTGTTTTTAACGGCAAGGAATGAGTTGGGCGTGGATGTGGAGTTGATAGAAAAAAGGCCGAGGGAGTTTTTTGAGGTGATTATCCCTGAATTAAAAGCGCGCGGGCATTTTATATCCTTTTTGTTTGAGTGCAGGCTGAAAGGGGATTTGCCAGAGGATAGGATGTATAAAGGAACGTCTGCTGAGGCGGGCCAGTGGGTATGGTTTGATAGATGCCCTGATGATATGATAGAGGTGCATAAGATGTATTCGTTTTTATGGCAGGAGGCGCTGTCTTGAAAAGGTGCAGGGTTTGCGGGGCTGCTCTATCAAATATGCCTGTAATTGAATTGCGCAATATGCCTGATTCTGCGCAAGGGTTTCTTACAAAGGCGCAGTTGAAAAGGGATAGATTAAGGGATTTGTCTATCTATCAATGCAATGCCTGCGGGATTTTACAACATACTAATAGGCCTGTGCCGTATTATAGGGATGTGATACGCGCCTCTGCATATTCGCCTGAGATGAAGGCATTTAGGATAAAGCAGTTTCGCTCTTTTCTAAATAGGTTTGATTTGAAGGATAAAAAGATTATAGAGGTGGGGTGTGGAAGAGGCGAATTTGTGGAATTGATGATGCGGGCAGGCGCGCAGAATGTTTTTGGATTGGAGCATTCCGTATCCGCTGTGAGGCAGGCAAGAAAGAGGGGATTGAATGTATTTCAAGGGTATCCTGAAGGCAGTGAATATCGCATAAAGAATAACCCGTTTGATGCCTTTTACACATTGAATTTCTTGGAACATGCCCCTTATATCAATGAATTTCTAAAAAATATTCAGATTAACCTTGCCGATGATGCAGTGGGATTAGTTGAGGTGCCAAATTTTGATATGATGGTCTATGAGTCTATGATATCGGAGTTTATACGAGACCATATTTTTTATTTTACAAAAGACAGTTTTAGGCATCTGCTTGAATGCAATGGCTTTGAGGTTTTAGAACTAGAGGCTATATGGTATAATTATATTCTTTCAGCCGTTGTCAGGAAAAGAAGGCGCATTGATTTGTCGCACTTTTCAACGGCTTTGGCGGATTTGACATTAGAATTTAACGATCTGAAAGACAGGTTTAGGGGCAAGAAGATTGTGGTTTGGGGTGCCGGGCATCAGGCCTTGGCAGTCCTTTCTATGACAGGAATATATAAATCGATTGATTATGTGGTGGATTCTGCTGAGTTTAAGCAGGGGTTGTATTGCCCGGGTTCTAAGTTAGAGGTAAAAGGGCCGGATATATTGTTAAAGGATAGGCCTGATTTGATAATAGTTATGTGTGGAAGTTATTCGGATGAGGTGGCGCGGATTATACGGGATATGGAGTTGGGGTGCGCAGTTGTTGTATTGGATGGAATGAGGTTGAAATATATCATGGGGTTTTAGTGGTGTTTTGATTTTATACCGGAGGTGTTTTTGTTATGGATATGCATTCTAAGATAAAACAGATGGAAAAGGACCGTAGGGAATTATTGAAGAAGAACAAGCCATATGTGTTTGAAAAGATAATGCGCTATGACGAGAAGATAAAGCGCGGCGAGAGCATAGCCATAGTGCAGTTTCAATACAATTATGCCTGTAATTTTAGGTGTGTTCACTGCGATGTAAACGATTTTATGAAAAGAAAACCGAAACGCCGTTTTACAATAGATGATGTCAGGGAGTTGTCCCGCCAAGGCGATGAACTCGGGCTTGCGCAGATTGTAATTACGGGCGGTGAGCCTTTGGTTTTTCCTGATTTAGAGGAGCTTGTCGGCGCCATTGACCCGCAGAAGTGGTATATAGCAATGGATACCAATGGATGGTTTTTAGACAGGGAGAAGGCGCGGTTTTTAAAGAATCTGGGTATAGATAAGATACAGTTGAGTTTAGACAGCCTTGACCCTAATGAGCATGATGAATTTCGCAAACAGAAGGGCTCTTGGGAAAGGGCGATGCGGGCAATAGATGCGTGTATAGAGGAGGATTTGTATATAATCGTGGCAACGGTTGTTTGGAAGGAACGCGCAAAGTCGGAGGAGTTTAGAAACTTTGTGAAATTTTTGAATGATAAAGGTGTCGGCGTCTTTGTTACGTTTGCAAAGCCTGTGGGCGCATGGTCGGGCAATGTTGATGTGGTCTGCGGCAATGAAGAATGGGAACACCTAAAGAAGATGGAGGAAGAATTTAATGTGTTTACGCACTTAACGCCCGGATATAATGTTGACGTTGGGTGTATTGCTATGAAGCGTATGATTTCTGTTACGCAGTTTGGAGATGTCCTGCCATGCCCATATATTCACACCTCTATCGGAAACTTTTTTGATGAACCTTTAAAGGACATCTTGGAGAGGGGGCTTAGTATAAAATACTTTTCTTATGATAAAAAATGGCCGTGTCTAATTGCCAATAAGGATGAGAAGTTTATTGACGAGGTTATGCCTAAAATCTGGAATAAGCTGACTCCTGTGCCATGGAAAGAGGTCTTTGACGAAAAGGATTTTGTCAATTACGCAAAGGCATAGTATTGAGATGGGCGTTTGGTTGGAAGATGACTTGGCATTCATTGACAGCTTGCTTAAGGATATAACAAGTGAGATAAAAAATTCCTCTTTTTTTATCACGGGCGCAACGGGATGGTGGGGCAAGTGGGTGCTGGAATATCTTTTATACCTGAATAAAACGCAAGGGGCAGGTATAAGGATACACTGTTTGACGAGAAACGCCCGCAGATTTAAGGAAAACTTTCCGCACCTTGCCCAAAAAGGCGGGGTTGAGTTTTTAGAGGGCGATGTGCGGGATGTTGTCCTGCCTGATGGTTATTATGATTACGTTTTGCATATGTCTGCCACAAATGCCCGAGAAACCTTTGAGGGGATATCTGCTTTGGATAAGTTTGAGACAATAGTTTATGGCACAAGGAACGTATTAGAGTTTGTAAAGAGGATTAGACCCAAGTCTGTGTTAGTGGCAAGTTCAGGCGCTGTGTATTCAAATATGGAAAACAGGCCCATTAAGGAGACGCATAATATTGCGCCTTTGACATGGGACTTATCCGCAGGGCTAGGCAATTCCAAGCGGGCGGAAGAATTTTTGGCATTTTCATATGCAGATAAGTTCGGCCTTAACATTAAGGTGGTTAGAGGGTTTTCTTTTGTCGGGCCGTATATGCCGCTGGATTTGCACTATGCATTGGGGAATTTTATCGCATCTGTTTTAGAAAATAGACCTATTGTTGTAAAAAGCGATGGACGGGCTGTCAGGGGATATCTGTATATGGCTGATTTGGTTGTATGGCTGTTAAAGATATTGGTTAAAGGAAAACAAGGCGAGGCCTATAATGTGGGGTCGCCTTTTCAGATTACTATTGAAGACCTTGCATATCTTGTTGCCAATTTCGGGGATGATATTGAAGTGCAATTTAAAGGCAGGCATAAAACCCCTTCTGCGTCAATGTATTATTACCCGGATATAACTAAGGCAAAGGAACTTGGATTGGATGTTTTTACTCCTTTAAAAGATGCAATAGCCAAGACAATAGATTCTTATAAGACAGGGGCGTAAGATGGCGTTATTAAAATGGATTTCCTTATCCTATTTTGGGGTGTTGTTTGAACAAGTCTTGGTTTCAGCTGGGAATTTTCTTACGATTGCTATCTGTGCCCATATGCTTTCTTTGGGCGAGCAGGGTAAGGTGATGTATGCGATATCCTTGTATATAGGATTGGTTGTTTTAAACGTTGCGTTATATCATTACGGCGCGGCGTTGATTGCCCCAGAGTTTGAAGATAAAAGATTGTACTGGGTTTTGCTGAGCAGAATAAATGCGCTTATAAGTTTTTCCTTTTCTTTGATTATAGCATTTGCATTTTATTTCTTAGGCCCTGCATTCGGATGGCATATGAATACTGTTGAGGCGCTTGTTTTATTTGTGTATCTGTTTTTTCAGCAGTTGGTTGATTTTGACAGGCGCTCAAAGTTTATATTCAGGTCCTATAGAGAGGCGATTGTTAATAGCGCCTCTGTATATCCACTGCGTATTTCATTGCTTTTGTTGATGCATCCGGACAGTTTTTTATCTGCCGGGGCAATTTTGATTGTTTCATCTCTGATCCCTGTGGCATTTGCCATGACAAGGGTGATGGAGAAAATCAGACTAAATCAGGGCATTGAGCCGGTTAAAGAGATATTGAAGAGGCATTTCTCATTTTCCGTGCCGTTTATCTTAAACGCGCCCTTGGGATGGTTGTGTTTTTACCTGCCTATATATGCGTTGGGCGCTATTGTGGGTATAGAGGCAAGCGCGGTCTTGGCGTCTATAAGGGGGTTAACGAATTTTGCCAATGTGTTTATGGAGTCCTTGGAAACGGTTGTGCCGAAGATATTTTCCGAGCGTTTTGTAAAGGGAGGAAAAGACGATTTAAGGCGGATAACAAAGAGGATATTATATTTTGGGATTGTTTTTTGGTTTTTTGGCGCAATAATGTTTTCTTTTTTTGGCAGGCAGATAATAGGCATTGTTTTAGGAAGCCGGTATTTGGTGTATGCTAAATTGTTAATCTTGCTGTGGTCAGGAGTGGGGCTGTTTTTCATTGTCAGGGTTATAGGTATATATATACGGAGCAAAAGGGTGATATATAATGAATTGGCCGGTTCTATAGCAGGGATTTTGGGGCTTATTACAACAGGCATACCATTGATTAAGGCCTATGGTATTTACGGCGCAGGGCTTGCATTTTTGATATTGCCTGTGTTTTTGTTTATCGGCCAGCAAACGGCAAATTTTATTTATAAAAGGAGGCGTATGTGAAGGGCCTTTTGACTGTTGTGATTCCAGTTTTGAATGAGGAAAGGCGTATTATAAGGACAATAAATTCCGTTCAAAAGTTAGGAGCAAATTGTTTTGTAGTTGATTCGGGAAGCGCTGATAATACGCTTAAGGTGGCAAAGGATATGGGGTGTAAGGTTTATCAGGGACAGTGGAAGACCTTTGGCGAGAAGCTAAACTGGGCATTTGACAATAATCCCTATAAAACACCTTGGGTGATGAGGCTTGATGCGGATGAATATATGACAGATGGGCTTATTGATGAGATACGCCGTGTTCTGCCTTCAGTGGATGAAAACGTATCCGGGTTTTTGATTAATAGGGGTGTTGAGTTTTTGGGACGTTTAATAAGGCATGGCGGTATGTATCCGTTATGGGATCTTCGCCTGTTTAGAGCGGGTAAGGTATATTATGAGCGCAAGAGATTGACGGATGAATATGCAGTGCCTATTGAAGGCAAGGTGGAGAAGTTGAAAAATGAGTTTATTGATGTGAAAGATGAAGGCTTGCTGGAATGGTCGCGCAAGCATATTAACGTCGCTGACAGGGAAAGAAAATGGGTGCTGTTGGTTGACGAGCAAGATCAAAAAATAGTTTTGGATAAACAGAAAGATAAAAGGTCTAAAAGGTCCTTTTATTATAAGATGCCATTGTTTTTCAGGGTGTTTGTATATTGGGGATATAGGTATTTTATAAAGCTCGGGTTTTTAGATGGCATAGATGGGTTTATATTCCATTTCCTGCAGGGGTTTTGGTATAGGTTTTTGATAGATGCGATGATATTTGAGGCCCAAAAAGGCATTGTTTCAAAGGAGAAATTGAGAGAGGAATATGAAAGATATATTTGTTAAATATAGGCAACCGGCTGTTGTTTTTTTGATTTTCCTGGTATATGGTTTATTTAGTAGCCCTACGCCGGATAAGATAGGCGTTGCCGAAGTGCTTTTGGGTATATTATTAATGATTTCCGTTTGGCCGGGAATAAAGAATTTTTTTGCCTTAAAGGCAGATGTGCCTTTACCTGTTAGGATAAGCATCCTCTATTTATTAATAGTGCCGTTAATTGCAGGGTTAAAAGGCCATATGCCTATACGGGATATTGTGCGTGATTTTGTCCCTATGTGTTATATGCTGCTTCCTGTTTTATATGCCCCGCAGATAAAACGCAATCCTGAGGCGTGGAGGCATATGTTTAAGATAGGCATTCTTATTGTGGCTGTTATTTTCGCCCTTCGCTTTTATGTGTTAGGGCTTATTATCAATACTCCAAAACCCGGATTTGCTTTATGTGACAATGATTTGTTTT
>CAYXYY010000006.1:0-3976 GCA_964469495.1 uncultured Planctomycetia bacterium | reverse complement strand
CTTGCTATGTTAATCAAGGCAATGGAATCCCTTGCCCGCACGTCTAAACTGGCCTCATAATCAATATATCCAACCCTGTATTTCCATTTCTCCTGCTTTTTGTGTAAAAAATATTCACTGCCCTTATACAAGTCAATTGGCATTCTTTGGTCCTTATCAAGGGCATAGGCCCCGCAGTTTAGACACTTCCATAGGATAAACCTGCCCCTTTGACTGTGGGCTTTGACAATGCGCAGTTTATTATCCTTATTAGCGCATACAGGGCATTTATCAACTGCGCTGGATGAGGAATTATTTATCTTATTTACTTTAACTTCGGGGGCATCTAAATTCAAAGCTCTTGTTATGGCAAGCAAGTCACTATATTCGGAACAAATAATTATATTGGCGTTAGCATCTATATGCTCTTGTAAATTTTCTTCGGTATGTGCTATACCTATCGCAGAATATCCTTTATCCGTGGCCTTGGCCACAGTTGAAGGCGTATCTTCTACAATTACTACCTCTTCAGGGAAAAACTTGCCACTATTTTTAACAAATTCCAATACTGCCAATTTTGAATATTTGCCCGCACTAAAAAACCCCGATTCCGCCCCAAACACTCCCTTAAAGTATCTCTTAAACCCTAATTTTTCAACATTAAAAATCCTTATTTCCTCAATAACATTAGTAGCTACATATAAAGGCAGGCCTTGCTTATTCAGAAATTTCAGAAGATTTTCAATCCCATTTAACAATGGTATATTTTTACCTGTGTCATCATATATGAAAAAAAGCTTCTTCGCTTTCCGCACATACTCTATTCTAAAATTACGATAAGCCGTTTCCATCTTCAGTGAATCGCCATACTTCTTATTGTATATTTCCTCAAATATATTTTTTAAAGGAATCGGCCTACAAGAAATATATTCCAGCATCTCCATTATTTTTTCTTCAGAAATATCATTGGGATTCAAAAAATCACTTAACATTTTGGCTTCCAGCAGTTCAATTGCCTTAAGGCTATGCTGAATAACCCCATCCCAGTCAAAGACAATTGCTTTCGGGATCCTCTGAAAAATTTTATTTACAATCACATTCCCAACAAAGAATTTTTCCCTCTCAGTATACCGATGGATAGCGGATGAGGCTCTTATGAAATCATTTGAACTGTCACGACAATTTACAATCCGTTGCCCTTTGCGATATTTTTCAAGATTACTTCCACTTGTTTCTATATTTGTTATGCATAGAGAGAATGCATCCGATACTCTGCCTAATCTTTTCGCATTTTTACCGGAATCCGCCACCTTAACACTAGCAACATATATACCATTAACAGCCGATACATTGAAATTGCCCAGCACTTCCTTTAAACCTTCTGTGCCTGCTGTTTTGTCAAAGATCTCTTTATATTTATTTTCATCAGGCAACCTTATCAAAGGCTCATTTTTTATCTCTGCTTTAACCTCTTCCACCTTAGGCCTTGCGTTATTCTCTTTAACTGCTCTGCTTAGATTAAATACCTCTTTGCGGTTTTTGTAAGATAACTCCAAATGCAAATGCGGCACTGCCAAATCAGGCAAAAATGTTGTAAACACAAGGCCCTCCACCTCTTTTAATACATCTAAATAAGCATTGGCCTGTAAATCGTAATAAGCACTGGGCCTTACATTAGGCAGAAACTCTTCAAAAAACTTACCCCCCATAAATGGCCTGCCATTTACTTTAATCTCCCTAAATACCTGCGCAACCTCTTTTGGATTAGCCAACGCATCACCAAACGCAAGATTTGCCCAATAGGATATTGCCAAGACTATCTCAAATAGGGAAGAAACCGCCTGTGCAGGAAGGCCCTCAATTATCTCACCCCCATCAACTACGCCTATCTCAGGCCGGATATTGATATGCTTAAATGCATCATTTAGATTGCGTAGATTCCTGCCACTCGGGTCAAACCTAACATCAAGAGGAAATCCTTCATTTATGGCCTTTACAAACTCATCTGAAACCTCATACATCCAACTTGGCATATACATCCAATTTCTAACTACGCCATTATGCGTAAGCATTGTAATAACCGTATGGATATACCCCTTCTCAAGCAAACGCAATATCTGGCAGATGGAATTGTATAATAAACCGCTTAAATACGTCCTGATATCCTCTTTTTCCATAAAATCCTGCAAAGCCACTGGCCTATCTATTATCACTGAAAATGGCGCAAGGTATTCAACTGCTGTATCTGACGCAGATATAGACCTGTCTTTTCCTACTACTTCCTTTAAATCTGCGCCTACTTTCCGCGCCAGCCGATATCCCCTCTCCTCCTTTGCCCTCTCATAGCGGCTTTCAACATCCTTGACAATCCTAAACACACCTGAATCTTGCGCAAAATAAACCCTGCTCCTGCCGAAATGAACCGGCGCAAGGCCTTCTATTTCTTCTTTTTTAAGCCCACCGTCCCAAATAGACTTAACGAATAAATAAATGTATTTCGATACATCTATTGACGGGGTTTCCTCCAACATCTCAATAAACCTCAAAAGGGTGATTTTTTGAGATGCGGATAATTTGGCAATGCGGCAAAACAGGGATTTATCAGTAATAAATCTTAATAGATTGTTTATTTGCATATAATTTGTTTGATAAATAGCAAATTGCCTTAACGCATAGACAAGCGAATTTTTGTTGTCTATATCTAAATCCTGTTTCCCTTCAATTAGATACAAAACAATCGGTATAAAATATAGTAATTCTGTTCCACATACTCTTTTTATCTTAGATAAAAGGCCTAGAACACCATCTTTGTTTTCAACATCCCAGTCTTCTTTTTGAGTGAATACTCTAACATTCTTTAAAGAAGCAAGGGTATCAATCAATCCGTCTTCCTTGTTAAAATGCTTAAATGTAGATATATATGCGGTGTGTAATAAAGAGCCTTTTAAAGGCAATAAATCATCGGGCCTGTCAATCAAATCAAATACAAGCGGAAGCAGATTATATGCAAGGCCCCAGAAATCTTTTTTGTAATATTGGGCCTCTCTAATAAGGGGATAATAACCATATTTCCCTATCAATGCCGTATTCTTTGCCAATATATCCGGAATATTAACACTTGTTGCTGAATTTATAAATCCGTAAAAACTTCCCAAGGCCTTATACAGCCTTACCATAGCATTCCCTAAAGATCCACGCGCCTGATAATCCAAATCACCGGGGGATTTTATCAAAGGATATAACTTGCAAATAGAATTGGCAAGCAACTCTACAGATGCATTATCCAATCTGTCTGCTAATTTAAGCACAACTTCTGCCCATCTGCCTCTTTTGTCTGGATTAAAATCTTCTTCGGATATATCGTAATAACTGCGCAATTTAAACAAAATAAGCAAAACTGCCTTGGATTTATCCCCTGCCTGTTCTTTTATCTTCACAATGGAATTGAAAAAACCGCCTTCATATTCAATATCATAATACCTTCTGTCATTGCCAAGCCTTTTAGCATCTGGCTTCATCCTTATAAAAACCATTGCAAAATCAGGGCCTAACTTCTCTGCTAAAGGCACTAATCTATCTAAAACGCCTTTCTGCGCCAAATAATAAGGAGTGCATTTCTCATCAAGATAACCTCTAACAGAAAAAATAGACTTTGCTCTTCCGTAATCCATATCCTTTATAATCGGGACAATCACCCTTTGTAAATATTCATAATAGTTCTTATACTTACCCGAAGATTTAATATATACAGGCCTAAACCTTTCTATTATATCCCTCAATACTATCTTGGCTTTATCTCCTGACAGATAAATAATCTCAATGATTTGACGTAAGGATAAAATGTCTTTGTCTTTATTTACATTAGCCGCAGTTTCTAATATGTCCCTGAAAACTTCTGGATACCTTTCATTATTTTTATCAATGGCAATTAACATATTGATAAGGGAGTTTTTATTGGATAAGTCAAAATCTTCCTTTTTAAAAGCAAACTTGCCAA
>CAYXYY010000005.1:0-19206 GCA_964469495.1 uncultured Planctomycetia bacterium | reverse complement strand
TGAGCAATGGCTATTGCCCCGGGAACTGCAAGGCCTATATCCTCAGCGGCAAATATGACTATCCTGCGGGCAATAAATCTAGGATCTTCACCTGAATAGAGCATCTTTGCAAGCCAATATACCGCCTCTTTCTCCCTGCCTGCACGCATTGCCTTGATAAATGCAGATATATTGTTATAGTGATTTGCCGCATTCTTATCATAATACAGCGCTTTCTTGCCTATCAATTTCTTTACATCTGCCGGGCTAACCGCTTTATTTCGGGCTGACAATAACTCCAATATATTATATGCCTTTCTTAAGTCCCCGTCAGATAGG
This sequence comes from uncultured Planctomycetia bacterium, assembly GCA_964469495.1. Taxonomy (GTDB): domain Bacteria; phylum Omnitrophota; class Gorgyraeia; order S143-82; family S143-82; genus CAYXYY01. The sequence goes on along the minus strand of CAYXYY010000005.1, from coordinate 18,888 downwards.
TTGGCTATCTCTGTTAAAACTGCTTTATCCGCGTTGAATTTTTCAGGAAGCAAACTTTTGTCTCTGCGCTTTAACGCGGTATCCATCGCAGAGATTATCTGTTCTTTGGGTATCTTTTTTAATTCTACTAACAGGCAGCGGGAAACCAAAGCAGGCACAACGGCAAACATCGGATTGTCTATGCTTGCGCCTATAAAAGATATAATCCTCTCTTCCACATACGGCAACAGGGCATCTTGTTGCACTGATGAAAATCTGTGTATCTCATCTATAAATAATACTGTGTTTTTGCCTTCGTTTTTTAAGCGGGCCCGCGCCAGTAAAAGCTGACTGCGAAGCTCCTTTATGTTGGATAAAACAGCGTTTATCCTTACGAATTCTGAGGAAAAGTGTTTGCTTAAAAGACGGGCAAGGCTGGTCTTTCCCGTACCTGCCGGCCCATATATAAGCAAAGACGGCATTTGCCCTGTTTTTAGGATGCTGGCTATTAGCCCGCCTTCTTCAAACAGATGGCCTTGGCCTATCAATTCTTCAAGGCTATCAGGCCTCATTCTCTCTGCTAACGGCAGGTTATGACGCGGCCTTTCCGACAATGTCCCTCCATTTAAGGTTTCGCGAGACTAAATACTGACTTATCTGCTTCCATATATCCGATATCCCGTGTGGAGAGCGCAGAAAAGCGCTTCCTATACCGATCACATCCGCCCCTGCCAATGCCATCTCTATAGCGCAAGGCCCGTTATATACACCTCCTATTCCCAATATAGGTATGTCTATTCTTTGGCTCTGCCTAACTTCCATAATCTTACGCAATGCAATAGGAAATATCGCAGGCCCGCTCAGCCCTCCAACGCCTCTGTCAAACACAGATTGCATCTTTTCTATATCTATGCGCGTTGCGCTTATTGTGTTTATCAATGCAAGCCCGTCTGCGCCGGCCTCTTGCGCAGAGTATGCTGTTTCAACTATGTCTGTGATATCCGGGGTTAATTTTGCGATTATCTTTGCGTCAAACACAGATTTTGCCTTTTTTACAAATTCGTATGTCAAAGACGCCGTCTGGGATATGAGGCGCTCGCTTATCTCTCCGTGAGATACATTGGGACACGACAGGTTGAGCTCTATGGCCCAGGGACTTACAAGGTTTATCTTCTCAGCAAAAATCTCTATCTCATCCAACGACAATGCCATTATGCTTATTATGTGCGGAAAAGCCACAGGGTATTCCCTGTAAAGCGAGAGGAAATTGTCAAGTCCCGGATTTGCCAGCCCTATTGAGTTTAACATCCCGCAAGGGCCCTCATATACGCGCACCCCACTGTTGCCTTTCCTCTCTTCTATTGTAATTGTTTTCAAGACAACAAAGCCTATTGCCTCATCAGATAACGCGTCAGTAAATTCCTTTCCGTCGGTTAACGGCCATATACCGGAAGGCACGAACAACGGCGAACTTAGTTTTTGCCCCAGAAATTCTATTTCCATTTTCCCCCTAAGTAATTGTCAAAACTCAAATACAGGCCCTTCTTTGCATACATATCCTGAGCGCCCCGCAATGTTTACGAAACATCCATTGCACGCCCCCCATCCACACCCCATATGCGATTCTAACGACGCATATACCTTTAGATTGCGTTGGTTTGCCTTTTTTATCACTAACTCCGTAAGCGCTTTATTAGCGCATACAAACACGTTATGCAAAGCGTCTCTATCAAGCTCCTCATCTATATTTTCATATATGGGCGCGTTTGCGTCAATATATACTTTATCCGCAATATTTATTATATCCTCAGGGTATTGCGCTTGCGCGCTTTTCTCACGCAATCCCCATATCAATCTGCCTGCGCCATAAAAACGCTTCAAGAAGTGCAACGGCGCAATGCCAACCCCGCCTGCTATAAGCAAATCGCCTGAATTTGGCCTTGGGAAGTTGTTGCCAAGCGGGCCTAACAACGAAAGGACACTTGCCTTAACTATCGCATCAGTGCCTTCCCCTATGCTTTTTATAAGAAAATACACCGCCTCATTATCTTTATAGGCTATGCTTATCGGCCTTCTTAAAAATGGCGAAAGTTTGCCTTCAATGGATATATTGAAGAACATACCGGGAAGAATCTTCTTTTTAAGTTTGGTATTGATTGGAACACACTTTAAATACGATATGTCTTGGTTTTGCCATATAACATTGCTCTTGACTATCAGCTCCTGCATAGCCTTTTATCCTATGTGCATATTTTCAATGAACGTCGTCATATCTTTATCTCCTCTGCCAGAAAGGCACAAAATGACATTCGTCTTCTTGGGGAATTTACTTTTGTTTTTTATAAGATATGCAACTGCATGGGCGCTTTCCATAGCAGGTATTATCCCTTCTAATTCGGATAATATCTTCACCGCGTTTAATGCCTCTTTATCCGAAACGGCCTGATATTCCGCTCTGCCTGAAAATTGATAGAATGCATGTTCAGGCCCAACACCTGGATAATCAAGTCCGGCCGCGATAGAATGCGCGTTAAGTATCTGCCCATCTTTGTCCTGCAGTATCCTGCTCTTTGATCCATGTAAAACTCCGTCCTTGCCTTTGCACAAGCTTGCCGCATGCCTGCCCGGGACAAAACCCGAACCTTTTGCTTCAACGCCTATCATCTTTACTGCCTTTTCCCTGTAAAATGGATAAAATAGGCCCATTGCATTACTGCCCCCGCCAACACATGCAACTAACATATCCGGCGTTTTTTTCTTTGAAATACGCTTGAATTGGGCCTTTGCCTCTTTGCCTATGATTGACTGAAAATCCCTGACTATCATCGGATATGGATGCGGACCTACGACCGAACCTATAAGGTAATACGTATTCTTTACGTTGCTCACCCAATCCTTTATTGCCTGCGATGTTGCCTCTTTTAACGTCCTTGCCCCAACCTCAACAGGCACAACCTTTGCGCCCAATAACTGCATCCTCTTTACGTTCAAGGCCTGACGCTTCATATCTTCAGCGCCCATATACACTATACATTCCAATCCAAACAAGGCGCACACAGTTGCCGTTGCAACACCGTGCTGTCCTGCGCCGGTCTCTGCTATTATCCTCTTTTTGCCCATTGCAATAGCCAAAAGCGCCTGGCCTAATGTGTTGTTCATCTTGTGAGCGCCTGTATGGAGCAGGTCTTCTCTTTTTAGATATACGTTAAATCCCACATAATCGCTAAAACGGCCCGCATAATATAAAGGTGTAGGCCTGCCGGCATATTCATCAAATAACTGCGAGAGTTTTTTCCTAAAACCGGATTGTTTTGATACCTTAAGGTATGCCTTCTCCAACTGCTCTAAAGCAGGTATAAGCGTTTCAGGCACAAACTTGCCTCCATAAGGACCAAAATAACCCTTCTCATTAGGCAGCATTTATGTCCTCCAAATATGCGCTTGCGCAGAGTTTGGCCAAATTCCTTATCTTTGCTATTATGTTTGGCCGTTCTCCAGCGCTTATTGCCCCGCGCGCATCTATGAGGTTAAAACAATGAGATGCCTTCGCCGTAAACTCATACGCAGGCAGATAAAGCCCTTCCTTTATCAGCCTCCGCGCCTCAGATTCAAAATCGCCAAAATGCCTCTTGAGCATCTCGCTATTGCTATATTGAAAGTTATACGCGCAAAACTGCTCTTCCTCTTTTTTATGCATATCGGCATAGGTTATATCTTCATTCCAGTCCAGCTCAAAGGCGTTTTTCTTTCCGGAAATGAACATTGCTATGCGCTCCAATCCATAGGTTATCTCAACTGATATAGGAGATAGTTCTCTTCCAGCCATCTGCTGAAAGTAGGTAAACTGAGTTACCTCCAACGTATCAAGCCACACCTCCCAGCCAAGGCCCGTTGCCCCTAAAGTCGGCGATTCCCAATCATCGTGAACAAAACGCAAGTCATGCTTTGAAAGGTCTATTCCCACAAACATCAAACTCTTTTTGTAAAGTTCCTGCACGTCTTCAGGCGCTGGTTTTAACAGCGCTTGAAATTGATAATATTTCTGCGTCCTAAGCGGGTTATTGGCAAACCTGCCGTCAGTAGGCCTTCTTGATGGCTGGACATAGGCCACTTTCGTGGGCTTCGGGCCCAAACAACCGAAAAACGTCAATGGATGAAACGTGCCTGCGCCGACTTCTATATCAAACGGCTGTCCGATTACAGCGCCATACTGGGCCCAAAATTCTATAAGGCCCATTATTACATCCTGAAAGTATTTCTTTTCCATAAAACTAAAGGTTATAATCCGGCCTTTATTATCTGTGCAAAATCCTCTGCTTTAAGGCTGGCTCCTCCAACCAATGCGCCGTCTATATCAGGTTGAGACAGGAGCTCTTTGGCATTAGCAGGCTTGACGCTTCCGCCATACTGAATACGCATAGTCTGAGCAACCTCACTGCCAAACATCACTGCTATTTGCTCGCGTATAAAAGAATGGACATCTTGGGCCTGTTGCGGGGTTGCTGTTTTGCCTGTGCCAATCGCCCATACAGGTTCATAAGCTATTATACACTTTTTCATATCATCGCCTGATATCCCGTCAAAAGCACCTTTCAATTGCCGTTCTATAACGGCAAATGTCTTATCCGCTTCCCTTTCCGACAAGGTCTCTCCGACGCAGACAATAGGCGCAAGCCCTGCGGCCAATGCCGCATTCAGCTTCTTATTTACCCATTCGTCTGTCTCGCAAAAGTACTGCCTGCGTTCAGAATGTCCTATAATAACATAGCTTGCGCCAGCATCCTTTAAAAGGCTTGCTGATACCTCGCCTGTAAACGCGCCTTTTTCTTCCCAAAACAGGTCTTGCGCGCCAAGGCCTATATCAGAATCGGCGATCTGCCCAGAAACAGCGCTTAATGCCGTATAAACCGGGCAAACAACTATATCCACTTTTGAAATGCCCTTCACCAAATCCTTTAACTGGCCTACCAATTCCTTTGCCTCGCCTATGGTCTTGTTCAACTTCCAATTGCCTGCGATAATAATCTTTCGCATAGATACCTCCTATAAAAATTCATTCCAACTCAAAAAACACAAATCCACTCTTTATCTTCGGATAAAAGAACGTTGACTTTTGCGGCATAAGCTCGCCTTTCAAAGACACATCGTAAACCTGCCTAAAGGATATCGGACGCAAGACAAAAAGCGCGCCCTGCTCAACCTTACTGCCTTTTTCATATAGGTGTTTTTCATAAGACAAATTCTCCTCGCTGTCCTCTATTCCCAGAAGAGGGAACAACATCTTATGCAACACAACCACATAAAGTTTTCTGTATTCGGTCGAACCGCCCATATCTTTTAGGACCTGCGCAGGGTCAATAGACTCCTTTAATCTAATTTTATACATCCCAAACGGGCATACTATTCCCCATTCATAGCCGGTAGTTTGATTTACTATATCCGCCAGCTCTTCATCAGTTGCCGAAAATACGTCAAACCACTTCTCCACCTTTGACAGGAGTTCATCCTCATCTTTAATAGGGAAATTTAAGACCTTCCTGTTGATAGGCAATATCGTAAGGTTCTCCTCAAGCATCGGGGCAAAATAAACCATTATATAGTTATAAGGCCCGTCTGGGTCATAACTGCCCTGCTCCTTCATATATTCACAGAAACGCCGGGCAACGGCATATCTGTGATGGCCATCGGCTATCAATGCCCTTTTGCTAAACGCCATTTTTTTAAGTTCGTCAATCCAGATTCCATCTTCTATCTTTCTGCAATAGTGCATCCCATCATTTCTGGCAATAACAATATCATCTGCGTCTTTATCAACGACCTCTTTTATGTGCTTAAATATCGCTCCGTCATCCGGCAAAAGAAAAAACACCGGCTCCAATATGCTCATGGTATTCTTGATAAGGTCAAATCTATCGTCTTTTGGCCCGTCATGGGTATTTTCATGAGGCAAAACCCAACCGTCTTCGTCAGGAAGCCTTAAAATCGCGATAAAACCATACCTTGTTTTTTTCTCGCCATTATATTCATAGTCCTGTTTATAGGCATAGATACCCTCTTTATCGTCCTTTAACAACACACCTTCCTGCTTCCATTGTTCTATCTGTTTCCTTACGCTCCCATATTGCCTGGCTTCGGCATTATTGATAGAGGAAAGCGGTATGGACAAAATCAAATTCACAAAATTATACGGCGATGTGGAAAGCAAACCCTCGCGTTCCGAATCCCTGATAACATCATAAGGAGGACAAACCAAATCCGTCCAATCCCTACCGAACTTCTCAATATTATATCTGGTACCTTTAAAGGCTTTAATCTCTATGCCCATAGAAAAACTCCCTTTCATAAATTAAAGCGAAAATCCAAATCCCCAAAAACGCCCCCAATAAGTCCGCCAAAACATCAAGGACAGAACACGTCCTAAGAGGCACCGCGCTTTGATATATCTCATCGCACACAGCAATCGCCATAGCAAAAGACAACACCGGATACGGATAAAAGGCCTCATAACGCCTGAATACAGCTGTTGTCAATAAAAAGCCCAATCCAGCGTATTCAATGATGTGCAAAAGATAGGAATAGGCCGATATTATTTCCAAACGCGATCCCGGAATAGAAGATACTGTAAAAATCGCAGCCACATACAAAGCGGACAATAACATTCCCCAGATATGTATGGACTCGTCATTCGCCCTTTGAACTTCCCCCATCAGCACCTTCCTGCTTTTTAGTTGAAGAATCAGACGCGCCTGTCTTTTTGTCCTGCGATTCGGTTTTCTTTTGGGCAGGCCGTTTATAATCGGTCTCATAAAATCCACTGCCCTTAAAGATAATCCCCGCGCCAAGGCCTATCAATCTTTTTAAAGCGGGCTTGCCGCACTCAGGACAATCCTTAAGCGGTTTCTCTGTCATAGACTGAAAGGCCTCCAGTCTATGGCCGCATTCCTGACACTCATATTCATAAGTCGGCATAGGATTCACCTCCAACAAAATAAGAATATACTTGAAGTAAGAATTATATAACAGAGAATGACTTTGCGCAATGTTCTTATTTCTCTGAAATACACGTCAAATTAAATGTATTTCATCTAAAAACTCATTACAATCCTCATACGTCCAATTTTTTCCGTATAATCGTTTACTGAATCTTGGTAAGAATAGTCATTCTCTTCAACACTCAAAATAACGTGTGGATTATTTTCTATTGGCAATCTATAATCACATTCAATATAAGTTCTTTTTTGTGATGAATCTGAATTGACTATAGAAGAATTTAACTCTGTTAAATTCATTCCGAAGTTGAATGTCAACGAATCGCTAAATTGCCATTTGCCTAATAAAGACAAGCCTATATCTATGTCCTCTTTCTGTGAGGACTTTGGATTGCGTATATACAAATCCGAATCCAATTGCAAGTATAAATTAGCGTCTTCCAGAAAATTACCGCCTATGCCTAAATTAAGCCTATGGGAATATTCTGACAAGGACTCGTCCGATTCCCTGTTATACATACGACGTTCATAGCCCAAATTGAGCATTTTACCACCGTCTATTTCGTAAGAAGACGATATACCTATTGTAAGGTCTTCGGCTTCTTGGGTGTTTTGCATATCTGAAGAGTTGGTGATAATCAGAGAAGTGTATGGCCTTACAGAGATTTCTCCATAGTCTTTTGTTAACGAAAACTCATTGCGCAGATTTTTTGTCCTGTATGATTTATCCGAACCCTGTAAGTTATCATAGTCGTACTGCTGTAATAAGGAAATGGAAAAGCTATCAAAAGCATAATCCAATGTCCATTGGTGTAAAACCTCATCTGAAATAGACGAACCTTGAGCAGTAAAAAACCTCGGTTCAACTCTTTCGTATTTGTAAGAAAACATACCGCGCTCAAATGCATATCTTGGATTTATACTAATTGCCCAGCCCCAATCTCTATCATAGTCAACAACAGAACGATCTTCCACAGTGGAACTGTAAGCCACTTCATATAGGGCGCAAAGTTTATCATTTACATTTAACTTCCCGTTTAAAGACAAAACGGTATTATCCAAATCCTCGGCGTTTGCATCCCCTAAACTCGCGCTATTATCCTGTGAAGATACGATATTAAATGCCATAAAATCAGAACCATATCTTGCGCCAAAAACATATCTGTCGTATTCCGATTCAACAGAACTCGCCCGCTGGCTTCTTCCGAAAACCAATACCGCATCCCTGTTATTTTCTAATTCAAAATCAAGGCCAAGGCCTTCCAATGTATTGGTTAATGTGTAATCGGAAAAGAACTGATAATACTCCCCAAACGATGCAGTATATCCCTTGCCATACAATACAGCGGTTATCTGTTTTAACCTGACATCATTACGCGCATCTATATAATCAGCATCTGTCTTTTGTATCATAAAATCCGTTTCAAGTTCATTATCTCCAATATACCGCCTATAAGACACGTTTGCCTGCAATACATAATCCCACCCCTCATCATAAAAACTGGAATCTTCATTGCCATCAACGTCTATAAATGATACGTCTGAAACAACAGAACCACTTAATGCACTATCGGTTTCATTGTATGGTGCATAGATAATCTCAACAGCGTCTAAACTGAAATGAGGAATAAAAAGGACAATCAGGAATAATCCCCAAAACAACCTCCTTAAACGCATATCTCTCCTTTCAGATAGTATGTTAACTAGTTGTTATATTCCGACTGCCGTCTGTTTGAACGGCCCATTTTAAGGTTATAGTTATATTAGTTCCGTCATCAACAAAACTAACTACCTGACACTTGCCGTAATAGCCCTCCTTGGTTATAAATACAAATACATCGCCTGTGTGTATAATACCTGAAGAATAGGAATAACCTGAAGAAGGCGCTTCTGTTAATGCGGAAAACGAGGTTGAAATCTTTTGTATCTGCGCCAAGAACGTGTCGTCCATCATTATGTTTATCTCTATAACGAAATCTCCCGTTGCAGTGCCAAGAGCATCACTAGTAAAATCAACATAAGGATATGGCCCGCTAATAGGGAATGTAATGGTGTCCTGCTTTACAGCCAAAGGAGCAGAAGTGCCTGAATCTGATATAGAGGTATCTTCTTGAACACCGCCATCTTCTAAAACAGCGCCAGCCCCGGGCTGAACCGGATTTCTCTGCCTTTGGGCCGTCCTAATTCTGTCAACTACTGATTGAGGCAACCCGCTGGCACTGGCTATTTGAGGAGAAAGTGTTGCGAAAATCAGATTTCCTCTCATATTAAATAGCCTCAAAAACGCCCCTTCCTGAATAAAGTACAGAGTTGTATCCCCTGACGTTCTCTGTTGCCTGCCTGTTTTTTTCACTGTGTGTTTTCTGTCCCAATGCGCTTTAACTATTACACTGTCATTCCGTTCATAGATCTGTCTTACAAAGAATTTAAGTTGGATGTTGCTAAACAAATCAAAATCAAGGCGCACGCCGTTTATCAGGAATTGGCGTCCACCAACAAAACGATTGGAAACCAGACGCGAAAATGCCACTAAATCTTCCCTTTCATACGCCTCGGATATATCTGATAAGGCCTGAATCACTGCGTCTTTCAACCCTTTTTTATGATAAACCAAACCATAAGGCAAGACACTGATAGACTCTTCCCTGCCGTGCTTGTCTTTTAAAATCAAATCCAGATAATACTTTTTGCCCTCCTTAGGACTAAAACTCAAATTGACAACAGCATCGGCCTTTTTTTGCTTCCACGTCTTGCCGCGATCAAAGGAATACCTCAACTCCTTTAAATCTTTTGCATTGGTAATCCTAAAAGCGATATTCAACCTGCCGTTGGACAAGTCCTCTTTTGATACAATTAAAGGTTTGTTTATCCCATCTGCGATATTGCGCCTGCCTATCTTTATTTGAACGATTTTGTGCTCAATCGGCGCGTAATCTGCTTCGGATTTAACCTCTTCTTTTTCGTCTTTCCATTTCATCTCTCTGTTTTTTTTGCTACTCCATATAAACCACGTTTTCTTGTTGTCAGGCACCTTTATCAAAAATATAGAAAACAAGTCAGATTGCGTTGAAAACAGCGTTCCCAATGCATCCACTACTCTTTTATAGGCCTTGTAATCACCTTTTTTCTTCGCATTTATCATCCTAATGTCAAAGTTTTTCAGAATAGTCTGATACGCCCTGAACGCCTTTAATTTATTAAGGTTATGGTCAATAAATCCTGTATTCGTCAGATAATAAGCTTCATCAGCATAGCTTGAAAACTTATTTGCAAACTCAAAATATGCGCTCTGATTTTTTCCCTTAACGTCGTATATACCTGAATCGGCTACAAATTCATCGTCTAAGTGTTTTAACAATGCCTTATAATCTTCATATATTTGCGGATCTGAACTGAGGAGCGGATAAGAACTTGCCTCTTCATAAGAGAAATCCGCCTGCATCTTGGCACTTTCAACACTTGCAATAGATTTAGCAAGTTCAGTCCAACTATGGATAACTTGATCTACGAGGGCAATGGCCTCGTCAATATTACCTTCCCTATACAATTGTTTAATCTCTTCATAAAGTTTATTATCCCCCACAGGATATTTTAAAGACTTGTTCTTCACCTTGGCTTTGTCAAAATTGCTAATTGCCGTGCTCATCGCTTCTATGGCATTATTCCAAACCGTCTGCCATTTGTTGATAAAGTCTTTAACCTCATTTATTCTATTATCCAATTCAGACTTTGCGGATTGCGCCATATTGTTTACGTTAATCTGGACCTGTGGAAGTTCGGACAATTCATAATCCAAAGACTCTATTGCCAAATCAAATATCTTTTCAGCCTGAGAAACAACGCTATCGGGATAAATGTCAAGCGCATGCAGTTCATTCAAAATAGCATTTGCCTTTTGCAACATCTGCGCTTTATCATCCTCTATCTTCGCTATCTTTTCTTTGATAATCTCAGACTGTTTGACAATGTATTCATCACTTGCCCGACTATGAGCAACCCGCAACAACTCCTCTATGCCCGCCTTTGAATAATCCATATCAAGACTTAGCACCCAAGAATTCTGTTCCTTCTTTAATCTGGACACAGCCAAATCCTTGTACTTATTGCTGCTTGAGCGACATACGTAATAGAGGCTATCCAATAGCTCCTGAGCCTTTTGGGCGTCTTCTTTTTTCGGAGTGATGTGAACTGGTTGAAGCTCCAACTGCTCAAGTGCCTCTTTATCATCTAGGCCTTGATCTTTTTTCTTATTCTGCGAAGCTGAAATCTCATTTTTATAATCAATTAACCTCTCTCTTATCTCCTGCCATAGTGAATACAAATATCTCTGTTTCGCCGCCAACAACTCCCACTCATTATATATAGGAAGTTTTACCTTTAATTCTTCCTTTAGCTTCTCCCACTCAATCCTCAAATCCCTCCATTTTTCTTGGAGTTCCCTATAAGACTTCATAAACTCTTTCATATTCTTTGCCATACGCATATTTTCAGGAAGGTCCGCAACATCGCTTAAGTCAGGGACCTTTATCATCAAAAATATTCTAAAAACCATCTTCATGGTATTGTTGATGTGTATTATATCGGCCTTATATACGGCCTTTGTCATCTTGGCATACTCATTTAGAAGTTCCAAACATTTCGTCTTGAGAAACTCCATTCTTCGCCGCAATTCACGCTCATCCCTTATAAAAGGAAAATTAAAATCAAAATCCGGTATTTCATAATTTGGATCTTCGTTCAATTTAGACTTTATAAAACTCTCCCATGATTTAACGGTATTATACAAGGAGTCCAGATTCTTATAGGCCATTTTGTAATACTGAACCGCATCCTGAGTATAACCCAACGTCTTTCCCTTGTTATATTGTTTCATAATAACAGCGGTATAATGATTAACATCGTCCTGCAAATCGGCATAGGAAAGAGAAACAAGAAGGGAAAATAAAAACAAAAAGGCAAAGAAAACACGCTTTAATACAGACATACCACCTCCTGTATTTAAAAATTATAACTATAATAAGACATTGAAGTTTTGTCTCTAATTTATTACCATCTAATCAGTAATTGCGTCAAGCAAAACGATTAACATCAAGAAACAAATTTTAATATCTCATTCGCGGCCTCTGACGATGCATTCTTTTTATATAAAAGACTATTGAGCTCTGCAAACTTCCGGGAAATATACCGCAGTTTAGTATTGTCAGAGAGTATCTGATGAGTTGTTAATGCAAGGTTATTTGGCGTAAATCTTTGTTGAATTAATTCGGGGACAACTTCCTCCTGTAAGATGATATTGACCATTGATATCCACCTTATTTTCACCATATTTTTCAACAAAAAATAGGATATCGGGGATATCTTATAAACAACTATCATAGGCAGTCCGTAAAATGCCGTTTCTACCGTTGCAGTGCCTGAAGCTACCCAAGCAAAAGACGCCGCGCGAAACGAACGCAAATGCAAAGGCCTTTCTATTAAAGGAATGTCTAGAATTTGCCTATCTAAAATCTCTCTATACACGTAAGACTGCACTGTTTGCGCCTTGTGAATAACGAATTGAAACCTATCCTGATTCATAAGTTTAACTGCCTTTAAAAATACTGGCAAATGCCGAACCACCTCTCTTTCCCTTGAACCGGGCAATAAGACAATCCGTTTTTTATTTTTACTTATTATAAAATTTCCATCATCGCTTTCCGTTGAAACAAAATTCTCCAATGCCTCTTTCAAAGGATGGCCCACGAATACTACTCTTTCAATCCCGTGTCTGTGGTAAAAATCCTCTTCAAATGGAAAAATAACAAGCATCTTATCGATATATTTCTTTATCAACTTAATACGCCTCTTACCCCATGCCCAAAGCTGCGGAGAGATGTAATATACGATGTTTATGTGCGGCGCAATTTGCTTTATTTTTCTTGCAAGCCTGAGATTAAACCCGGGATAATCTATCAATACGATTACTTTAGGCTGTAAATCCAATATATATTTTAACATTGTATCAAAAATGTGTTTAAACTCACCGAAATGTTTTAAGACTTCCCATAAGCCAATCACTGCTATTTTGGTTGGATCAGCCAGCGTTTTAACACCGGCATTGTACATATGAGAGCCGCCCATACCGTATAGCTCGCAATCCTTACACAGCGTTTTTATCCGCTCTGCAAGTAACGCGCCGTACATATCACCAGAGGCCTCGCCTGCCAATATAAATATAGGGTTATTTTTCTTTTTGGACATCAAAAAATGCCTTATTATGCGCCTTTATCTGTTCCAATACCTTTTCTCCTGTAATTAATGCGGCCAACGCATCCTCTCCGGAAACAAATACCTGCCCATTATTAATGACCGCATCTAAAAAGGACTCTACTTCTTCTTTCAGAGGCTCTATTTTTTGGGGCATAATCTCCTTTTTGGCAATTTTCTTGCCGTCTAATGTATATAAATCTATTGTTTGAGCTTTATAATTTATTGAGGCATAGGCATGCTGAAAAAACATGCGGATTTTCCTAAGTGATTTATCTGTTATGCGACTGGCGGTTATGTCGCAAATACTTCCATTTTTAAAACGCAGCCGCGCATTTGCAATATCCACGTGGTCTGTCAGCACCTCAACTCCAACCGCCTCGCAACTCTCTAGTGGCGCGTTTATAAACCAATGACACACATCTATATCGTGTATCATAAGGTCCATTACAACACTTACGTCTGTTGACCTATTTGGAAAAGGACTAAGACGATGACATTCAACGAACTTAGGAGCTCCCGGCGAAAGCCTTTTCAACGCGGCCATAGCGCTGTTAAACCTCTCAACATGCCCGACCTGCAACTTCAACTTATTTTTCTTCGCTAATACAACTAATTCCTTTGCCTCTTCCACATTGCCTGTAAAAGGTTTCTCAACTAAACAATGAATACCTGATTGTAATGCCTGTTTTGTTATTTCGTAATGAAAACTTGTCGGGACAACCACACTAACAACATCAACTTCGTCAATAAGGCCGTCTAAACTATTGAATGCCTTTACTGAAAACTTGTCTGCGCACCGCCGCGCCGCATCCACGTTAACGTCATATACTCCGATGAAATCACTACGAGGGCTCTGCGCATACATCCTGCAATGCACATTCCCCAAACGCCCTGTTCCAATAACGCCGCAACGTAATTTCTGCATGTTTTTTATAAATTATCCGCAAACCATTTAACGGTTTTCTCTAAACCGTCTTTTAAATTAACAACAGGCTCAAATCCCATCTTTTCCGTGAGTTTTTTTGTATCGGCCAAGGTATGTTTTACGTCTCCCGGACGCTTTGGCGTAAAGACCGGCTCTATAGACTTGCCTGTAATTTCATTGATAAATTTCACCAAATCCAAAACACTACACGATTCACCACACGCCAGGTTAAAAACCTCTCCGCCAATGCCTTCTTTTCTGCAAGCCAAAAGATTGCCTTCCACAACGTTATCTATATAGGTAAAATCCCTTGTCTGCGTTCCATCTCCATGTATTGGAGGATTCTCATCTTTTAAAATACAGCTTACAAATTTAGGAATAACAACCGCATAATCATTATCCAAACTCTGCCTTGGGCCAAAGACATTAAAGTATCTCAATCCAACAGTTTCCAACCCATAATTATAGAAAAAACAATAACCGTAATATTCGGTCGCAAGTTTGGAAACCGCATACGGAGAAATGGGTTTGGGAAGCATATCCTCACTTTCAGGGAGCTTCTCTTGATCCCCATAGACCGAACTGGAAGATGCATATACCACGCGTTTTACTCCATTTAAACGCGCAGCCTCAAACACGTTAAGCGTTCCATGGACGTTTACATTATCGTATTCAAGTGGATTATTTACTGATTTAGGCACTGAACGCAGCGCAGCCTGATGCAACACGTAATCAACACCTTTCATTATTTTATTGAGCAAATCAAGATCCCGAATGTCTCCTTTTACAAATTCTATATCATTTTCAACCGCTTTTAGGTTCTCTAAAGAACCCTCTATCAGGTTATCTAAAACAATAACCTCCTGATTATTCTTGACTAATTTTTCAACTATATGCGAGCCAATAAAACCCGCACCGCCTGTAACCAAATACCTCATTATACCTCCTAACTGATATTAGATTAAGATGTGAGCAGATCAATATAATGGCGTAATTTTCTTGCGCGTGTTGGATGCCGCAATTTTTTTAGCGCCTTTGTTTCAATCTGCCTTACGCGTTCCCTAGTAACCTTGAAAATAGCGCCCACCTCTTCCAACGTGCGCGGATAACCATCATCCACCCCAAAACGTAATTTTAAGATATTGCGCTCCCTTTCACTAATAGTATCCAAAACCTCCCGCATTTCTTCCCTTAAGATGGAATGCATCGTTGACCTTGCAGGAGACGATGCCATTTTATCCTCAATAAAATCGCCAAAAAACGTGTCTCCTTCATCTCCAATTGGAGTCTGCAGAGAAATAGGTTCCTGCGCTATTTTTAATATACCCTTTATCTTTTCAACCGGCATCTTTATCTTACTGGCAATATCTTCGGGCGTGGGCTCACAACCGTGTTCCTGAACAAACATCTGCACAGTTCTTATAATCTTATTAATGGTTTCCGTCATGTGAACAGGTATTCTAATCGTCCTTGCTTGATCGGCAATAGCCCTAGTAATCGCCTGCCTTATCCACCACGTAGCATACGTGCTAAATTTATAGCCTCTCTTATATTCAAACTTATCAACCGCCTTCATTAAACCTATATTCCCTTCCTGTATAAGGTCTAAAAAAGACATTCCGCGATTACTATACTTTTTGGCAATACTGATAACCAAACGCAAATTACCCTCAACCAACTCCTTTTTAGCTGAATTATACTCTCTTTCCGCGTTTTGTATCTTTTTAAGCATGGCCTTTGCTTCTCTATACGACTGGCCAAGGGAACCAATCAAATCTTTACGCTTTGCCTTCAACATCTTTATACGGTTCTTGCTTCTGTCTTTTACAGGTTCTAAGTTCTTTAATTCTCTGTCGATGCACGCAATATCTGATAATTTCTTTTTAAATTCTTCTGTAATCCCCATAATAACAGACGTCGTCACATTAAACTTTTTCAAAACAGCCAAAATCTTATCTTTGTTCCTGAGCCTTTTTACTTCTTTTAACAAACGCTTGACCTTGCGAATTGCCTTTTCAGGAGCTTCGCGAATACTGCCTTTTAACACTTCATCCGGGTCTAATTCGCCTTCTATGATCTGTTCTGCTAACTCCAACATCCTTGGTTTGGCAATTCCCGTTGAAAGCACAACCTCATGGTAAAGATTTTCCTTTTCCTCGATCTTTTTCGCCAAGGCAAGTTCTTCTTCCCTCGTAAGCAGGGGTATCTGCCCCATCTGTTTTAAATAAAGACGAACAGGGTCGTCTGTAGGCTGGCTCTTTTCGGCTGGTTTTTGCTCCTTTTTCCCAACCTCACTGGCAGAATTGACTATCTGAATATCCTCACTGCCTATCATCGTCAATATCTTATCTATTGCGCCATCGCTGTTTACAGAATCTGGAAGAAGAGAATTAATCTCATCATACGTGAGAAACCCCTTTTTTTTACCCATGGTAATTAATTCACCTAATGGCTGCTTATATTCTGCCTTTACCAAAAGACGCACCTCCTCTTTGCTTAAATAATAGATTCAAATGTCCTACCAATTCTTCTTCTACCTCGCTATCGCCTTTTTCCCGCGCCTGCTGTATCTTATCTTTTACTATATGTATCTGTTTATCCAAACGCCTCTTATCTATTGCCTGAAATACTTTCTCTACATGCATGCTTATCCTATCTTCAGTTATCGCAGGCCTTTTAAGACATTGCATAAAAAACTCATCTAATCCTGTCAAATTCCTATTTTGGGCCTCTGCCATAACAAATGCAACAGATAACTCCCTATCCCTTTTCAAGGCCTCATCCATTAGTTCCCACAATAGGAGAAAATGCCTTTCATCAAAATCAACTGCTGATAAACGGCCCACAATATCATTTGACAAATCAGGATAGAGCAAAGCCAAAGCCAAGGCCTCTTTTTCAGCGGAAAACCTCATTCTCTTATAAGGCGTTACAACATCTGCCTCTCTTTTCTCTACAAAATCTTTTTGTTTTTTCAAATAAGCAACAAATGCCTGCTCTATCAGAGCAGGCTTCATCCGTGTAAACTCTGCCAGTTTAAATAGGTAATCAGAACGTATTATACTATCTGACACGAGTCTAATCAACCCAAATAATTCCTTTATAAAAACATTCTTGGATTTTATATCCGCCATATCGTACTGTCTTGAAATAGCGGCAAGCAGAAAATCAAACAGGTCCTGCCCGCTTTCAATTGCATCTAAAAATCGTTGCTTCCCATATAGTTTTATAAATTCATCCGGGTCTTTTGCATCAGGCAAACGGACTACCTTTACTGACAAATCAGAAGCAAGCAGACTTTGCGCCCCCCTTTTTATTGCGGAAAGTCCGGCTTCATCCGAATCAAACAACATAATAACCTTTTTGGCATACCTTCTTATAAGATTGGCATGGGCATCAGTAAATGCCGTACCTAAAACAGCAACACCATTTTTAATACCTGCTTGCCACAGGGCGATTACATCCATATACCCTTCCACTAAAATAGCCGTATCTATTTCTTTTATATACTCTTTGGCAAGGTCTATCCCATACAAAATAGAAGCCTTTTTAAATAATCGTGTTTCAGGGGAATTAATATATTTTGGTAAAGAATCGTCCAATACCCTTGCCCCAAAACCAAGAACCCTCTTGCCTGCATCAAATACAGGAAATATAATACGATTCCTGAACCTGTCGTACAGGCCTTGTTCTACTCCCTGCTTTTTCAATGCCAATCCTGATTCAAGAAGCAATCGCAATGGAACTTTTTTTCTTCTAGCAAACATAGTAAAGGCATCCCAACTATCCAGTGCATAACCCAAATTAAAGGCCTTAATTGTATCCATAGAAAGGCCTCTGGATAAAAGATACTTTATAGCTCCCTTGCCTGCATCTGAAAAAAGATTTCTGTGGAAAAATCTCATCGCATAATTATTAACCGAATAGAGGTCGGCTATTTTTAGTGAACCCGTTTGTTTTTTTCTGTCGCGCGGCACAGATACATTATACTTAGCAGCTAAAATCTCAACAGCTTCAGGAAAAGAAACACCTTCCTTTTCCATAATAAAAGAAAAGACATTTCCTCCCTTACCGCAACCAAAACAATGAAATATTTGTTTTTCAGGAGAAACAACAAACGAAGGGGTTTTTTCCTTGTGAAACGGACATAGCGCCTTAAAATTAGCGCCTGTTTTTTTCAACGGGATATAAGAAGATATAACATCTACAATATCTGCCCTTAATCGCAAATCTTCTAAAAATCTATCGTCAAATGCCATATTGCTCTATACTCGCTCCCACTCCACCTTTGAGATATTCCTCTCATTCTCATCAAATATTATCCCAACTAGCACTATCTCCTTGCCCCTGTTTTGGCATTTCTCCCAATACCTCTTCTCCTTTATCTGCTTTAATGCAGAGCCTTCGCCCACCTTTACCTCTATAATGTATATCTTGTTCCTAAACTCTAACGTCAAATCCATCCTGCCTCTATTCGTCGTTGTCTCTGCGATTATCGGCACCCCTAACGCCGCCAAATATGTAAACAACACGTTCAAGTAATAGCCCTCAAAATGCGCTATGTTGTTCTTTACATAGCTGTTATACGGCAAGGACGCAAATAGCGCCTTGAGCTGTCTTTCAAACCCCTCTATATCGCCATTGAACAATAGTGCATATAAATTGTTCTGTATACGCAATCTCTCACTCGGTTTTACATTAGTCAAATACGTTATCAGATGTTCATTAAACGCTACCTGCACCTCC
>CAYXYY010000004.1:0-3089 GCA_964469495.1 uncultured Planctomycetia bacterium | reverse complement strand
ATCATCGTCTGAGTCATACTGGATAACGTCTCCCACTCCTACGCTGTCAGATATCCCTGCGCTAAATGTGGCAGTGCTTCCAGTTATGCTTAAGGTCGCTGTCGATCCGCTCTCTATCGCGCTCGTTGCCCCCGGCCCTACTGATCGGTAGATCTGAGTTGCTGCAAATACGATATTAGGCGTAAAAAAAACAAGAAATGCCCCTACAAAAAACAAAAATAAATATTTATAACTAGCGGTTTTCATTAAACTTAAAATCAGTTTTTCGCCCCCTTAATTATCCATTTATGACAGCATTTAATTCTACCTTGAAAGGGCTTTATTTTCAATTAAAAATAAAACGAGTTGAAAAAAACTATTATTTGCTTCTTACTTTTCCTTAATTATCCGCTCATCCGTATCGTGAATCTCTGTGTTATCCATATAACTATAATCTATCTATGATGTTATTGAACTGCAGTGTTATCAGAAACTTGCCATTTTCACTCTTTTTTCAACTACATAAACAAATTAAAGCTAGATCTTATTATGCTATTAGCATTAAATAAGAATGGCACTCTCAATTATATAAAATAACATAAGAATATTGAAACTCTATACAAACCAAATAATTAACAATAAGAGCACAGAACATTAATGCAACCGACACCTTGTCTCACGCAGAGATTTTATTAATTCGTACATATTTAAAGGCAAAATCCTTGGACTTGGGGCTATTGCCTTGCCATTAGGCAAAAGTCTATAATCAAAAGATATCTCTGTTATATTGCGAGTTTTTGGAAGTTCATCTAAAGATAGGTTAGTGACGTTTAATGAAATAGATGCAGAAAGTAAGGCAATGGCATCTTTCACATCTATCTCAGGCGCTAATTTCTCCTGCATTTTATATGAGGCAATTTTCTTAAGGTAAGCATTATTCCTAACGGGAAAAATCACGGGATTAGATTCCAGATACGATGATTCCTCAAGCGTTCCAAGATAATTTATGCTGTTATTGACAATCGCTGGGTGGCGTTCTGAAAGCGCCGGATAAAAAAAAACCAAATTAGCGCATTTAAACTCAAAGAAAAAATTATAGCAAACCAGAATATCGTATCTCTCATCTGTCGGATTGCCTCGCCGCTATATTTATTTTCTCAATACCTATCTGCCTGCATACATCCCAAACATCAATAATCCTGCCCAATGAAGAAAGTTTATCGGCCTTGATAATCACTGTCAAGTTCTGATGCGTTTCAGAGGCATCTTGCAAAAGTTTCTTTAATTCGGTTATTGAAACAGCCTTATTGCCAAAAAACACGGCATCCTCACTGTTTATAACAACTGTCTTTTCTTCTGTCTTTGACAGAAGTTCGCTTGTAATGGCCTTTGGAAGATTGACCTCTATCCCGGAACTTACGACGAAACTCGACGTGAGCATAAAAAATACTAAGAGCTGAAACACCACATCTATCAAAGGGGCTATATCTATCTGGGCAAGCCCTTTTTCTATCTTTTTATACCTCTTAAATCTCCTGAATTTCACCTGATATTCCTCCTACTCAGACATCGCCAACAAGATATCAACTGCCGTGCGCTCCATCTCTATAACAAAGTTATTGACTCTGCTAACCAAATAGTTATACGCAACATACGCAGGTATCGCAACAAAAAGCCCCGCCGCCGTTGTCAACAATGCCTCCCAAATTCCTCCTGCAAGATCAGAAGGGTTTACAGGTGTAAACGCGCTCGCCTTTAGCTGTATTATCTGAAAGGTCTTTACCATGCCCAGCACAGTGCCCAACAATCCCATAAGAGGGGATATGTGGGCAATTGTAGCCAATCCCGACAGATTTCTTTCAAGCCATGGGATCTCGTATATAGAGGCATCCTGCATAGCCTCTTCTATCTCTTCTTTGCTTCGGCCGTACTTAGACAATGCCGCCCTGACAACAGAGGCAACAGGCCCGGGCGTTTCCTCTGCCAACAAAAGGGCATCTTTAATCTTGCCCTTTTCAATCAATTTTACTATATTGCCGACAAACTCCCTTGTGTTTATAGACGCCTGTTTAAACCTTATTAAACGCTCTATAACAATAGCCAATGCAATCACAGAACATATTATAATCGGCCACATCATTATCCCGCCTTTAGCAATAACACTTGCCATATATCCTCCTTTCATTGCAGGTTTATTATTTTTCTAATAATTTTAATCTTTCCAAAGCGACCTTTGCATCCGGGCCTTTTAACAAACTAGCCTTATTATACAATTGTTTTGCGTTTTTCACATCGCCTTTCTTTTCATATAAACGGCCTGCCCTTACACATGCCTTTGCAACCAGCTCCTCATCGTCTTTATAAGAATATATCACCTTCATATAGGCATCTATCGCCTTATCTATCTCACCTGCTGACTGCCAAAGGGCCCCTATCCTAAACTGCAAAGCGCAATTACCGTCTTTGGGAAGATACTTTAATGCTTGAGACAAACTATATATACTGTCTGATATTCGGCCCATTGCCTCATACACGTCCGCCATATCAATATATGCCTTTTTCAAATTTCCTTTTCCTGATTCAACCACCTTTTTAAGGTCTTCCAAGGCCTCTTCTTTTCTGCCCTGTTCCTTATATATATACGCCCTGGCAAGCCTTGCATCGGCCAATTCTTCTCCCTTGTCAGAAAGGCCTTCTAATCTTTCTATGAGCTCTGAAAACAATTTCAGGGACTTTTCAACCTTGCCGTCTAAATACTCAAGCCAAGCGCGGTCATACATAGCCGTCCAATACAAGACACTATCCGGATACCGCTCCTCAAACTTCTGCAAATACTGCCTTGCCACCTCAAACTTTTTAGACGAAATAGCATCCTCTATCAACCACAAAAGCACCTCTTGACTAATTGCCTCTTTCGGGTATTTTTCCACTATATCCCTAAAACGCTTATAGGCCTCCTTTTCTCTTCCTAAACGGTAATAAGACCATGCCAATTCATATTCCACATCAACTCTATTGGGAAGATTCGGTTCCTTCTGCAAAAGCGCCCTAAATAGGTGCAAGGCATTTTTATACCTGCCCATATTGTAATAAGACAACGCTGTTATATA
>CAYXYY010000003.1:0-16628 GCA_964469495.1 uncultured Planctomycetia bacterium | reverse complement strand
AATTAAAAGAGATAGCGGATGAAAACAGAGACTTGCAGGAATTATCATTATTTGTGTTTTGAAACGTATGATTGGATTTATTTTCAATCCCATATGGCAAATAGCTTTTTGACAAGCCATATCCAAGGGTTATACTATAGGTGATGAAGGCAGAAGCTGGTAAAGCAGGGGGTTGAGCATGGGAAACAGGGGTTTGGCGGGAGAATGCCGCTTGTGGCGCACAGCTATAATAGCGCTGATAATAATGCCTGTTTTGTTCAATGGATTTGCGAATGCAGATACGATAACAGCAGATAGCTGTTCATATGAGGATGTCTCATCTGCCATAGACAGCGCAGAGAGCGGGGATACGGTTATCGTGCCTGCGGGCGAGTGTGTGTGGGATGAGACCGTATCCATACCTGATAATAAAAGGATTATATTACAAGGGACAGGCAGTGACGCAACCGTAATTACATGGGAAGGAACAAATGAAGCAATTGACTTAGGTAGATCTGGCTCGCGTTTAACTGGATTTAAAGTTATTTTGCCATCAGGTACAAGCAATTATTGTGTGCATGTATATGGCAATGATTGGAGGATAGACCATTGCGAGTTTGAAAATTTTACAGGTAATAGCAGAATGGGAATCTATATTCGCGGGATTCCTTTGTATTCTGATCCAAGAGGACTTGTTGATAACTGCGTATTTAAAAATACTCGAGTTAACATTCATGGCGATGCGTCTCTTACAGCACATAATTCATGGTATATAAATTATCAGTTGGGGACAAGAGATTTTGTTTTTGTTGAAGATTGTATATTTACAAGGACTATATTTGGTAATTCTATAGATGTACAATACGGAGGTAATTATGTTTTTCGACAAAATGTTATTATTAACAGCAACACAGAAGTTCATTCCTCTGATAACAGTGATGGGTCACACAGAGCAGGCCGTTTATGGGAAATTTATGAGAATACGTTCAATGCCACTAAATATATGTATGCCCCATTTCGTTTGAGAGGAGGCACAGGGGTAGTTTATAGCAATACCATTAAAGGTGATTATGAAGATCCTAATATCTTAATTGACAATGTTAGGACATACGAAGGTTATTGCACAGAGTATCCTTGTCGCGACCAAATAGGGAGGGGCAGGGACGCATGGTTGTGGACAGATGAACATCCTTTCCACCCCAGGCATTAGATCCGGCATATGCGTGGGATAATGTATATGAAGATACAGGTGAAGAGATAACCTTTAAGGTAATTAACGAGAGCGATGTTATTTTACAGGAAGGCAGGGATTTTTTTAATGATAGGCAGCGCCCTGGATATAGGGCATACAAGTATCCTCATCCACTCAGGTCTGCGCCTTTTGGAGTGGATATCTGCGCAGAGGGGCAGATAACGGATGAATGCTGGTGCGAAGGGGCTAGGGAGAGCGGGTATTGCTGGCATGGTTATTATGCAGGTGAGAACGGCAACTGCGATGTCAACAGGGATGCAGAGGTCAACATACAGGATGTGCAATGCTGCGTAAACCAGATCATCGGCAGTCAGGAATGGAGCGGGGCGGATGTAAACGGGGATGGGACAACGGATATACAAGACGTGCAGGCGGTTGTAAATGAGGTGATAGGAGCATAGAAAAGTTAAAGCCCTGCTTTTAAGAGGTCTTGCACATCCAGCATCCCAACGACTTTGCCTGCGTTATTTACGACTGGAAGCTCGTCTATCTTTTTGCTTTGGAGCACGTTAAATGCATCCTGCGCCATGTCCTCTTCATTAATTGAAAGAGGGCAGGAGGTCATTACGTCTTTTACTTGTTTGCTTACTATATCAGGGGCCTCTTCTAAATGCCTGCGCAGATCTCCATCTGTAAAAATACCGATTAGTTTGTTGTTTTTATCTGTGATAATTGCAGCGCCAGCGCGCGCTTGAGTTATTTTCAATAGCACATCTCTTACCTTTTCATTGGGGCTTGCCTGCGGGCAGGCCTTGCCCGTGCGCATAATGTCTTTTACCTTTAGCAAAAGCCGTTTGCCCAGCAGTCCTCCCGGATGAAAGAGGGCAAAGTCGTCTTTTCTGAAATTGCGTTTTTCTATAAGGCATACAGCCAAGGCGTCTCCCATAGCGAGCATTGCCGTAGTGGAAGTGGTAGGCGCAAGGTTAAGAGGACATGCCTCGCGGTTTACCTTTATTAATAGGAGCAAATCGCTATATCTTGCAAGGGTTGAGGATTCATTGCCCGTAATTGCGATTATAGGCGTGCCTATTTTTTTGAGCACAGGGATTAGTTTGATTACCTCTTCACTTTCTCCGCTATTGGAAAGCATCATAACGGTATCTTTTTTTGTTATCCTGCCTAGGTCCCCATGCAGGGCCTCAGCAGAGTGGACCCATACGCTTGGAGTTCCTGTGGAGGCAAGTGTAGCAGATATCTTTTGCCCGATAATACCTGCTTTTCCTATCCCCGTTATTATGAGCCTGCCTTTTGTGTTGTAAATAAGTTCAACAGCCTTTGAAAAATCTTCGTTGATTTGGGATTTTAATCCCAAGATTGCATCAGATTCCATGTCAAAGACTTCTTTGGCGCGTGTTATGTGTTCGTTATTTTGTTTTGCGCACATAATCATTAATTTCCTTTATTTGTTTTATAAGGTTTTCCACGTCTGCCAATCGTATTGAGTTTGGCCCGTCGCATAGGGCATTGTCAGGGTCAGGATGGACTTCCATAAACAGGCCGTTAATTCCGATGGCTGCAGCTGCCCTTGCAAGAGGCGCAATGTATTGGCGCTGGCCCGATGAACAGGATCCTGCGCCGCCCGGAAGTTGAACGCTGTGTGTTGCGTCAAATATAACAGGCACGCCTAATTCGGCCATTACGATGAGCGACCTCATATCATTAACTAGATTATTATAGCCGAAAAAAGTCCCGCGTTCAGTCAGCATTACGTTTTTATTGCCGGTAGAATAGACCTTCTCAACGGCATTTTTCATATCCCAAGGCGACATAAACTGGCCTTTTTTTATGTTTACCCATTTTTGGGTTTTGCCTGCCGATACCAAGAGGTCTGTCTGCCTGCATAAAAAGGCGGGAATCTGCAGGATATCCACAAAAGGCGCAATCTCTTCGGCTTCTTTTGGCGAATGGACATCTGTAAGAACAGGGATATTGAATTTAGAGCGTATTTTCTTAAATATATCTTTTCCTTTTTCTATGCCAAGCCCTCTGAAAGAAGAGACAGAGCTTCTATTTGCTTTATCATAACTGGCCTTAAACACATATGGAATGTCTAATTTAAGACATATGGACTGGAGCCTGTTTGCGACCTCTATACAGAGCTCTTCGCTTTCTATAACGCAGGGCCCGGCTATGATAAAGAATTTATTTGGCGAAAAAACAATATTATCCATAGCTTATTAGTATACGTAGTCATTTGGCCGGTGTCAATGAATATAGATGTGTCATAAGTAAAGAATAATGTGTGCCTTTTGAGGCCGAATTATGTCTGTTCCGTTTCCCAAAATCTTATGACAAATGTATTGAAAAATGTTTTTAAAGGCGGTATATTAAAATTCAAAGATTTTTATAGAATAGAAAATATTGATGGCGTTTGTTTTTATAAAAAGGAGGTCATTTTATGCATCGTAATGTTGTTTTCATAGCGATAATAGCAATTTTTCTCTTTGTTTTACAAGGTGTTGTTTTGGCAGACGATGTTATTTGGGACAATGGTGGGAATGAGCAATCTTGGAGTGATCCTGGCAATTGGCAGGGCGATGCCTTGCCGCAAGAGGGGGACGATGTCTTCATTTACGGGCCAGTAGATTTTCTATCAAACACAGGATACTCTATAGATTATGATGTTATAGATACAAGGATTACATATAATTCTATCTCTCTGAATCCGTATAATCCTGTTATTGATTTTAATCCTGTGGTCTTAACTATACAACCTAGCGCTTATAACTATGGATTAAGGGCCAATACTTTATCTTTGGGTGAAGATGGCGAGGTTCAAGTGATACATGAAAGTGGTGCTCATACCTGGGCATATTTTTCCGATATGAATATCTTTTCTCATGGTATTTATAGTATAATCGGGCAGGGATCTTTAGATGTGTATAATACCTTGATGATATATCGTGGCGGTAGATTAGAACAAGATGACAGCGCACAAGTTGATGCAACAAATGTTGTTGTAGGAGAAGATGTGTCCTCTAATATAATTGCTGAATATGCCTTGAATGGCGGATTTGCCAGCATTCGCAATCTTACTGTCAATAAAACAGGTAAGGTTGTCAATAAGGCAAGGATGACTGTTCAGGGTGAGTTTATTGACAAAGGTGAGTATACGCTAGATATAAATGCCACATTGCTTTTTAATTCCCCTCCATATTTAACAGTTGTCGTAGGCTCTGACGATGAAAATGACGAGGCTTTGTTTACTCATAAAGGCGAAAATCACGCCATTAATTATTATATAGGTGCAGATGAAACAGGCAGCGGTTCTTTCGGGAAATATGTTTATGAGGATTCCGGTCAATTTTACATCCGTCCAAATTATGTGTATTTGGGCGGAGAAAATGGAAAAGGTGTTTTTTCTCATAAATCAGATCAAAGCACGACTATAAATAATCTCTTTGTTGGGTGGAAAGGAGAAGGAGATTATGAGATTGATGACGATAGCGCGGATTTAACGATTAATCAGTTTTATCTGGGTTTTGAGGGAAGCGGCGAGTTTATGCATAAATCTGGGACCGTATCAGTGATGAATAGGTTCATTCTGGGAAATTCTGCCGGTTCAGATGGTAAGTATTTCTTATTGCAAGGCGCATTAAACTCTCATACGGGATTGCTGATAGGAAAAGAAGGCAGTGGTGAGTTCGACCAGACGGGAGCATCCTCATCTGTGAATATAGATGGTAGTATAATGATGGCTAATGGCCTCAATGGAAGCGCAATCTATAGGGTAAGAGGAGGTTCCCTTTTTGCAAAGAACATTTTTATAGGATCTAATCTTTATTCAAAAGGAAACGCTATGTTTTATCAAACAAGCGGCCGTGTTGAAGTTGATAATACCCTGCAGATTATGTCTGCTGTGAATCATGGGACAAAATTCTATCTGCAAAGGGGAGGTGATTTAATCGCGGCGCAGGAGAATATAGGTCCTTATGGCAGTTTTTATCAATATGGCGGCACAAATGAATTTGATAATATGGATATAGCCGCTGGAGGCGTTTATACTATGGCAAATGCAAGCGAATTAAAAGGCAGCCTCTTGCATGTTGAAAATCTGGGAACATTTATTAAATTGAATGAGGAATCTGTTTATTCTGTGGATGATACAAGGAATGATGGTGTCTTTTACGGCGCGGGAGATTTTACAACTGAGTTTCATAATTTTGGCGGCCTTCTTGTTGGAGGGATGAATAGTATTAATTCTATGAATATATATGGCGATTTTTATATGGATACGGACTCAACGTTTCAAAATCCTTCCCTTATTTTCGATATAGGGGATATATCAGGGTCGTTATTTACGGACTATCTCTCCGTAAGCGGTGAAGTCGATTTGTTGGGAAGTTTCAACTTACACATTTTAAATGACCAATGGAATTATGAACCCGCGGTTGGTTCGGTTTTCCATTTAATTTCTGCCGATCAAGGTATATTTGGCGAGTTTGATTATTTGTCCTTGCCTAATTTAAGCGGGGATAAGTATTGGGATATGGATTATCAACCAAATGATCTTTATTTATATGTTAGAGGACGCGCTCCGTCTTCCGTTGTGCCTGAACCCAGTTCCATTGTCTTATTTTTAGTTGGGTTTGGTGCTGTATTGGGCAGACGCAAAAGTAAGGTTGATTTGGCTTGATTTTTTTTATTTAGGTGTTATACTAACAATCTATGTATCAATTATTAATGGGTTTATACATATTGGTGTGTGTTTTGCTGATAGCGGTTATCCTTATGCAGACGGGCCGTGGAGGCGGGCTTGTGGAAAGCGCTTCTGCAGCTGAGGCCATATTTGGCGGCAAGACAAATATATATATGGTAAAGATTACCATGGTGGTTGGTTCTCTGTTTTTGGCTTTGGCCCTTGGCCTTAATTATTATGCTGTGCAAAAGAACAAATCAATCATAGAAAAATTAAACAAGGCAGCAAAACGTTCAAGTGTCAAAAATACTACCCCGATAGAACCCCCAAAGGCATTTTCTAAAGAAGAAAAAACAGCCGATGTTGATAAGTCCTTGGCTGAGGAAAAAGTGGATTTATCCAATTCTCAAAAAAATACCGATGACTCCAAAGGGCAGGCAGAGCAAGTATCTGCATCAAAGGCCGAAGAGAAACCTTTAGCAGATAATGCCCCGATAAAACAAGATAACGAGGTTGAAAAGCCAAGTGAGCAGGCTCAAGAGGCCTCTAATTAGGCTATTCTTTTTCTTGCCCGCGATTGTCTTTTTTCTCTTTCTATTAATTGTATTCATCAACCCTTCCTTTTATGCTAAAAGGGATTTTCTATCTCTAAGGCTTTCAACTGATCCGAAGAGTTTTAATCCTATTCTTGCCAAAGAGACCTCAACGACTGCCATAACCTCTTTTCTGTTTTTAGGCCTCTTGTCAAAGGACCCTGAAACAAAACAGATGCGCCCTGAATTGGCCCGGAGCTGGCAGGTATTGGATAATGGATTGAGATATCGTTTCCATCTTAAAAAGGGGTTAAAGTGGTCAGATGGAGAGCCGATTACCGCAGATGATGTTGTTTTTACGTTTAACGATCTTATATATAATCCGGACATACCAAATAGCGCATCGCAGGTATTTCTGATTAACGGCAGGCCTATAGAGGTAAAAAAGATAGACGATTTGACTGTGGATTTTTTGTTGCCGGATATCTTTGCGCCATTTTTAAAGGCCATGTCGCAGGAGATAATGCCTGATCATGCATTGCGCAGGTTCGTTGAGAACAAATCCTTTAATTCCGCTTGGGGGCTTGCCAGTGATGAAAAAGATATAGTGTGCAGCGGGCCATATATTATTGATTGTTATGAGCCTGGGCAGTTTGTTGAGTTAAAGGCCAACAAGTATTACTATAAAAAGGGACTGCCCAAGATAAAACGTTTGCGTATGCGCATAATTCAGAGCGACGACGTTGCCTTGCTAAAATTCTTGGAAGGAGAGATTGACATCATATCCATACGGCCCTGCGATTTTTATTTTGTCAAGTCAAGGGCTGGAAAAAGGGATTTCTCCATTATTGAGTTAGGAGCGGGAACTGGCAGCACGTTTATTACATTTAATCAAAACCCTTCAGCCCGTATAGATAAATACAAACGCGATTGGTTTTCTGATTTGCGGTTTAGAAAGGCCGTTGCCTATGCCATTGACAGAAAGGGTATTATTGACACGGTATTTTGCGGATTAGGATTGCCTCAATACGGCCCGATGAGTGAGGCTGAGGGATTCTTCTTTTTCTCAGACGTTCAAAAATACCCTTACTCTATAGAGAGGGCCATTAGCCTATTGGAAGAAATGGGGTTTTCAGATTCCAATAAGGATGGGATTTTAGAGGACAATCAAGGCAGGCAATTGGAGTTTACACTGATTACGAACTCAAATTCCCAAGAAAGGGTTAGAGTTGGTTCAATTATCGCTACGGACCTTAAAAAAATAGGTATGATGGTCCATTTTGCTCCGATTGATTTTAATAACTTGGTGTCGCGTCTGACAGGTTCCTATGACTGGGAGGCGGTATTAATCGGCTTAACAGGCGGAGAAGAACCGCATTTTGGGGCAAACGTCTGGCTCTCAAACGGGCCGTTGCACCTGTGGAATCCCTTGCAAAGCGGGCCTGCATCAGCATATGAAAAAGAGATAGATGAGATATTTTCCAAGGCAGTAAGAGAGCTCGATAGGGATAAGAGAAAATTACTATACGATAAATGGCAGAGAATAGTCTCCGAGAACCTGCCGGTTATATATACAGTTTTGCCTATGCAGATTTACGGAATTAATAATCGGGTTAAAAACATAAAACCTTTGAAGGATATGGGAGTTTTGTATAATATAGAAGAGTTGGAATTGGAGTAAATTATGGCGGTTGGATTAGGTTTTGATTTTCATAAGTGGTCAGAGACAGAGAAAGGGCCCATTGTTCTGGGCGCTGTTTCTATTGATTGCGACAGGGGTTTGGTTGCGCATTCGGATGGAGATGTGGTTTTGCACGCATTGATAGACGCATTGCTTGGGGCATCGGGTATGCCGGATATAGGAGATTTGTTTCCGGACGAGAAGAAAGAATATGAGGGCATATCAAGCGCGCAATTGTTAAAGAGCGTCTTTGACAGGGCCATTGCAGGAAGGCGTTCCATTGTTAATGTTGATATAGTTATTGTTTTGGACAAGCCGAAGCTGTCAGAGAAGAAACAGGAAATAAGGAGGTCCATAGCCTCTCTCTTGCAGATAGAAGAAAACAAGGTTGGGGTAAAGGCTAAAACAACAGAAGGGCTTTTTGATAAGGGGATTTATTCAATGTGCGTTGTGGAGGTCAAGGATGAAAACACTTAAAGGATTGAATATAGTAAAAATGGTCGCCGCGGGAAATGATTTTATCTTGTTTAAGGAAGGAGATTTCCCGCCTGATAAAGACGCTATTGTCTCGTTGTGCCACAGGCAATATGGAGTTGGCGCTGATGGCATATTGATAGTGGGCAGGGATTCTATGCGGATATTCAATTCAGATGGTTCTGAGGCAGAGATGTGCGGGAATGGCGCAAGGTGCGCTATGCGATTTATCTTTGAGGAGTTTGGGTTAAAAGAAACACTGATGAACACTCTGGCCGGGCATGTAAAAGGCTGGTTCTATCCTGAAACGAACCGGGCAAAGGTTGAGCTTACTCAACCAAAAGATGTCAAGCGCGGTTTATCCATAGAAATAGACTCCGGACTTTTGTCTTTGGACTTTGCCAATACGGGCGTGCCGCATGCTGTTGTTTTTACAGACGATATAGAAAATGCAGATGTGGTGTCGGTTGGCAGGCAGATCCGTTATCATCAAGAATTTGCCCCTGCAGGGGCAAACGTAAATTTTGTTAAGATAAATTCGCCGTCTGAGATTGTTGTCCGCACATATGAAAGAGGCGTTGAAAACGAGACATTGGCCTGCGGGACAGGTTCTGTGGCATCTGCTTTTTTGAGCCTTCTCAATCAGGATTTAGAGGAAGGCAACGTCAATGTTCTAACGAGGAGTGGCGAGGTGTTGTCGGTTGAAGTCAAGAAACAGGGCGGTGATATAAAAACGACGTTGGAGGGCCCGGTGAAGCGCGTATTTAACGGTGTTATTTTTGATTGACTTAAACGCCAATTGTGATATTATACCTTGTTTTATTATGTGGCGGTATTGAATGATTATTGGCACTTTTATATAAGGAGGGACGTATGCCTAAAATCACTTTGATTAAAGCAAGACAGGTCTTGGATTCTCGTGGAAATCCGACAGTAGCGGTTGACGTGCTTTTGGAAGACGGCAGTTATGGTTCGGCTATGGTTCCGTCAGGGGCATCCACAGGAAAGTTTGAGGCATTGGAATTAAGAGACGGAGACAAGTCTAAATATAATGGGAAGGGTGTTTCTAAGGCTGTTAAAAATGTGAATGAACACATCTCCGGCAGATTAATAGGAATAGAGGCATGCGATCAGGTAAATATAGACAGGATTATGCTTGAGTTAGACGGCACTAAAAATAAGGCAGGGCTTGGAGCCAATGCCATATTGGGTGTTTCTATGGCAGTTGCGCGGGCGGCTGCCGCAAGTCTTAAAATAGACCTTTACAGATATCTTGGGGGGACAAATTCCGCTGTTTTGCCTGTCCCGATGATGAACATATTAAACGGCGGCCAGCATGCGGATAATAATGTGGATTTTCAGGAGTATATGATACTGCCTGCTGGATTGCCTTCTTTTTCAGAGGCAATGAGGTGTGGCGCTGAGGTCTATCACACGTTAAAGGGGGTATTAAAGGCAAAAGGCCTTTCAACCGGTGTTGGAGATGAAGGCGGTTTTGCCCCAGACCTGCCCAATAATGAAGAACCCGTCAAACTCATCCTAGAGGCCATTGAAAAGGCAGGGTATCGTCCGGGAGTTGACGTGTTTATTGCATTGGATGCAGCGGCAAGCGAGTTTTATGAGGACGGCAAGTACCTCATAGAATCAGGCAAGAGGCAGATGAGTTCTTCCGATATGGTAAGCTATTACTCAGAATTGGTTGAGAAATATCCTATCGTCAGTATAGAAGACGGGCTTGATGAAGAAGATTGGGAAGGGTGGCAAGAATTGACAAAGGCGCTTGGCTCCAAAATAAGAATAGTGGGAGATGATCTTTTGGTTACCAATACGGAGCGTATAGCCAAGGGAATAGAGTTAGGCGCGATGAACGCGGTATTGATTAAACTAAATCAGATAGGGTCCGTAAGCGAGACCTTATCTGCAATAGAGATGACGCAAAACGCCTCGTTTGCCGCTATCATATCGCATCGTTCAGGCGAGACTTGTGATACATTTATTGCTGATTTAGCTGTTGCGGCGAATACGGGCTTTATAAAGACAGGAGCGCCTGCAAGGAGTGAGAGGCTCAGCAAGTATAACAGGCTTTTAAAGATTGAAGATGGCCTTGGGAAAGGCGCTGTCTATGCAGGCACGAGCAAATTCGTAAAATAACGTGATTTAAAAAAGGAGGGATTAGATGGGAGTAAAGATAGGAATTAACGGATTCGGAAGGATTGGCCGCAATGTATTTAAAGTTGCGCAGAAAAAGGGTGTTGAGGTTGTTGCCATAAACGATTTGACCGATGCAAAAACCTTAGCTCACCTATTAAAATATGACTCAGTTTACGGAAGGTTTGACGGTACGGTTGAGGCAAAAGAAGGCGCAATCGTTGTAAACGGAAAGGAAATAAAGATATCCGCTGAAAGGGACCCTAAAAACATAAAATGGGCAGATGCCGGAGTGGATGTCGTAATAGAATCAACCGGTGTGTTTCGCAAAAGAGAGCAGGCGGCAATGCATTTAGAAGCAGGCGCAAAAAAGGTTATCTTGACAGTCCCTGCAAAGGATAAAGTGGACAACACAGTTGTTTTGGGAGTTAACCAGGATACACTTTCCGCTGATCAGAAGGTTATTTCAAACGCATCCTGCACGACGAATTGTTTAGCGCCTATAGCGAAGGTATTAAACGACAGCTTTGGAATAATAGAAGGCCTTATGACGACCGTTCACGCATTCACCAATGACCAGAGGATACTGGATCTGCCACATTCCGACTTGAGAAGGGCAAGGGCTGCCGCATTATCCATTATCCCGACGACGACAGGCGCAGCTAAAGCGGTTGGATTGGTTATTCCTGATCTCAACGGCAAACTCAATGGTTTGGCAATGAGAGTGCCTGTCCCAACAGGTTCCATAGTTGATTTAACCGTTCGTCTTGAAAAAGACGCATCGGTTGAGGAAATCAACTCCGCAATGAAAGCAGCTGCGGAAGGCCCAATGAAAGGTATTCTGGCGTATTGCGAGGATCCTATCGTTTCATCAGACATTATAGGCGACCCACATTCGTCTATATTTGATTCATTGAGCGCTATGAAAATGGGCCCCGGTTTTGTGAAAGTGCTTTCTTGGTATGACAACGAATGGGGATATTCCAACAGAGTTGTTGATTTAGTGAATTATATTGTTGACAATGGCCTTTTATAAGGCTATATAAATAAAGGTTCTTTAAAAGATAGACCGCCGGCGTAGCTCAACTGGCAGAGCAACTGACTTGTAATCAGTAGGTTGGGGGTTCGATTCCCTTCGCCGGCTTGTGAATTTTGGGCAGGTGGCGGAGTGGTCAAACGCACCAGACTGTAAATCTGGCGGGGTATCCCTACGGAGGTTCGAACCCTCCCCTGCCCATATTTTTTGCCCGGGGCGTGGCGTAGCTTGGATTAGCGCGTCTGAATGGGGTTCAGGAGGTCGCCGGTTCGAATCCGGCCGCCCCGATAAAGCTTTTTGGAATTAGTGCTTTTGTTTCAATTCTTTTGGGGGATTAATCTAACGGAATTTAAAGGCATTATTGTGCCTGCGGGAAAAACAGGAGAAAATGTGAATAGAGCGATTGTGGGATTACAATGGGGAGATGAGGGCAAGGGCAAGATAATTGACCTGCTTTCAGGCTCAAACGATGTTATCGTCCGTTTTCAAGGCGGAAATAACGCAGGGCATACCGTTGTAAAAGAGGGCGTAAAATATGCATTTCACCTCATACCTTCGGGGATATTGCGTCCCGGTAAACTTTGCGTTCTTGGCAATGGAATGGTTATAGATCCAGTTGCATTTGTAAATGAGATGGACACATTGACAAAACAAGGCGTTGATATAAATCCTGAAAGGCTTAAGATTTCCCATAATGCGCATATAATTTTCCCTTATCACCGTAAGCTGGACGGATTCAGAGAATCCCTGAGGAAAAACCGGATAGGCACAACAGGAAGGGGGATAGGCCCCTGTTATATGGACAAGGTCTCGAGATGCGGAATAAGGGCGGTTGATTTGTTGAATGAATCGGTTTTCCGTTCAAAATTAAAAGACAACATAGAAGAAAAAAACCGCATATACAAGAACGTATTCGGATATGACGGGTTTTCTTTTGAAGAGGTATTTGAAGAATACCTTTCTTACGCCGAAAAAATAAAAGACTTCATCACAGATACTGTCTTGCTTTTAAATAACGCCTATAAAGAGGGAAAATCCATATTATTTGAGGGCGCTCAAGGCGTTATGTTAGACGTTGATTTCGGCACATATCCATTTGTTACATCCTCTAACGCCTCAGTCGCGGGAATACTATCAGGTACAGGTATAAGCCCCAAGGCATTGGGCGAGATAATAGGCGTGTGCAAGGCATACACAACAAGGGTTGGAGAAGGCCCTTTCCCGACCGAGTTAGACGGAGAGGTTGGAGAGAATCTGCGCGACAAAGGCAATGAGTTTGGCACAACAACAGGCAGGCCGAGGCGGTGTGGCTGGTTTGATGCGGTATTAGTCAGATATGCGGTAATGGTTAACGGTGTTGATAAAATCGTTATAACAAAATTGGACGTATTAGACGAATTGGACGAGATAAAAGTATGCGTTGGATATGAATACAAGGGAAGGCGTATAGGTACCTTTCCTTTTGACATAGAGGTTTTCTCAAACCTCACCCCGATTTACAAGGTTTTCAAGGGCTGGAAACAGGATACCAGCTCTGTTAGAGATAAAAAAGACCTTCCGAAAGAGGCATTAGATTACTTGAGCGCCCTGTCTGAGTTGGTTGGAGCGCCAGTTATGATGGCCTCTGTCGGTTCGGTGCGTGAAGCGATTGTGGACTTGACTTAAAAGGAGGTTTGTATGAGCCTTGGTTTAGTGTGGCTTGCTCCCGTAGGGTCTGTTCTAGCGCTCTTGTTTGCAGGTTATTTGGCAAGAGGAGTTTTGAATGCCCCTGAAGGAACAGATAGGATGAAAGAGATTGCCCAATATGTTCGAGATGGCGCTTTGGCATATCTGAAAAGGCAGTACAAAGTAGTTGGCGCGTTTTTTGCCATAGTATTTTTGATATTGTCTTGGATGGCTTGGAAGAAATATCTAACTCCTTTTGTTCCTTTTGCATTCTTGACAGGCGGATTTTTCTCAGGCCTATCGGGTTTTATTGGTATGATGATAGCGACCCGCGCGAGTAATAGGACTGCGGCTGGTGCCCAAGAATCTTTAAACAAGGGCTTAAGAGTTGCTTTTTCTGCCGGCGCGGTTATGGGATTGGTTGTCGTAGGATTAGGCCTTTTAGACCTGTCTATTTGGTTTTTCCTTTTAAACTGGATATTTGACAAGTATCCTCAGATGCTTAGCAACGCCGATAAAATAACAGCAATCACAACAACAATGCTTACCTTTGGTATGGGCGCAAGTTCACAGGCATTATTTGCAAGGTTAGGAGGAGGCATATATACAAAGGCCGCAGATGTTGGCGCGGATTTGGTCGGCAAGGTTGAGGCAGGCATTCCTGAAGATGACCCCAGGAATCCGGCTGTTATTGCCGATAACGTTGGGGATAACGTAGGCGACGTTGCAGGAATGGGCGCTGACCTATACGAATCATATGTAGGTTCTATTGTGGCGACAATGGCATTGGCCGCAACGGCAGGGCTTGGTTTAGCAGGCGTGACAGTGCCTATGGTTATGGCAACGTGCGGCGTTATAGCATCTATATTAGGCACATTTTTAGTGCATACGAGAGAAGATGCCTCTCAGAGCGCGCTTCTTTGGGCGTTAAGAAAAGGCATATTTGGATCGGCCATCTTAATAGCCATTGTCTCGTTCTTTATAGTCAAATACACGCTTGGTATGGGTTTTATCGGCGTATATTGGGCGGTTATATCAGGGCTTGTAGCGGGAATAATCATAGGCCTTTCAACAGAGTATTTTACGTCTGCAAACTATAAACCAACGCAGTTAGTTGCCGAATCAGCAATAACAGGGCCTGCAACAGTTATATTAAGCGGGATATCTGTTGGAATGATATCAACGATGGTGCCTGTATTGGTTGTTGGAGCCGCCATATTCGTTGCCTTTTGGGTGACAGGCGGATTTCAGAATCCGGGTATGGGACTTTACGGAATAGGTATCTCGGCAGTAGGTATGCTTTCCACGTTAGGAATAACCTTGGCAACAGATGCATACGGCCCGGTTGCCGACAATGCCGGTGGAAATGCAGAAATGGCCGGATTAGATCCAGAGGTTCGCAAGAGGACAGACGCATTAGATTCACTTGGCAACACCACAGCCGCGACAGGAAAGGGTTTTGCCATCGGCTCAGCTGCCTTGACAGCCATGGCATTAATAGCCGCATACAGAGATGAAATAATTATGCATGGCGGTGAGCTAAACCTATCACTTATGGAGCCGACTATTTTAATAGGCTTATTTATAGGCGCAATGATGCCATTTGCCTTTTCCGCCTTGACAATACGCGCGGTAGGCAGGGCTGCGCAGGGGATAGTTCTTGAGGTTAGAAGGCAATTTAAAGAAATAAAAGGCCTTATGGAAGGGACAGCGACAGCGGACTATGCAAGCTGCGTAAAAATAGCAACGGCATCAGCTCAAAAAGAGATGATACTGCCGTCTATGCTTGCCATAGCCACTCCTATTGCAGTGGGAATATTCTTGGGCGTAAGCGCTGAAGTTGGCCTTTTAGCAGGGGGCCTTGCCAGTGGATTTGTTTTGGCAGTGTTTATGGCAAATGCCGGAGGCACATGGGACAATGCAAAGAAATACATAGAGGAAGGCAACTTCGGAGGAAAGGGCTCGGATGCGCACAAGGCTGCGGTTGTCGGAGACACAGTTGGCGATCCGTTTAAAGACACATCAGGCCCGTCAATCAATATCCTGATAAAACTGATGTCAATGGTGTCTATTGTTTTTGCATCGTTTATAATCAGCAATACGTTTATAAAATAGAACATAAACTTATTTACACAATTCAAGCGGGGTGTTTTTGTTAAACAGCCCGCTTTTTATTTTGGGCATTACAGATGGATAGTTTTTTGAATTTGATGTAAATTTAGGTATTATACAAAGGTGCCCTATATTGTATATGGAGAAAGGCGCATTTCAATCAGTCCCCTTATAATTTTTCATTGACACAAAATATATTTTATTATATTATTAAATAATTTTTGAAATATATTGAACGGAGGATGAACATTATGAAGAATGGATTATTTTTTAGGATCTTTAATTTGTTGTTTGCGTTTTTGTTTTTGATTCAGAGCATATCTTTTGCATCTCCTTGGGCGATATTGTCTTCCGTAGATGGGAGCGTGGCATCAGGCGGGTTTATCAATGGGTTTGTTTTGGATAATGGAGGGGTTGAGTTTGTATTTTCTGATGGGGCAAAAGACAAGGAAGGCCTTGTTAGGGAGTTTTTCCTTGCGTTGAGTTTATCTGAGGATAGGTTATGGGTGAATTTATCTCCTGATGTGGATTTATCCAGGACATTGCCGTTTGAATTAAGGATAACGGATTTGGGTAAGGTCTTTATGGAGGCCGATGCGCGCCTGAAGATGGATTTTCTGAGGATATTTGCAAGGGAATTAGAGGATGAGTACCTAGAAGATGAGGATATATCGTTTCCTGAGAGGCTGCTAATCGTTCCGGGGGAGACAGTAGTGGAAGGGAATGATAAGGGCGCATTGATAAAACAGGCGAGGCTATCTATAGAATATCGCCTTAATACAGGCAATAGCAGGAGCCGGCAAATAATAGAGAAAAGTGTTATACCAGAGCTGAGAGATGAGATAAACAAATCCGAGAGTTATTCTGCCTTGCGCAGGGTATATAGGGCAGTTATTCTGGCGCATTTATATAGGGATAAGGCAGAAGGCCGGTTAAAATCCATTGCAGGGAGCAATGAGATACAGCCGTTTTTGTCCAAGAGGATATGGAATAAATGGGATATATATAGGGAATATTTAAGGTCGTATTTATTAGGCGATGAGCTTGACATTGACGGCCTTGAGATAGTGGCTGGCGGCGTAAACTGGGATACAAATCAGTTAAACAGC
>CAYXYY010000002.1:0-6766 GCA_964469495.1 uncultured Planctomycetia bacterium | reverse complement strand
TTTCAGGCCTACGGCTATTCTCGGAAGAGGCATCTCTTTGCATTTCAGGCCAAGGCCGGTTTTTGTATGGAGCAGCAAAATTGATCTCGCTTGGATACCATCCTCCTTCTTTTATGAACCGAGTTAATTCATCAAACGCTCTTCTCCTTAAAGTGCTATCCACTCCTTCCATTGCCAATATCGCCCCTGCGCTTGCCGCTTTTTCATAATATGTGCCATTCAACATTTTCTTTATTCTCTTCCTCTCATATTCATCTATCTCATCCCATTTCTTACCCTTATACGCATTTGTAAAAATGACAATGCTTGAATACCATCCTTTTTCTTTTATTAACTGCGCCAGCATATCAAACGCCTATCTCCTCAATTTTCTATCCACTCCTTCCATTGCCAATATCGCCCCTGCGCTTGCCACTTTTTCATCATCCGTGCCATTCAACATATTTCTTATTCTATCCCGCTCATATTCATCTATCTCATCCCATTTCTTACCCTTATACGCATTTGCAAAAATGACAATGCTTGAATTCCATCCTCTTGCTTTTATTAACTGCACCAGCACATCAAACGCCTTCCTCCTCAATTCTCTATCCACTCCTTCCATTGCCAATATCGCGCCTGCGCTTGCCGCTGCCAATCTTGCTAATTCTCCCAATCTATTTTTTTCATCTCTCGTCCAATCTTTTTTATCCTTTTTCTCAAGCTCTTGTTTATACGCCAGATAATCATCTATTGCCGCAACCAACTTACCGGCCTCTTCTTGGCTGATTGTCTCGCCTATCACTCCTTCCCGCGCAATAGCTGAACCTGACGGCCCTTGCCGGTTATCACTTCCGCTGCCGCCTTGTGAAGGAGCATTATCAACACCTTCCGGGGTGTTATCAACACCTCCTGTGGAAGGGGGATTTTCACCACTTTCTGATGCGGTTTCTGCATAAGGCCCTTCGTTAGCATCTTCCTCATTTTCTTCTTCTGTCCTTATCTTTACCGGCATAGTAAACCACAACCTTGTTTTGCCATTATTCTCATCATAGCCCAATTTCAATTCTGTTTCATTCAAGGCAGCTTGCCTAATCACGGCAAGGTCTGTCACCCTATTATCAAATTCCCCATCAAGTACACCATCCTTGATATTATGGCTGATTGCCTTTGCAATCTCTTCCTTTAAATTTAATGGAATAGCGGCCTTGATCTGCGCCACTATAGTAAGATCAGCAGTTTCATCATCCTTGGTTTTAAAAAAGGCCTGCAATTTAAGCCCATCATTGGGCAAAGACTTTAATAACTCATCCTCTTTCTTCGAATATATTCGTTCATCTGCTTTAGATAAATCAAATTTCGACAAGACCTCTTCTATCACAGAATACTTCGTAAGCGCTTTTTCCCAAGATGCGCAATCTAATATAATCCGCCTCCCGGTATTTACCAATCTTAGCGTATTGTTCTTTAAAGACAGAAAACTATCTTCCTGCAAAAAATCTTTAAGTCCTGAAAATACATCGCTTTGCGCTATATCTCCCAATAAAAGGGCAGGCTTAAAATCAGTTATATCCACATCGCCAATCAAATACTCATCATCAACATTAATATCTTTAGTATCAATTGATACAAAACTGCCCCACGCATCTTCAACTGCCTTAAGCACATCCCTCGGCAATATCTCTACCCTATCTTGCTCATTTTTCTTAATCAAATCTTTCAATGCGTCCAACAACTTCTGCAATTCATCATCTGAGGAATAAAAAGGAATCTCATCTCTAATCCCGTTCTTAACCTCTGCTGACAGGGTCAAGCCCATATGTATCAAATAATTATCGTAAAATACCTCTATTACGTCTTCATCCTCAGCATCCAAGGCCTTTTCTGTAATCTCATTAATTATCTGTTTATATACTTCTTTCACCTTGTTTTCCTGATCTTCTTTCTTATCCAAACCCAACTTCTCAAACAAAAAATTCAAGACAACGTGCCTATCCTTTAAATCTTCTTTTATATTTTCATTAAGCATTTCCATATAAACATCCTCAATACCAGCCTCTGCGGATAATTTATCTATTAAGACGTCCTCTATTGTATTGACCTTTGTGTATTTTTTGAGTTTTTCTTCAGCAGTTATAACTGATTCCAATTTTTCCTTTAGCTCATCCGTTAAGGCAAATCTTTTTATATACCTCTTGCCCTTTCTCATAAACTCGTCCTTGCGAAGAGGAAAGGCCTTTAATGATATTACAATCCTTTGCCCGGCGCCCAATTGGCCTTTACGCATTGACTTATCTATTATCCCTGAGATCTTTTGCATAAGCCCTCTGTCAACACCTCTAAAACCGTACTTAGGAGAATAGAAATATTCGCCCACCCTTTCAACAAACTCATCTTCATTATCTATTTCTATTTTTATATTATACTCATCGCGATATGCCTGTTTTATCTTCTTGAGTTTGCTCTTGATAACCTTGGCAACCGATGCCTTATCCAACGGCTTAAAGACTATTACCTCATCTATTTTCCCTATATCCTCAGGCCTAAAAATACTATTCCCCTCAAGCGTTGACATTATCTTATTCTTTATCTCTTCAAAATCCTCGCCTTCTTTTACGTGCTCAGCCCCGATATTTGAGGTCATTATCGCTACTGCCTTCTTCGTATCCGCAACAACACCTTTTGAGTCTCTCAATCTGCCTTCATCTATAAAAGCCAACAATTTGTCCAATATATTCCTATCGTTTATCTTTTCTATCTCATCCAATAAAACAACCGCCATCCTGCCCGGCATCTTTGACACCTGCGAGGGCAGGGTCTCCTGCTGTCTGTCAAATCCAACATAACCCGGTGGTGGGGCAAACAAGTCCGTTGCCATCGAGCCTCCCATATCCCAACGAATTAATTTATCCTCGTTTTCCAATATATATTCTGCCAAGGCCTTGGCAAGTTCGGTCTTTCCAACACCTGTCGGCCCCAAAA
Source organism: uncultured Planctomycetia bacterium (assembly GCA_964469495.1). GTDB lineage: Bacteria > Omnitrophota > Gorgyraeia > S143-82 > S143-82 > CAYXYY01. The sequence continues at coordinate 3,805 of CAYXYY010000002.1, read as the reverse complement.
ACATAAAAGCGCCCCATAGGCCCCTGCGAATATTCTCCGGCATCGTCATACTGGTGCGAATAACATCCACCACCTTTTCTATTGCCTCATCCTGCCCAAGCACGCGCTCCTTCAAATATTCCTCCATACCATCCAAAAATTCCTGCTTATACTCCTCATCTAATAATACCTCTGGAATCCCTTTCTTTCGCGCAACCTTAACAACATAATCATCGTCTATCTCATCTATATCCTCTTCCAATAAAGACTGCCATTCCTTCTTTAATAGATATACATCTTTCATCACTGCATTTGCCTGCAGTCTTATCCTCCGCGAATTCTTCTTTTTAAGCGCGTCTTTAAGGAGGTTAAGCGTCTTTGAAAGGGCCCTTAACTTAGACTCTATTGACTCTATCAAGGACTTTTTATTTACCGCCTCTTTTACTGATGACTCCAATAAAGATATGGCCGCATCTATCATAGACCTCTCTGGATATACGACAGGCGCGTATTTAACAACCGCTGATATTGCGCTGTCATCTACCTCAATCTCATCAACCACTCCCAAATCTTTAAGCAGTTTATCTTTATACTCATCCAAGGCATTGTCCAATTCAGAGCCAGACATCTCAATGGAAACCTCTTCAAACCTGCGTTTAACCGCCTCATCCGAAAATAAATACCTCTCCGCCTCCTTTTCCGTGGTCGCGCCTATTATAATAATATCATTCTCACCAAGGGCATCCTTAAATACAGCTGTATCCAAGATATTAGCCCCTGATTGGAGATTTGCAAGTTTATGTATCTCATCCATAAATAATACTACCCTGCCACCTTCTACCTCTTTAACCGTATCAATAAACTCCCGCAAAGCGCTTTCACCTCCCCAAAATGAATTAATCTTTTCCATAAGTATTCCCGACATTATTTTCACAGGTTTATAGAGTTCTCCGTTTATCGTTATATTGCCGTCTATCATATTATTTGCCAGATACCTCATAACAGTCGTCTTTCCCGCGCCTGCCCGGCCTGTCAATAATACGCTTTTATTATCATTAAGCGCAACCCTGACCTTCTCTATAATCCTATCAGGCACATAAATACCTTTTGACTTGGCCAGATCATCGCCACTAAATTCCTCAGCGCCAAATCGCTCCTTTAAAATATCCATTGGCGAGGCCCCTTCTCCCCCCCTATCCTTGTCTTTACCTGAATCATCTCCCCGCTTGTTTTCCAAACGCGCCTCTCTATATTCCTCCCAAATAGATCTAAGTTCATTTACCATACCATCTTGCGTTGAAGGCGTAGCAATCTTAACTAATAGATTAACCAATAGATTATAATCACTATCGCTATTTTCCGGCAAACGCAGCCAACCCTTGCCCGTGATCTCACCTAATGCACTTATAATAGCACTCACCGGACCCGATTTTCTGGGATCTCTTAAAACGTTATCTATCTTTTCTCTTGCATTTGCTCCAGGCGCACCGTTCACCAGTGTGCAGAACCCCGTAAATATTCTTTCATATCTCTCGGGCAGGGGTTCTCCTTGGCCCTCTCCTTGGCCATTATTATTAGACCCTACTAAGTTAACCATTCCTGTCAGGGCAATTGCGCCTAAACGACTATGCAAGGCGCCAAAGATGCCCATCCCAAAAAGTTGGTCAAACATCGCGCCAAGAAAAACCACCGCTATCACCAACTTCTTAAGCGTGTCCGGATCCTTTAATTTATTGCCAGTATTCTTTAACAAGGCCGATAGTCTATCCCTTGCAGACATTTCCTCTTTTTTATCCCCTTTATAAACCCTCCTATTTTCTTTTCGGCTCGCCGCCTTCTCAGATATCAGGTTTAACGGCTTTAAGAACTTATCTAACTTTCCCTTTAACCCCGGCCGTTTAAACATATCTATAATGAGATTCTTATCTATGCCCCCATAAATACTTTTTAGTTTAGGAGACCTCTGCATAATCCCTGCTAACTTGGCAATTATATCTTCATAACTTAGATTATGAAGGCTTCCTTTTTTTGCCAAATCTACCAAGGCCTCTGTTAGAGTATGATCCAATGCGTGGATGAAATTATTCTTAGACAATTTATTCACTAAATCGAAATCCACTGGCTCATCATCATCTTCCTCATCCAAATCCTTAATCTCATCTTCCACAATGGATTCCATTTCATCTTTTATCTCTTTATTTATCTCATCTCCCAAAACTTCAACCGTCTCTTTGATAACTTGTGCCTCAAAGACTACAGCCCTTTGCTTAAGGTATTTGTCTTTTACCTTCTTTAATACAGGCATATATTGTTCAGGGGTAATCTTAACTTTATTATAAAGATGGTTATAGCATGCCTCTATTTCGGCCATTGACAATCCATTAATCCCGCCATTGACAAATGTGTTAACAAACTCCCTTTTTAATATTGATTGGAATAACCCATCGTCAAAATCCTTATCCAAAGCCATTAACTCATCCTCTAAAGCCTCTAAGTCCTCTGCCCAACACCAACGGGAAACGCCCATACCTTCTATGTCTAATCTGCTGACAGGCACAGAAAGGTAGGCATCTAAAATTGACTTAATTTCTTCTATGCCTATGCTTCCTTCAAACTTTTTAACAAATCTTTCCTCTACATCTGACAATCTATTTCCAATTACATCTTTGTAAGATAATTCAGCATAGGTTGCCAACAACTCCTCACTTAATTTATACCAACTAAGCCTCCCGTCTTTCCGAATAAACGGCTCATCTGACTCTATAAGCGCGTTTATCACTCTCTCTTTCCCTATCTTTTGCCCATACCTAATCTCATAAAATTCGGTTAAAAATTCCTCCCAGTTTGCCTTAACCTTATCCACAAATTCATAATAGATATCCTCTTTGTTTTTCTTTACCGCCTTTGCTATTATATGCGCATCCTCGTGAACAAGCACCTCCGGCTTATCCTTTAAATCATCAAAGTTCAGATATAAATCATTGCCCTTAACATAATTTTCATCTGAAACATACATATCCCTGTCTTTTGATAAAACGGACTTCTGCGTAAGGCTATCTCTATTAACCTTTACAGAAATCTCTTTATCCTTTAATGCAAAACTTATTTCAAATTCGCCTCCTAATACTGGATTGTAAAAGACCTTTACAGATGAGGTGTATTCATCAAGCGCCTTATTAAACATTATTAATGCCCTTAACCTGCCCACGAGGCCAAGTTCACTGTATTTCATCAGCCAGAGCTCAAATGCCTTTGTTGCGCTATTCTTTAGAGTATCTATAAATTCTTCTCTAAATTCAGCCTCTCTTCCTTCAAGTGTATTGTCAAACGTGTCTTTCAACTCGTTATACACCGCCTTTGCAGTCGGCTTTAAAAACTGAGACTCAATCAATGCCCGCAGGTAATAATCCTTATCAGCCGAACGCTTACTATCTTCATAGAAAAACCGCCAAGCGCGGCTTAAAAAGTCCGAAACAATGTCCTGCTTCTTGATTCCATCAGCTATCCTGCCGGGAAATCTCGTCTTTAACTTATTATCTGCCGTTGAAATAAAATTATACGTATCCCTCTGCCTCACCTCAGGCAGTTTCCTCACAGGATTGAATATCACCTTATATACAGGCAGGCCAATCTCCTTGATTTTCCCCCAAAGCCTTTTCAAAGGCACGTGCAAAAACGCAAGTCCGCTGTTTAACTGATTTGTATCCCAGTTTACGCCGCCAGCCACTATCTCAAGGCCGTCAATGTCAAGCTCATCGCCTAATAAATACGACCTTAAATATTCCCTATATATATCCCATTTATTCCATATCCTCTTGGACAAAAA
>CAYXYY010000001.1:0-51844 GCA_964469495.1 uncultured Planctomycetia bacterium | reverse complement strand
AAAAAACTGCTTGCTCATTATAAGATTTCCGTGCCAGAGGTCTTTGCCTATCACCAGCACAATGAATCTTCTGCTATTAAGCGTATTTTAACGCGCCTTTCAGAAGGAAAAGACGTGGGTCTCGTTTGTGATGCTGGCACGCCCGGGATAAGCGATGCGGGTTATCTTATTGTTAAAGAGGCCAGAAAAAATGGCTATAATGTCCTTTCCGTGCCAGGTCCGAGCGCTTTGTGCAGCGCTGTTTCTGTTAGCGGATTGCCTTCCAGTTATGTGTTGTTTATAGGTTTTTTGCCGAGAAAAAAATCCAGAAAAAAGAAGCTTCTGCAGGCATACGAATCTATAAAAACGCTTGGTGGCACAATAGTTTTATATGAAGCGCCTCACAGGGTTGAGAAATTAGTCAGTGAGATAGAGGAAGTCTTTGGCCCGAATGTGGAATGCGCCTTAATAAAAGAACTAACCAAACAACACGAAACGGCCTTTTCAGGGCCTGTCTCTCTTATCAAAGAAAACCTTTCAAAAAATTTCGTTCAAGGCGAATTCGTCGTTTGTATATACGTTGAGAAATAATCCTCCCTAATTTTACCTATAATCATAAAAGTTGGCACGGTTGTTGCATATATCTTGGGTGGTTGTGGTTATTGGTTGGCAAAGGAGGGTGTATGTTTGGTATAGTTGGGCTTGCCGCTAGCGGAGCCAGTGTTCAAGAGGCCAAATTGAACGTTATTTCAAACAATTTGGCAAACGTAAATACCCCGGGATACAAGAAAGATAGATTGGTTTTTAAGAGCTTTTCCTCTATTTTTGAAGAGAGTATGCAAAGCAGGGACTATGGCGTTGGATTAGCAGGCACTGCCTGCGATTTCTCTCAAGGGCCTTTGCGAGCAACGGCAAATAAGTTGGACGTTGCGATTGCCGGCAAGGGTTTTTTCGCTGTTGAGACGGAAAATGGGCGTATGTATACGCGTTCAGGCAGGTTTTCAATTAATGAAGAAGGCCTTTTGTGCGATTCAATGGGAAATCCGGTCGTAGGCGAAGGCGGACAGATTGTTATAAATGGTTCGCAGGTGGAGTTTTCTCCCGGAGGGGATGTCTTTGTGGATGGGAAAAAGGTTGGCAAGCTCTTGGTTATGGATTTTCCGAAGCCTTATGCGCTAAAAAAGGCTGGCCGCGGTTTGTTTCGTTCTGATATAGAAGGGTTTTCGGCGTCTAATTTTTCCGTAAAGCAGGGGTTTTTGGAGGACAGCTCTGTTGAAGCGGTTGACGAGATGGCAAATATGATAGAGGCGCACAGGGCATTTGAGGCGAATGAAAACGTGGTTAGGATTATAGATAATCTATTAGGGTCGTTGATAAACGAAATACCAAGGGTCTAATTGTATAAAAGGAAAAGGGGGTTGGTATGATAAGCGCTTTGTGGACAGGGGCGACCGGGATGCAGGCTCAACAAACCAATGTTGACGTGATTGCAAACAATCTTGCAAACGTCAACACAAACGGGTTTAAGGGCAGCCGGGTGGATTTCCAGGACCTTTTATACACTATGGTTCAGGCTCCGGGAACAGGCGAGGCAGGGGGGACTGTCATTCCCACTGGAACGCAGCTTGGGCATGGTGTAAAGGTTTCTGCGATATATAAGAGTTTTTCGCAGGGCGATTTTGTCAATACCGAAAACCCCCTTGACCTTGTTATTGAGGGAGATGGTTTTTTTCAGATAACTATGCCTGATGGAACGACGGCATATACGAGAGACGGCAGTTTTAAACTGGATAAGGATGGAAATATCGTGACCTCTGACGGCCTTGCGCTTGAACCGAGTATATCCATACCGCAAGATGCCGAGCGCGTAACAATTGCTATGGATGGCGCTGTGCAGGTACTCTTGCCGGGGCAGACGACTTATCAGACCGTTGGGAATATAGAACTTGCAAGGTTCGTCAATCCTGCCGGATTGAAGGCAATAGGCAGAAATCTCTTTGTTGAGACAGAGGCATCAGGCAGCGCTATGACTGGAACTCCGGGGGAAGATAACTTCGGCGCTATTAGGGAAGGATTCTTGGAGAGTTCAAATGTGAAGGTCGTAGATGAGATGGTAAATATGATAGTTGCCCAAAGGGCGTATGAAATGAATTCAAAGGCGGTTCAGACCTCCGATGAGATGCTTCAGATAGCGAATAGTGTTAAGAGGTAATGAGGTGGTAAAAAGTATTATTAAAGACATAGTGTTTTTAGCGGCGGTGATATTCTTTTTTATGTTTTTCCTTCCGATATGGGGCAGTGAGTTTACTCTATTGGAGAAGATTACTTTAAACAGGCCGGATGTGTTTTTCTCGGATTTGGTTAAGGAGCCTGTGCCAAGCGATTTAGACAAAAGGATTGCTTATGCGCAAAAGGGAGACGTGTTGTTTCTAAACGCGGGCGAGATATTGCGCAGGCTTGGCAGAAAGGTTGAACTTAAAGGCAGAGGCGTGTATGTTTACAGGGCATCGCGCCTTTTGATGGCCGATGAGTTAAGGCAAATTATTGCCAATCTCTTGCCGGAAGGCTGGAAGATATCCGGTTCACTGTCTTCGGTATTAGCTCCTGTCAATGCTGACTTTTCAGTAAAATTCTCAGATGAGTGTTTGGCAGGCAGTTGTTTTGTAGACCTTTATGCCCATTTGCAAGGCCAGGACGTTGATATGAAGCTGATTAGTTTTAAGGTGGAGAGATTTAACGTTAGGTTTTGGCGGCTTTGCAGGGACGTTAAAAAAGGCGATGTTATATCACGAGCGGATGTTGAGTTGGCGCCGCTTAAAAAAGGATATATGCGGGAGTTTTTATCTCAAGACGAATCGCCTGTCGGGCTTACGGCAAGGAGATTCCTGCCGAAAGGCTCATTTATAGAAAAGGGGTTTGTTGAAAAGCGTTATATCGTCAGGAAAGGCGCTATTGTAGATGTTAAGTTGCGTTCAAATGGCATAGTCCTTTCTTCAAGGGCGGTTGCCTTGGAAAATGGTTCTGTGGGGGATTGGATTGAGCTGGAAAATCCATCTTCTCACAGGGTGTTTTTCGCTGAGGTTGTGGGTAAAAATGAGTTGGAGGTGGAGTTATGAGAAGGGTGTTTTTGTTGGCGGTTATTTTACTAACATGCGCTTCTTTTTCTTATGCCCAGTCTCTTTGGCAGGCGAGAGAAAACAGCGGCAAGGGCTCTTATTTTACGGATAGGGTTGCCCATAGGATTGGCGATTTGCTCACTATATTGATAGTGGAGCAGTCCTCGGCGACAACGACTGCCAATTCGGATTCCAAGAGGACAACAGATATCAAGGATGAGATAAAGAACTGGATAAAACTGATATTAAAGGGTTCGGGAATAACAAGGGATATAAAGGCCCTGCCCCTTTCAAGCAGTGACCTTCCCACGCTTGAATTATCTGCGGAGAATCAGTATAAGGCGGAAGGTTCAACCGACAGGAGCCAGAAATTAAACGCAAGGATTACTGCAAAGATAATAGAAACGCTTCCCAACGGCAATTACATCATAGAAGGAAGTCAAGAGGTGGAATTGAATTCCGAAAAGCAGATAATAACATTAACCGGCGAAATAAGGCCGGATGATATATCCGCTGACAATACTATTCTTTCTTCGGCTATTGCCAATGCCCATATATCTTACTCTGGCAAGGGCAAACTTGGCGATAAGCATGGCAAGGGCGCGCTTGAATGGTTGTTTGATTTTGCTTGGTTGTTTTAATGGATAGGGAGGCTGGATATGTATAAGGATATAACGATGAGAATAATAATGGCTCTAATTGCGATTCTTTTTACAGGGCCTATGGCCCGCAGTGAGTTTTCCGCTAGATTAAAGGATATAGCCGTTGTAGAGGGTGTTAGGGAAAACCAGTTGATGGGATATGGCATAGTAGTTGGGTTAAACGGCACGGGCGATAAGAGCTCGTCGGTATTTTCTCAGAAGGCAATTGCCAATATGATGAAGGAGTTGGGGATAAGCCTCTCTGCAAAGGATATCAAGATGAAAAACGTTGCCGCGGTTGTTGTGACGGCTCAGATACCTCCGTTTGTCCGTCCGGGTGTTAAGATAGACTGTTTGGTATCGTCAATAGGAGATGCAACGGATTTATCTAATGGCGTTTTACTTATGACGCCTCTGGCAGGCCCTGATGGCAATGTCTATGCGGTTGCGCAAGGGCCTCTTTCTTTAGGCGGGTATAGCGCGGGAAGCGGCAGGACGAAAAAGATAAAGAACCATCCGACGGTTGCAAGGATTCCCAACGGCGCTATTGTGGAGCGCGAGATACCAATTGAGCTTGAGAAAGACGGGCATATCAAAATAACGCTTAACCAGCCTGATTTTACAACCGCATACAGGATTGCAAAGGCCATTAATGAGAAGTGGCAGGGCATTGCCAGATGTCAGGATGCCGGCATCATAGACGTTAATGTTCCGCAGGATCTCAAAAATAACCTGGTTGGGTTCGTATATGAGATAGAAAGTTTGTATATTAATCCGGATACAGTGGCAAAAGTTGTAATAAATGAAAGAACTGGCACGGTTGTTGCTGGTAAAGATGTTAGGATAGACACCATAGCGATATCACACGGCAGTTTGAGTATAGAGGTGAAGTCAAAGTGGATGGTGTCTCAGCCAACGCCATTATCTTCAGGACAGACGGCAACAGTGGCTGATGACGAGATAAAGGTGGTTGAACAGAAAGGGAACATGGCGGTTATGGAGTCAGGCGCGACAATAGGAGACTTGGCAAATGCCTTAAACGCATTAGGCGTATCGCCAAGGGATATGATTTCCATCTTCCAGGCGATAAAGCAAAGTGGCGCATTGGCCGCAGATATACAGATAATCTAATCAAAGGGGCAGAGTATGATAAGCGGATTGGGGCTCAGCATAAAGGATACAAATCTCGTTGGGACTAAAGAGCAGCGTATTAAAGACGCGGCCGGTGAGTTGGAATCTATGTTTATATACTATATGTTGAAGGAGATGCATCAGGACATAAAGGATCCGTTGTTCGGTTCAAACCAACAGAAGATGTATCAGGATATGCAGGATATGCAGATTTCCCGGGTTATGGCAAAAAAGAGCCCGTTTGGATTGGCCGATATGCTTTGCAAAGAATTTTCCGATGTTAGGCAATAAATTAATAAAGCGCAATGACTTTTGTCCGATAATAAAAGTGAGGAGGTTGAAATGGCTTTATGGGAAGAGCTTATAGAGGTATTAAAAATTGAATTAGAGTTGCACAAACAGCTAAAAGGTAGTATTGAAGCATTGAAGCGTGCTATATTTCAAAGGGATATAGACGCGGTCAGCAGGCAGATAGAGGTGCAGGCGATGTATAAACGCGAGATAGAAGATGCGGAAGTGGTGAGGGCAGGCCTATGCCAGAACATATCGGATACTATGGGTGTAGATGCGAGTTCCGTTAGTGAATTGGGAAGATATGTGCCTGCATATATGTCTGATGAGTTTAACGTTATAGTGGACGGCTTAAGAGAAGAAATAGATCAGATAAAGTCCCATACAAGGTCTATCAGATATGTTATCAGAACAGTGATGCATTATGTAGAGGACCTGTTGGAGGTTTACTTGTGTGATGCGTCAAAAGACAGCGGGCAATACGATTGCAAGGGCGTTAAAAGACGCCATAGAGCGCATTTTACAACGAAACTGGCATAATAATAGGGGGATTAGATGGGCGGATTTGTCGGACTGACGATAGCTAAGAAGGCGCTGATAGCAAATCAGGTGGCAATGGAGACCATTGGCCATAATATAGCCAATGCAAATACTCCGGGGTATTCCCGCCAGCGTGTTGAATTAAAGGAGTCCCTGCCTGACAGCACGCCCTGGGGAGCAAAGGGCACAGGTGTTGATGTAGACGATATTATCCGCATAAGAGATAGTTATTTGGACGTGCAGTTGCGCAATGAGACCAATGAACTTGGTATGTGGGATGAAAAAGAAAAGTTTCTGGCAAGGGTGGAGCTATACTTTAACGAACCGTCTGATACAGGGCTTGCCAATACTATGGAGAGATTTTGGAATGCATGGCAGGAAGTCGCTTATATGCCTGAAGAGCAGACCTCCCGAAATTCCTTGTATCAGGATGCGGTTTCTTTGGTTACAGGCATAACGGATTTATACAATAATCTGGAATCCTTGAGAACGGATGCGGACACCGCACTCAAGGCCCAAATAAAAAAGATTAATAGTTTGGCTGATTCCATAGCCTCTTTAAATTCGCAGATCAGGTATTATGAAGTCGGCGATGCAACCGCAAATGATTTGAGAGACCAAAGGGATCAAAAATTGGCGGAATTGGCAGATCTAATAGATTACGAGGTGTCTGAACAGCCGGACGGCACGGTTATCGTTAGTGTCGGAGGTGTGAACTTAGTTGATAAGCTGGATACTGAAGATATGGGGTATAGATATAATTCCGATGGGCATTTAGACCCTTATTGGACGTATAACAACGGTTCAGTTTCAGTAAGTTCCGGAAGGTTATATGGGATTACTAATACCCGTGATTCCCTGATACCGCAGTATAAAGAGATAATAGACGATATCGCAGAGAAGATAATATCAGAGGTGAATAAACTGCATACAAGCGGTTATGGATTATCTGCATTTACTAGTTTGACATCACAATACGATATATCTGATTCAACGGCTGTGTTGGCTTCCTCTTCATCAGGGCTTGATTTTTACGATGAAATACAGGATGGCAGTTTTACTATGACTGTTGTGGACTCATCTGGCAATGAAACGGAAAATACAATAAGTATATCTGCAAGCGCAACATCAGGCACGACACTTAACTCCTTGATATCAACTATTGGAAGCAGTTTTTCAACCGGTATTGCCCACGTTAGGGCCAGCGTCAGTTCCGAGGGGTATTTGACCATAGAGTCTGATACTGGCTATTCTTTTTATGTTAATAATGATACCAGTAATGCGCTAATGGCCTTGGGGTTAAACGTGTTTTTTAAGGGTTCTGGGGCAGATGATATGGACATAGCCGATCCCATTGATAATAACGTCAATAACATAGCCGCTTCTAGTTCAGGAGAGGTGGGGGACGGCATAGTAGCGTTGAATATATCTGCGTTAAAGGACAGCAAACTGATGGATAGTAATTCAGCGACCATTACCGATTATTATGGTTCAAGTTTAGGAGTGCTTGGCGTTGCGAAGAAAGAGGCAACAGATATGAAAAACAGCCAAGAGATACTCGTTACACACATAAAAAACAGCATAGAGGAGATATCGGGAGTGTCTATTGACGAAGAGGCAATGGATTTGATTAAGTATCAGCACGCCTATGCCGCGGCCGCTCAGTTTTTAAAGACAATAGACCAGATGTTGGACGAACTTATCAATGGGATAAGGAGATGATATTATGCGTATAACAGACAGGATGCTCTTTAACCAAAGTTATGTAAATTTAACAGCTGCTATGGATAGGTATTCTGATTTGCAAGAGCAGATGTCAACCGGCAGAAAGATAAATAAACCGTCGGACGCACCGGGTGATATGCCGCAGGTTATATCTTACAGGACAAAGATAAAAGACATAGACCAGTACGACAGCAATATAGAGTATGGGCTTTCGTGGTTGTCTATATCCGACAATGCATTGGCGAATGTGGCGAGCCTTTTAAATTCGGCAAAGTCAATAGCCTTGAGCCAGGCAAGTGCAACGGCTGATGATCAGACGCGGCAGAGCGCGGCGCAACAGGTAGACAGCATATTAAATCAGATTGTTCAGCTTTCAGGCACAAAACACGGCAACAGGTATCTGTTTTCAGGCCATAAGACCAATACAGTGCCTTTCTCCAAACTCACGGTTGAGGGAAAGACCGTGATTAAATATAACGGCGATGAAGGTGCGATATACGTGCCTATTAGTTCTGATATAAATGTCCAGATAAATAAATCCGGTAAAGACATATTCGGCGATCCTGAAACGACTATTTCGGGGTCAAACGTAAACGCAACAACCAGTCCGATAACAAGGGATACTTTGCTTTCCAGCCTAAACTCAGGAGCCGGCGTTTCTGCAGGGTCATTCATCATCACCAATGGCAACCAGACCGCAACCATATCTGTCACTGCCACTGGCAGTGAAACCATTGGCGAGGTGCTTGATGCGATTAACAGTGCCGGTGTAAACGTTACAGCCGCCATTAATAGCGCTGGCACGGGAATTGACATTAAGTCAAATTTTAGCGGGACAACCCTTTCCGTGCAGGATACCGGCTCCACCACAACCGCTCAGGATTTAGGTATAGTGGGAGAGAAAAAGAGTCAGGACGTATTTGGTATCCTGATTCGTTTAAAAGAGGCCCTTCTTGACGGGGATACCGAAGAATTAGGCACGGTAAGCGGGCTTATTGATTCGGCTTTGGATGAGGTATTGCAGGCATGGGTAGACATTGGCTCAAAGGAACAGCGCCTTGAACTTACCAAAGATAGGCTTGGCAGCGAGCAGATAAATTATTCGGAGCTTCTTTCTAATACCGAGGATGCGGATTTAGCGGAATTAGTAGTAAACCTTTCAAGAGAACAATCGCTGTACCAAGGCCTTTTAAAAGTTACTGCAGGGATGCTTCAACCCTCTTTACTGGACTTTTTGAGATAATCGGTGTATAACATAACATAATAATTTTCTATCATTGGAGGAGGATATGAAGATACAAACAAAACGTTTTGGTTCAATAGAAATAGAGGAAGAAAATATCATAGAATTCCCCTATGGCATTTTGGGGTTTCCTGAATACAAGAAATACGTTATCCTGGCCGACAGAGATAACAGCCCATTTTTCTGGATGCAGGCCATAAATAATGGTGAATTTGCATTAGTTGTTACAAATCCGTTGTGGTTCTATCCTGAATATCGGGTAAAAGTTCATAAAACGGAACTTGAGGACATCAAATTAGAGAACCTGCATAAGGGCGAGGTGTGGACATTGGTAACGGTTAGAAATAATCCCTTTGTTGTATCAATTAACCTAAAGGGCCCTATACTCATAAATAAAGAGCTGGGATTGGCTAAACAATTGGTAATAAATTCGGATGATTATCCTTTGCGTTATGAAATAATCAACCACGAAAATCAAGGAGCAACCGCCTGATGTTGGTTTTAACTAGAAAAAAAGGACAGAGCATAGTTATTGCAGATGAAATAGAGATTACCGTTGTGGATGTGGGCAGTGACAGTGTGCGTTTGGGCATCAAGGCAAAGAAGTCCATCCCTATTTACAGGCGAGAGATATACGATATGATATTGAAAGAGAATATCGCAGCTGCGCAGGCAGATATAGATGACCTTCCGCAAGTGCCTTTTCCGAAGATGTGATATGAACCTGGCCCTATTTGATTTTGACGGGACAATAACTACGAAAGAAAGCATATCCTGTTTTTTGCGTTATTTGTGTGGTTCTGACGGTGCGTTTTATGTTAGGATAATGCCGTTTATTCCGAAAATACTCTTATATCTGATAGGGTTATACCCTAATTGGAGGATAAAACAAGATATATTAGCGGTGTTTATAAAAGATATGCCTGAAACTGAATTTAGGCAAAAGGCCCATAAGTTTGCGCAGTCCCGCATAGATATGATTTTGAGAAAAGAGGCAATGGATAGAATTATGTGGCATAGAGAACAGGGGGATGAGATTGTGATTGTTTCTGCGGGGATACGCGACTATATAGAACCGTGGGCGCGGTCTAATGGGATAGATAACGTGATAGCCGTTGAGCTTGAAGTCAAAGAAGGAAAGATGACGGGCATGTTAGACGGCCTAAATTGTTATGGCCCTGAAAAGGTCAGGAGGGTAAAAGAAGCGCTGGATCTTTCTAAGTATGATAAGATATATGCCTATGGGGATACCAAGGGAGATATTGAGATGTTAAATATGGCGGATATAGCCTTTTATAACTTTCGCCCGTTTAATTCAAGATAAGTCCGCTATCAAGTCTGTTTTCAATGACAAAATCTGGGAGATTGCTTTTTATGTCAATTGGATTTCCTGTCAAAGGGTGTTTAAAAGAGAGCCTGAATGCATGCAGGCACAGGCGTTTATAATTGCGCGATTGGGTGTGGTTGTATTTTTTATCCCCGACAATAGGATGGCCTATGTAATGACTATGGACGCGTATTTGGTGTGTCCTGCCTGTTAACGGAGAGAACAACACGAGGGTTTGTTTTTTATCCTCAATTCGTTTCAATACCTTGTAATCTGTAATGGCGTTTCTTGCGGATTGTCCATATCCGACGCGAAATCTTTCCCTGCGCGCGGTATCCCTTTCTATGGGGGCGTCTATCCTGTCTTCGTCAAATTCAAAAATCCCGTTATTTAGCGCAATATATTGTTTTCTGATAAGCCTGCGTTCAAACATAGAAGAGAGCCTGTGATGCGCGGTATCGTTTTTTGCTATAATAAGCAGGCCAGAGGTATCTTTATCTAACCTATGGACAATGCCGGGCCGTTCGTTATCGTCTTTGTGCGATATATTTTCCTTTAACAAAAACTTGACTGCATTTGCCACAGTTCCGGATTTAATCCCTGCTCCGGGATGCACGGATATGCCAATGGGTTTATTGATGATAAGAATATCCTCATCTTCATATACTATGTCTAATTTGATATCTTCGGCGGCCAAATTGTCTGATTTTTCCGGCGGCGATGTTATGTCTATTGAAATAATGTCGGATTCGCATATTATATAGGAGGGCTTGACCTTCTTGGATGATTTGGCAAAGGCAATAGAAACCTTGCCGTTGTTTATGGCATCTTGAACGGCCTTTCTCGATGCTGTTTCAATGTGATTTGTCAGAAACACGTCAAGCCGTGTTCCTGCCTCTTCACTATTTACTGTGAATTGGTATTTTTTGCTTTCCATAGGAAAAACATGCCCATAATGATTGCTACGATGCTTACCCATTGGGAAAACCTCAATCCGAAAGCGACAGGCACATTATCGCCCCTGATAAATTCAATAAGCAGGCGAAACGCGCCATACGAAGACAAATATGCCCCCAGAATGAGGCCTGATCCAAGTTTTTTTGGGGCATTGTTTCTCAAACTCAAAAGCATAAAAAACAAGAAAAACAAAAATGCGCTTGATATAAGCTGTGTGGGAATAACGGGTTCAAGCATGCCCGGAAAGGCCATCCCCCAGGCCTTACTTGGCCTGCCATAACAACATCCGTTTAAAAAACAACCGATTCGGCCTATTGCATGGGCCAGAGGCAGATATGTGATAATATAATCAACATATTTCATGATATGGAGTCTGCGCTCCTTTAGGTATAGTATTCCCGATAAAAAGGCAAATAAAAAACCGCCATACCATACCTTTCCTGAATGGAAGAAGAACAACATCTCCGGGAAAATATTGTCAAATTTATCTGGATATTGAATTATATATAAAAAGTGCGCGCCTATCAGTCCAGATAATATGCTAACGAGCAGAAGATTCTCAACCTCTTTTTTGGCTATGCCGAATTTCTCTGAATGGAGCGTTGCCAATATCCACGTTGTTATAAGCCCGATTGCCATCATTGCGCCATAAGAATAGATGACCAGATTATGAAAGCGAAACAGAACCGGGTGCATAAAGGAACCTCTCCGATTGTTCAACTATGGAATCTATTGATTGGCCTGAATGAATAACAGGCACATTCAAGTTATGTAAAATGGAGCTGTAGCTGGCATCGTCGGTAATGGCAAGGGATGCCTTGCTCAGGATAGCCGTCATTTCCCTAAAAGATAACTTGCCGCATAAATCTATTGCCTGATTGCCGTATTTAAGAAACAACCTGTTTTGCTTATTAGTTTGTGGTTCTTCTCCAAGCAACAAGATAGCCCGTTCAGGATGCCCTTTAACAAGGGCGTCTATGATATCTATAAGGTGGTTTGTGATGCCTTGGGGAGTATCTGTGATGCCTTGGGGAGTATCTGTGATGCCTTGGGGGGGGAGGATAGCAAGAATTTGCCTTTCATTTATACCGAGATTATATAAAAGCAAACTGGCAAATTTATCCTTTTTTTCAGATATAATCCTGTTTTCATTCTTACCGTCGGATTGTATTTGTTTAAGCCTTTCAATAATTGTTGTTTCATCCTTGCAATTGATGCGGTGTTTTGCCTTTATAAGAGACGAGAGCAGAGAAATATGTTTTTTATCAGACATATTAATAATCATGTCCCAGCCCGTTTTTTGAAATGAAAAAACAGCATTAAGGTATGACATTAGATTCTTTGCAAAAGCACCATGTCCCTTACCAAAGGGAATAACCCTATCAAAAACACTACTGTTTAATTCCTGCGCTGATTTTTCCGAGCAGATACAATCTACTTGAGAAAATCCGAATTGATTTTTCAACACAGAAGCAATGCGTGAGGCGGATTTTAATTTCTGCTTACTATGAGGTATGAGAATAAGCGCGCGCATATATATTATTTCTCATCAAACGGAGAAGAAGAGACAATGACCACCTTTGCAAGAGGCCTGCCGTCTTCCATATACGTATAGCTTACCTCTATATCATCTCCGGGATTAATGCTTTTGATAGAACTAACACCCAAAAATTCGGTTTCCGCATCAACATATACAGTAATATCCTTATCTTTATTGGCCTCAAAGTCATAATAAGATATATTGATTGCCTTATCCGTTGTGCCTTTGGTAATGCCCATTATCCATTCCAGAGTCAACTTTTTTTTAGGTTTATAGTCTTGATTAACCGCTATTTTTTTTGTCGTCTTAAGCGGGTTTTCAGAACTTGTGTCTTCAGAGAAAGCAAACAAACCGTGAAGCGTAAAACCGATTAAGAAAGCGATAAACATAATCCTGCGCATAGCACCACCTCCTAAAAAATAGGCCAAACATTCTATTTAAAGCCAAAGTTTATATGATATAATACCATACAATTCGGTTTTTTAGATTAAGTTTTTATTTATATTCAAGGAGGGAATATGACAGTCAAAAAGCGTCCTAAAAGAAAGATGAGTTCTATCCAATGGAGTCCGAAAAAGATGCGCAGGATGCTGTTTGTAATAGCATTATTTATCATACCGCCTTTTGTATTGTGGGGGGTTAGCTCAGCAATAAGGAGCGAAAGGCAATACAGGATAGGTAAAATAGGGCATCAAACCATAGTGTTGCCTATATGGAGACGGGCGTTTGAGCATATGCAGGCGGAGATGTCTCTGCGTTATGGCCAGAATGCCAGACAGATGTATAAGCCACAGGATTTAAAGCCAATGGCTTGGGAGAGATTGATGTTGCTTTATGACGCAAAGAGAAAACACATAAAAGCAACGGACGATGAAGTTGCCCAAAAAATAAGCGAGTATGAATTCTTAAAAGGCCCTGACGGAAAGATTTCTATGCAGGCGTATTCCAATTTAGTGCGTTCTATAGGGCTTAACGAGAAAGAGTTTGAGGAATTAATAAGAGAAGACCTCATTATTAGAAAGTTGTTTGACAGCATAACGAAAGGCGTTTCAATAACGGACCAAGAGATCCGCGACGCCTTTTTGGAAAAAGAAGAAAAGATATCGTTTTTATATGACAAAGTATTAAATAAAGACTTTATAGATAAAGTGGAAGTTGAAGACAAAGAAATAGAAGAATATTATCAGGAGCACAAAGACGATTACCTTGAGCCGGTGTCCATAAAAGTAAAATATCTGGAGATATCTTTGCCAAATGTAAAGAAGATTACGGCAGTTGAAAAAAAGGATATAGAAAACTATTACAAAACGCATTCGCAGGAATTTACAGGCAAAAAACTCAGTGATGTGGAAGAGCAGATTTACGCCAAATTAGAGGAACGCAACGCAAAAGAGCGTATGGATAAAATCGTGGAATGGTTTTCCAAACATAAAGTAAAGGACTTAGACGTTTCCGCAAAGAAATTTGGATTAAGCGCGCAGACAACGCCTTTTTATTCCGCAAGGAAATTGCTTCCTCAGCTTGGGTGGATACCTCCGTTTTATACAAAGGCATTTTCAATGGATGTAAATCAGGTATCGGATGTGTTTGATTACAAAGACTCATATTACGTCTTTCAGGTGATAGAGAAAAAGGATGCGCATATCCCCGACCTTGCGCAAATAAAAGACAGAGTTGAATCTGACCTGAAAAGGAAAAAGGCGTCAGACCTTGCCAAAGAACAGGCAGAAAAATTGCGCAAAGAGGTTTTGGACAAGATATCCAGCGGAACAGATAAGCAGGAGGCCTTTAAGGCGGTTTTCCCCAATGCCCAAGAGGCAAAAGACATTTCTAGAACATCTTATGTCCCGGGCATAGGAATGGCAAAAGGCTTTTTTGAAGATATTGCCGAGGAGGAAATATCAGAGCCCATAAAAACACCAGATGGATGGATAATTGCATTAAAAACCCAACACATTGTCCCCAGTGAAGAGGACTTTGAAAAACAGAAGGATTCCATTAAACAAGAGCTATTAAACCAAAAGAAAGATAAGGTGTTTGCCGACTATGAAAGGGAGCTTTACAACAAAGTTCAGATAACGATTTACAAAGAAAACTATTAGTGCCTTGAAATAGGAGAGGATATGTTGAAACCGAAGATAATTCTTACAGGCGCCTGCGGGATGATAGGCAGTGTGCTTTTAAAACAATTAAATGACAGAGGCATAAACGATGTCTTATTAGTGGATAATATGGGCAAGGCGGATAAATGGAAAAACCTATACGGGTTAAAATTTAACGATATTATCCTGCCTGGCGAGTTATTGGATATGATAGAGAGAAACGATACAGTTTTGCAGGATATAGACGTAGTTTTTCACATAGGCGCCTGTAGTTCAACTACGGAAACAGATGTGGATTACCTGTTAGTGAATAATGTGCATTATAGTCAAGAACTGGCGTTATGGGCAATAGAACGCTCTGCTCGTTTTATATTTGCGTCAAGCGCAGCGACATATGGAAGTGGGGAAAACGGGTTTAATGACGATGAGGCCTTGTTAGATAGCCTGAGGCCATTAAACGCGTATGGCTTTTCAAAGCATTTATTTGATTTATGGTCTGCAAGGCATGGGTTATTTAAGAAAATAGTATCTTTAAAATATTTTAACGTATTTGGGCCTAACGAGTATCATAAGGGACCTATGCGCAGTATGGCCCTAAAAGGTTTTGAGCAGATACAGAAAGAGGGAAAGGTCAGATTATTTAAATCCTACAAAAAGGAATATAAAGACGGAGAACAGCAAAGGGATTTCATATACGTAAAGGATGCGGTTCGCGCTTCGTTATTTTTTATAGACAACAGAGAGGCAAGCGGGATATTTAACATAGGCACAGGCAATCCTAGGACGTGGAACGATATGATGAGGTCGATATTTAAGGCGGTAGGTAAAGAGGAGAAAATAGAATACATAGATATGCCAGAGCAAATAAAAGGCCAGTATCAATACCACACCAAGTCTGAAATAGAGAAACTAAGAAGAGCCGGTTTTAAGGAAGAATTTATGAGTTTAGAGGAATCGATAGAGGATTACATTAAAAACTATCTAATAGGCCACAAGTACATAGGGGACTAATTAGTTTTGTTGCCTCTACACTGGAATTTAGAGGGATTGGCACGGACATGGCTGGCTGGTTAATATGGTATTTATATAACAAATCTGCGGCATAATCAAGATCTATCGGAGGCATTCTAAAAAAGAAATCGGAGATATTGGGTTCTTTTTCTTTAGCCAATTCATAAGGTGTTTTCACTAAAAATGCGCTTAAATATGAATAATAAGACCTTATCTGTAATTGTAAGGGGGGTATTTTTTGAAAAATTTTCGCGCGCTCTTTTTATTTCCATTCCCGCCTCTTTCTCTTTTGAGGCCGAACCATGTCTGTTCCGTTTCCCATATCTGTAAAATAAATACTTGATTGTTTCCTGAAAGTATTGTATATTAACTGAACTTACTATTATTCAGTAGATGTATCTAAAATAATCGAAAAAAAGTCTTGACAGGGGTTGTTTTTGCTAATAGAATTTTAACTTCTCTATATATAGGGATTTTTTGTCTATTTGCGGCTGTTTAGATGCCCACGTAGCTCAGTAGGCAGAGCACATCCTTGGTAAGGATGAGGTCACCGGTTCAAATCCGGTCGTGGGCTGAAAGCGAAAGAGGATATTATGAGAGAGCCAATACTTCTGGAATGTACGGAATGCAAGAATAGAAATTATAGCTATGCCAAGGATAAGCGCAAGCAAAAGGAGAGGCTTGAGCTTAAGAAATATTGTAAGTTTTGCAGGCGTCATACCCTGCATAGGGAGATAAAGGGTAAATAGGCCTGTAGCTCCAACTGGCAGAGCAGCGGTCTCCAAAACCGCGTGATGGGGGTTCGAATCCCTCCAGGCCTGATAAGAGAAAAGGAGAAGAGGTTAATATGCTCAATGCTGTGAAGAAGTTTTTTGCAGATGTCAGGGTTGAATACACTCGGATATCGTGGCCTTCTAAAAAACAGCTTTTGGCCTCTACCTTGGCTGTTATAGTTATGACTTTTGCTCTGGTAGTTTATATCGGTGTTGTTGATGCGCTGTTGTTAAAGGCTGTAAATTTTGTTTTGAGGTGAGTTTGTGAAAAGATGGTATGTTTTACACACACAGACAGGTTCGGAGTATAAGGTTAAGGCATTGTTGGAAAACAAGGTGAAAACAATGAATCTTAAAGACAGGGTCCATAATATATTTATTCCAACAGAGCAGGTATCTGAGGTTAAGAAGGGGAAAAAGAGTATAGGGGAGAGGAAATTTTTCCCCGGATATATATTAGTTGAGCTGGATTTGGATGAGGAAGTTTGGTATGCTATGAGAAGCACTCCCGGCGTGACGGGTTTTATTGGGGCAGGCAACAAACCAACTCCTTTAACAGAAAAGGAAGTAAACGAGATTATGAAAAGAAATCAGGAAGCCAAAGAGAAACCAACTCCGAGGATTATGTTTTCTACGGGCGAGGCCGTCAGGGTTATTGAGGGGCCTTTCTTGAATTTTAGCGGGGTAGTTGATGAGGTTTATCCTGATAAAGGCAAAATAAAGGTTTCCGTTGCTATTTTTGGGCGCACAACGCCTGTGGAATTAGAGTTTTGGCAAGTTGAAAAGATTTAGTTAGAAAGATCTGGTTTTTTAAGAGGAGAGTCTAATGGCAAAGAATGTAGTATCTCAGATAAAACTTCAAATCCCTGCAGGGCAGGCCACACCTGCTCCTCCTGTGGGCCCGGCATTGGGCCAGCATGGCGTTAATATAGGTATGTTCGTAAAGGATTTTAATGATAAGACTCGCGATAAGGAACCGGGCATTATCTTGCCTGTGATTATTAACGTATATGAGGATAGGTCTTTTGATTTTATTATTAAAAGTCCGCCCACATCTGTTTTGATAAAAAAATTCTGCGCTATTGCAAAGGCCTCTTCAAATCCGGGAAGGGAAGAGGTTGCGCAGATATCTAGGGATAAGGTTAAGGAAATTGCGGAACAAAAGATGCAGGACCTGAATGCCTCCGATGTTGAGGCCGCTATGAAAATGGTGGAAGGCACTGCAAGAAGTATGGGCATAAAGGTGGTCGATTAATATGAAAAGAAGTAAGAGATATCAGGAACAGGTTAAGTCTTTAGATCTGCAAAAGGTCTATTCAATTGAAGAGGCGGTAGATGTTTTGAAGAATGCATCCCCAAAGGTCAAATTTGATGAAACCGTTGAGGTTTCTATTGATTTGAACATAGATCCTCGTAAACCCGACCAGTTGATTAGGGGAGCTGTTGTTTTGCCAAACGGAACAGGTAAGACTCTTCGCGTTTGTGTTATTTGTTCAGGTGAAGCGGAAAAAGAGGCAAAGGCCGCAGGCGCTGATTATGCCGGAGGCAAGGAGCTCATAGAAAAGATATCCAAAGGTTGGCTTGAGTTTGATTGTGTGATTGCAACACCGGATATGATGAGAGAACTTAGTAAGCTTGGCCGCGTGCTTGGTCCGAGAGGGTTGATGCCTTCTCCTAAAGCAGGGACAGTAACGCAAGATGTAAAAAAGGCGATTGAGGAAGTTAGGGCAGGACGTGTTGAGTTTAAGACAGATAAACAGGGTTGTATAAATGCAGGTGTTGGAAAGATTAGCTTTGATACCTCAAATCTTTCTGAAAATATAAAATTTTTCTTGGAAAGAGTTAAGGAATTAAAGCCTCAGGCAGTAAAAGGCCATTTGATAGATGGTGTTTATATTGCAACCTCTATGTCCCCCGGGCTTAAAGTCTCTTTTAGTTAAGGAGTTTTATGATGGAGCAGATGACAATAGGACGTTTAGCCAGAAGAAAGATAGTGGACGAAGTCGGTTCTCTTTTAAAAGAAAGAGATGGCGCTTTGGTTTTAACTTATGCCGGCATTCCTGCCAATACGTTGAATCAGTTTAGGCGTAAGTTGAAAGAGTCCGGAGCAAAAATGCTTGTTGTCAAAACGTCTTTGGCAAAAAAGGCCGCTGAAGAGCTTGGAGTGGAAGGTTTTGATAAGATCTGTCAGGGACAATCAGCATTGCTTTTTCCATCGGAGGATACGATTGAGTTTGCTAGATTAGTTTCAGGCTTTGTTTCTGAACATAAAAAAATAGTTGAGGTTTATGGCGCTGTTATAGAAAGCAGGTTGTTATCTAAAGAAGATATTATTAATATGAGCAAGTTGGAGTCCAAGGATTACTTATATGCAACAGTCCTTGGCGCTCTTAATGCCCCGATTTCAGGTTTTGTTGGGGCATTGAACGGTATTGTTCGTAAAATGGTGTATGTGTTAAATGCTATTGCTGAGGAAAAGCAGAAAAACGGTTAAATGGAGGTGTGATGATGGCGAGTGAAAAACTAACACAGTTGATTGACGAAATCAGTTCTTTAACTGTGCTCGAGCTTTCTGAGTTGGTTAAAGAGCTGGAAGAGAAGTTCGGCGTTTCTGCAGCTGCCCCTGTTATGGCTGTTGCTCCGGGAGCAGGAGCAGGCGTAGCCGCGGGTGAGGCGGAAGAGAAGACCTCTTTCAATGTTGTTCTTAAAGAGATTGGAGGAAACAAGATTCAGGTAATCAAGGAGATAAGGGCAATTACAAACCTTGGCCTTAAAGAGGCAAAGGAACTTGTTGATAAGGCTCCTGCAAAGGTTAAGGAGAATGTCAGCAAGGATGAGGCGGAAGAGATTAAGAGCAAACTTTCTGCTGTTGGTGCGGTGGTTGAACTTGAATAATGCCGTTTGTTTTTAGGTTCCTTTTTTCGGAAATGGAGAAAGGGGTGTTTTTGTCTGTATACCATTTAAAGGGTAGGTTATGAAGACAATTAATTTTGGTAAAATAAAAGAAATTGCAAAGATACCGTATTTGTTGGATTTGCAGGTCAGCTCTTTTAAGAACTTTTTGCAGATGGACGTTGACCCTGCCAATAGAAAGAATTACGGATTGGAATCCGTAATGAGGGAGATATTCCCTATTGAGCTGCCGGATAAGGACCTTCGTTTGGAGTATATCTCTTATTCTATTGGCCTTCCTAGATATACTATCAAGGAAGCAAAACGCAGGGGCGCTACTTACGCTGCGCCATTGCGTGGCCGTTTCCGTTTGGTAGTTGGCAACGAAGCCAAGGAGCAGGACGTTTATATGGGAGAAATCCCATTAATAACGTCTAATGCATCTTATGTTATTAATGGTGATGAAAGGGTTATCGTCAATCAGCTTCAGAGGTCTCCCGGGTCGTTCTTTTTGGAGGAACAGCAGCCTTCAGGAAGGCCATCTTATATATTGAGGTTTATCCCGCAAAGGGGCGCTTGGCTGGATTTCCACTTTGATTATTCAGAGGCCTTGGTTGTCCAGATAGACAGGCGCAGGACATTTAATGGCGCTGACTTGTTGCGTATGTTTGGTTTTTCTTCTGATGAGGATATCAAAAAGGCATTGGGAGAAGACTTGTTTGAGCATTTTCAGCCTACTCTTAAAAAGAGCCATCACAAAGACACTGAAGCTGCCCTGCTTGATTTCCATAGGAAGATGAGGCCGACTGAGCCTTCAACTCTAGATATTGCAGAAAGTCTGTTCCATAGGATGTTCTATGATAATCGTTATTACGATATGGGGCCTGTCGGAGCCTTTATCATACAGAGAAAACTGGGTATCAAGATGTCTGCTAATAAGAGGGTAATGACGCCGGATGTGTTAGTGGAAGGCATAAAATACCTCTTAAAACTCAAAGCAGATATTGACGGCAGGCCGGATGATATAGACCATCTTGGCAATAGGAGGGTCAAATCAACAGGTGAGCTGGTTCAGGAGCAGGTGCGCATTGCTATGGTTCGTATGGAACGCGCCATTCGTGAACGCGCCGCTATTTTATCTCCTGATGACCTTCAGGCAGCGATGCCGCAGAATTTCATAAATTATAAGTTTATATCTAACCAGTTGCACGATTTCTTCGCAAGGAGTCCATTGTCTCAGTTTATGGATCAGGTTAATCCTTTGGCTGAGACAACGCACAAAAGAAGGCTAAGCGCTCTTGGCCCTGGCGGGCTTTCAAGAGAACGCGCAGGATTTGAGGTAAGGGATATCCATCCGTCACACTATGGAAGAATATGTCCGATAGAAACGCCGGAAGGCCCTAATATCGGATTGATTAACTCTTTGTCTTGTTATTCTAAAGTAAATAAATTAGGATTCCTTGAAACCCCGTATATAAAAGTTGAAAAAGGCAAATTAACAGGTAAGATAGAATATCTATCTGCTGATATAGAAGAGACAAAGATTATTGCGCAGGCCAATACGCCTATTGATAAAAACGGCAAACTTATTGGCCCGTTAGTTTCATGTCGACATGGCGGTGATTTTCCTCAGGTTTCGCCCTCAGAAGTTGATTATATGGATGTGTCTCCTAAACAGCTTGTTTCTGTTGCTGCGAGCCTTATTCCATTTTTAGAGCATGATGATGCTAACAGGGCATTAATGGGTTCTAATATGCAAAGGCAGGCTGTTCCTTTGCTTAATCCAGAAAAGCCTCTTGTCGGCACGGGTATGGAGGAAAAGGTTTCCGCTGATTCTGGCGCGGTTGTTCTGGCCAAAGAAGCCGGCGAAGTTGTTGAGGTAGATGCCAATCACATAGTAATAGAGAATAAAAATGGCTCAGTTAGATATGAGTTGAAGAAATTCCAAAGGTCCAATACGAATACTTGGGTGAATCAAAAGCCTATAGTGAAATTGGGACAAAAGGTGAAGAAGAGACAGGCTATTGCTGACGGACAGGCAACTGACGGAGGCGCTTTGGCGCTTGGCAGAAACCTGCTGGTGGCGTTTATGCCATGGCGTGGTTATAACTTTGAGGACGCTATTGTTATAAGCGAAAACGTTGTAAAGGCAGATGCCTATACGTCTGTTCATATAGATGAGTTTTCTATCGAGGCAAGGGAAACAAGACTTGGCAACGAAGAGATTACCAGAGATATTCCCGGACTCGGAGAAAGCGCGTTAAAAGATTTGGATGAAAACGGGATTATTCGCGTTGGCGCGGAAGTAAAGCCTGGGACCATCTTGGTCGGAAAGATAACGCCTCAAACAGAAAAAGAACTCTCTCCTGAAGAAAGGCTTCTAAGGGCCATATTTGGAACAAAGGCTGGGGATGTGAAAAACACATCTTTGGTTGCTTCTCCGGGAGTTGAAGGCGTTGTTGTTCGAGTTGAGGTCTTTGAGAGAAAAGATCCTCGCAAGAAGACAAGAAAAGATAAGCAGATGGAGAATGCCAAGATAAAAGAGATAGAGGCGCTTTACGAGAAGAAACTGGCTGATTTAGACAGGAAAAAACGCGATATGCTTATAGAGCTGTTAGGAGTCAGTTCCCGCAAGGCAGGCACATTGACATCGGATAATATATCGTCTATGAAGTTGGATGACGATGTGTTGGCCGAGGCAAGGGATATATTGATGGATTATGAGGAAAACGTAAGAGGCCTTTTGACGGACAAACAACTTGAGATTAATCACGTCAAATGGGGCGATGATTTAAAGCCCGGGGTCCTAAAGAAGGTCGTTGTTTATATTGCTACAAAGAGAAGGCTTTCTGTTGGCGATAAGCTGGCTGGAAGACACGGAAACAAGGGTGTTATTTCAACCATTGTTCCTCAGGAAGATATGCCATTTTTAGAGGACGGCACGCCTATTGACGTGGTGTTGAATCCATTAGGCGTTCCTTCTCGTATGAATGTCGGACAGATACTTGAAACGCACCTTGGCTGGGCAGGAAAGGTCTTGGGTGTTAATTTCATTTGCCCTGTTTTTGACAGCGCAACTGAGCAGGAGATAAAAGACTATATGAAACAGGCTGGCATTCCTGAAGATGGCAAGGTGACGGTTTACGATGGCTATACCGGCGAACCTTTTGACCAGAAGGTGACTGTCGGATATATGTATATATTGAAACTCATACATATGGTTGCCGATAAGATCCATGCCCGCGCTATCGGGCCGTATTCATTGATTACTCAGCAGCCGTTGGGAGGTAAGGCCCAGTTCGGAGGCCAGAGGTTTGGTGAAATGGAAGTGTGGGCATTGGAAGGTTATGGAGCAGCCGCAACTTTGCACGAGATGCTTACTGTGAAGAGTGACGATGTGGAAGGACGGACAAAATTGTATGAATCTATCGTAAAGGGCGAGCCTCACTTGGAAGGCGGCACGCCCGAATCATTTAATGTCCTTATGAGAGAGATTAGGGGATTAGGTCTTGATATTAACGCGGAGAAGGAGAGATATGTTATTTAGCACAAAAACAAGTTTTGACAAAATAAGTATCAAAATAGCTTCTCCAGAGATGATCCGCTCTTGGTCTTATGGTGAGGTCAAGAAACCGGAGACTATTAATTACCGTACATTAAAACCGGAAAAAGATGGGCTTTTCTGTGAAAGGATATTTGGCCCGGTGAAAGATTGGGAATGTAATTGCGGTAAGTATAAAGGCATGAAGTATAAAGGCGTTGTCTGCGATAGGTGTGGTGTTGAGATTACACGCTCTGTTGTCAGGCGTGAACGTATGGGCCATATTCAGCTGGCAGCTCCTATTGTCCATGTATGGTTCTTTAAGGTTGTTCCAAGCAGGCTCAGCGCTCTGTTGGGTATAACTTATCGCAATCTGGAAAAGATAATATATTATGAAGAATTCGTTGTTATTGATCCAGGTGATACGCCTTTGGCAAAGAACGAAATGCTGACTATTGAGAAGTATTACGATTGTGTGGATAGATATGGCGAGGATGCTTTTGTTGCAAAGATAGGCGCAGAGGCGATTCGCGATCTGCTTGCTGAACTGGACATAGAGAAAAAGATTGCCCAGTTGAGAAAGACATTGGAAAAATCAGGGCCTAATGTCAGAAAGCAGTTAAAGGTCCTTTCTATATTAGAGGACTTCAGGCGCTCGGAAAACGATCCTAACTGGCTTGTAATGGACGTTCTTCCTGTTATTCCTCCGGACTTGCGTCCTTTAGTTCCTCTTGACGGAGGCAGGTTTGCTACCAGTGATTTGAATGACCTTTACAGAAGGGTAATAAATAGAAATAACAGGCTTAAAAAACTCATAGGATTAAATGCGCCTGACATTATTATTAGAAATGAAAAGAGAATGCTTCAGGAAGCGGTTGATGCTTTGTTTGATAACGGAAGGCATGGTAGGCCCGCTTTGGGTTCCAACAGCAGGCCGTTAAAGTCTTTGGCGGATATGTTAAAAGGAAAACAAGGCCGTTTTCGTCAGAACCTGCTTGGTAAGCGTGTTGATTATTCAGGTCGTTCTGTCATTGTCGTTGGTTCGGGCCTAAAACTCAATGAATGCGGGCTTCCGAAAGAGATGGCTTTGGAGTTATTTGAACCGTTTATCATAAGGAAATTAAGAGATCGCGGAATTGTTCATACGGTTAAAGGCGCGCGTGAGATGGTGGAGAAGGCAAAATTAGAGGTGTGGGATATCTTGGAAGAGGTTATACAAGACCATTACGTGCTTCTTAACCGCGCGCCCACATTGCATAGATTAAGCATTCAGGCGTTTAGGCCCAGATTAATAGAAGGTAAAGCCATTCGTATACATCCATTGGTATGCGCGGCGTTTAACGCTGACTTTGACGGTGACCAGATGGCTGTGCACGTGCCGTTGTCTTTAGAAGCGCAGATGGAGGCCCGTGTGCTTATGAATGCGGCGAGAAACCTGTTTTCTCCTGCAAATGGGAAGGCAATCACAACGCCTTCACAGGATATGGTCTTGGGAATTGCATATATGACCAAAGAGGTTGACGGAGCAAAAGGCGAAGGTATTGTTTTTTCAGATATCAATGAAGTTATCACAGCCTATCAAGACAAAGAAGTGGCTATTCACGCCAAGATTAAGGTTAGGATAAAAGGCCCTCAATACAGACAGGAGGATTTCCCTGAAGATAAGACACAGGTGATAGATACAACCGTTGGAAGGGTGTTGTTTAATACAGTGCTTCCGGATGGTTTTCCATTTGTAAATAAAGTGTTAGACAAAGGGAAATTAGGCCAGCTGGTTAAGGATTGCTATGATTCAATGGGGCATATGAAGACTGTTGAGGTTTTGGACAATATCAAGGAAATAGGTTTCTTGTATTCTACCTATTCAGGATTGTCTATTGCCATATCCGATTTGAATATTCCTAAAGAAAAGGAAGAAATAATAGAAAATGCCAAAAAAGAGGCCAAGAGAATAGAAGAACAATTCAGAAAAGGGCTTATTACCTATAGTGAGAGATACAGCAAGATAATAGATATCTGGACGCATACAACTGAGGAAGTATCAAATAAATTATTTGAGAGTTTTGATTCATTTAATCCGCTTTATTTGATGGCAAGCTCCGGCGCTAGAGGATCAAAACTGCAGATAAGACAGCTTGCCGGTATGCGTGGTCTTATGGCAAAGCCGTCAGGCGAGATTATTGAAAACCCGATCGTTGCGAATTTTAGAGAGGGGTTAAACGTCCTTGAATATTTCTTGTCAGCGCACGGCGCAAGAAAAGGGCTTGCGGATACGGCGCTTAAAACGGCCGATGCTGGATATCTGACGAGAAGATTAGTTGACGTTTCTCAGGATGTGATTGTAGTAGAAGACGACTGCGGCACGTTAAACGGAATTGCCGTAGGCGCTATTATAGAGGGCGATGATGAAGTCGTCAGCCTTGAAGAGAGAATTATCGGCAGAACAGCTTTGGATAATATCGTAGATGTTATTACTGACGAGCTCATTGTTAAGGCAGGAGAAGAGATTACAGAAGATACTGCCAAGAGGATAAAAGAGGCAGGTATCGAGACAGTTAGAATAAGAAGCGTTTTAACGTGTGAGTCTCAGCGCGGGGTTTGCGCCAAGTGCTATGGAAGGAATTTGGCAACGGGTAAAGCGGTCGAGGTCGGAGAGGCCATCGGCGTTATTGCCGCGCAATCTATTGGCGAGCCTGGAACCCAGCTTACTATGCGTACGTTCCACATAGGAGGAACGGCCAGCAGAATAGTAGAGAAATCCAGTATAGGACCTAAATCGTCAGGGAATATTATTTATCATAATTTGCGTGTTGTTAAAAAGAATGAAGGTTTTGTTGTTCTAAACAGAAACGGCGCTGTGAGCATCAACGATAAAAATGGCCGTGAACTTGAGCGTTATCCTGTGCCACAGGGCGCGTTGATACTTTATCCAGATAAATCGCAGGTAAAAGCAAAAGAAACGATAATTAAGTGGGACCCATACACGACACCAATATTGACGGAGGTCGAAGGTAAGGTCAAATACGAGGATATTATAGAAAATGTGACGATAAAACAACAGGTGAATGAGATATCCGGCATCAAAGAAAGGATAGTCCTTGAGCATAGAGCTGATTATCATCCACAAATAGTCATAGTTGGGAAAAAGAAAGAAATTTTGGGTATATATCCTATTCCAAGAGGTGCCCATATTCTTGTTGATGAAAAGCAGAAGGTTAGCGCAGGCGATATTGTTGCAAAACAACCGAAGGTGACGATCAAGACAAGGGATATTACCGGCGGTTTGCCTCGTGTTGCGGAATTATTTGAGATGCGCAAACCAAAAGACCCTGCCGTTATGAGTGAAATAGACGGGTACGTTGAGTTTAGCGAAAACAAAAAAGGGCAGCGTAAGATTATAGTCAAGAGTCCAAGTGGAATGGTAAAAGAATATACACTTCCTTCGGGCAAACATCCGACTGTTTATAAAGGTGATTACGTGACGGCAGGACAACAGTTGACAGATGGTCCTATGGTCTTGCAGGATATCCTTCGCATCTGTGGAGATAGAGTCTTGCAGGAGTACCTCGTAAACGAGATACAAGAGGTTTATCGTTTGCAGGGTGTTAAAATAAATGACAAACATATAGAGGTTATCATCAGGCAGATGCTTAGAAAGGTGCAGATAGAAGATCCGGGTGATAGCGACCACTTGCCTGGTGATTACGTGGATAAACACAGGCTTATAGCTGAAAACAAGGAGCTGATAAAAGAAGGTAAAAAACCAGTGACATATTCGCCTGTGCTTCTCGGAATAACCAAAGCGGCTTTGCATACGGAGAGCTTTATTTCTGCGGCAAGCTTCCAAGAGACAGCAAGGGTCTTGACAGAAGCCTCTTGGGCTGGTAAAACTGATAGTCTATATGGATTAAAGGAGAATGTTATAGTTGGCCATATTATCCCTGCTGGAACAGGGGCAAAGGCCAACATAGTTGTTGCTGAGGAAAATTTATTGGAGACGGAAACAGAAGAAAGTAAGGAGTGATGATATGCCAACAATAAACCAGCTTATTAGGACTGGCAGGAAACCAAAATCTAAAAAGTCTAAGTCCCCGGCTTTGAAGGCGTGTCCTCAGAGAAGAGGGGTTTGTGTGCAGGTAAGGACAATGACTCCAAAGAAACCTAACTCTGCTTTGAGAAAGGTTGCTCGTGTCAGGCTTACAACAGGAATAGAGGTCACTTCATATATTCCCGGTGAAGGGCACAACCTTCAGGAACACTCCATCGTTTTGGTTAGAGGCGGACGTGTAAAGGACTTGCCGGGTGTTAGATATCATATAGTTAGGGGAACACTTGACACTGCCGGAGTTGAGGGCAGGAAAAGGTCAAGGTCGCTTTACGGGACAAAACGTCCGAAGAAATAAAGGGAGATTTGAGATATGCGTAGAAGAAGGGCAGAAAAAAGAATTGTTACTCCGGATCCTGTTTACAAAAGCAGAAAAGTGGCTAAGTTTGTGAATATGATAATGGGTAGGGGCAAGAAATCTCTGGCCCAGTCCATTGTTTATGGAGCCTTTGATATCATAAAAGAAAAAACAGGCAAAGAAGGAATAGATGTTTTTAATAAAGCGATAGATAACGTGCGTCCCAGAGTAGAGGTAAAACCGCGTAGAATAGGCGGGGCTACATATCAGGTGCCGATGGAGGTCCCTGAGCCTCGTGGATATTTTCTTGCGATGCGTTGGCTTAGGGATATTGCAAGGTCTAAAAAGGGACGTCCTATGAGAGAAAAACTTGCGGATGAACTTATTTCCGCATTTAAGGAAGAGGGTGCTGCGATAAAAAAGCGCGATGATACGCATAAGATGGCTGAGGCCAACAAGGCCTTTGCGCACTTTAGATGGTAATTTAGGGGGGGATAGTTAACTTTTAGGAGGATAAATTAGATGCCAAGAGAAATACCTCTGGAAAAAATAAGGAATATAGGGATTATCGCGCATATTGACGCGGGTAAGACCACGACGACGGAAAGAATACTGTTTTATTCAGGGAAAATACACAAAGTCGGCGAGGTCCATGACGGCAATGCTACGACGGACTGGATGGAACAGGAAAGAGAAAGGGGTATTACCATTACCTCTGCAAGTACGGCTTGTTCGTGGAGAGATTGTCAGATAAACATTATTGATACACCGGGACACGTTGACTTTACAGTGGAAGTGGAAAGGTCATTAAAGGTTTTGGATGGCGCTGTTGTTGTGTTTTGTAGTGTTGGAAGGGTTCAGCCTCAGACCGAAACTGTTTGGAGACAGGCAGACAGATATAGTGTCCCCAGAATTGCTTTTGTCAATAAAATGGATAGGACCGGGGCTGACTTTTTTGCGGTTATAGATGAGATGCATGAGCGTTTGGCCTGTAATGCCGCTCCTATACAGATTCCGGTTGGACAGGAAGACAGTTTTCAGGGAGTTGTTGATTTAGTTGAATGGAAAATGTATATATACGAAGATGATTTGGGAAAGAATATAAAGAAATTAGATATATCAGAAGAGATGATGGACGAGGCAAAGAAATGGAAGGAGAAACTGATAGAAAGCCTTTCAGATGTGGATGATTCTATAATGGAGAAATTTTTGGGTGAGGAAGAGATTACGGAAGAAGAGATGCGCGATGCCATTAGAAAGGGCGTTTTAAAGAATGAGTTTGTGCCTGTGCTTTGCGGTACTGCCCTTCGCAACAGAGGTGTTCAGCGCTTATTGGATGCGATCTGTGATTATCTGCCTTCTCCTGTGGATATAGCCGCAATCAAAGGGACAAATCCTGAATCAGGAGAATACGAGGAAAGGGTGCCTTCAGACGATGCGCCTTTCTGTGGACTGGCCTTTAAGATAATGACAGATCCATATGTAGGAAGGCTTACGTACGTGCGTGTTTATTCCGGAAAGCTTTCTTCGGGTGTATATATGTATAATGCAACTCGCAGGGCAAAAGAAAGGGTATCAAAGATAGTTAGGATGCATGCAAACAGGCAGGAGATAGTAAAAGAGATATATGCGGGCGACATCGTTGCTTTGGTCGGATTGAAAGAAACAAAAACAGGTGATACCTTATGTGATGAGCAATATCCTATTGTCCTTGAGTCAATGAAATTCCCAGAGCCTGTTGTTGCATTGTCAATAGAACCGAAAACAAAGGCCGATCAGGATAAACTAGCAATGGCTTTGAAGAAGTTTGAGGAAGAGGACCCAACATTTCGCGTTAGGTATAATTCTGATACAGGACAGACTCTTATTTCCGGAATGGGACAGCTTCACTTGGAGATTATCGTTGACAGGATGCGCAGGGAATTCAATGTTGAGGCAAATGTGGGCAAGCCGGAAGTTGCATATAAAGAAACGATATTAAAAGCAGTCAAAAGCGAAGGCAAATTTATACAGCAATCTGGTGGACGCGGGCAATATGGACACGTTGTAATTGAACTGGAACCCGGCGAAAGGGGATCGGGAATAGAATTTGTGGATAAGATTAAGGGAGGCGTTATCCCGAAAGAATACATACCGGCTGTTAAAAATGGTATTGTTAGCGAGGCGCAGAACGGTGTGTTGGCGGGATATCCGCTTACTGATATAAAGGTTACTCTTTATGACGGATCCTTCCATGAGGTTGATTCTTCTGAGTTTGCATTTAGGATGGCTGGGTCTTTGGCATTAAGCGAAGGCTCAAAAAAGGCAGGCCTCGTATTGCTGGAGCCTATTATGGATATAGAAGTGACTGTGCCTGAGGAATATATGGGTTCGGTTATCGGTGATTTAAACAGCCGCAGGTGTAAGATTACCACTTTAGGGCAGAGGGGCAACCTTAAGGTGGTTCGTGGAGATATACCTTTGGCAGAGACTTTTGACTATGCAAATGCATTGAGGTCTCTGACACAGGGCAGGGGCAATTATACGATGGAGCCTTCATACTATGCGCAGGTTCCTTCGCATATTGCAGAGAAAATTGTTGGGAATAAAATGTCAATTCAGGGTTAATTTTAAGAAACCGCAAGGGAGGTGTCTATGGCAAAAGAGAAGTTCGTAAGAACAAAGCCACACGTAAACATTGGAACTATCGGTCACGTTGACCATGGTAAAACCACATTGACT
The DNA here is from genome assembly GCA_964469495.1 of uncultured Planctomycetia bacterium. Classification (GTDB taxonomy): domain Bacteria; phylum Omnitrophota; class Gorgyraeia; order S143-82; family S143-82; genus CAYXYY01. The sequence goes on along the minus strand of CAYXYY010000001.1, from coordinate 21,911 downwards.
TCTGCTATCACGACTATTCTTTCAGAACAGGGCCTTGCAGAGGCAAGAGGTTATGACCAGATCGACAATGCCCCAGAAGAAAGAGAACGCGGTGTTACAATTAACATTGCGCACGTTGAGTACCAGACAGACAAAAGGCACTATGCCCATATTGACTGTCCGGGACACGCAGATTACATCAAAAATATGATTACTGGTGCTGCTCAGATGGACGGCGCAATACTTGTTGTATCTGCCGCTGACGGGCCTATGCCCCAGACTCGTGAGCACATCCTTTTGGCGAGGCAGGTAAATGTTCCTGCTATCGTCGTATTTATGAACAAGACAGACCAGGTTGACGATCCTGAACTTCTTGATTTAGTTGAGATGGAAATTCGCGAGCTTCTTTCAAAGTATGACTTCCCAGGAGACGATGTGCCTATTATCAGAGGAAGCGCTTTGAAGGCATTGGAAGGCGATGAAGAAAACAAAAAGGCAATCTTGGAGTTAATGAAGGCAGTTGACGAGTATATTCCTGATCCTGTCAGAGAGACTGATAAACCGTTCCTTATGGCAATAGAGGACGTTTTTTCTATCTCAGGACGAGGAACAGTTGCGACAGGAAGAATTGAAAGAGGACAAATCAAGGTTGGCGATGAGGTTGATGTCGTCGGTTTTGAAAACAAAGTAGGCAAGACGGTAGTAACTGGAATTGAGATGTTCAGGAAGATACTTGACGAGGGGCAAGCTGGCGATAACGTTGGCCTTTTGCTTCGCGGTGTTGACAAGAAGGACCTTAAGAGAGGTATGGTTTTGGCAGAGCCGGGCAGTATTACTCCTCATAAGAAGTTCAAAGCGCAGGTTTATGTGCTTGGAAAAGATGAAGGAGGAAGGCATAAACCGTTTTTCTCTGGATATAGGCCTCAGTTCTATTTTAGGACAACAGACGTTACAGGCACTATCAAATTGGAAGACGGCGTTGAGATGGTTATGCCTGGCGACAATGCCGTTTTTGAGGTAGAGCTTATAACGCCGGTTGCTTTGGAAAAAGAGCTCAGGTTTGCTATTCGTGAAGGCGGAAAGACGATAGGTAAAGGTGTTGTAACGGAAATAATGGAATAAGTTAGCTAAGAAAGAGGATTATGGCAGAACAAAGAATACGCATAAAGTTGAAGTCTTACGAGCACAGGATCCTGGATCGTTCTGTGAAGGAGATCTCCGAATCTGCTCAGCGGACAGGCGCAAAAGTGATAGGCCCTATACCGCTTCCGACAAAAAAGGAAGTGTATACGGTGTTAAGGTCTCCCGTGATAGACAAAAAGTCTAGAGAACAGTTTGAGATCCGTACCCACAAGCGCTTGTTGGAGATTGTTGGCCCAACGGCCAAGACCATAGACGCCTTAAAGAAATTCAATCTCCCAGCTGGTGTAGATGCAGAGATCAAGATGTAAGTAAGATAAAAAATCAGTCCTTATCCAGCTTGATAGCCCTGCGGTTTTTCTGCGGGGCTGGACAGCTGCGCTGGGGATGGACAGAGTCCAAGGAGGAAAAATGGAAGGTTTATACGGTAGAAAACTGGGAATGACACAGATCTTTAATGAAGACGGGGTCTTGATTCCCGTTACGGTAATAGAGATTTTCCCCGCCACAGTGGTAGGTATAAGAGAATATGCTTCGGGCAAGAGAAACGCTCAAATAGCCTTTGGGCAGGCAAAAGAAAACAAAATTAAAAAATCCGTATTAGGAATATTTAAGAAATTAAATATAGAACCGAAGCGATATATCAAAGAAGTCCTTTTAGCAAAGGATGAAAATTTAGAGATTGGCCAAGAGTTGAACGTCTCAATGTTTGAAGAGATAAAAAAGGTAGATATTATAGGGCGTTCCAAAGGCCGTGGTTTTCAGGGCGGTGTAAGAAGATGGGGTTGGGCAGGAGGCCCGGCAACACATGGTTCTATGTCTCATAGGGTCATAGGTTCTGTCGGCCCGGGTGCATATCCCGGACGGGTTATCAAAGGAAGGCATCTTCCGGGACATATGGGAAATGAGAGAAAGACTGTCCAAAACCTAAAAGTCGTGCGAATTGACGCGGAAAACAACGTTTTAATTGTAAAGGGTTCTGTCCCTGGCGCTATTAAGTCGATGGTATTTGTTAGAAGGTCTAAAAAGTCGTAAATAGGAAGGTAAGCTATGAAGGTGCAAATAAAAGATATAAACGGAAAAACAACAGGATCTCTCGACATAGACCTGGATTCCATAGCAGTGAAAGGGACAGGTTCAAAGGCATTGTATTTTTACTTAAAGGCATATAGAAACAATCAACGTCAAGGCACTGTTTCAGCGAAGACAAGAGGCGAGGTCTCCGGAGGAGGTAAAAAACCTTGGAGGCAAAAAGGAACAGGCCGCGCCAGAGTCGGGTCTATTCGTTCTCCTTTATGGAGAGGCGGAGGTATTACTTTTGGCCCAAAGCCCAGAAGTTTTAGAGAGAAGATAAATAAATCTCTTAAAAAAGCGGCATTCAGGGCAGCGCTTAAAGATGCCTTAATAACAGATGGTAAGGTTATAATCATAGAATCATTTGATTTAGATTCTATAAAGACCAAAGAATTGTATAACAAACTAAACGCCTTAGGTGTGAGTTATCAGAATTGTTTGATATGCTCAAAAGAGATATCCAACGAGTTGTATTTGTCTTCTAGGAATATGGCGAATGTGGTATGTAAATTGGCAAAAGATGTGAATCCTTTCGACCTGTTATGGAGCGAAAAAATAGTAGTGTCAAAAGAAGGTTGGGAGGAATTAATAAATAGGACAAAATAGTAAAAAAAGGATTGACTTATGAAGACAAAATACGATATAATCAAATTCTTGTATCATTCTGAGAAGGCTGTCTCCGACGAGGGGCTTAACAAATATACGTTTGTTGTCGATAAAAAGGCAAACAAAATAGAGATTCGCAATGCCGTTGAATCTATATTCAACGTAAAGGTAAAGCGAATAAATACGGCAGTTATGCCCAGTAAGCCCAAAAGGCTTCGTTGGGGTCAGGAAGGAAAAACAAGTGAGTGGAAAAAGGCTGTGGTGACTTTGGAGAAGGGCCATAAAATAGACACAGGACGTTAATATGGGAATTAAAAAGTTTAAACCAACAACACCGGGAAGACGTTGGGGATCGGGTTTTACGTTTGATGAAATAACGAAGGCCGAGCCTGAGAAGAGTCTTTTAAGGCCGCTTAAGAAGACAGGCGGTAGAAATGTATATGGCCGTATTACTGTCAGGCATAGAGGCGGAGGCCATAAGAGAAGGTATCGCCTTATAGACTTTAAGAGGGATAAATTTGACATTCCAGCAAAGGTTATAGCTGTTGAATATGATCCGAATAGGACGTGCAGAATATTGCTTTTGGAATATGAAGATGGAGAGAAACGTTATATTTTGGCGCCTCAGGGTGTTAAGGTTGGCGATACCCTTATGAGTTCCAAGACAAAGGCGATAGAACCCGTTCCTGGCAATGCGATGCCATTGAAGTTCATTCCTCTTGGAACGGTTTTAAACAATATAGAGCTGGTTCCTGGTAAGGGAGGGCAGGTTGCCCGTTCAGCTGGAGCAGGGGTTCAGCTTATGGCCAGAGAAGGCAAAAAGGCTTTTATTAAGATGCCTTCTGGAGAAGTGAGATTGTTTTCTGTGGATTGTATTGCGACTATCGGGCAGATAGGCAATGCGGAGCGCAGTTCTATCTCAGTAGGAAAGGCCGGGCGTGTTAGATGGTTAGGCCGTAGGCCAAAGGTTCGTGGTGTTGCCATGAACCCGATAGACCACCCGCATGGTGGTGGTGAAGGACGCGCTCCTCAGGGAAGTCCTCATCCGGTAAGCCCATGGGGATGGAATACAAAGGGTAAAAAGACTAGGAAGAGAAAACCATCGGATAAATTGATAGTTAAGAGGCGTAATAGTAAATAAAGGGAGATAAGAGATGCCAAGGTCTTTAAAGAAAGGTCCATTTGTTGACCAAAAACTGGTAAAAAAGGTATTGAAGAAAAAAGAATCAGGTGACAGATCTCCTGTTAAGACTTGGTCTAGAAGGTCTGATATTATTCCGGAATTTGTCGGTATGACTTTTTCCGTGTATGATGGCCGTAAATTTGTTTCGGTTTTTGTTACGGAGAATATGGTTGGGCATAAGCTTGGAGAGTTTGTGCCGACAAGGAAGTTTTTAAAACACGGCGGTGTAAAGGCAAAGAAGGCATTGGCTAAGAAGTAATATTGGAGAAAGTTATGGTATCTAATGCAAGCGCAAAATACATAAGGATTTCCCCTCGCAAGGCGAGGTTGGTTGTTGATTTGATAAGGGGAAGGTCTATTATAGAGGCTGAAGAGATATTATTGGGTGTTCATAAAAGGGCAAAGATGCCTGTTTACAAGGTCTTAAAATCTGCTGTGGCTAACGCCGCGCAGAAAAACATACCGGTTGAGTCCTTATTTATCTCTAAGATTGTTGTGGAGGAAGGCCCGACATGGAAGAGATATCGCGCAGGGACAATGGGAAGGGGAATGCCCATATTAAAGAGAACTTCCCATATTAAGATAGAACTGGATGTTGATTATGAATTGGCTAAAAGAGTTATGCAGAGGTTTTCCGCCAAACCTTCCACTCCCGTAGTTGAAGAGCCTGTTGCGGAAGAGGAAGAAAAACAGGATAATCAGGGTCAATCGCAGGAAGATGCAGTTGAACAAGATAATGAAAGTGTAGAAGAAAACGATAGTGTAGAAAACACAGAGGAAGAAAAGGAGTAATATGGGGCAGAAGGTTCATCCACTTGTTTTAAGGGTAGGTTATATAGAGGACTGGCGTTCTAAGTGGTTTGCAAAGGGCGATAAGTTTGTTAAAGGAGTTTTTGAGGACAGAAAAATAAGGGACTTAATCCGCAAGACACTTAGGCATGCCGCTGTTAGTTTTGTTGAGATACGCAGGTATGGCGAGAATAAATTAAACATAAAGATACACACGGCAAGGCCAGGTGTTATTATAGGCAGAAAGGGTGTTGAGATAGAGAAGTTAAAGACATCTATCAGCAAGATAGTTTCCCCGGATCAAGATATATATATAGATACGGAAGAAATACAGATACCTGAAAAAGAGGCGCAGATAGTAGGCGATAATATTGCTTTCCAGATAGAAAGGCGCGTACCTTATAAAAGGGCGGTTAAGAGGGCGATTGACCTTGCTATGCAGGCTGGCGCGGAGGGTATCAAGGTAAACGTTGCCGGAAGGCTTGGAGGCGCTGAAATTGCGCGTTCCGAGGTGTATAAACAGGGTAAGATACCTCTTTCCACATTGAAGGCCAAGATAGATTATGCCTTGTCAGAGGCTCAGACCACGTATGGCACCATTGGCATAAAGGTTTGGATTTATCATGGCGAAGGTACGCCACTTAAAGAAGTTTATAAAGAACAATTTAACGCGTTTGCAACAAATAAAAGGAGATAAAAATGCCTTTAATGCCAAGCAGAGTAAAATTTCGTAAACACCAGAGAGGCAGGATGAAGGGTATTGCCACTGCTGGAAGCAAGCTTGTTTTCGGGGAGTTTGGCATAAAGGCCATTGAGAACGGCTGGCTTACTTCTACGCAGATAGAGGCAGCTCGTGTCGCTATCAGTAGAAAACTAAAAAGAGGAGGAAAGGTCTGGATAAAGGTCTTTCCTGATAAGACGTATAGTAAAAAGCCCGCTGAAACCAGAATGGGTAAGGGAAAAGGCGGAACTGAGGGTTGGATAGTTGTTGTAAGACGTGGTTTGATTTTATTTGAGATAGCAGGTGTCCCTGAGGACTTGGCAAGAGAGGCCGTCAGGACAGCAAGTTATAAACTCCCGTTTAAAACAAAGTTTATAACGAGAACTATGGAGTAAGATATGAAGGCAAGAGATTTACGTGAAATGGACAATCAGACTTTAATTGATAAACTGAATGGCTTTAAGAAGCAACTATTTGAGCTTCGTATGAAACAGTCCAGCACAGGGGCAGATAAGCCGCATTTGTTTAAGGCGCTTAAAAGGGATATAGCGCGCATTCTTACGGTGCTAAGGGAAAGGGAATTGGCAGAGAAAAAGTAAGTCTTTAAGGAGAAGGAATTATGCGTGAACGCAAGAGAATTTTAGAAGGTTTTGTTGTTAGCGATAAAATGGATAAGACTCGTGTGGTGGTCGTTGAAAGGATGTTTGAGCATCCTATATATAAAAAGCGTGTCAAGACCAGAAAACGTTTTAAGATCCACGATGAGAAAAATTTAGCTAAAAAAGGCGATAAGGTTCGTTTTGTGGAAAGTAAACCCTTTTCAAAGGATAAAAACTGGAGGCTTTTGGAGGTGCTCAAATGATACAGAAGGGCACAAGACTTACTGTTGCAGACAATAGCGGCGCAAAGCGGGTTGCGTGCATAGGCGTTATACACAAAAAGAATTCTCTCTATGCAAAGGTAGGAGATGTTATTACCTGCAGTGTGAAGGATGCTATCCCTAATTCTGCAGTTAAGAAGGGGAGTGTTGTAAAGGCGGTTGTCGTAAGAACAACATACCCTATAAAGAGAAAAGACGGAATAACAGTACGTTTTGATAAGAATTCGGTAGTCATTATTGATAATCAGGGCAATCCTAAAGGAACGCGTGTTTTCGGCCCTGTTGCAAGAGAGCTTAGAGATAGGAATTTTATGAAAATAATCTCTCTTGCTCCTGAGGTGTTATAAGGAGACGGTTATGAGAGCTGTGAATAAACCAAAAATAAAAAAAGACGATACCGTAATGGTTATAGCTGGTAAAGATAAAGGCAAGACAGGCAGGGTTTTAAAGGTTGACCCTGCAAAAGGAAAGATTTTAGTTGAGGGCCTGAATAAATATAAAAAGCATATGCGTAGGGTTTCCGACGAAATGCCCGGCGGTATTCTTGAAATAGAGATGCCTATGGATATATCAAATGTCCAGATATTGTGTTCAGGGTGCAATAGGCCTGTTAGGGTTGCTATAAAGGAAGATGCAAACGGGGGAAAATCCCGCGTCTGCAAGAAATGTGGGACTGTTATATAGGAGATAGAGAGATATGGCAAGACTGCTTGAGCATTACAAAAAGGAAATAGTGCCGAAGTTGATGGAGAAATTCAGTTATGATTCCGTTATGCAAGTGCCTCGTTTGATGAAGATATCTATCAATATGGGAATAGGAGAAGGCGCAAAGGATATTAAATTGATAGATGCGGCGATGGATGACCTTGCAATGATAACCGGACAAAGGCCGGTTATAACAAGGGCTAGAAAGTCTATATCCAATTTTAAGATAAGGGAAGGAATGCCGATAGGATGCAAAGTCACCCTTCGCAAGACAAAGATGTACGAATTTTTAGACAGGTTTATCAATATTGTTTTGCCACGTGTTAGGGATTTTAGGGGTGTTCCTGATAATTCCTTTGATGGAATGGGTAATTATACTCTAGGAATTACAGAACAGAGCATTTTCCCGGAGGTTAATGTTGATAAAATCTTAAATGTTCAAGGTATGGACATCACATTTGTGACCAGCGCCAAGAGCGATGAAGAAGCAAAAGAGCTTTTGGCTTTATTGGGGATGCCTTTTAGAAAAAGGAGATAATGGACTATGGCCAAGAAAGCAATGGTAGAAAAATGGAAAAAAGGCCCTAAGTTTAAGGTCCGTAGGTATAACCGCTGTCAGATTTGCGGAAGGCCTCGCGGGTACCTTTCACGTTTTGGGCTTTGCAGGATATGTTTTAGAGAAATGGCATGGCGCGCAGAGATTCCGGGCGTTAGAAAGGCCAGCTGGTAAGGAGGTTATAGATGGCGCAGAGCGATCCTATTGCAGATATGTTGACTAGAATGCGTAATGCTGTTATGGCAAAATTGCCGATTGTTGATGTGCCTGCATCAAAGATGAAGAAACGTATTTTGGAGATATTCAAAGAATATGGATATATAGAAGATTTTGAATTACTTGAGGACAATAAACAGGGCATTTTGCGTATAACATTGCGATATATAGAAGAGGAACCTGTATTTAAAGAATTAAAACGCATTTCCAAGCCCGGAAGAAGGCAGTATGTGTCTTTGGATGATGTCCCCAATGTAAAAAGAGGCATGGGAATAGCTGTGATTTCTACATCTAAAGGGATTATGACTAATAAGGAAGCAAAAAAGCAGGGAGTTGGCGGCGAGTATATCTGCTATGTATATTAAGGAGTGGTTATGTCAAGGATTGGAAGAAAACCTATAGATGTGCTAAGCGGTGTGAAAGTCAGTGTTAATGGCCGTTTGGTGGAAGTAGAAGGGCCGAAAGGCAAGCTGTCCTTAGAGATGTCTCCAAGGATAGAGTTGGAGATAACCGAAAGCCAGGTATTGGTAAAGCGTCATACGGATATCAAATCAGACAAGGCCCTGCATGGCCTTTACAGGAGTTTGATTGCGAATATGATAGAAGGAGTTGCAAAAGGCTTTAAGAAAGAATTAGAGATGATAGGTGTTGGATATAAGGCGCAGGTAAAAGGCAAGGATTTAGTCTTGGATGTTGGTTTTTCTCATCAAGTCTTGTTCCCTATTCCAGCTGATTTATCCATACAGGTGCCTAAACCGACACAGATAGTTGTGGAAGGGATAGACAAGCAGAGGGTGGGGCAGATCGCATCGGAGATAAGAAAGATAAGAAAGCCCGAACCTTACAAAGGTAAGGGAATACGATATGTTGGCGAACGCGTGCGCCGCAAGGCTGGTAAGGCTGTTGGTAAGAAGTAGGAGGATGGAGAATGTCGTCTAAGGATAAGGTAGCCAGAAGAAAGAGACGCCATAAACATATATTAAAACGTTGTTTTGGCACGGGAGAAAAACCAAGGGTGATCGTATATAGGAGCTTGAAGCATTTTTACGTTCAGGCAGTGGATGATGAGGCCGGTATTGTGATAACGGGAGCGTCCACTTTTTCTCCATCTATTTGCTCGGAGGTTTCTTATGGGGGCAATAAACCTGCGGCCGGAAAGGTTGGAGAGCTTATGGCCCAGAGGTTAAAGGAGAAAGGTATTTCCAAGATAGTATTTGACAGGGCCGGTTATAAGTATCACGGCAGGGTAAAAGAATGCGCAGAGGCGATGCGTAAAGGAGGGATGGAGTTTTAGTATGGCAGACAAAAAAGAACAAAAACAAGATGAGATAGTGTTTGAGAAGGTATTGCAGATAAAGAGAATAACCAAGGTCACCACTGGTGGAAAAAAGTTGTCTTTTTCCGCATTGGTTGTCGTTGGTAATGGAAAAGGCAAAATAGGTTTTGCATTGGCAAAAGCAGGAGAGGTTGTCGGAGCTATACGCAAGGCGTTAATGAAGGCAAAGAGAGAGATGGTTTACCTGCCGATAAAGGGGAATACGATTCCGCATGATGTTGTTGGTGAGTTTAGTTCTGCTAAAGTGGTTATGAAACCGGCTTCTCGTGGTACTGGTATTATTGCCGGCGAGGTCGTTAGGGCGATTTGCGAGGCCGCGGGAATACAGGATATATTGACAAAGTCATTAAAATCTAATAGGCCAGTTAATTTGTTAAAGGCCGCTTTAGACGGATTTTCCAAGATGAGGTTAGTTCCTGCTTGGGAGATTGGCAAGGTGGATGTGAATGACGAATCGGTCGAGAATAAAGAAGATGATACCGATGCGAAAAAGGAAACCGAAACAGTAGAATCCTAAGGAGAGGAAGTTATGTTGATTAACGAGATAAGGTCTCCAAAGGCAAATAAAGAGAAAAAACGTGTTGGACGCGGTGTTGGAAGTGGTATGGATAAGACTTCCGGCAAGGGGCATAAGGGGGCAAAGGCAAGGTCCGGGCCCGGGATGTATAAGGGGTTTGAAGGCGGACAGATGCCTCTTTTAAGGCGATTGCCTAAGAGGGGTTTTAATAACAAGGCCTTTGCTGTTAAGTATAGGGAGATAAATGTTTCTGCTTTATCTAAGATAGCAGAGCAGGAGATTACTCCTGAGGTGCTGAAAAAATACGGAATGATTAAAAAATCAGACAAGGTCAAGCTTTTGGGTAACGGAGAGGCGCCTGCAGGCAAGACCATTTCCGTTCATAAGGCATCTGCTGTTGCTATTGAGAAGATAGAAAAAGCAGGGAGCAAGGTAATAATATTAAAGTAGTATGCTAAAAGCCTTTGTTAATATATTTAAAATAGAAGACCTAAGGAATAAGATACTTATTACCTTAGGCCTTTTGATTGTATATAGAATAGGCGCATACATACCTGTTCCGGGTATAGACAGTATGGCCTTGGCAAGGATCTTTGACAGTATGGCTCAGCGTTCGGGAGGCGGGCTTTTTGGTATGATGAACCTGTTTTCCGGAGGCGCTCTTAGAAGGGCGACCATATTTGCCTTGGGAGTTATGCCGTATATATCCGTATCTATCATATTGCAGCTTTTGACTCCGGTTATTCCTTATTTGGATAACCTTCAGAAAGAGGGTATTACCGGATATCGTAAGATACAGCAATATACTAGATACGGAACTATATTGCTCAGTTTGGTTCAGGCCTATTTTATTGCCTTATTTCTGGAGCATGGCGCAGGGATAAACGAGACGATAGTCCTGTTTCCCGGGTTAGGGTTTAGGATTATTGCTATGATAAGTTTGACTGCAGGTACGGCCTTTATTATGTGGCTGGGAGAGCAGATACAGGAATACGGCATAGGCAACGGCATTTCCCTGATTATTACCGCAGGTATACTTTCAAGGATGCCTGCCGCTGTGTTTCAGCTTTACAATTTGGTTAAGGCCAATCAGGTTAGAACAGAGGTAGCTGTTTTCCTTGTAGTGATGTTATTTGCTGTAATATGGTTCGTTACTGCGATTATACAAGGCCAGAGGAAGATCCCTGTGCAGTATGCAAGGCGTGTTTCAGGGGCAGCTGTGGTTGGAAGTCAGACATCATATATCCCGTTAAGGGTTAATCAGGCAAGTGTTATGCCAATTATCTTTGCCCAATCTGTGATGTTGTTCCCTGCTACAATGGCGAGTTTTGGCATAAAACCTGTGTTTTCTCAACTGGCAGGCCTGTTAACGCGTGGAGATTGGTTGTACGTTGGAGTGTATGGCGGGTTGATTATATTTTTTACGTTCTTTTATACGGGTATCGTATTTAAGCCTTTGGATATAGCAGATAATTTAAAGAAATACGGCGGATTTATTCCGGGTATTCGTCCGGGCAGGCCAACTGCCGAGTACCTTTACGATGTTATGATAAAGGTCAGCACTATTGGCGCTGTGTTTTTGGCCGTTATAGCGGTAATACCTATGCTTATGAGCAAGTGGCTCAAGATACCTTATCTGGTCTCCCAGTTCTTTGGAGGTACCGGTATATTAATCGTTGTTGGTGTGCTTTTAGACACTATAAGACAGATAGAAGGGCATCTGCTTATGAGGCATTATGACGGATTTATCCCTTCCGGCAGGGTTAGGGGAAGAAGCGGGAGGAGAACTATATGAACTTTGTATTATTAGGCGCTCCGGGAGCAGGCAAAGGCACTCAGGCGGAGTTAATGAGAGAAAGGCTCAACCTGGAGCATCTTTCAACAGGAGATCTTTTAAGGGCTGAGATGAATGCCCAGTCGGAATTAGGCGCAAAGGCAAAGAGCTATGTTGAATCAGGAAGCCTTGTTCCTGACGAGCTCATAATATCTATGATAAAGGAAAAGTTGACTAAGATAGGCCCTGATAAAAAAGGATTTATATTGGATGGTTTTCCCAGAACGGTTGCTCAGGCCCAGGCATTGGACAAGATGTTATCAGAGCTTGGGGCAAAGTTGGATTATGTGCTGTATTTTGAGGTAAGTTGGGATGTTGTCAAGGAAAGATTACTGGGAAGGCGTGTTTGCAAAAACTGTGGCGCAATATACCACATTAAAAACAAACCGCCTGAAAACGAAGGTGTTTGCGATTTGTGTGGAGGGGAATTGTATCAGAGAAAAGACGATACCGAAGAGGTTATAAAGAATAGGTTTGAGGTATATGAAGAACAGACAGCGCCTGTTATTGACTTTTATAAGACAAAAGGGTTGCTTAAGACAATAAACAGCAATACGTCAGCTGAAGATACGTACAGCCAGATAGAGGCGTTGATTTCGGATAGGGTATGATTCGATTAAAGTCCCGTGAGGATATAGAAAAAATAAGGAAATCCGGGGCTATTATAAAGTTGATCTTTGAAAAATTAAAAGGGCTTATAGAACCTGGCATTTCAACAGAAAAGATAGACTTGTTTGTAGAGGCTATGATATTGGATAACGGCGGCAGGCCTGCTTTTAAAGGATATCGCGGTTTCCCTGCCTCTGCCTGCGTTTCTATAAATGAGGTTGTTGTCCATGGGATTCCTTCTCCGGATGTCGTATTAAAAGAAGGCGACATTGTTGGAATAGACATCGGTGTTGAAAAAAACGGATTTTATGCTGATGCGGCAAGGACTTACGCTGTTGGAAATATATCCGAAGAAGATAAGCGTTTAATGGATGTAACAAATAATGCCCTTTTTAAGGCCATAGAGGCCTTTGAAAAGGCAAATAGGATAGGAGATATCTCCTATGCGGTGCAAAGATTTGTTGAACGGAGCGGATTTTCCGTAGTAAGGGATTTTGTTGGGCATGGAGTTGGTTTTGATATACATGAAGAGCCGATGGTTCCGAATGTGGGCCGTCCCGGTACAGGGCCTGCGGTGAAAGACGGTATGGTTTTGGCGTTTGAGCCGATGGTAAACGTTGGGACATGGCGGGTTGAAATAGATAAAAAGGACAAGTGGACAGTGCGCACAAAAGACCGAGAAAAGAGCGCGCATTTTGAACATACGGTTGCCTTGATAAATGGCAAGGCGGAAATTTTAACAGGATAGAATATGGCGAAAAAAGATGGTGTCGTAGAGATTGACGGTGTGGTTGTTGAGTGTTTACCTAACGTTATGTTTAGGGTTGAGCTTGAAAATGGTTATAAATTGCTTGCCCATGTTGCAGGCAAGATGAGGATGCACTTTATAAAGATAGTGCCTGGAGACAGAGTAAAGGTTGAGGTTTCTCCCTATGATTTGCAAAGGGGGAGAATTACTTATAGATATAAATAGTTTTTAAGGATATCGGAGGTAAAAAATGAAGGTTAGAGCATCAGTAAAAAAGATTTGTCCGAAGTGTAGGATAATTAAGAGAAAAGGTGTAGTCAGGGTTATATGTGAAGACCCTGCTCATAAGCAAAAACAGGGATAGGAGGTCTTACTATGCCAAGGATCTTAGGTGTTGACATACCAAAAGGAAAAACAGCTTGGATTGCCCTTACATATATATATGGAATTGGAAGGACAAGATCAGAGAAGATTTTAAGAGAGGCTGGGGTTGAACCTATGAGAAGGGTTCACTCTTTGAGTGATGAGGAGATTGCGCGCATAACCGAAATTATTCAGCGCAATTACAGGATTGAGGGTGATTTAAGAAGAGACGTTGCCCAGAATATCAGGCGTTTAATGGAGATAAATTGTTATAGAGGGCTCAGACATAAAAGAGGCCTTCCTGTAAGGGGACAGAAGACCAAGACCAATGCAAGGACGAGAAAAGGGCCTCATGGAAATATGCTCAAGAGGAAAAAGAAATAAAGAGAGGAGATAGAGTATGGCGCAAAGGAAAAGGACACAGAGGAAAAAAAAGGTTATAAAGGGAATAACATATGCGATTGTCCATGTAAAGGCTACTTTTAATAATACAATAGTTGCTCTAACAGACAGGGAAGGCAATGTGTTGATTTCAGCTTCAGCGGGCACGGCAGGGTTTTCAGGTTCTAAAAAGTCAACGCCGTTCGCCGCTCAGCAAGGAACAATAGAGATGATACGTCGCGCCAAAGATGCGGGTATTAAGGATATAGAGATATGGGTAAAGGGCCCGGGCACTGGAAAGGATGCGGTTATTAAATCCTTTAACGCGGCTGGATTTCATATAACGAGAATTCGTGATTTGACACCTGTTCCTCATAATGGATGCAGGCCGAAGAAAAAGAGAAGAGTTTAAGTCAGGTAATATATTTAGGAGGTTAAATAGATGGGCAGGTATCTTGAATCAAAGTGCAGGATTTGCAGGAGAGTCGGGACAAAATTGTTTTTAAAAGGCCCGAGGTGTTATACGGATAAATGCGGGTTTGCGCGCAGGTCTTATCCGCCCGGGGTTCATGGAAAGATGAGGTCAAAGATTTCCAGTTATGGGCTTCAGCTCAGAGAAAAACAGAAAGTAAAAAGGATATATGGTGTTTTGGAACGCCAATTTAGGAGATATTTTGAGATAGCTGCCAGAAAAAAGGGAGTTACGGGCACGTTGCTTTTGCAGATGCTGGAATTGCGTTTGGATAACGTTGTTTTTCAATCGGGATTTGCAACCTCAATGGCCCAAGCAAGGCAGATGGTCAGGCATAATTGGGTCCATGTCAATAGCAAGCGGGTTAACATACCGTCTTATCAGGTAAGGGTTGGAGACGTCATTACGTTTAAGGATGCAGAATACGCAAAAAAGAATATAAAGGACTATAAGGAGTTGTCAAAACGCAGGGAAACACCTTTGTGGATGACAATAGATGAGGATAAATTCAAGATAGAGATATTGAGATTGCCGCAGAGAGAAGATATGCCTGCGGATATAAAAGAGCAAATGATAGTTGAGCTTTATTCTAAATAATAATAAATAGAATCCCTTTTAAGGAGGTAGAAATATGGGTATAAGATGGCGCGAATTTCAGATACCGGATAAAATTACAGTAAAAGAGGCAACAGATACATATGCTCGTTTTGAAGCAGAACCTCTTGAAAGGGGATATGGCATTACTCTTGGCAATTCTTTGCGCAGGCTTCTGCTTTCATGTATAGACGGTGTTGCTGTTACGTCAATAAAGATTGACGGCGCCTTGCATGAATTCACTTCTATAGACGGTGTAATGGAAGACGTTACGGATATTATATTGAACGTTAAAAGATTGGTCTTTAATGCCCATGGTTCATTTCCAAAGACCATATCAATTAAGAAAAAGGGCAAAGGCGCTGTTACTGCCGCAGATATTATTACCGATGAGACGGTTGAGGTTATAAATAAGGATCACCACATATTGACGTTAACAACAGATAAAGAATTTTATATGGAATTTGTTTTAGAGAGGGGCCGTGGTTATTTGCCAGCAGATACAAAGAAGAACGAGAATAAACCGATTGGCACAATAGCTGTCGATGCGATATTTACTCCTGTTGAAAAGGTTTCTTTTAAGGTTGAGAATACGCGTGTCGGCCAACAGACGGACTACGATAAGTTGATATTGGAAGTGATTACTAACGGCGCAATAGATCCAAAAGAGGCTGTAGTATATTCTGCAACGGTTATGCAGAAGTATTTAAACGTATTTTTAACGCTTGGAGAGGTTGAGATAGACGAGGATTATGGAGATGAAGAATCCTTAACTCCAGAGGAAAGAGAATTATCGGCGAAATTGTATATGCCGATAAGCGAGCTTGAGCTTTCTGTTAGAAGCACAAACTGTCTTGTTCAAGCGCGGATAAAGACTATTGGAGAGTTGGTTTCAAAGACAGAGCAGGATATGCTTTCATATAGAAACTTTGGTAAAAAATCCTTAAACGAGATAAAAGATGTCTTGGAGAAAATGGGACTTGGTCTTGGTATGAACTTGGACCCAAGACTTTATTCACAAGAAGAAGCAGAGAGAAGGCTTAAAGAAAAAGGCGAGGTGGGTCTATGAGACATAGGATAAAGGACGATCATTTAAGCAGAAATAAAGGCGCGCGCAAGGCCGTATTAAGGTCTGTTGCCATTGCGATTCTTTCTAAACAGAGGATCAAAACAACACCGCGTTTGGCAAAAGCTGCGCGCAGGGTTGTTGAAAAACTTATCACGCTTGGCAAAAAGAACACGTTAGCAGCCAGAAGAAGGGCAAATGAAGTGTTGAACAACAGGGATTTGGTCAAGTTGCTTTTTGATGAGATTGCTCCGAAATTCGCAGATAGAAATGGCGGATACACAAGGATATTAAAGTTGCAGGAGCGCAGAAAAGGCGATAATGCCCAGTTGTGTATATTTGAATTAACAGAATACTATCGCGTAAAAGACGTTGATGAAATAGCTTCAATTGAAGAAAAACCCCAAAAAGGCCTGTTAGGCGGATTAGGGTCGTTGCTTAGAAAAAAACGTTAATTTTCACGAGGGGAGGGCTGTATGTTATCTAAAAGGGCACAGTCTATATCCCCGTCTATGACGCTTGCAATTACTGCGCAGGTTAAGGCATTAAAGGCACAGGGCGAAGATGTCATAAACTTTGGCGCGGGCGAGCCTGATTTGCCTACTCCAGATTTTATATGCGATGCAGCAAAAAAGGCAATAGACGAGGGATTCACGCGTTATACACCGGCAGGCGGCCTGCCTAGATTAAAGGAGGCTGCTGCAAGTGCCTTTAAAAGACGCAATAATCTGGACTATTCGATTGATGAGATTGCCATAAGCTGCGGCGCAAAACATTCACTATATAATGTGATGCAGGCAATAGTCGATGCTGGAGATAAGGTTGTTATTCCTGTTCCGTATTGGGTGAGCTATCCGGAAATGGTAAAGCTGGCCGCAGGAGAACCTATCTTTGTTGAAACAAAAAAAGAGAAAAATTTTTCTTTATCTGCCGAGGATTTGGAAAAGGCTGTTAAAAAAAATGGGCCAATAAAGGCATTAATCTTAAATTCACCGTCCAATCCAACCGGAGCGATGTATTCAAAACAACAATTAAACACGATATTGGATGTGTGTTTAAAATACAACATATTGGTTATCAGCGATGAGATATACGATGTGCTTTCTTATGGCGAAGAGTTTGTATCTTTTGCATCCCTATCAAAGGAAGCAAAGGCCATAACGATTACCATTAATGGCGTTTCTAAGGCATATTCTATGACGGGCTGGCGAATAGGATATGCGGCCGGGCCAAAGGAAGTAATCAAGGCCGTTTCGAGTATCCAGTCGCATTCCACGTCCAATCCAACCAGTATCAGCCAATATGCCGCTATTGCCGCTTTAGAGCAAGGCGAAGAATGGGAAAAGAAGATGAAAAGCACATATAAACAAAGGGCGGAATTGGTAATGGATTTATTTAAAGGCGCAAAGGCAAAACCATTTAAACCAATGGGCACGTTTTATGCCTTTATAGATATATCTGCGTATAATATGGATAGTTTGTCATTTGCAAAAGAACTGTTAGATAAGGCGAAAGTCGGCGTAATTCCCGGGGTTGCCTTTGGGGCCGATTCTTGGGTAAGGTTGAGTTTTGCCACATCTGAAAAAGACATAAAAGAAGGGATAAGTAGGTGGTTAAAATGGGAAAAACAATAGCTGAAAAGATATTATCAAAACACAGTGGTATGGACTTAAAGGCAGGCGATTTTGCCATATGCAACGTGGATTACTGTCTTGGGCAAGACGGCACAAGTATGTTGATAATAGACAGGGTAATTGAATGGGGTATAAATGACCTTGTATTAAAAGACAACTTCGCAATGATTATTGACCATAGCGCGCCTTCCCCTAATCAAGGGGTCTCAAGGGTACACGAAAAGATGCGCAAGTTTGCCAGAGATTATGACGTGAAATTATATGAGATAGGCGATGGTGTTTGCCATGTAGTTGTGCCAGAATCAGGCAACGTCTTGCCGGGAGATTTGGTTTTAGGCGCAGATTCGCATACGTGTTCTTATGGGGCATTGGGCGCTTTTTCATCAGGAGTGGGTTCCACGGATTTGGCAGTGGTATTGTCTTGTGGCAAAAACTGGTTTAAGGTGCCTCAGACAATCAAGATTACCATCACGGGGACTCGGCCGAAAGGCATTACAGCAAAAGACATTATCCTCTATATAATAAGAAAACTAACAGTTAACGGTGCAACATATAAGGCAGTGGAGTTTTATGGGAATATCGTTGATGAATTTAGTATGGATGAGCGTTTTACTATAGCCAATATGGGAGTTGAGATGGGCGCAAAGGCGGCTATCTTTCCATACAATCATATCGTTGGCGACTATTTAAAGGGCAGGACTAACAGGGAAATAGAACCTGTTTTTGCCGACGAAGACGCTGTTTATAGCGAAGAATATACGTTTGACGTAAGCGATTTAACCCCTCAAATAGCAAAACCTCATGCAGTTGATAACGTGGTAGATATATCTGAAGTTGAAGGCACAAAAATAGATCAGGTATATATAGGCACATGCACAAACGGCAGGTATTCTGACCTGCAAAGCGCAGCGCAAATCTTGAAAGGCAAAAAGGTTCATAAAGACGTGCGTTTGATAGTTGCCCCTGCATCTCGCGAGATCTTGCGCAAGGCAATAGACGATGGTATAATTTCCGTGTTTGTGGATGCCGGAGCGGCTGTGGTGGCGCCGGGTTGCGGGCCTTGTGTTGGGACGCATAACGGAGTGCCTGCTGACGGTGAAAACGTGCTGTCTACGGCAAATCGCAACTTCAAGGGCAGGATGGGCAACCCGAATGCCTTTATATACCTTGCATCTCCGTTGTCAGCGGCTGTTGCCGCCTTAACGGGCAAGATAATGGACCCAAGGCAGTTTTTGGGATGATTAACAAGGGGGCGTAATGGTTAATATAATTGATTTGCTTTTGTTGTCAATGGAGAGACAGGCTTCTGATTTGCATTTAACGGCAAATATGCCGCCTTTATTGAGGATAAACGGCAAGCTTATGGTAGTGGAGGAGATCCCTGCCATAAAGAAAGATGAACTTCGCCGCCTGATATACGGTTGTTTAACGGATAATCAAAAAGAGAAATTCGAAAAGGATTTGGAACTGGATTTATCCTTGCATTTCCCTAATACGGATAGGTTTCGCGTGAATATACATATGCAAAGAGGAAGTGTTGAGGCCGCGTTTAGGCGAGTTAATTCAGAGATACCATCTTGGGCGGAACTTGGAATTCCTCTGGTTGTTCAGGAGGTTGCAAGGCGGCCTAATGGGCTTATACTCGTTACAGGGCCCACAGGCGTTGGAAAAAGCACAACATTAGCGGCGATTATCGACCTTATAAATACAGAGTTTTCTAAAATGATTATGACGATAGAGGACCCTATTGAGTATTTGCACAAGCATAAAAAAAGCATTGTAAAGCAAAGGGAAGTTCACTCCGACACACTTTCTTTTGCAAATGCTTTAAGGCACGTTTTAAGGCAGGATCCGGATGTTATTGTCGTCGGTGAGATGCGTGATTTAGAGACCATATCAACGGCAATAACGGCGGCAGAGACCGGGCATTTGGTTTTGGCGACGTTGCATACGGTAGATGCGGCTCAAACCATAGAGAGGATTATAGACGTATTTCCGCCGCATCAACAGCAACAGATAAGGCTTCAAGTTGCGGACTGTTTGCAGGCTGTTTTTTCTCAGCAGCTTTTGCGAAAAAAAGGCGGGACTGGCAGGGCATTGGCAATGGAAGTCTTGATAACAACACCGGCTATAAGGAACGTTATTAGGGAGATGAGAATAGAGCAGATACCCAATATGATTCAAACAGGCGGGCAATATGGTATGCAGACTATGGATAAGGCCATTACTGATCTTTATAAGAAAGGAATCATTGACTTAGAGGAGGCTTCTTTGTATATGAAAGATCCGGGAACATTGGCAAATGTAAAAGTAGAAGGAGAAAGCGATGGAGATGAAGGGAAAGGCGTTCGTTTTTGGGGATAATATCAATACCGATTTCATAATATCGGGAAGATATAAGTTTTCTATTACAGATTTGAATGAACTTGCAAAGCACATTATGGAGGATATTCGTCCTGATTTTTATAACGAACTGGATCATGGCAACTCTATTTTGGTTGCCGGAGAGAATTTTGGAATGGGTTCGTCTCGCGAGCAGGCGCCACTTGCGCTGAAGGCCGCTGGCATAAATGCAGTAGTTGCAAAGAGCTTTGCAAGGATATTTTTCAGGAATGCATTTAATGTCGGGTTGCCTTTAATTGAAGTGGATACATCCGATATTGAAGAAGGCGATATATTGGAAATAGATTTAGAAAAAGGCATATTAAAAAACAGCACAAAATCGCGGGAGCTTTCAGTTTCTCCTTTACCGCCTGTAATGCAGCAGATACTCAAAGAGGGCGGTATGATAGATTACTTTAAAAAATACAAAGACATAAAACTCGTGTAATTTATCAGCTGATGCAACGAGAAGACATAAAAAATGCCCTTTTCATAGATAGCGCGCATATCTGGCACCCTTATACTCAGTCTAGGGAATATGAAAGGATAGACCCATTACTGATAACGCGCGCAAAAGGCATAAAACTATACGATGCGAAAGGGGCATTTTATTACGATACCATATCATCGTGGTGGTGCAACCTTTTAGGCCATGGCATTAACAGGATTAATAAGGCAATTCAACGTCAGCTCTCAGAATTAGAACACACCTTGTTTGCAGGCATAACTCACCGCCCTGCAATCGCCCTTACCGAAAGATTATTAAAAAGGCTGCCTAAAGGATTAGATACCATATTCTTTTCAGATAACGGGTCAACAGCGGTGGAAGTAGCCCTTAAAATAAGCAAGCAATATTGGCAACTAAGGGGCAGAGAAAAGAATAGATTTGTATTTTTAAGATATGGTTATCACGGAGATACCATAGGCGCAATGAGCGTAAGCGGGGTATCCCAGTTTAACAGCGCCTTTAAGGATCTGTTTTTCAAGTCCTATATGATAGAATCTCCCGCAATAGATATGGAAAAATCCTTATCTCAGTATAAAAAACTATTAAAGAAACACAGCAACAAAATTTGCGCAATAATTTTAGAACCGTTATTGCAGGGCGCTGGTGGGATGAATATGTATCCCACAGAATTTTTGGATGAAGTATATAAAATATCAAGGCAGTATGAGATTCACATTATTGTTGATGAAATTGCAACGGGTTTTGGAAGACTAGGTAGATGGTTTGCGATAGAATATTCTTCTTTACGGCCTGATTTTATGTGTCTTAGCAAGTCCATAACCAACGGCACTTTGCCTTTGGCGATAACAGCCACGAGTAAAAAGATAAAAAGGGCATTTTACGGGCCATACGAAAGGACCTTTTTCCATGGGCACACATTTACGGCCAATCCAATAGCCTGCGCAGCTGCAAATGAGACGCTTATGATACTCGAAGAGAAGAAAATAATAGAAAACCTTGATAACAAGATAAAATTTTTAGAGAAAGAAGTTCAGAGGTTAAAAGAATATGATTTTGTGGAAAACTTAAGGACGAAGGGATTAATCTGCGCATTTGAGATAGATGAAAAAAGAGTGAAAAAGGCAAAAGAGAGATTTGGGTTTTATGTATATCTGAAAGGTTTGGAACAAAACGTATTATTAAGGCCATTGGGCAACACATTTTATTTATTCCTGCCGATAGTCATATCCCGTAGAGAGATAAAAGATATAATAAATCACATTTCTGATGTGCTAAACCAATTTATACGGCGTTAATCACGTTTATTATTAGGAAATAAGTATATTCTTTTGTATGTGTAGAATTTGTTTTAGGGATTGGCACGGACATGGTTGGCTGGTTAGTATGGTATTTATATAACAAATCTGCGGCATAATCAAGGTCTATCGGAGGCATTCTAAAAAAGAGATCGGAAATACTGGGTTCTTTTTCTTTTGCCAATTCATAAGGTGTTTTGTTTTCTTTATAAGTGTTAGTCCGTTTTAGATTAAAGAATAGTTGATAACAATAGACTTTTTGCATAAACTCTTCTCTTGAATGGAAATGTTCTATTTCAAAGAATTCTCTTTCAACGATATCATGGAATGTTTCCACGTCTGCCTGCATTCTGTGAGCTCCA